>CATECQ010000017.1 GCA_949498985.1 Glaciecola sp. HTCC2999
AGAAGTGAAACGTATTAGCGGCGATGGTAGTGTGGGGTTTCCCCATGTGAGAGTAGCACATCGCCAAGCTCCCATTACGAAGAAAGGCTTACCTCACGGTAGGCCTTTTTTTGTGCGTGGTGATAAATATCTAACATCGCCTAATGTTCATTGATGGCATATTATTTTGATAGCTACTTTGTTTATGTTATGTATGTTGAGAGAATTATTATCTAATTCTGTCCTATGGTTCATTTTATTTTTTTATTTAAGGGTCTAATCTCTTTAAATATACAAATAATTTATATTGAATAATTCAATAGGGACATTTAATGACAACAATTTATGATCAACAACGATTATGTAAGATTAAATATAGTTTTTATAGCAACGTCGGGATTTCATATATTTCTTCGAATTATAAAATTTATCGATGGCCTTTCCCAATTAAAAAAGAACGTTTTATGAATCGTTTGCCCCCTAGTAATTTACCCCCTGCTCATTCATTTAAAGAAATTAATCTTTTTACACGTTTAACATAAATATCATTTTGAGATACCACTAAATTAGAGTATAAGGGCGCTTTAAAATATGTTGTTGTACTTTATTAAATTGAGACTGTGTTATGCGAATCGCCATACTATCAAGAAATGCTAATTTATATTCTACCCGTCGTTTAAAAGAAGCGGGTGAAGCCCTCGGTCATCAAATAGATGTAGTAGATACTATGCATTGTTATATGGATATTACGAGTAATCGTCCATCAGTTAGGTATAAAGGAAAACCACTACCCTATTATGATGCTTTAATTCCTCGTATTGGCGCATCAGTCACATTTTATGGAACTTCTGTTGTTAGACAGTTTGAGATGATGGGGACGTATAGTGTTAACGAATCCGTTGCGATTAGCCGGTCACGTGATAAATTACGTTCTTTACAGCTCTTATCTAGAAAAGGCATTGGTATGCCCCGGACAGGTTTTGCGAATCATCCCGATAAAATTGATGATTTAATCAAAAATGTAGGTGGTGCTCCAGTTGTTATCAAGCTTCTTGAGGGTACTCAGGGGATTGGTGTAGTTTTAGCTGAAACTTCTAAAACAGCAGAAGCTATTATTGAAGCATTCATGGGACTTAATGCCAATATCTTAGTCCAAGAATATATAAAAGAAGCGGGTGGGGCTGATATCCGCTGTTTAGTTGTGGGTGGAAAAGTGATTGCTGCTATGAAACGACAAGCAGCTCCGGGTGAATTTCGTTCTAATTTACATCGTGGCGGTTCAGCCAGTATTGTTCGACTATCTCCTGAGGAAAGAAAAACCGCTGTTGCTGCGGCAAAAACTATGGGGTTAGGGATGGCGGGCGTTGATATCTTACGTTCAAATAACGGCCCTGTCGTCATGGAAGTGAATTCATCACCAGGATTAGAAGGAATTGAGCAGGCAACGGGTAAAGATGTCGCTAGTATGGTTATTCAACATATTGTTAAAAACGCAAAACCACATAAGACCAAAACGATAGGTAAAGGGTAGGGATTTATCCATCATGACAACAGCATCTATTAAGCCGATAATGATTGGCGGTGTTACTATAAAAGCAGGTGAAAATAAGCGTATTGAACTGCCAATGCCTCTCTTATACACGAATACACAAATGTCTATTCCGGTGCATGTTCAACGAGGGAAACGACCGGGTCCTACATTATTTGTGAGTGCCGCCATACATGGTGATGAACTTAATGGTATTGAGATAATTAGCCGTTTACTGAAAAATAAATCCATTAAAACTTTACGTGGTACGTTAATTGTTGTCCCGATGGTGAATGTTTATGGTGTACTTAATCAATCTCGATACCTACCTGACCGACGAGATTTAAACCGCAGTTTTCCCGGTAGTAAAAAAGGCTCTCTTGCAGGACGAATTGCCTATTTATTTTTTAATGAGGTCGTTGCTCTTTGTGATTACGGAATCGATTTACATACTGGTGCAATACATCGCAGTAATTTACCTCAAATCCGGGCTAACTTAGATGATCCCGAAACGTTAGCAATTGCGAAAGCTTTTGGTATGCCGGTTCTTTTGAATGCTGAAGAGCGTGATCATTCTCTTAGACAAACTGCGTCTGAGCAGGGTGTTAAAGTTATTTTATATGAGGCTGGTGAAGCCTTGCGTTATGATGAATTTTCTATTCGTGCTGGCGTTAAAGGTATCATCAATGTCATGCGTGAGATTGGGATGTTGAATAAGCGAAAAGTTTCCGATAAACCAGTTCGTCTATTTATAGCCCGTCAGAGTGGCTGGGTACGAGCAAGTGAAAGTGGATTAGTCAATCATGTGGCACAATTAGGTGATCATGTTAATAAAGGTGATGTGTTAGCTACGATTTCCGATCCATTCGGGACTTTATTAGACACTATTGTTTCTTATAACGAAGGGGTAGTGATAGGCAAGCAAAATATACCTTTAACACAAGAAGGTGAAGCGATGTATCATATTGCATACTTCTCAAAACCTAACTCTGTAGCTGAGCATGTTGAATTGCTCCAAGATAACTTGGATTTAGAGGATAATCCTAATCCAATAACTGATTAAACATTATGAAAAAATTAGTAATAGGCTCCTTAGAAAAATGTGATTTACCGCAGTTAGGTATCGAAGAATTACATATTAGAGTAGACACCGGTGCGAAAACATCCTCTTTACATGTTGATAATATTGAAGAGTTCACTAAAGATGATGCAATGTGGATTGCATTTGATATACATCCGGATGTTTATGATATTGATGAAGTTATTCGTAAAAAGGCGAAAGTCGTTGATATTAAAAAAGTAAAAAGTTCAACCGCAACAAAACAGCGCCGCTATGTCATACATACCAAAATCACAATGGCAAATAAGAGTTGGACAATTAGGTTAACATTGACGGATCGTTCTAAGATGACGTATCGTATGTTATTAGGGCGAGAGGCGATGAAAGGGCGATTTGTAGTTGACCCTGAGTGTCATTATCGTCTTGGTTAAGCAAATAAATAGGTACATAATGACTCAATATAGCGGTGCGTTAGAAAAAATGCAGGTACGTGCGGATTCTGAAAATAAAGTGCAATATACCTTACCTATAGGCGAGCATCGTATTGGGATGAATGCGCTTATTGGACGAAAAATTACATTAACAAATTTAAGCCAAATTAATTGTATTCATTGTGGCATCCAAACTAATAAGAGTTATTCACAAGGATTTTGTTTCAACTGCATGCGTTCATTAGCTCAGTGTGATGAATGTATTATGAAACCAGAGCAGTGTCATTATGCTCAAGGCACTTGTCGAGAGCCACAATGGGGTGAGGCGAATTGTTTTAATACTCATTATGTTTATCTTGCTAATACAGGGCAAAGTAAAGTAGGAATTACTCGACAAATACATGGTGTAGTTTCTTCTCGTTGGATGGACCAAGGTGCAACTCAAGCAATTGTTTTATATCGCGTCAGCAATCGTTTAATGAGTGGTTTAGTCGAGACGGCTTGTAAATCGTTTATTTCTGACAAAACAAACTGGCGCTTAATGCTAAAAGGTGAACCAGAAAAACTCGACTTAAAGGCATTAAAAAATGAAATGAAAGATGCTATTGCCTCTCAAATTCAAGCAATTCGTAATGAGTATGGATTACTTGCTGTGCAAGATATTGACCATGAGACTGTCGATATTCATTATCCCGTCAGTCAGTACCCGGAAAAAATCACCTCGTTAAATTTAGATAAAGAATCTTCTTTTACAGGGACGCTAAAGGGTATCAAAGGTCAATATTGGATGTTGGATGATAATCGAGTAATAAATATACGGAAGTATACGGGGTATCAGGCAACATTATTGATTAGTGATCAGTGATTAATCGTTAACTCTGGACTACTAGACTGATATTATTTATTAATACTTAAAAAATGAACTTAGAATAATGACAGTCGCATTAGACTATTAGGTATCTAGGCTATATTTTTAGGGTCGATCCCTTTATAATTCAACTCAAGCAAATTTTTCTATTTACGTTCACTTTTGGAGTAGTACAATGTCTTCCGATACAAATTTTAAAGACCCATTTAACGTTTGGTATTTTTTAGCTGCTATAGGTATGTTAGTTGCTTTACCCTTATTGAACGTTATTTGTGGCTGGTTCGTATTCTATTTTTCAAAATAAATAATAATAAAAAAAGGGTGAATTTTGTCGGGCGAATATATTAAATCAGTGATTAAAACCATTCCGGATTACCCTAAGCCAGGGATCATGTTTCGAGACGTGACTAGTGTCTTAGAAGACCATAGAGCATTCAATCAATGTATTGAATTAATGGCTGAACATTATAAGTCATTTAATTTTGATAAAATCGCAGGTACAGAGGCGCGTGGTTTCCTTTTTGGTGCTCCTTTAGCATTGGCGATGGGGATTGGTTTCATTCCTGTACGTAAACCAGGTAAATTGCCCCGTAAAACAATAACTGAAGGATATGAACTTGAATACGGCATCGATAATCTCGAAATCCATGAAGATGCCGTTAAGCCAGGTGAGCGTGTTTTGATGATTGACGATTTACTGGCGACAGGTGGCACCATGATTGCCACAGCAAATTTAATAAAACGCTTAGGTGGTGTGGTAGAACATGCTGGCTTTGTGATTTCATTACCTGACATAGGTGGTGAACAAAAACTCAAAGAGGCAGGGATTACTCCTTACGCAATTTGCGAATTTGAAGGCGATTAATCTATTATGAGCTATCAAGTACTAGCACGAAAGTGGCGTCCGAATAAGTTTTCAGAACTTGTAGGTCAAGAGCATGTAGTGACCGCAATTTCAAATGCGTTAGATAACAATCGTTTACATCACGCTTATTTATTCACAGGCACAAGAGGTGTTGGTAAAACAACAATAGCGCGAATATTTGCTAAAAGTCTTAACTGTGATACTGGCCTAAGTGCTAATCCGTGTGGTGTCTGTGGAACATGTAAAGATATAGAGCAGGGTCGTTTTGTCGACTTACTTGAAATTGATGCAGCCTCTCGAACTAAAGTAGATGATACTAGAGAGCTATTAGATAATGTACAATATCGTCCGACACAAGGCGATTACAAAGTCTATCTGATAGATGAAGTACATATGCTATCTAAGCATAGTTTCAATGCTTTATTGAAAACGCTAGAAGAACCACCACCGCATGTGAAGTTTTTACTTGCCACAACTGATCCTCAAAAATTACCAGTCACCATTTTGTCACGTTGCTTGCAGTTTAATCTCAAGGCGCTTTCACGTGAACAAATACAACACCAGCTTTCGCATGTTTTGATGCAAGAACAGATTAATCATGAACCTGCTGCCCTAGCTCAATTAGCCAGAGCCGCGAATGGTAGTATGCGTGATGCATTGAGTTTAACCGATCAAGCAATCGCTCAAGGAAATAACCAGGTTAGCGCAGCTGTAGTCTCTGATATGTTAGGATTAATGGATAAAAATCAGATCCTTAAAATCCTTCATAACATCATTGAAGGAGATAAGCTTGCTGTTTTTGAGCAGGTAGAAGCTGTCTCACAAACCTCTCCAAATTATTTACATGTACTTGATGAAGTAATGAGTTTATTGCATCAAATTGCCATGACACAAGTCGTGCCTGAAGCATGCAAGCTAGAAACGATATCTGCGCGTGCAATATATAAGTTGGCTGGTTCAATCTCAAAGGAACAAGTACAGTTACTCTACCAAATAGCTTTGAATGGTAAACAAGATTTACCACATAGTATGGATGGTCGAGCGGGTTTTGAAATGGTGTTATTGCGTATGTTAGCTTTTACACCGTCCACGCCGATTGAAGATTTTGTCGATATCATTAAATCTGATATGCAGGATCATATTGCAGAAGTTGGTGAGATGATAACTTTCGCTACTGTACCTGACGTTGTAAATCAACAATCTACATCATCTGTTACAGAATCTCAGGACTTGAGCAAAACGGATCTGGCCGTTGAGCCAAACCCAATCTCAGATTCTGAGTTGGATGAAAAAACCATTCCAGCCTCGACTCCTGAACTTAAGCATGAGCCAATTTCTGTCATTATCGAAGATGAAGAAAATAGTGAAGAAAAAGTTGACTTCTCAGAGGTCATGAACGATATGTTTACAGAGCCAGAGCCAGAGCCAGAGCCAGAGCCAGAGCCAGAGCCAGAGCCAGAGCCAGAGCCAGTCCAATCTCAAGATGTTACTTTATTAGCTCAAGATGCAGATGATGTCGCTTTGTTCAATGAGCAAGCGGAGATCATTGAGGCTGCGCTTGACATGCACCCAGCTCAATTTACTGATGACAGTTTGCCACCAGAAGCATACATGGATGATGAGTTTTCAGATATTCCCATTGATGTTCAGGTTGAACAAGAAAGTCAGCCACAAATTAATACTGTGACAGGTAATGCCATTGATGATTTGTTGGCGTTGAGTGACGATCTAAATGCGGACAGTCTTGATTCCGAAGGTAATGAAAGTGCGGACGTTGAAAAACCAGTAGAAACCATTACGACAAACGAACTGCTCACAACGACAGAACAACCAGCAACACCGACATTAAAAGCTGAACCGGCGATGCAATTAGAACCAGAAACAGTGCCGGAATCACTTGCACAGCCAGAGAATGACCCATCAAAGATGGGACTAATTGATCATTCAGGTGTCGCAAAAGTGAATGTACAGCATGTTGATATCGAAGCACTAAGCGCGATGTTACCCAACGGTGATAAATTGACTAGCGCTGCTCAGATTGACGATTGGACCAATGTAATTGGTCAATTGAATTTAACTGGACTCAATAAACAGTTAGCCATACATTCATCATTTAGTAGAAAAGGGGATGTGGTGTCCTTATTGTTAGATCATGATAAAGAGCACTTACATAATGAAACGTCAGTCACTGCATTAACTGAAAGTTTATCAGTATTTTTCAATACTGCCATCACTGTAGAAGTGAGTTTTGGTTCACCCATCAATACCCCTTATGCATTACAAATGCACATCAATCAAATTCGCAATGAATATGCTCAATCTATTTTAAATTCAAATCCTGAACTACAAAAATTACAAAGTACATTTGGTACATCAGTAGTTTCAGGCACATTAAAACCAAAACCGTAGGAAGTTAATATGTTTAAAGGTGGTATGGGAAATATCATGAAGCAAGCTCAGCAAATGCAAGAACGCATGGAAAAATCACAAGCTGAGTTAGCCAATATTGAAGTAACCGGTGAAGCTGGTGCTGGCATGGTGAAAGTAACGATGACCTGTAATCATAACGTTAAACGTGTTCATTTGGATGATTCGTTGATGGATGATGATAAAGATATGATTGAAGATTTAGTTGCTGCTGCATGTAATGATGCCGTTCGACGTGTAGCTGAAACGACGAAAGATAAAATGTCAGATGTGACCGGTGGTATGCCACTTCCTCCAGGCTTTAAAATGCCTTTTTAAGGCTTCGTACTCGACGTAGGTTATAAGATAACATGAAGTATAGCCCTCTTATTACAGAGTTAATTGAAAGCTTTAAATGTCTTCCTGGTGTGGGCGCAAAGTCTGCCCAGCGTATGGCATTTCATTTGCTTGAGCGAAATCGCGAGGGGGCAATGCGATTAAGTCATTCATTACATGATGCAATGGAGCATGTAACGCACTGTGAGTCTTGTCGAACGTTTACAGAAAGTAAACTTTGCGGGATCTGTGCTAGTCCTGCTCGGCAACAAGCTCAAACACTTTGCATTGTTGAATCTCCTCAAGATATCCTTGCTATTGAACAAACGTCTGAGTTTAGTGGGCAATATTTTGTACTGATGGGGCATTTATCTCCTATCGATGGTATTGGACCCTCAGAAATTGGATTAGATGTATTGGCTAAGCGTCTAGCTAATGAAAATATTCAAGAAGTGATTCTTGCCACTAATCCCACTGTTGAAGGGGAAGCAACCGCGCATTATATTGGTCAAATGTGTACCAAAAATAATGTAAAGGCCTCCAGAATTGCCCATGGTGTGCCAGTCGGTGGTGAACTTGAATATATTGATGGCAATACTTTAACTCACGCATTTTCTGGTCGTCGCTCAATTTAAAATATTTTCATCCATTCAGACTTGAAAAAGTTCCAGACAGCCTTACATATCTACTCATAACACATAACCATTTTGTTTCAGGAGATATGCAAGCATGACTGATACTGTTCAACAAGAAACACACGGTTTCCAAACCGAAGTTAAACAATTATTACAATTGATGATTCATTCTTTGTACTCTAACAAAGAAATATTTTTACGTGAACTTGTCTCAAACGCGGCAGATGCGGCAGATAAGTTACGTTTTAAGGCATTATCCAATGATGCTTTATATGAAAATGACGGTGATTTACACGTTAAAGTTTCGTGTAACAAAGATGCAGGTACTATCACGATCAGTGATAACGGTATTGGGATGACAAAAGATGAAGTCATCGCTAATTTAGGTACGATTGCTAAATCAGGGACATCGGACTTTTTTTCAAATCTTTCTGGTGATCAAGCTAAAGATTCTCAACTGATCGGTCAATTTGGGGTCGGTTTTTATTCTGCTTTTATTGTAGCTGATAATGTTACCGTAAAAACACGCGCAGCAGGTGCTCCAGCATCAGAAGGTGTTCAGTGGGAATCTCAAGGTGAAGGCGAATTCACTACAGCAGATATCGAAAAACAAACACGTGGTACAGAGATTACATTACATATCCGCGATGAAGATAAAGAGTTCTTAGATGATTGGAAGTTACGTTCAATTATCACTAAATATTCTGACCACATCAGTATTCCTGTACAAATGTTTAAAGCTGAAGTACCTGAATCAGAGGGCCCTGATGGTGAAAAAATCCCAGGAGAACCTGCTAAATGGGAGCCTATTAATAAGGCAACAGCACTGTGGACGCGTGAAAAAGCAGATATCTCAGATGATGAATACAATGAATTTTATAAGCATGTATCGCACGATTATGCCGATCCATTAACTTGGTCACATAACCGCGTTGAAGGTAAGACGGAATATACTAGTTTATTATATATCCCAGCTAAAGCCCCATTTGATTTATATAACCGTGATCAAAAACACGGTTTAAAATTATTTGTACAACGCGTCTTCATTATGGATGATGCAGAGCAGTTCATGCCTACTTACTTACGTTTTGTGAAAGGCTTATTGGATTCAAACGATTTACCTTTGAATGTATCGCGCGAAATCTTACAAGACAACAAAATTACTCAAGCAATGCGTAACGGTTGCACGAAAAAAGTGTTACAAATGCTAGAAAAAATGTCCAAAAAAGATGCTGAGAAATATCAAGGTTTTTGGTCTGAATTTGGTAATGTTTTAAAAGAAGGTCCTGCAGAAGATTTTGCTAATAAAGAAAAAATTGCTGGATTACTGCGCTTTGCATCGACTCATAATGATTCGGATATCGAAAATGTGTCACTAGCTGACTACATTGAACGGATGCAAGAAGGTCAAGATAAGATTTATTATGTGACTGCTGATTCTTACCAAGCTGCTAAAACAAGTCCGCACTTAGAGATCTTCCGTAAGAAAGGAATCGAAGTGTTATTAATGTCTGAGCGTATTGATGAATGGTTGATGTCACATCTCACAGAGTTTGATGAGAAATCCTTCCAATCAATTGCTCAAGGTAATCTTGATGAGCTGGATTCTGAAGATGATAAAGCTGCGAAAGAAGAAGCTGAAAAAGCGATAGAAGGCGTGTTAGAGCGTGTTAAAACTGCTCTAGGTGATAAAGTTAACGAAGTGAAGTTTACACATCGTTTAACCGAGTCTCCAGCTTGTATCGTTGCAGATGAAAATGGAATGACAACTCAAATGGTGAAGCTCATGCAAGCTGCGGGTCAACCGGTCCCAGAAGTGACTTATCATTTGGAGTTGAACCCTGAACATGATTTAGTGAAACACTTATCGGATGTACAAGATGAAGAGTTGTTTAAGCGTTGGAGTGGTGTGTTATTTGACCAAGCCGCCTTATCAGAGCAAGGTTCTTTAAAAGACCCTGCTTCTTTTGTACAGAATCTAAATGGTCTATTAATGAGCTTATCTAAATAGATTCATATCACTTGATTTGAAGGCAGTCATTAAGACTGCCTTTTTTGTTATGATTTAATATACGCAGGCAATCTTGCGCTTTTAGTCGTAAACTCTTTATTCAACTGCGATTTCTGGTTGAAACCATGGTGATTAATGGGTAAGTTATCGGCATTAAATTTTTACTATTATTGATGGAGGATGCACATGCGCATCATTTTATTAGGTGCACCAGGTGCCGGAAAAGGAACTCAAGCTCAGTTTTTGATGGGCAAATTCGGTATTCCACAAATCTCTACTGGCGATATGTTGCGCGGTGCGATAAAGGCGGGTACTGAAATGGGGCTTGCAGCCAAGAAAGTAATGGATGCTGGCCAGTTAGTTTCTGACGATATTATTATTGGTTTAGTGAAAGAACGTATTGCTCAAGATGATTGTGCAAAAGGATTTTTGTTAGACGGTTTCCCACGCACTATTCCACAAGCGGATGCAATGAAAGACGCAGGTGTTAATGTGGATTTTTGTTTAGAATTTGATGTGCCTGACGATGTTATTGTTGAGCGTATGGGCGGACGTCGAGTCCACTCTGCATCAGGTCGTGTTTATCATGTTGTTTATAATCCACCTAAAGTGGAAGGTAAAGATGATGAAACAGGTGATGATTTAAGTATTCGTGATGATGACAAAGAAGCAACAGTCCGCGATCGTTTAGGTATCTACCACACACAAACTAAGCCTCTCGTAGATTATTATCAAGCAGAAGCAAATAGTGGTAACTGTGCCTATCACAAACTAGATGGTACTTTACCAGTCGATGAAGTGAGTGCACTATTGTCGGCATTACTAGGTTAACCGATTAGCCTGATAACGAGTTTTGTTTTAAAAGCGCTACAGTGGTTTCATTGTGGCGTTTTTTTATGAGAGATGGTTTATTACTCAAATTTTAGTATTGATTGTGATACTTTATCACTCGCTTAAAAGACAACTGAGAATAGCCATTGAATATTGTCGTCAAATCATTTAATCAACTAAGCCCTTATGAGTTGTATCACTTATTAAAACTCAGAAGTGATGTATTTGTCGTTGAGCAAGCCTGTATTTATCCAGATTTGGATAATAAGGATGAGGATCCTGCTGCATATCATATTTTGATGTATCAAAAAGACATTTTAGTGGGGTATGCGCGTTGCTTACCTCCCGGTATGTCGTTTGTTAATGCGAGTAGTATTGGTCGGGTAGTCATCGCATCGTCTGAAAGAGGGAAAGAATTTGCGCGTGAATTAATGTTTAAAGCGATTCATGTTTGTTTTGATGTATGGACTGAAGTCCCGATTGAAATTGGCGCACAAACATACCTACAGGCGTTTTATAAGGGGTTAGGATTTACACCCACATCCTCACCTTATGATGAGGATGGTATTATGCATATTGACATGCGTTTAACTCGAGACGCGTGGTTCAAATCCTAACACAGTGGCATTAATACAATAGCGTGGAGAGCCATTTGGACCATCAGCAAAGACATGGCCTAAATGTATGCCACTTTTCTTAGCTTTAATTTCTACCCGTTTCATACCATAACGATTATCTTCATGGTAAGTGACGCTGCCGGCGATCGCTTGGGTGAATGAAAGCCAGCCAGTGCCAGAGTTAAACTGGTATTGAGTATCAAATAATGGATCCCCACTTAGCGTATCAATAAAGACACCTTCACCGACGTTATTAAATTCTTCGTACTGTTTACAAAAACGAGCATCAGTACTTTTATTAAATGCCACATCAAATGCTTCGGATTGTCCCAATTTGAACGCACCAAGTGCTTTGTAGAAGGTTTTAGGTTCTACATAGCCTTGTATCCCATAAGTCTCTTTGCCATCTTCCATAAATAAGAGAGTTGGCGTTGCCCAAGTAGGGGAACTAATGGTCAAGCCATTAAGCTGAGTAGAAGTACGAAAATGCATTGGGATATCACCCTGATATTCATTGGCGACATTTTCTTTAAACTTCTCACAATAGGGACAATGCTCAGCATCAATCACAACAATATGCTGCCCCTTCATCAATGCGGTATTATCAAAATTCGCATCATCATCTATTTGAGCAAGTTGCTCTGTTGTTTTAGGGGCGAATGTCACTCCTGTTGAATGATCCGGACAATATCCATTGGGGTTTTTAGCAATATAATCTTGATGGTAATCTTCAGCTATATAGAATACGTCTAGAGATTTAATCTTAGTGATAATTGTACCGTAACCGCTTTTATTGAGTTGTTTTTGATATTCCATTTTTAACGCATTAGCAGTCATAAGATGCTCAGGCTGTGACGTTAAAATAGTGGAGCGGTACTGTGTACCAATATCATTACCTTGTCCATCGCGCTGAGTCGGGTTATGCATTTCAAAAAACGCCTTAATCAGGGTTTCCACACTGACAGTATCTGGGTGATAAGTGACCTTGATTACTTCAGCATAATTATCCGGATTAAAGCGATTACGCGACTGAGTAATATTGCTATAAGAGGCCTCAAATCCACTACCATCTGCATATCCAGATAAAACATTGATAACGCCTGGCATTTTTTCAAAGCGCATCTCGGCACCCCAAAAACAGCCCAAACCAAAAACGATGGATTCGCTATGCATGGTTTGCTCGAGGGTTTTAGATGGAATGCCCGTTTGTTGGGCAAGTGATTTGACTGGAGAAATAGACTGTGGGTTAACTGCATGTGCAGTAGATTGGGCAATCAAATAGATGGTGATACTTACCATTAAAACACCTAGTAACAAAAGACCATTTTTCATAATATTCTCGATTTTTTATTTATCTATTTAAATAGACGGGGACAAACTCAAAAAGTTGCAGGAGAACTTATTATACGACGCTATTCAACGTTTTGTTCATCGTTGGTTCATATTACTAAAAAGGTAGAGTTGGTTTATTTGTGATGCCAGGGATGGGTTAGAAAACAGTGTGCTTAACATAAAAAGGCAGCTCATCAGCTGCCTTAAAGTACACACATAGGGAGAAGTGAGTATTATTGATTATCAATCAGACGTGATCCAATTTCAATTTTACGAGGTTTTTTCGCTTCGGGGATCACACGTTCTAATTCAATACTGAGTAAGCCGTTTTCCATATCCGCAGCCAACACTTTAACGTGATCGCCGAGTTGGAATTTACGTTCGAAATTACGCTCAGATATCCCTTTGTGTAAGAACTGTTTGGAATCTGAATCATTATCGGTATTCGGTTTATTACCCGTGACAACAAGCGTGTTTTCTTGAACGACAATGTCAACATCATCTTGGGCAAATCCGGCAATAGCCATTGTAATTCGGTATTTATCCTCACTAACTAATTCAATGTTGTAAGGAGGATAAGATGTTTGTTTTTCATTGCGTGCCGCAGCATCAATCATAGATGCTAAGTGGTCAGAACCAATGAAAGAACGGTAAAGTGGAGATAGATCGATAGTACGCATAGTCATATCCTTAAAATTTAAAGCAATATGTTAAATTAAAATGTCCCGATTATTCGGCGACGGTGTTATCGGCCTCTCTTGAGCACCGATAATCTATATGTAAGGACGGGCTATGCGTTTTCAAGTATTTATTTTAAAAAAATATTATTTATGTCGTTTACGGAGCACGGATACGACATCTTTCATTGATAAATCAGAGGCTTGAAGCAAAACTAACAGGTGATAAAGTAAATCTGCAGATTCGTTTTTTAACTCGTCCAAATCTGCTACGGTAGCGGCTAAAGCCGTTTCTACACCTTCTTCACCTACTTTTTGTGCTATGCGTTTAATACCGCGACTATATAAGTGTGCTGTATAACTCGATTCAGGATCCGCTCCTTTACGCGTTGCGATGAGTTTTTCTAAATCGGCTAGAAATGTGTAGTCACTTTGTGAATTATCAAACCAACAGGCTTCAGCGCCAGTATGGCATGTTGGACCATTGGGATGAGCTAACACTAATAAACTATCATGATCACAGTCACTTTCTACTTGAACTAAATTAAGTGTGTTGCCCGAGGTTTCTCCTTTAGTCCATAAGCGCTGTTTAGATCGAGAATAAAAAGTCACGTGACCTGACGTCAGTGTATGAGATAGGGCGGATTGATCCATAAACCCTTGCATCAGAACTTTACCTGTAATGGCATCTTGGACAATAGCTGGAACAAGGTTATCCATTTTAGTCCAAGCGATTTTAGCGATATTTTCTGTAGTAATAATCATACGGTTCTCATAGCAATAGTTTCGTTATGTAAATAGGTCTTTAACTCGGCAATCTCAATGATCCCTTTATGAAATACTGATGCCGCAAGAGCACCATCCACGTCCGCTTCTTTAAAAACATCAGCAAAGTGATGGATTTTACCGGCACCACCTGATGCAATAAGTGGTACTTCACAGATGTTGCGAATTGCACTGAGTTGTTTTAAGTCATAACCTTGGCGCACACCATCTTGGTTCATACAGTTTAAGACAATTTCACCTGCTCCGCGGCGTTGAACTTCATTGACCCAATCTGCAGTTTCCCATGAAGTTTGCTGGGTACGCGTTTCATCTCCGGTAAATTGATAGACTTCATATTTGCCCGTTAGCTCGTTAAAGTGACTATCAATACCGATCACGATACACTGCTGCCCGAAGGCATCATGTAATTCGGTTATCAGTTCAGGATTAGCTAGAGCTGGGGAATTGATAGATATTTTATCCGCACCCATTGCCAAAATTTTACCCGCATCTTCGACTGACTTAATGCCGCCAGCGACACAAAAAGGAATATCAATCACTTGAGCAATACGTTCAACCCAACTTTTATCTACAACACGAGCATCACTTGATGCCGTGATATCATAAAAAACCAGTTCATCCGCACCGGCTTGAGCATATTGTTGAGCCAGTGGAACAATATCTCCGATAATTTCATGATTTCGAAATTGTACACCTTTAACGACTTTGCCATCGCGAACATCTAAACAAGGAATTATGCGTCTTGCCAACATGCAATCGCCTCCTCAAGAGTAAATTTACCTTCTAAAAGCGCTCGTCCTAAGATCACACCATCTACATTAGTAGGACCAAGACGTGTAATATCGTCGAGTGAACCAATTCCGCCTGAGGCTTGCCACACCACACTAGGAAATGCTGCTTTCATTTCTGTATAAAGTTCTGCATTTGCGCCTTGTAATGTACCATCACGACTGATATCGGTACATAATACGTGCTTTGCTCCGACTGATAACATATCGGTTAATAGCCCTTCGATAGGTACTCCTGAGTCTTCTTGCCAACCATGTGTGGCAATACATTTTTCACCCGCAGCATTAATGTTCACATCTAATGCTAGGACAATCGCCTCAGGTCCGTATTTTACCATCCAAGATTTAACTAATTCAGGCTCTTTGACTGCTAAAGAACCAATGACAACTCGTTTAACGCCAATATCTAATAAGCCAGCAACATCCGCTTCGGAACGAATACCGCCTCCTGCTTGAAATGACATACGACCAGTATCGACCATTTTTTTAATTAACGTTAATTGACGTTTTTTGACATCTTTAGCGCCGGTTAGATCGACGATATGGAGCCATTTAGCACCTGCATCAGCATAGGCATTCACGACATCAACAGGATCTAGTTGATACTGAGTTTTTTGGGCATAATCCCCTTGGTAAAGGCGCACAACAGCACCATCAATTAAATCAATTGCTGGGATAATCATTATAGACTCACAAAATTTTCAAGAAGTTGGGCACCTGCATCACCAGAGCGTTCAGGGTGAAATTGCACCCCATAAAAGTTATCTTTATGAATGGCGGCGCTAAAAGCCATGCCATATTCACAGCTAGCTAGTGTATGTTCATATACGGGTACTGCATAACCGTGAACAAAGTAAAAATAGGTGCCATGGGTAATTCCCTTAAACAAGGGATTATTATTTGGGTTGACGGTATTCCAACCCATATGAGGCAGGCGTAGCTTACCAACTGACATTTTTTCAACAGTACCTGGAATTAGATTTAAACAGGTCACATGGTCAGTATTATTTAAGCCACTTTCATGAGAAAGTGCCGTCATTAATTGCATCCCTAAACATACACCTAGTGTAGGTTGAGTTAACTGTTGAATTGTCTCAACTAAACCTTTTTGAGCAATCGATGCCATTGCGTTTTGTGCAGAACCGACTCCAGGTAAAAACGCTTTGTCTGAAGCTTTAATAATTGCAGGATCATCTGAGACAGTGACTGTAACACCTAAGCGTTCGAGCGCAAATTTGACCGAAGATATATTGGCACAACCGGTATCAATAATGACAATATTTTGTGCCATCTTACAGTGCTCCCTTAGAGCTAGGCATAGCATCACCTTCTTTGCGAATTGCTTGACGAAGGGCGCGACCAAATACTTTAAATAAGCTTTCAACTTGATGATGGGCATTGCCTTCAGTTGTACTTAAATGTAATGATAATCCCATCGATTGGGCAATTGAATGGAAGAAATGTTCCACCATTTGGGTCGACATTTCACCAACATGACTATCACTGAAGTTTGCTGAAAACTGTAATACAGGACGATTTGAGATATCCATTAAACATTCTGCACGGCATTCATCCATAGGCAAAGCAAATCCAAAACGATGGATCCCACGTTTATTGCCCAGTGCTAGTTTTAATGCTTGGCCGATCGCCAAGGCTGTATCTTCTACTGAGTGATGGTCATCAATATGCAAATCACCATCAACATTCACATCAAGAACAAAACCACCATGGGTTGCGATTTGGTCGAGCATATGATCAAAGAAACCTATCCCAGTCGAGATCTTTGCTGGACGGAAGTGGTCGAGATTGACCTCAACATTAATCTTCGTTTCTGAAGTACTACGCTCAACGCTCGCTATGCGTTCATTAAATAATAACTGCGTAGCAATCATCGGCCAATTGAGAGTCTCTGGGTGGTATTGAAAACTTTTAATACCCATATTTTGCGCAAGTTCTACATCGGTAATCCGATCACCAATCACATAAGATTGTGTAAAATCAATGCGGCCTTGTTGCAGGTAATCTTTAACTAAGCCTAGATGAGGTTTACGACACGTACAGTTGTCTTCAGGGAAATGAGGGCAAATTAAAACGTCATCAAACTGAATGCCTTGAGAGCTAAAAATATCCATCATTGCATCATGGGGTAAATCAAAATCGGCTTGTGGAAAACTATCTGTTCCTAAACCATCCTGGTTTGAAACCATCACTAAACTAAAACCGGCTTGTTGTAGCTGTAATAAAACAGGAATTACATGAGGTTCAAATTTTAATTTGGCTAAGGTATCAAGTTGTTTGTCTATCGGTGGCTCTTCAACCAAAGTACCGTCACGGTCAATAAATAAAATGGGTTTAGCTGCACTCATAAGGCAGTCGCCTCCTGTATTGCGTAAAACTGTTGAATAAGAGAAATTAAACGTGCATTTTCCTGCGCTGTGCCCACACTGATACGCAGACATTGGGCTAAATTAAGCTGTTTAGATTGATCACGGATGAACACTTGCTGATGGACTAAAAACTGCATAAGCGCATCTTTATGTGTCGTTTTAAATAACACAAAATTCGCATCTTGTTGACCTACTAATTCAATATCACCGATGGTGGGCAACATTTCCACTAGTTTAGTCTGTTCCATTTGTAATGTGGTAACTTGTGCTTGCATTGTCGTTAATCCCGATGAAGATAGTGCTTGAATAGCAATATCTGCAACAGGAGCACTAATAGGGTAAGGTGCAATCACTTTGAGTAGTTGCTCAATAACCTCTGGCTGGGCTAGAGTAAAACCACAGCGTATTCCAGCTAATCCGAATGCTTTAGAAAGTGTGCGCAAGATAACTACATGTGGATAATCGTCAATCAATGCCGTGGTGTTATATGAAGCAAATTCTACATAAGCTTCATCGATGACCACTAATGCACTATCAGCAAAATGTTCAACAATGTTTATCACGTCTTCTAATGCTAATTGATTTCCTGTTGGGTTATTAGGTGAGCATAAAAAAACTAAATTAGTTTGTCCTTTAAACGCTTTGATAGCATGAATATCTAATGAAAAATCATCATTTAGTGGAGCTTGATAAACGCCAATATTCGCTGTTTTTGCACTAATGGCGTACATTCCATAAGTGGGGGGACAAATGAGAATATGATCATTGGGTGCATCGCAAAATGTCCGAATCAATAATTCAATACCTTCATCAGCACCACGTGTAGCGAGTACTTGAGACACTTTAACGCCAGCGTAGTTAGCGTATCCAGCGATCAATGCATCCGGCTGACAGTCCGGATAACGGTTATATAAATCAGAATCAATCTGATAGTCGCCAGCCACTGGAGCTTCATTGGCGTTTAACCATACGGGAGCCGTTTTATCGGTACTTTGACTCGCACTTGAAAACAATCGGCGTGCAGAAGCGTAAGGTACCAAGTGTTGAACATGCTTGGCAACTAGCTGTCCTAATAACGAGGTTAATTTGTTCATAAAAAGTCACTCTTGAACATTATATTGTCTCATCTTGGTTGAGCTTAGCAAGGCGAATAGCTACCGCTTGACGGTGAGCATCGAGTCCTTCTGCATCGGCTAAATTCATAATATGTGGGCCAAGTTCCGCAAGCCCTTGTTTAGATAAAGTTTGTACGGTGTAACGACGCATAAAATCCAGTAACCCGAGACTTGAGTAATGACGTGAATAACCGTATGTCGGTAATACGTGATTGGTTCCAGAAGCATAATCACCGGCAGATTCTGGTGACCATGGACCGACGAAAATAGAACCTGCGTTAGTCAATGCAGCCAAAGCTGCATCCGTATCGTTTACTTGGACAATTAAATGCTCAGGGGCATATTGATTTGAGACTTCAATTGCTTGTTCAATTGATTTTGTGACGATATAGCGTGCATGTTGCATGGCATGCGTTGCGATTTCACACCGTGATAATGTCGCTAACTGTTGTTTCACTGCAACTTGGACAGCTTCAGCAAAGGCTAGAGATTCGGTCACTAAAATAGCTTGAGAATCTTTGCCATGTTCAGCTTGTGATAATAAATCGGAGGCAACAAAATCGGCATCTGCAAACTGATCCGCCAATACCAGTACTTCTGACGGTCCAGCGGGCATGTCAATAGCGGGTCCTGCTGGGAGTAATGATACCTGTTGTTTAGCTTCTGTTACAAAGCTATTACCTGGACCAAAAATTTTATTTACCTGACCAATTGTGTCAGTTCCTAATGCAAGTGCTGCAATAGCTTGGGCACCACCACATAAATAAATTTCATTGATTCCACATAAAGAAGCCGCATATAAAATTTCAGGTGCAAGTGAACCTTGAGCATTGGGTGGACTACAAAGTACTTTACGTGGACATCCTGCTACTTGTGCAGTAGCTCCCAACATTAATACTGTTGAAGGGAGTGGGGCAGTCCCACCAGGAATGTATAAACCCACCGCTTCTATAGGCACATGTTTGAGTTCACAGTCTACGCCAGGCTGAGTGGTTAACTGCACATCCTTGGGGCGTTGTGCTTCATGAAATGCGGTAATGTTAGCAAATGCGACGTTGATGGATGTTTTAATTGTATCATCTAGTGAAGCAATACCCGTTTTGATGAGTTCTTCACTTAAGGCTAATGACGTGAGTGCAACCCCATCAAATTTAGCCGTCATGGATAAAACCGCATCATCACCACGAGTTGCCACATCATTAATGATACTTTTGACCGTAGTAGTGAGAGTATCACTATCGGCCATAGCAGGACGCATGAGAGCTTTAATTTGTGCGTCGGGTGCTAATGAATCCCATTGTACAAGCATGTTATTGTGCCTTTACTAAATCATGATTAATCGTATAGAAGAACTAAAGCGTTAGCCCATCATTTTTTCAATTGGCATAACCAAGATAGAGCTACAGCCAAGCGCTTTGAGTTTTTCCATCGTTGTCCAGAATAAAGTCTCGGTACTCACCACATGGATTGCGACGGTCTCATCATTTTGTGCTAGTGGTAATACCGTCGGATTTTCTGCGCCCGGGAGTAAGCTTTTTACTTGTTCTAAATAGGCTTTTGGTGCGTGGAGCATGATATATTTACTTTCTTTTGCTTGCATTACCCCATCGATGCGTGGCAAGAAACGGTTAATCATGGCTTGTTTTTCATCAGATAAGGCATCCGCTTTTTGAATCAGCACAGCCTTTGATTCAAAAATTACATCTTCTTCATGTAATCCGTTGGCTTCTAGAGTTGCCCCTGTGGACACCAGGTCACAAATAGCATCAGCAATGCCCGCTCGCGGGGCAACCTCAACAGAACCAGTTAGCATAACGGTTTGAGCATCAACCTTTTTTTCTTTGAAAAAACGCTCTAATAAATATGGATAGGTCGTTGCAACTTTTTTGCCTGCCAACGAGTTAACATCACTATAATCAAGTTCATTCGGCACTGCTAATGATAAACGACAACCGCCATAATCTAATCGGCGTAAGGTCACAAATTTACTTGGTTTATTAGACGCTTGGCGTTCTAGCATTTTTTCTTCCAGTTCATTTTCACCAATAAACCCTAGATCTGCGACACCGTCCATTACGAGGCCTGGGATATCATCATCACGGACCCGCAATAAATCAATGGGTTCATTGGTAGAATGAGCAATCAACAAGCGATCACGAATTTGTAATTTCACTCCAATAGCTTTTAATAAAGCAATGCTATCGTCCGATAAACGACCTGATTTTTGAATGGCAATGCGTAGCCTACGTGTATCACTCATGCGATAGTTCCTCTCGCGTTAATTGTGTATGGTGAAAATAACAACCGGATATAAACGAAAAACCCCCGAAAGGTGCCTTCCGGGGGTATCAATTCTTTAAAATCTACGCCTCTGGAAGGAAACACAACCCTTCCAGCACGAAACCTGAAAGGTTATGCACTATGATAATGGTGATGGTTTACGTAGATAAAAGTCATTTTTTTCTTAGGAAAATTTAAGTATCAGAATAATATCGAAAATTGCTGTTTGATGCAACGTTCAACAACATAAAATAAAGCGTTTAACAGGCTTTTAGATATAATATTTGAGTCGTATATATGTCTTTCTTTTATACTGACTGCAAACCTAATAACAATGAAGACAAACCTGGTACTGATAGAGTCGCTAATTTTGTGTAAACTATATAGATTAAACACAGGAAGATATTGTGAATCCATTCGTAAAATTGAAAGATAAAACGCGTCAAGCCATTCGCGATAAAGCTATTGAAAATGCGCAAGTCCGAATTTTATTATGTGAACGTGCGCTAGAAGATTTTTCTGAAGATGAACTTGAAATTATTGTGGCAGAAGAAGAACGTAAAATTCATTCTGCGATCAAAGAAAAGGGAATTTTGGCGGTACTAGCGGTACTGGGCATTGGAGTGTTTGGTTAATATGAATAAACTTATCAATTTGGTGCTCACTGCTGCTTTGTGGCGAAACTATAAATTTATGATTCTGAGTGTGTTTGTCTTGATTGTATGTGTATTTGTGATTGGAGTCATGCATGCTGATTATGTACAGTGGGCACAATATCAACTCGCTCAAGATAACGCGTCGATTCCGTTATCAGTAGGCTGGTCATTTATAATTAAATATGTCGTTTATATGCTGGCAATTTGCACCTGTTTTTATGCCAATAAATGGGTTAATAATAAAAAAGCGTATGAAAAATCCCAAGCAGGTGATGAAAACTCTGTGTTAAAAAAGGTAATAGCATCGGCAACATTTAAGCCTTTTAGTGAAAAATCGACAGAATCTGAAGGCAACCTTTCAAATAAGCCAGTAGCGAAACATATTAAACCCAATGCAAAATTAGATATATTTGCCAATATCCGCACCAAGCAAACTTTACGAACTCAGGCGGATATCGTCATTGATAAAAAGCCGACTAAATAAGTTCGACGGTGACGCCCGCATGTTCAGCTAAACGAGCAATTAATTGATCGTTTAATGCCGCCGCTGGAGTCCAAAAACCACCTGGCAGATCAGGTACATCATTGGCTAAACATAACGCTGCTTGAGTCAGCATCTTAGCTGTTGACCCGTAACCAGGATCGCGATCACCACTCACTTTGACTGTCGCATTGTCACCATTTTCTAAGGTAGTATAAAAACGCATATCAAACATGCCATTGAGCTGGTCGTTTTTGCTGGGTCCCTCTCCTGGTTTAGGTAACACATGTTTGGCGAGTAAATTTCGAATGGGCGCAATGCTAGCGCCGACCATAAACGCGCCGAGACCTAAGGTCATTCCCCAAGCTTGTAATCCTTTTTTGGCTGACATCGCTTCATCGTATAAAAAGTGATCGCCATAGCGATTATCTAATAATGCATTAGTACGATGGACAATCCGCTCATTAATCGCAGCCATCACAAATGGCATGATCCACATTTTCGTATCTTCTTCATATTGCGCTTTTTTATGATTGGTTTGATACTGTTTAAAACCATGATCTTCTGGACAAAGCACATATGGGTTAACGAGTAATTTACGTAATGCCGGATTCTTACCTGCCTCTTCTACAACATTTAGCATGCTGGCTATTGTGCCACCAGATGCACCACCTTTGATTCGACGAACACGCATCTTGATATGGAAAGCCGGTTTATCGGTAGTCTTTATAGCATGTTGCTGTAAAGCAAAGACACCTAAATCAGATGGGATGGAGTCAAATCCTGCACTGTTGATAATGCGAGCACCGGAAGCTTTAGCCGTCTCCTCATATTTATCTAACATGGCTTTTATCCATTGTGGTTCGCCCGTTAGGTCGCAATAATCCGTGCCAGTTTCGGCACAGACTTTCACTAAGGTTTCACCAAATAAAGCATAGGGACCCACCGTTGAAATGACAACTTTGGTTTGTGCACACATTGCAGTAAGTGCTGCTTCGTCATTAGCATGTGCGATGATATGAGGAATATGGCTAAGGTTATTGTCTTGTTTTGCATCAAGCAGTTTTTGTTCATTACGCCCAGCGATAGCCCAGGTAATGGGTTCCCCTTGATAATCAGCCAGATACTCCAACATGATTTGACCTACGAATGAGGTCGCTCCATACACAATAATATCAAATTGTTTTGTCGTATCAGTCATGTGCTTACCCTTTAATGGATTAGATTAATTAATGTTATTGCATGATTGTACAATACTCACAACTAGATAAAATAGATAAGCACTTGATGCGCCATCATTATTTTGAATATATATATATCGTAGTTAAATTTATTCTTTCCACCATTGGGTACGAGAGAGTGGGAGTCCTGCATTTTTCAACGCATCTTTCAATAACATTCTATCGTCTTGGTTTAGAAATTCGCCAATACTAAGACGGTAGTTATCTAAACACACTACAATATCTGGCAAATGCCAATCGCGTTCAGTTTCAGTGACTTCAAAGCTCAGTTGGTTACGATTATAGGTGCGAGCTACTTCTCGACGTTGAATACCTGATTCAATTAAAACTAAGTTATCGGATATTGTAATGATTTGTTGTGCAAACCCTTGTTTGCACACTCGATACATGAAATATGCAAATAGTCCTACTTCTAATCCGGCAAATGGCAAGATAATCCAAGCTCCTGATAGGGTCCAACCAAGTGCAATCACCATCACTAAAATCACCATACAGGTGATCATCGTTTTGGTCTCTTTCCAACTCGCAGATTGATTTGGCGAGAGGGTAATAATTGTGGTGAGTGGTGATTGTTTTATTTTAATCATATTTTTTATTTATGAATTGAACTAACTTAGGGATAATACCCGTAATCTACAATAAAAAGAATAACAGCTCATGCGCGTCTCAAAACGCTTAGTTATATTATTTGTACTGCTAATGACTCTACTTGGTTTGCTTTTGATGCAAAACTCACCATTATTGGTGCTTCAAGAATACGGTTTATTCGTCTTTCTAGGTCTAACAGGTGCTATTTTTGCAAATTCTACGGGCGCGGGTGGTGGTGTTATATTTGTGCCTATTTTTAATCAATTACAACTTTCTGCTGAGCAAATTGTAGCGACTAGTTTTGCGATTCAATGCTTTGGTATGGTGGCTGGTGCTATTGCATGGCGTGATCAATACTGCAAAGCAATACAAACTCAAGATACTGCATCATCAATATGGGCAGTATTACCTCAATTATTAATGGTCACAGTGCCTTTTTCGCTTTTAGGTATATGGACGGTTCAATACACGTCACTGAACGCGTGGGTCAGTGAGGCTGAAAATACACTTCATTGGATTTTTGGTGGATTTTCTATTGTACTTGCCATTGCTATTTTCGCCTCATTAAAGCATTTAAAAGCGGAACAACAAATCAAGCTAGTCAGTTCAGGTGATAAATATAGTTTAGCGGTCGTGGCATTTTTAGGTGGCATGGTGACGGCGTGGTTATCTGTTGGAGTGGGTGAATTAGTTGCGGTCTATCTAATTTTACGGCGCTTTAGTGTCACCATGAGTATTGCTGTGGCGGTTATGCTCAGTGCAATGTCAGTATGGGGTGGAATAATTTATTATATATTTATTAACCCCATCATTATCGTACCCATTGCCTGTTTTGCCGGAGTGGGTGCGATTATTGGTGGCAGTGTAGCAAAACACCTTGTACTTTGGTTAAATCCTTATCAAGTAAAAGTATTTTTTGCAGTCTGGGTAATGTTGATGGGCATCGTGAATCTACCAGTATGAAAGGCTCATGAATTAACTTCTACTGACTCTAAAGGCCATCCACCTAATGATTGATAACGATTCATCATATAACAAAATAATTCGGTCGTGCGCTGAGCATCATACAATGCACCATGAGCTTGCTTTTGATCAAAGGGTATTTGCGCGGCTTCACACGCTTTAACTAATACTGTTTGGCCGAGTGTTAGTGCCGCAAGTGAGGTGGTATCAAATGAAACAAATGGATGAAAGGGGCTACGTTTAACGTTCGTTCTAGCCAGTGCTGCATTAACAAACCCCATATCAAAGCTGGCATTATGAGCGACAATGACTGAACGTTGACAGTTGGCCGCTTTTTGAAGTTTACTTATCGCTTTTGATAAACCCTTCATAGCAACTGATTCATCCACTGCACCACGCAGAGCACAGTCTACTTTAATACCATTAAATTCTATTGCTGCAGGCTCGATATTAGCGCCTTCAAATGGATTAATGTGATAGTGGATTTCTTGGTCAGGATGAAGCATACCATGGTCATCCATCCGCACTGTGACAGCTGCGATTTCGAGTAATGCGTCAGTTTGAGCATTAAATCCGGCAGTTTCTACATCAATGATAACAGGAAAATAATGACGAAAACGGTCACGTAATTCAGGTGTCGACAACATTCAACCCTTTTGGAATTTATAATGCGCATATTATCGCAATTAATCCTAGCAACTACCAGTACAGTATGAGATTGGCATAAGTGTTATAAGTAAAACTTACTCGTCTATCTTATCCTTGAATTCACACAAGTCTTCAATAATACAAGAACCACAGCGCGGTTTACGGGCAATACAGGTGTAGCGTCCATGGAGTATGAGCCAGTGATGCACATCGACTTTAAATTCAGCGGGAATGACTTTTAACAGTTTTTGTTCTACTTGATCTACCGTTTTACCCATGGCAAGTTTGGTGCGGTTGCTAACTCGATAGATATGCGTATCTACTGCAATTGTCGGCCAACCAAACGCAGTATTTAAGACGACATTTGCCGTTTTTCGACCCACACCAGGTAATGCTTCTAACGCTTCTCGATTCTCTGGGACTTCACCGTCGTGCAGCTCAACCAGCATATGACAAGTTTTAATCACATTCTCAGCTTTCGCATTGAACAGGCCAATAGTTTTAATATATTCTTTGAGACCATCGATACCTAAGTCAGCAATGGCTTGTGGAGTATTGGCGACAGGAAACAGTTTGTCGGTAGCTTTATTGACACCAACGTCTGTAGCTTGAGCAGATAAAATAACAGCGATGAGCAGTTCAAATGGTGACGAGTAATTAAGCTCGGTCTCAGGCTTAGGATTATTCGCACGCAGTCGAGTTAAGATCTCACGACGTTTTTCTTTATTCATCATATCACCATATTTTTATTATTAATTGGCTTCTGTCGTCACGCGTGCACGTTCGACTATTTTTTCTTTTTTAGGGGCAAACCAGCGCGCCATACGTGTATCCATAATATTTTTAAGTGCGATGATCAATCCCATACCTAAAAATGCGCCTGGCGGTAAAATCGCTAATAAAAATGGCTGCTCTGGACTAAACACTTGTAACTTCAAACCGTTTGCCCATGACCCTAAGAGTAATTCAGCACCAGTAAATAAAGTACCACTCCCAATTAACTCGCGCATCGCACCTAAGCACACTAACACCAGAGCAAATCCCGCTCCCATTATAAATCCATCAAATGCCGATTCTTTCACTGGGTTTTTTGATGCATATGCTTCTGCTCGGCCAATAATGGCACAATTAGTCACAATTAAAGGAATGAAAATTCCTAAAGCTAAATATAACTCATAAGTAAAGGCGTTCATAAGTAGTTGTACTATGGTGACAAATGCAGCAATGACCATTACAAAAATAGGAATACGGATCTCATTGGGCACAAAGTTACGTACCAATGATACGGTAATATTTGACCCGACTAACACTAATAACGTTGCTATCCCTAAGCCTAAACCATTAATAGCAGTGGTCGTGACGGCCAGTAAGGGACATAAGCCTAGTAGCTGAACTAGGGCTGGGTTATTATTCCAAAGACCTTGCCAAGTTAATTCTTTAAACTCGCTCATCACTCGCTCCTAAAGCACATTGGTTCGTCGCTTTGATGATTTCTTGTTTGTGGGTTTGGACATATTGCACAGCTTTTGTAACTGCATTGATTACGGCTCTAGGGGTGATGGTTGCGCCAGTGAAAGCATCAAATTGCCCCCCATCTTTTTTGACGGCCCAATTATTAATTTGCTCAGAATTGAAGACTTGACCATCAAAACTTAAGATCCAATCATCGATTCTTAAATCAATTTTATCACCTAATCCCGGTGTTTCTTTATGTGCTAAGACACGCACTCCGGTGACGAGGTTGAGTGTATCACCAGCTATTCCGACGATCATATGAATATCGCCACTATAACCATCTGGAGCGATCGTTTCTATTGCTACAGCACTGAGTTGTTCGGCGTTATTAGTATCCAGACTAACCCCTCGATAGGCTTTCAATTCAGCGCTATTACCCAATTGAGGATCAGGCGCTAGAAGGGCGCAATCGTGTTGTATATCATTACTAAAATATTGGTTTGGCACCACATCATTAATAACACGTAACAGCATCCGTTGTTGTTGTGCAATGATAGTATCTTTTGTGCCTAAAAAAGTCAGCGCAATCAGTAATGTTGTCACTATCGAGAATGCCCCCAAAATTAACGCATTACGACGTGTGTTACTCATTGAATTAGTCACATCAGATGATTTATTAGGGGTAGGTGTTTCACTCATGATTGATGTCCATAGGTGCGAGGTTGGGTATAGTAATCAATCAGTGGCACTGCAATATTCATAATAATAACAGCAAATGCCACAGCATCAGGGTAACCACCATAAGTGCGTATTATCACTGTCCAAAAGCCAATTAATGCACCAAATATTAAACGTCCTTTATCGGTTGTTGACCCTGAAACTGGATCGGTAACAATGAAAAACGCACCAAATATTACCGCCCCTGAAAATAGATGAAACGGAATCGAACCTGTTTGGTCGGGAGCTATCATGTTGAGTAACCCTGCGGTAACAACAACACCTGCCAGCATACTTATTGGCATATGCCAGTTGATAATACGTTGCTGTAATAAAAATATCCCGCCGAGCAAATAAGCGATGCTCACTGCACTCCAGCCAGTTGACCAGCCCCATCCCGAGCTAAAGATAGGTGAAGATAAGGTTTCAGAATAGGTCATGCCACTCAATAATCCGGTGCGCACGGCATCAAGAGGAGTTGCTTGGGTGATTCCATCAACGCCTAGTTGGAGTTGTACTAAACTATAACCGCTTTGTGAATAGCCGGTGGTAATGACAGTGAATGCGTCAATAAAATCATAGGGGGTTTGTGCCATTGATTGAACAGGAAGCCAGGCCGACATTGAAATAGGAAAGGAAATGAGTAATACCACATAACCTACCATGGCGGGATTAAACATATTAAACCCTAAACCACCATAGAGTTGTTTAACAATGGCGATAGAGAAAAAGGTACCAATAACAATTAACCACCATGGGGCAAGAGGAGGTAAACAAATTCCTAATAAGAGCGCGGTTAAAATGGCTGAGTAATCACGGATCCCGCGCGATACATCTTTTTTACGTAGTTCTAAGATGGTGGCTTCAGTCACAATGGCGGTCATTATCGCCAGTGAGATTTGAATAATCGTTCCCCATCCAAAAAACCAAGTTTGGGCTAAAATGCCTGGAATGCAAGCATAACAAACCATGCGCATGACTTGACTCGTATCACGACGGACGCGATTGTGCGGGGAGCTAGATAATGAAAATTGCATGATTATTCTTCCGCGTCTTTATTTGTTTGTGCAGCAGCACGCTTAGCTTTGGCACGAGCTAGTGCTGCAGCAATTTTATCTTTGGCGTCACTGCCACCTTTTTGTTCCATGGCTTTTTTACGTGCTTCTGCGGCTAAACGATGTTTTTCTTCTCGCGCTTGTTTATCTGCTAATAAGCGTGCTTGACGAGTTTCAAATCGTTCTCGGGCTTTTTCAGATTTTTCTTTTTCAGCAGCTTGATGTTTGATATCGGATTTTGCTTTGCGGTAATAATGCACTAATGGGATTTCTGATGGGCACACATAAGCACATGCACCACACTCTATGCATGCATCTAAATTATAAGCTTGCGCTTTGTCATATTCTTTAGCTTTGCTGTGCCAAAATAATTGTTGAGGTAATAAACCTGCAGGGCAGGCATCAGCACATAAACCGCATCGAATGCAAGGTCGCTCGTCTTGAATATCTGGTAGCTCTTCCCTATCGGGTACGAGTAAACAGTTGGTAATTTTAACGACAGGTACGAGATCATTGTGAACCGTAAAACCCATCATAGGACCGCCCATAATGACTTTCTGGCTACGCTGTCGCTGTGGATCATAATCACCAACGGTTAATAAATGATGAATTGGCGTGCCTAATAATGCCCAAACATTTTGTGGCGCTTTTAATGCTTGTCCGGTTAAGGTTACGACTCGCTGTACCAATGCTTTGCCGTGCAATACAGCATCTGCAATAGCATAACAAGTACCCACGTTATACATTAAACAACCTATATCGATAGGTAGACCATCATGAGGTACTTCTTCACCTGTCAGGACTTGGATCAGTTGTCGCTCGCCGCCCGCAGGATATTTCGTAGGCACGTTCGCTATAGTGATGCTTGTATCGTCGATGCATGCTGTTTTAATTGCATCCATCGCTTCGGGTTTATTATCTTCAACGGCAATAATTATCTGTTTGGGATTAATGATGTGACGTAAGATGTTGATCCCTTGTTTTATCTGCCATGCATGTTCGCGCATGATACGGTCATCACTGCTTATGTATGGCTCACATTCAATGCCGTTAATAATCAAACATTCAACCGGTTTTTGAGGATTAGTTTTGATATGAGTCGGAAATCCTGCCCCACCTAAACCTGATATACCAGCCTGGCAAATCCGCTCGAGTAAAGTGACTTTATCTTCTGAAAAATAATCGGTTATGACTGGCATCAACTGCCATTGGGCGTGTCCGTCTGGCTCAATTATAATAGTCGTTTCTGGTAAACCCGATGGATGTGCGCTTGGATGCTCGGTAATTTCCACTACCATCCCAGAAGTAGATGCATGAACGGGAACTGCAAAAGGATTCCCAGATGTAGTTAGCGGTTCACCCTTAGATACGTTTTGACCTATACACACACGGATACTACCCTGAACACCAATATGTTGCTTAACCGGAATATAAAGGCGTTCGGGCTCTGCGATGGTATTAATCGGTGTCGTATTGGAGAGTGATTTTTGTTGAGGGGGATGAACTCCGCCGGCAAAGTCAAATAATTGACCTTTAGTAATTTGTTGGACAACATTATTCGCATCAATCATGAGTTCACCTGTTTGATTGGAATATCACCTAGCTGTTCGCCTGGGCTGTGTGCTAAATCCCACTGCCATGTTTTAGGGGTCTCTTTGACCGGTAACATATCAATACAATCGACAGGGCAGGGCGCGACACATAAATCACACCCTGTACATTCATCGATAATGACAGTATGCATTTGTTTAGAGGCACCAATAATGGCATCAACAGGGCATGCTTGAATACATTTAGTACAGCCGATACATTCGGCTTCACGAATATATGCAACTTTTTTGATGTCTTCGACACCATGATCGCCATCTAAAGGTTTAGGCTCAACTCCCATTAAATCTGCAAGTTGTTTAATAGTCGCTTCACCGCCAGGTGGACATTTGTTGATTTCATCGCCATTAGCAATGGCTTCGGCGTAAGGTTTACAACCCGGATAACCGCATTGTCCGCATTGTGTTTGAGGTAATATAGCGTCAATTTGTTCAACGAGCGGATCAGCATCAACTTTAAATTTAATGGCAGAATAACCTAATATCCCACCAAAAATTAATGCCAATACACCTAAAATGATTAATGCGGTAATTAACGTCATTAGAGTTTCACCAGCCCTGTAAAACCCATAAATGCGAGTGACATTAAACCTGCTGTTATCATCGCAATAGATGCGCCCTTAAACGGCGTTGGCACATCTGCAGCGGCTAACCGCTCGCGCATCGCTGAAAATAAGATTAAGACTAAAGAAAACCCTAAGGCAGCGCCAAAGCCATAGATAATCGATTCCATTAACGTATGTTGTTCTTTTATATTCAACAAAGCCACCCCTAAGACAGCGCAGTTGGTTGTAATCAGGGGTAAGAAAATTCCTAATAAGCGATAGAGAGTTGGGCTGGTTTTTTGAACCACCATCTCAGTAAATTGTACAACAACAGCAATTACTAAGATAAAACTCAAGGTACGCAAATATTCTAAGCCAAACACGGCTAATAAGTAGGTCTCAATTAAATAACTGCATACCGAGGCTAAAGTCAGCACAAATGTGGTCGCCATTGACATACCAATAGCGGTTTCAAGTTTGCTTGATACACCCATAAATGGGCAAAGCCCCAAAAACTGGACCAAGACAAAATTATTGACCAAAACGGTACTTATTAGTAACAAGATGAATTCTGTAAACATATACTCAAAGTTAGTAAATAACAGGTGCGTTTAGGACGCTTAATACGATAAATACATTATCTGATGAATTGACTAAAGAAACAATGAATAAAGGGATAAAAGTGAATCAAAAGATGGAATTGGAAGGGGGAAAGTGTAAAGTAATTAGGTTGCGATTGGCTCCCCCTCCCCGACTCGAACGGGGGACCTGCGGATTAACAGTCCGTCGCTCTAACCAACTGAGCTAAGGGGGAACTGAGCTTTTCAACGAGCGCGAATATTAAATATCGAGAGGTGATCTGTCAACAAAAA
>CATECQ010000018.1 GCA_949498985.1 Glaciecola sp. HTCC2999
GCTCGACCATTGAGAAATTTCTCAACTTTGTCATAGCTACGGTTATATGCCGTGACTGTAAAGCCTTTAGAAGCCATATTCAGAATGAGATTTTCACCCATAACGGCTAAGCCAACTAAACCAATATCTGATAATTCTTTCATGTGTCGCCCTAAATCAAAATAGTACGTATATGATACTTTTTTTACTTACATAATGCTATTGTCTATATAGATTGCGTAATAAAAGTACACTTCATGTCTAGCTTATTTGAAGACGCATTTACTCAGTAAAATCTGTCTTACCCGGCCTAACCATTCTATTTTTTAGGTTAATTACATTCATTTATTTATCTTTATTTCGATAAAATAAGACACTATGATTATTTCAAATACTTAGTCCTTAAACAGAAATTTGGAAATCGCATATGAAACATATCTTAGTCATCAACTCATCATTAAATCTAGAGAGTAGTCATTCAACACTATTAGCGAATCAATTGGCACACCATTTAAGCGAAAAATATCAGGCGTCTATTAATTCACAAGATTTATCAACGCATGATCTGCCTCACTTAACTCAATTTGAAATGAATGCATGGATGACAGATCCCAGTGAACGCACATCTGAACAACAAGCCTTATGTGAGATTTCAGATACCTATATTGGACAAATAAAACGTGCAGACACCATCGTAATCGGAATGCCGATGTACAATTTTGGGGTGCCCTCAACGTTTAAAGCCTGGGTCGACCGAATTGCTCGAGCGGGTATCACGTTTCAATACACACCAGAAGGTCCAAAAGGCCTCTTACAAAATAAAAAGGTCATTGTTGTTGCAGCACGAGGAGGTATGTATCAAGGAACTCCAAAGGATACCCAAACCTCTTATTTAAAAGATTTTTTTGGATTTATAGGGTTGACCGATGTCGATTTTATCTATGCTGAAGGACTGGCCATGTCAGATAAAGAAACGAGCATAGCAGCCGCGCAAGCTAAGATTCAACAATATTAATCCCATTAATGTTTCCAGTAAAATCAAGTTAAAAAAAACCCCGCAAATCGCGGGGTTAACTTTACATAGGAACACACTATAAAACACATACACTTTAATAGAGTGACCCTTTTCCTTTTAGTTCAAATTAATTTGAAATTAATCGAAGTAGTGAATTAATCCGTATTAAATATTATATTATGTAATGAAAATAATAGACTGACTATGCCAAAACGTACTTCATTATTAGATGCACAAGAGGTTGAATATGCCAATGACCTCGATAATATCGTATCCGATAAACGTGCTGGATGGCGCGCTAATGCAGCCAAAGCAAGACGTCGCCAGCGTCGTTATAAACGAATGTTAACGACCGAGTTACTCATCCAAGCCAAACACGAACAATAAATGATGAGCGACTTTATGAAAGATATATCACTCTTGTTCGTTCTATGTGTATTTATATAAGATGTCATACGATCTCCCACCCAGACGCAAGCGATATGGAATCTGCTCTTTATGTCACCGCACGACCGCATTGACTTTTCATCACCTGATCCCAAAAAAAATGCACCGGCGTAGTCATTTTAAAAAACACTACACCAAGAGCGAATTAGCCGCTGGCATCAATATTTGTCGCAAGTGTCATGATGGGATCCATAAAACTTATACTGAAATGGAATTAGCAAAACAGTTAAATACGTTACAACTGCTCTGTTCTGATGATAAGCTCGGTACGTATTTTGCCTGGGTCGCCAAGCAAAAAATTCATTCTTAGCTAAACGGCATGTAATAAGGAAAAACCAGTTATGACTAGCAATTCTCTCATTCTCATCCCGATGCTCTTACTCATTGCATGGTCCATGTTCATGTGGATATGGATGTATGCGACCCGAATCCCCGCTATTCAAGCCGTTAATATGAAGTTAGATCCCGAAGCACCAAATGGCCAACAAATGTCTAGCTTACCTGCAAAAGTTCGTTGGAAAGCGGATAATTACACCCATTTAATGGAGCAACCTACGATCTTTTATGCCCTGATTGTGACATGTGTACTTTTAGGGGAGGTCAACGATATGAATATATATTTAGCATGGGCGTATGTGTTACTCAGAATCATACATAGTTTGGTACAAGCACTCGTGAATATTATCGAACTAAGGTTTGCAATATTTGTGTTCTCAAATATCCCGTTATTTTGGTTAACATTGAATAATTTGACGACGGTTATAATATTTTAACCGTCATCAACATGTTTTCAGTATTGATATTACGAAACTTACTCTACTGTGACTGACTTCGCCAAATTTCGAGGCTGATCAACATCGGTACCCTTGATTAATGCAACATAATAAGAAAGTAGCTGCAATGGGATCGTGTAGATGATCGGGGCGACTGATTCAGCACAATGCGGTACATTAATAACACGCATCGTTTCATCCGATTCAAAAGCCGCATCTTTGTCGGCAAACACATACATAATACCGCCTCGGGCGCGAACTTCTTCGACATTTGACTTTAATTTTTCGAGTAATTCATTGTTCGGCGCAACGACGATGACAGGCATTTCATCGTCAATCAAAGCTAATGGACCGTGCTTTAACTCACCTGATGCATATGCTTCTGCGTGAATATATGAAATTTCCTTGAGCTTTAATGCCCCTTCCATTGCGATCGGGTATTGCTCACCACGACCTAAAAATAGCGAATGATGTTTATCTGCAAATTCTTCGGCTAAATCTTCAATCTCAGCGGCTAGAGCAAGTGTCTCTTCTAACTTTGATGGTAAACTTTGCAATCCATTTAAGATATCATCACGCACTTCATCACTCATGCCATTATATTGGCCTAATGCTAATGTAAGCATCAAAAACGCACCCAATTGAGTCGTAAAGGCTTTGGTTGATGCCACACCAATTTCAGCTCCCGCTTTTGTCATAAATGCCATATCGGATTCACGTACTAATGACGAACCGGCAACATTACAAATGGTCAAGCTTGACATGTAACCTAGCTCTTGTGCTAGACGCAAAGCTGCTAAAGTATCTGCTGTTTCGCCTGATTGCGAAATTGTGACCAATAAACTATTCGGATGCACCACTGATTTGCGATATCTAAATTCAGAAGCAATCTCGACATTACACGATACATTAGCGTATTGTTCTAGCCAATAACGCGCCGTCATACCAGCGTGATATGACGTACCACAAGCAATAATTTGTACATGTTTAACATCTTTTAATAACGTTTCAGCATTTTCACCAAAGATATCCGGCGTCAAACCTTCTAAACTAACCCGTCCAGCTAATGCGTTTCTCACGACTGTTGGCTGTTCGTAAATTTCCTTGAGCATATAATGACGATATCCGGCTTTATCTCCAGCATCATGCTCGACTGTAGATTCAACAACATCACGCACTACTGGATGACCGTTAACATCAAAAATATTGACTTCACGACGGGTAATTTCAGCCACATCCCCTTCTTCAAGGAAAATAAAACGGCGTGTCACTGGCAATAATGCCATTTGATCAGAAGCAATAAAGTTTTCACCTACCCCTAGCCCGATAACTAATGGACTACCAGAGCGTGCGACAATCACGCGTGACGGATCTTCTCGATCCATAATGACTGTACCATAGGCACCTGAGAACTTGGTTACCGCTTCTTGCACGGCAGCGAGTAATGTATCATTTGTTTCCAACAAAGAATGCACCGTATGTGCAATCGTCTCTGTATCAGTATCGGTACTAATCGTATAACCTTTGTCAGTGAGTTCTTTGCGTAGATCAGCAAAGTTTTCAATTATCCCGTTATGCACGACAGCAATACGTTCAGAAGATGCATGCGGGTGGGCATTATTCTCGGTAACCCCTCCATGAGTTGCCCAACGAGTATGTGCAATTCCGGTTGAACCTACGCCATTATCAGCAGTTATAGCATCAGCCAAAGCTTGTACCTTACCAGTGCGGCGGACACGCGAAAACTCACCTTGCGCCGTTAGTAAAGCGACACCCGCAGAATCGTATCCCCGATACTCAAGACGCTTTAAGCCTTCTATTAAAATTTCTACTACATTACGCTCAGCTACCGCGCCAACAATTCCACACATACTTAATTCTCCTTGATAGGCGTACAATTTACTTGCACCCCATATTGCTGTATTTGATGCTTTGCATCATCACTTAATAGGTTATCGGTCACTAACGTGGAAACCTTTGACCACGATAGTTCTATATTTGGCATTTTTTTAAATAATTTATCAGATTGTGCTAAAACAATGGTCTTTTGAGCAGAGTCACTCATCACTTGACTGAGTTTAGTCAGCTCATGAAATGTCGTAGTCCCTTTATTCAAATCCAATCCGGATGCGCCCACAAAAGCCATCTCAAAATTATATGATTGGATCATTTTCTCTGACATTTGTCCTTGAAAAGATTGAGATAATGGATCCCATGTACCACCACTCATTAACACCGTCGCATTTTGACTGTTTTGGGTCAATGCATTGGCAATAGGCAAAGAATTAGTCATCACAACTAAACCTTCGATTTTTTGTAAGAATGGAAGTAAATGAGCCGTCGTACTTCCACTATCTACGACAATTCGAGCCCCCGGATGAATCAACTGCGCCGCTGCTGAGGCGATACTTCGTTTACACGGATTATCATCAATAATCGCCGGCTGAGATAACGCATAAACACGTTCAGGCATCTCTTTAATAACGGCTCCGCCATGAGTACGAATAAGTACACCTTGATTCTCTAAAGCAGCTAAATACTTTCGAATCGAAACCTCAGATACATTTAAATCTTTTGACAACCGCCCAACAGTCACCTTACCTGAACGAATAAGATGTTGTTTGATTGCATTAATATTGGCTTCTGTGTAAGCGCTAGGACGAGGCATAAGTAGTTTCGATGAATTCAGTAAGTTTCGAATTATAACTTTCAATCAAAAAAATACAATACTTATTATGTGACACTTTTTATCAAAAGGAGTATAAGGAGAGAAGCAATAAACACACACCGATGCATCGCGTGCCTTGAGGTTATGATGCATCGGTATGTAGCATCGATTATTTTTTAGTCGGACGTTCCCAACCATTAATTTGGCGTTGTTTTGCACGTGCTATTGCTAGGCTATCATCATCGACGTCTTTAGTGACAACTGAACCGGCGCCAATTGTCGCCATCGTGCCGATCGTGACCGGTGCAACAAGTGAACTATTTGAACCAATAAATGCATTAGCGCCAATGACCGTCGCTGACTTATTGACTCCATCATAATTACAGGTAATTGTACCAGCACCAATATTGGCATGCGCACCTACCGTAGCATCACCTAAATAAGTTAAGTGGTTCGCTTTAGCCCCTTGACCTAATGTAGATTTTTTCATTTCTACAAAATTACCTACTTTTGCCTTTGTTTCTAGTACCGATCCTGGACGTAAACGGGCATAAGGACCGACTTGGCAGTCGTTACCCACTTGCGCTTCTTGGATAATAGAGTTCGCTTCAATGACTGCATTATCTGCAACTTGGCAGTTCTGTAAGAGGCAATTAGGACCAATTCTGACATTGCTCCCTAACGTGACCGTACCTTCAAAGACACAATTCACATCAATGACCACATCATTGCCAACGGTTAAATCACCACGAACATCAAAGCGACTAGGATCTGCTAATGTAGCCCCCGCTAACATCGCATTTTGGGCTTGCTCGAGCTGGAACGCACGTTCTAGCTTAGCCAAATGGACTCGGTTATTAACTCCTTCTACTTCAACGGCCGATGCTGGTTGAGCAGAACGAATCGTTTTCCCGTCATTGGCTGCCATAGCAATCACATCTGTTAAATAAAACTCACCCTGGGCATTATTATTTTCTAATTTGTCCAACCAGTTAAGTAAATCAGCGCCATTGAGGATCATAACACCAGTATTAATTTCATTAATCTCACGCTGCGCATCTGACGCATCTTTATGTTCAACAATCGCCGTAATATTTTCCCCAGAAACATCACGAATGATCCGTCCCATGCCAGTAGGATCATCCAAATTAACAGTTAATAACGCGACATCAGCAGTTTGTTTGACCTTTTGCAGCTGCGCGAGAGTGCCTGCTTTGATCAATGGTGCATCTCCGACAAGCACTAACACATCATCTTGTGGCTGAATATATGGGATGGCTTGCTTGACAGCATGGCCGGTGCCTAATTGCTCTGCTTGTAAACACCAATTGAGGTTATTTTCTTGAATGGTTTGTTGGAGTAAATCCGCACCATGACCATAGATTAGGTTAATCGCATCGGCACCTAATTCGTTTACCGTATTAATAATACGCTGTACCATTGGTATGCCACCGATAGGATGAAGTACTTTGGGAAGTGCAGATTGCATTCTTGTGCCTTTTCCTGCAGCAAGAATTACGACAGATAATGCCATAATTGAGTCCTTTGAATAGAATGATGGCAAGAATATACCAAAAACAATCCACCTAGGCTATGGCTTTTCTCCTTCTAAATACCAAGGCAAAAGCTTACAAATAAGTGATTTATGCAAACACATTTATGCTTTTAATTTAGTTTTAGATAGAGCACCAGAGGTTAACCCTATTCCCAGCAGAATCGTCAAACCACCGGCAATCATATAGCTTGATATCGTTTCTTGGAGAATCAAGGCCCCCCAAATTAAACCAAATAGAGGCACTAAATAGCCAACATATATGGCTTTTGATGCACCAATATTAACAATTAATCGAAAATACATCATGTAAGCAATCCCTGTGCACACCACCGCTAAAAAACCAACAGCTAACCAACTTTCCAGACCAGGCGAACCTGGCATAGGGACATATAAAGCTAACGGTAATAACACCAATGCCGATATGGCTTGAGAGCCTGCAGCTATCGCAAGAGGTTTCGCTTGAGATAAATGCTGTTTAATATAACAAATTGCATAACCATAACCGAAGGTAGCTCCTAGACAGGCTAACACGGGTAGTAGACTGATTCCCTGGAAATTCAGAGTCTCGTAACTGATGAGGTACACACCTATAAACCCACACACAAACCCCAATTTTGCTAAATGAGTCATAGATTCTTTTAGCCACAACCATGCTAATAAAGCACCAAACATGGGCGCAGTGCCATTCAATAATGCCGTTAATGCTGATGGCAAATGCAATGAACCATACGTAAACAAACTAAAGGGAATCGCAGTATTGGTAAGTGCCACCACCAAAATAGGTTTAGCAAAAATGCGGATATCGCCTAATTGCTGTTTGGCGATCACAAAAGGTAACAACACTAATGTTGCTAACAATGCTCTTAATTCAACTACTGCCCAAATCCCAAATTCAGGAGCAGTTATGCGCATCAACATAAATGATGAACCCCAAATAGCGCCGAGTAAGAGTAACTCGATTAAATATTTAATTGGCAAGCCTGAACTCTCCGTTTTCATGAGCTAGGAGCCATGCTTTTTTATCTAACCCACCGGCATAGCCTGTTAGGTGTTTATTTTTGCCAATGACCCGGTGACAGGGCACGATAATCCCCAAAGGATTCTTACTGTTGGCCATGCCAACAGCGCGAGATGCAGTGGGTTGCCCCAAACGCTCAGCAATGTCGCCATAACTGCAAGTTTGACCAAAAGCAAGCGTCTGTAGTTGCGCCCACACGCGTTGCTGAAAATCGGTACCCACTGGTGCGAGTGGCACATCAAATGTCACCAGCGAACCCGAAAAATAAGCCGTTAACTGTTCTGCAGCACGTTGTGTGATAGTAGAAGGATTTTCCACTATCGGGATCTCGATATTGGCCATGTCACTAAACCAAACATGGGTCAGCCCGAGAGCTGATGCATCAATAATCAGTGTACCCAGAGGGGTCGGTATGATTTGACGATACTTCAAACGGTCATACTCCTAACTTTAAGAGATTCATGTATTAGCATGCTCCCAAAGCTGAATGCATACATAGCTACGCCACGGTTTCGCCTTTTGTGGTGATAAGTTAAAGCGAGCAAGTTGGTTTTTCACCACCAAATCATTATCCAAAAATATATCTGGATGAGAAATTCCTCGCATTAATACATAGTTCACCGTCCATGGACCGATACCTTTGATATTAATGAGTTCCTGAATACTATCCGCATCTGACAATGGCTTAGACTGGGCCACAATACTGGCGGCATTCAGTGTCGCTTGACGCGCTTTTGGCATGGGTAACTGAGAGGTATCACAATGCGCAATTTTTGCCGCTGTTGGAAAGTGTCGACATTCACTATCATCTTCAAGCAAACTCGCCGTCCATTGATTGAGGATCTTAACTGCGCCGTTAACACTGATTTGTTGACCGACAATCGACCGGATCAACGCTTCAAATGGGGACCAAGTAGCGGGTAAACGTAAACCAGGCGTCATTTGTGCCTGCGTAAATCCAGCATCAGATAACGCTTGAGCAATGACATCAGGCATTTGTTGAGCATCTAATACTCGAGCAATATTAGCCATCACAGCGTCTTTACAAGCGATATTATGTAATGAGAGTTGAATCGCAAAGCGCTGCGCCTCGGGCTCGTAAGTGGCACAAAACCAACTCGATGGCACTACTTCATTCGGCGTAATATTCAACCCACTTTCAAGGTAAAAATCTGTTTCATCAAAATAACGTGCATAATGATATTTGCCGCACTCTTCAACCCCTGACATGGCTCGACGTGTCAAAAAAGCACGTACCATAGACCAGTTATAAGGTTGCGTTACACTAAGAAAAGTCATCATGTCGTTTTAAGATAGGTGTATCCCTTTAAACAATCCTCATAGAAATCAGTCCAACGCACGCCTTCACGCGGTTTCATCACTCCTTCTACTACGCGTTTATCAATCAGACGCTTCACATCAATTGCCATAGAATGAGGGTTGTACTGCATCACTGACAACACATTTTCTACTGATGAGCCATGCACGACTTCTTCTATGTAAAAATCTTGGGGATCATCATCATAACTGAAAATATGGACTTCGTTTAACCGACCAAACAAGTTATGCATATCACCCATTACATCTTGATAAGCTCCTGTTAAGAAAAGACCTAAATGGTATTTTTGATTAGGAATTAACGGGTGCATAGGTAGTACGTTAGAAATTTCACGACCCACTGCAAATTGATCAATTTTGCCATCTGAATCACACGTAATATCGACCAATGAACAATTCACTGTTGGCGCTTCGTTTAAGCGAGTCAGTGGCATGACAGGCAAGATCTGATCAATCGCCCAAGTATCGGCAGCGGATTGAAACACAGAGAAATTACATAGATATTGGCTGGAAAGATTAAACTCTAATGCTTGGATCTCCTCTGGAACAAATTCTTCACCCGCATAGCGTAATTTTAGCTTTTGCATGATCTGCCAATATAAAGTTTCTACTTGGGCCAATTCCGTTAACCCAATCACACGAAATTTAAAAGCATCATTGGCTTGCTCTTTATATTGCGAGGCGTCATTAAAGACTTCTTGAAGATTGGTGGCCTGTTCAATCGTATCGGCTAATTCACGCATATTAGTGAGTATTATATGCTCGTCATGACCAATTGACAGATCAGCTTGAGCAGAGTCGGGACGAATTTCGCCCATAATTTCGGTGATGACACAGCTGTGATGGGCAGTAATTGCGCGACCTGACTCACTCACGAGCGTAGGATGAGGTACCTTTTCTAAATCACAGACTTCTTGCATGCCATACACCACATCCGCCACATATTCTTCAATAGTGTAATTACGCGAGGAATCATTGGTCGACTTAGTCCCGTCGTAATCGATACCTAAGCCACCTCCAATGTCAACATATTCAAGCTTAAAGCCTAAATGACGTAACTCTGCATAGATTAACGCACCTTCATTAATCGCCTCTTTAACTGCACGAATATCGGTAAGCTGACTACCAATATGAAAATGCAGTAACTTAAGGCTCTCTCCCATACCCGCTTCAGCCAGCATCTTTCCGGCGTTAATGATTTCACTAATGGTTAATCCAAATTTAGCTCTATCCCCGCCACTGCCTTCCCATTTACCACGACCTTTTACGCTCATTTTGGCGCGTAAACCAATCATAGGCATCTCACCTAACTCATTGGCAATTTTGATGATAGTGGCAATTTCAGAAAATTTCTCAACTACGATTAATACTTTACGGCCTAGCTTTTGTGCTAGAAAGGCTAAATTAACAAACTCCTCGTCTTTATAACCATTTAGCACCGTCAATGCTTCAGGCGTCGTGTTATAAGCTAAAATAGTAATCAGCTCGGCTTTTGACCCAGCTTCTAATCCGTAATGATATTCTTTACCGGCATCCACGATTTCCTCAACAACTTCACGCATTTGGTTAACTTTAACCGGATAGACACCGCGATACTGACCTTGATAATTAGCCTCATTGATACAGTCATTAAAGGCTTTGTTAAGGTGGACAACCTGAGCACGTAAAACGTCATGAAAACGCACCACAACAGGAAATTGGATGTTCGCTTGCTGAATATCACTGATGACAGATGCAAAATCAATTTGCATATGGGGTTTTTCAACATCAGGCGTGACACATAAATTACCATTATCACCAATGGCAAAATACCCCGCTCCCCATTTTGAAACCCCATATAAAGCGTCCGCCGCTTCCTTGTTCCATTGCTCGTTTGAATATGAATGTTCTTTCATGCTGTACGCTTAGAAGAATAACAAAAAAGTATTATAAACATTCTTGGGTTAATATCGAAATTATTTGTACAATTACATTAATGGCATACGTATTATGTACTTTAGAGAATATCGATGCTAACTGACGCTTGATCCATTAAAAAAGCCCGCAGACTATTCATCTACGGGCTTTAAAGTGATGACATTACCACTCTATCTATAAGAGTGTAACGTGATGCACGGCAAGTGGATTACATCATGCCGCCCATTCCACCCATACCGCCCATATCAGGCATTGCAGGTGCAGCTGAGGCATCAGCTGGAACATCAGCAACCATCGCTTCAGTCGTAATCATTAAGCTAGCAATAGATGATGCGAACTGAAGTGCACTTCGTGTCACTTTTGTTGGATCAAGAATCCCCATCTCTAGCATGTCACCGTAAGTGTCATTACCAGCATTGTAACCATAGTTAGCATCACCCGCTTTCACGTTATTAACAACCACAGATGCTTCAGCACCGGCGTTAGTTGCGATTTGACGCATTGGCGCTTCCATTGCACGTAGTGCTAATTTCACACCTAGTGTTTGCTCTTCGTTATCACCAGTAAGATCAGCTAACTTAGCCGCAACACGTACCAGTGCAACACCACCACCAGGGACAACACCTTCTTCAACCGCTGCGCGAGTTGCATGCAGCGCATCTTCAACACGTGCTTTTTTCTCTTTCATTTCGACTTCTGTCGCTGCGCCTACTTTAATTACCGCAACACCACCTGCTAACTTAGCAAGACGTTCTTGTAGCTTTTCTTTGTCGTAATCAGAAGAAGAATCTTCGATTTGTGCACGAATCTGAGCGCAACGACCTTCGATACCCGCTTGCTCGCCAGCACCATCAACAACAGTAGTGTTATCTTTGTTGATCACAACACGCTTGGCAGTACCTAAGTCTTCTAATGTTACTTTCTCTAACTCAAGACCGATTTCTTCAGAAATGACCGTACCACCGGTTAAGATTGCGATATCTTGTAACATCGCTTTACGACGATCACCAAAGCCAGGGGCTTTAACTGCAGCAACTTTTACGATACCACGCATGTTATTGACAACTAACGTCGCTAAGGCTTCACCTTCAACATCTTCAGCAATAATCAATAACGGCTTAGATGATTTCGCTACCGCTTCAAGTGTCGGTAATAATTCACGGATGTTAGAGATTTTCTTATCAACTAATAAGATGTAAGGAGACTCAACTTCAACCGTACCGTTTTCTTGGTTGTTGATGAAATAAGGTGATAAGTAACCACGGTCAAACTGCATCCCTTCCACTACGTCTAATTCGTTTTGTAAAGCTTGACCTTCCTCAACGGTAATAACCCCTTCTTTACCGACTTTATCCATTGCTTCAGCAATGATATCGCCTACAACCGTATCAGAGTTTGCAGAAATAGTACCAACCTGTGCGATAGATTTGTTATCAGCGCACGGCGTAGATAGGGCTTTTAGCTCTTCTACTGCAGCAAGTACGGCTTTATCAATACCACGTTTAAGATCCATTGGATTCATGCCTGCAGCGACTGACTTTAAGCCTTCCGTCACGATAGCTTGTGCTAATACAGTGGCAGTCGTAGTCCCGTCACCGGCTTCATCATTCGCTTTGGAAGCGACTTCTTTGACCATCTGCGCACCCATGTTTTCGAATTTATCTTCTAATTCGATTTCTTTTGCAACAGATACACCATCTTTAGTGATCGTTGGCGCGCCAAATGATTTATCTAAAACAACGTTGCGGCCTTTAGGACCTAAAGTAACACGTACTGCGTTTGCAAGAATATTGACACCGTTAAGCATTCTGCCACGGGCGTCATCAGAAAATAGAACTTCTTTAGCTGACATAATTAATTTCCTTTAAAATAATGATTATTCGACGATCGCAAGGATGTCGCTTTCGCTCAAGATCAAGACTTCTTCACCGTCAATCTTTTCAGATTTAACGCCATAGCCTTCACTGAAAATTACGGTATCACCGACTTTAACGTCTAATGCTTGCACATCACCGTTTTCTAACACGCGGCCATTACCCACAGCGATCACTTCGCCACGAGTTGATTTTTCAGCCGCAGAGCCAGTTAATACAATACCGCCTGCAGACTTACTTTCGTGTTCAGCACGCTTGATGATTACACGATCGTGTAAAGGACGAATTGCCATTTTATTTCTCCGATTTCAATTATTTAATGATAATAACAAACCCCAAAGGGCCGGCTTTAATCGCTAAATAAATAATTACTTAGCTATGCATCGTTATATGGCGTTAAAGCAAAATCTTTCAAGAGAAAAAAGTGAAAAAAATCAACTTTTATAGATTTTTTTCTACCGGTAATCCATTTTGTTTATAGAGGACGCCGTCTTTCATCACCAAGTCGACGTGTTGAAGGAGGTTGATATAACGTAATACATCCCCTTTTACCGCGATAATATCAGCTAACTTACCTTGTGAAATAGTGCCCGTTTTATCTGCTACACCCATCATCACGGCTGGCCAATATGTTGCACCACGAATAGCATACATGGGATCAAAACCAAACTCGTCGACCCATACCGCCAACTCATTCCAAGTACTTTGGCAATGGAACTTCGTTGGAATACCACTATCGGTACCAATGAGTAATACCACACCAGCATCTTTAAGTTGCTTCACTTTTCGAGCGAGCGTTGGGGCCCGTAACGGTGTGAGTTGCATATACTCTAGTTGACCAGGGTTGGTTAACGAGGCTTTAATATCGGCAATGGTGTCAGCTTCAAGTCCACGATGCCAGCAGGTATTATCTAATTTTTCTGGGTTAGCTACTGTATTTTGATAGTTATATAAGCCTTCTACTGTCGGTGTCCAATATAAGGGGCCACCAGCAATTCGTCCTTTCGCCGTGCGTTCTTTAAGCATGTCCATGATATCGGCAGGATACTCAGGTGCAGTGGTAAGACCGGTATGTTCAAAGTTATCAATGCCAATTTCTAGGCCGCGACGAATTTCATCTGGTTTATGTGAATGCCCCACTACTTTTAAACCATACTTATGCGCCTCATCGACAACAGCTTGCGCCACCTCTAATGACATCACATCATGATCAATTAATTTAATGACATCGACCCCTGCTTCAGCTAAATAAGCTACCTTTTCCTGAGCTTCTTGAACATTTGCGACACCCCAACGATAATTTTCTGTTCCGGGGTAAGGTTTATGTTGAATAAATGGACCTGAAATATATAACCTAGGACCGGGAATATCACCATCATTAATGCGTTGTTTCACCGATAATGAAGCGTCTAACGGAGCTCCAAGATCACGCGTACTTGTTATACCGGCCAAGAGCAATTGCACGGCACTCGCAGGCATGATTTCACTCGCCAAACGGTCTTTATATGTTGGATGCCAGTGGGAATAATTGGCATGACCGTTGAGCATCAAATGCGCATGTGCTTCCCATAATCCTGGTAGAACATCCATGCCTTCGGTCGAGATCACGTCATAATTATCTGGTACCGGTAATGTATTAACTGTCCCTACTGCCTCAATCACATTATCTTTGACTAAAATGACACTATTTGCGATTGGATGATGACCAAAACCATCAATTAAACGCCCGCCCACTAATGCTTTATATTCTGCAGCTACAGCTAGGGTAGAAGTACACACTATTGCCAACGCTATAGACGTCTTCAATAGGATATTTTTATACGTGGGGATAGATTTAGGCAAAGGCATGGTCAACTCACAGTGTAATGGTATGATTGACACAAATTAAACAAAGCCGCTATGGATTGCAATTATTTACATTACATTTACAAAAATTAATGGATATGTCTGTTGACTTAGCGTTTATCTTCTAAAGGTCGTTCTGAACGGGTGGCATTAACGGATGTGTCTGATGACCCCGTTTTATCCTGATATTCACCATCAATAATATCACCATCTTGACTAGGTCCTTGTTGGCTAAAACCGCCAGCTCCAAATCCACCACCTGGCATATGTGCAGACATATGAACTTTGCCATTGAGTGCCGCTAACAAAACCGCACCGATATGATGGCGAGTGAAAGGTAAGGTCAGTACTAAACCGCATATATCGGTAATAAATCCAGGGGTAACGAGTAAGACTCCTGCTACTAACAAGAGTAAACCTGAACCCAACTCTTTGGCTGGCAATTCACCTTTTTGCATCTTTAATTGGGCTTGGGCAAGGGTCGCAACACCTTCTCGCTTGACCAAGAATGCGCCTACCATAGCTGATAAAATGACTAATAAGACGGTATTCCAACCCCCAATAATGTCACCTACATGGATCAACACAGCTATTTCAGCAATGGGCATGATCACGAACAATATAAATAATTTACCCAAGAGTGTTTCCTTAATAGGCGTTGAGGAATCAAAAGTACTATCAAAATTAAGTATCGTTTAATTCACTGATGTTAAAGTATGTTATCGTAATTGATTGAAAGCAAATATGAAAGCAAGGTAGACTTTTGTCGTTGTTTGTTCGTATACCTTTCGACTTTTGTATTTTTAACTAGAAGATAAAAACGCCATGATGCCACTTGTTAATACCGTATATTCAACTCGTTTTATGACTGTGATATTGATGGTCCTGCTCAGCGCATTTTCCAGTGTAAGCATGGCACAGACGACTAGCTTATCTTCTATATTTGATGACGAACCACAGTTTCTCAAGGTCGAAGAGGCCTTTATTATGGATTTTTCTCAACAAAACAATGAGCTTGTTGTGAATTGGACCATTGCCGATGGGTATTATTTATATCAAAAGCAATTTAAAACCGTGACTAAGGGGGCCACGATTGGTGAGCCGCTTTACAGCCCTGCTCCCACCCAAATTGAAGATGAGTTTTTTGGGATATCCAATGTATTTTTTAATCAGGTGGATGTGACTTATCCGATTATTCAATCTGTCAATGATGGCGTAGTCAAAATTCGGTTTCAAGGCTGTGCTGAAGCGGGTCTTTGTTATCCACCGACCACCAAAGTATTGTATCTTTCAGAAGTGATTGGCGATGGAAAAAGTAATTCGAGTAGTTCTCGTACTCTGGCGGATAATTCTGATAACGACAACACAGTATCACCATCTACCACTCCCGCGACAGTCTCTGAACAATACCGTTTGCTTGATATTTTGCTCGAAGAGGGCAATCTCAGTTACAAATTAGTATTATTTTTATTGGTGGGTATCGCACTTGCCTTTACGCCATGCGTCTTTCCTATGTATCCTATTTTATCCGGCTTAGTCATTGGCCAAGGCAACAATATCAGTATGTCCCGTGCCTTTATTATGTCATTTGTCTTTGTGCAAGGGATGGCTATTACCTATTCCATCTTAGGGTTAGTTGTCGCGTCTGCAGGCGTGCAATTCCAAGCGGCATTGCAATCGCCGCTGCTACTGAGCATTTTTATCATCCTATTTATAGTGCTCGCGATTGCCCTATTTGGTGGGTTCGAAATTCAACTGCCTTCTGCTTGGCAAGCGAAACTCAATGGCATTGCCAATCAACAAAAAAGCGGTAATTTAGTCGGTGTGTTTATCATGGGCATTATATCAGGTCTAGTGGCTTCGCCTTGTACAACGGCCCCTCTGACCGGTATATTACTCTTTATTGCTCAAAGCGGTGATCTGGTATTAGGTTTCTCGGCCTTGTATGCACTCAGTTTAGGCATGGGGATCCCCTTGATTTTATTTGGGATGACCGGCGGAAAACTCTTACCTAAAGCGGGTAGCTGGATGAATGTCGTCAAAGTTACCTTTGGCTTTATGATGCTCACAGTCGCTATTTTATTTGTTGAACGGATTATTATTCATCCTTACACCGACCTATTATGGGCAGGTGTTGGCTTTGCGCTGTTTATTTACTATTTCACGTTAAATCAAAATACAACCACATCCGTTTGGAAAGGCATCAGAAATGCGGTCATCATTGCTGGGATACTAAGTGCATTTGCGTATGCTCACCAGGCTGTACAAACAGTCCATCCTAATGTTGATACGAACTCAACTTCAGCAGCACAATCTCAGCAAGCTGATACTGGCCATCCAGCATTCTTAGTCGTCAAAGATTTAGGTGATTTAGCGGCTAAAATTGAACGGGCAAACGTGGCAGGTAAATCTGTAATGGTGGATTTATATGCCGATTGGTGTGTGGCATGTAAAGAATTTGAAAAATATGTTTTTCCCGACGCGGATGTCATCGATGCCTTAAGTAATACTGTGTGGCTACAAATTGACATGACAGATAATACTCCGACTAACTTAGCGTTCCAAGAAACCTTTGACGTAACTGGATTACCAACGATTCTATTCTTTGATGTTACCGGCAACGAATTAACTCAATCAAGAATCACAGGCATGCTCCCGCCTTCTGAATTTGCAACACACGTGAATACCATATTTTCTAGTCCATCCGACTAAATTTGTCACATAATTCTTAATCTTGGTCTAAACTTTTCATCACACTAGACGATAAAGAATAAAATCGTAGATCAATTTATGTTTACAGGATGCACATGTTAGGGATAATTTTCACGAATCTTATTGAAATGGTCGAAACGACTGTTTCTTATGAAATGGCAGATGAAATATTAGAAGAAGCGAATTTGTCTTCGGATGGTATTTTCACATCTGTGGGTCATTATCCTTTAGAAGATGTTGTTGAAATCGTGACACTCTTGTCTCAAAAAACTAACATCCCGCCTAATGACTTAATTTTTGAGTTTGGGAAATATCTATTTGTTAAGTTAATCGAAGGACATAAACATATTGTGAGACCGGATGCGGATTTATTTGATTTGCTCGCCGAATTAGATTCTAACATCCATGTTGAAGTGCTTAAGCTCTATCCAAACGCCACCTTGCCAACCTTTACGGTACTAGAGCGACAAAATGAAATGATTGATATGGTGTATCAATCACCTCGCCAATTAGAAACGCTAGCTTCAGGTTTAATCCAAGGTGGGGCAGAATATTTCAAGATTGAAGTGGATGTAGACATGAAAGTAATTGATACATCCCCTTATAAAGTCCAATTAACAGTAAAAAAGAAGTAAACGTCGCCAAAATTGGAGTTAAAAACACTTTTCACCTGATAAGACCAGTAATTTACTGCTAATTCTTAAAATATCACTATAATCGATATTATCTTGCACGTTCAACACAAGATATAAGGATTATTGTGAATATTCTCATCCTAAATGGGCCAAACTTAAACCTTCTTGGAAAACGTGAACCAAATGTCTATGGTTCACAGACCCTCGAAGACATCATGACGCAATGTGAAGACTCGGCTAAACAGCTCGGTCACTCCCTGAGTCATTTTCAATCTAACGCTGAACATGACATTATTAATGCGGTGCATACGGCCATGGATGAAATTGACTTTATTGTTATCAACCCAGGCGCGCTAACCCATACTAGTATTGCATTACGTGATGCTCTGCTTGGCGTAAATATCCCGTTTATTGAAGTCCATATATCGAATGTGCACGCACGGGAGTCATTCCGTCACCAATCTTATTTGTCCGATATTGCCTCAGGAGTCATCGTCGGATGTGGCACTTATGGGTATCAACTTGCAATTAATAGTGCCGATCAACAATTTAACCATCAACAGCAGAACAGGTAATCTCATGGACATCAGAAAAATAAAAAAACTTATCGAATTGGTTGAAGAATCCGGTATCGCAGAATTAGAAATCACCGAAGGTGAAGAATCCGTTCGAATTCATCGTGGTGGTGTAGCACCCGTTGCACCTGTATATGCGCCAGCACCTGCGGCGCCAGCAGCTGCTCCAGTAGCACCTACAGCAGCCCCCGAAGCGGCTCCAGCTGCACCTACTGGACACACAGTAAAATCACCTATGGTCGGTAGTTTTTATCGCGCATCATCTCCTGAAGCGAAACCATTTGTAGAAGTCGGCTCACAAGTCAACGTTGGCGATACCTTATGTATCATAGAAGCGATGAAAATGATGAACCAGATCGAGTCGGATAAAGCCGGTGTTGTAAAAGCCATTTTAGTCAATAATCAAGATGCTATTGAATTTGACCAACCATTATTTGTGATCGAATAATACAGGATCCATAGCATGTTAGATAAAGTTTTAATTGCCAACCGCGGAGAAATCGCATTGCGAATACTCCGCGCGTGTAAAGAGTTAGGTATCAAAACAGTCGCAGTACATTCGACTGCTGATGCCAAGCTAAAACACGTATTACTCGCTGATGAGTCTATTTGCATCGGTAAAGCTTCTGCCCAAGAAAGCTACCTTAATATCCCTCGTATTATCGCAGCCGCTGAAGTAACAAATTCAGTGGCAATTCACCCAGGATATGGTTTCTTAGCGGAAAGCGCTGAATTTGCTGAAGCGGTCGAAAAAAGTGGATTTGTTTTTATTGGTCCTAAAGCTGAAACCATTAACTTAATGGGTGATAAAGTATCTGCGATATCATCAATGAAAGCAGCAGGTGTACCTTGTGTGCCAGGTTCAGACGGACCATTAACCGATGATCCAGAGCGCAATAAATCCATCGCTAAACGTATCGGCTATCCCATTATCGTTAAAGCTGCTGGTGGCGGTGGTGGTCGTGGGATGCGCGTAGTACGAAGCGAAGCGGAATTGAATGAAGCTATCGCGATGACTAAATCAGAAGCAGGCGCAGCGTTTAATAATGATGTGGTTTACATGGAAAAATTCCTTGAAAACCCACGTCACGTCGAGATCCAAGTACTTGCTGATGGACAAGGTGGAGCGATTCATTTAGGTGAACGCGACTGTTCAATGCAACGTCGCCATCAGAAAGTAGTTGAAGAAGCTCCTGCACCGGGAGTTTCAGACCAAATGCGTGAAAAAATTGGTGAACGATGCCGTAAAGCGTGTCTTGAAATCGGTTATCGCGGAGCAGGAACGTTTGAGTTTTTATACGAAAATGGCGAGTTCTATTTCATCGAGATGAACACCCGTATACAGGTAGAACATCCTGTATCTGAAATGGTCACAGGTGTGGATTTAATCAAAGAGCAGTTGCGTGTGGCTGCCGGTCAGCCATTATCGATTGACCAGTCGCAAATCAAAATCAAAGGTCATGCGATTGAATGTCGTATTAATGCTGAAGATCCAGACACCTTCATGCCAAGCCCTGGTTTAATTAATATGTTCCATGCCCCTGGTGGCTTAGGGATCCGTTGGGAATCACATATCTATTCAGGGTATTCAGTTCCACCTTTTTATGATTCGATGATTGGTAAGTTGATTACCTACGGTGAGTCACGTGATGAGGCAATTGCACGTATGCGTCATGCGTTAGATGAGTTAGTGGTAGACGGTATTAAAACCAATATCCCATTACAAAAATCGATTATGGCGGATGAAAACTTCTCGGCAGGTGGTACGAATATCCATTACTTAGAAAAGAAACTTGGACTTATTTAGTTTCATGTCACTCTAAAAATCAGGGCAAACTCATCAATGTGTGTTTGCCCTGTTTTGTTCACTATGCCACGTCTTATGCTGGCACACTGTTTCTAAATTATTAATTAAGCCGGTTCGCCCACCACGCTAGCTTCAGGCACCTCGACTAGCTCTCCCGTTTTACAATCATAAATAAAACCATAAATAGGTATGTAACTCGGTACCATCGGATTATTACGAATACGCTCAACGTCTTCAATAACAGACTTTGCATTATCTTTAAATGTTAGCCAGTTGATATACTTACCTGCGGTAGTGCCAGTGGTAGTGCCATTATCTTGCCAACCATTTTCATCTATACTGGCCGTGTCTAAGCTAGATTCGAGTAGATCGCCCATTATCTCAGAAGTAAACAACTCCATACCGCACTGAGTATGATGGATCACAAACCATTCATTAGTACCTAATAACTTATGAGAAATGACTAAAGATCGAATAGCGTCGTCACTCGCACGCCCACCAGCATTACGAATAACATGGGCATCCCCTTCAGACAGTCCCGCATATTTAGCAGGATCTAAACGGGCATCCATACACGTTAGAATGGCAAAACCACCAGCAGGTGGCAGTGCTAAATCACCTTTGTCGCCAAAATTTTCTTGGTAGGCTTTATTTGCATTAAGTACTTCTTGTTTAATCTTTGACATACTGAAATCCTAATTAGTTTATTTACATAATGTATACACCAATTAGCATAGACTGGATTTAAGTAAAATAATTATAAGACATAGCAGATAGATCTATTTAGGTACAACGCGTCACTCACAAATGATGAACAGTAAATAAACCTTGTCTGGCGTACTAAACTTGACAATAATAGTGACATATCTGTCATCTGCTGTTTCAGTGTCAGGCATAATCATAAACGACTAATATTCATCATAGGAGCCAAACATTATCAACACAGCAACCGTTCAAGATATGATAGACGCTATTGATAAACCGGCTATTTTTATTAACACCGAACACACTATTCTAGCTGTTAATAAAGCTTACCGAGTGACTTACGAAACAGAAGTTGTGATTAATAGTAGCAAGTGTTTTGAAATTTCACACAACCATACAAGTCCTTGTGATCAGCATGGTGAAGATTGCCCTATACAAGCGTGTATGAGTTCAAAAAAATCCAGTAATGTTATGCACATTCACCACACTGAATTAGGTAAAACCTATTGTGACATCTTAATGAAACCCATCAAAGATGATAACGGTATAGTCGTTGGATTTTTAGAAATATTAGATAAGATCAATTTTGCTTCGGCTGAACCTCAACAAAATAAAATGGTAGGCCATTCCCTTCCCTTTAAACAAATGCTGACTCAGATAAATCGGGCAGCTCAAGCCGACATCTCAGTGCTTCTGCAGGGTGAAACAGGCACAGGTAAAGAGTTAGTTGCTCGAGCACTTCATGATTCGAGTAAGCGAGCAGATAAACCTTTTGTCGTGATTGAATGCACTGGATTAAATGAAAATCTATTCGAATCTGAGTTATTTGGCCATGAAAAAGGCGCTTTTACCGGTGCGACACATGCCAAAAAAGGGCTAATTGATGTCGCCGATGGTGGTACCGTATTTTTTGATGAAATTGCGGATGTTGCCTTAAGTATGCAAGTCAAGTTATTGAGATTAATAGAAACTCAATCTTACCGAAGTGTTGGCAGTTTAAAGCAACGTAAAGCAAATTTTAGACTCATTTGTGCAAGCCATAAAAATCTTCTGTCCTTAGTTGAAAAAGGATTATTTAGAAAAGATTTATATTATCGAATTGCTGGTTTTCCCATAAACTTACCCAATTTAGCGCAAAGAACTGCTGATATTCCTGACTTGTGCCAATACTTTTTAAGTAAAAATAATAACAAGCAATTTTCCCATGACGCCATTGCTTATCTTTGTCGTTACCCATTCCCAGGCAATATTCGCGAACTTAAAAATATTGTGGAGCACGCGGCTTTACTGGCAAACGAAGATGTTATTGAATTAAATGATTTACCTGAGCATATTTTACACCCAGTGAATCAATTTGAGCACTCACACTACAATAGTGAGATATCTCCATTAGACAATCCAACATTAACGACAACAGATAAGTTCGCCACACTTGAAGATGTCGAAGGTGTTTATTTGGAAAGGCTTTGCAGCGAAAATACTTTCACAATAGACCAATTGGCGACAAAACTCGGTATCAGTACACGAACGTTATATCGAAAATTACAAAAACATGGGCTTAAGTTAGTTTAGTCGCTATCAACTGAACTACATGGCTATTACCTACGTGAAGTTCTCCTTCATTTAACATACGTTCTAGCTCTGTATTCATCTCAACATTCATTCTTATAAGCTCACTAGGTAGTGAATCACTCGACATAAACAACTCTCTAGCGGCAGCAGGAGGGCCGCCTACACCATCGGTTAAAAGTTGCTTTTCAGTATATGCCTCCAAAATAAATACACCGTTATCTTTAATTGCAGTATGTATTTTAGCATGTATTTGCTGGCGAATAGACTGTGGTACATGAGCGAATATGGATACAATACCTTCATATCGATTTATACCGAAATCAAAATCACTTAAATCTGCCACTACCGTTTCAATTTGAAGACCTTTACTTTCAGCTAGTGTTTTTGCTTTATTTAGCCCAACATGAGAGATATCAACAGCGGTAACACGATAACCTTGTTCAGCCAAAAAAACAGCATTTCTGCCTTCACCCTCTGCTAAACACAACACTTTGCCACCGGCTGGTATTCTAGTAAATTGCTCGAGTAAAAAATCATTTGGCTCAGTACCATATACAAACCCGTCTGAGCTGTATCTTTCATTCCACATGCTATTTCACTCGATTAATCATGATTATTTAAAGATGCTTAGATTCTGCAATTTATTTCCGAGCATAAATCCTATTAGCATGGTAATAACAAATAGAATAATGCCATCATGTAAAGACGAAATATTCGTCATCGCAGGACCAGGACAGATTCCGCTAACTCCCCAACCAATGCCAAAAAGCGAGGCACCGGTGATCAGTTTTTTATCAATCTTCTTGTTATTAGGAATATCACAAGGCGTCGAAAAGAGTGTCGTTTTACGCTTATTCACAAAGCCATAATAAACCGGTAAATACACCATTAAGCCTCCACCCATAACAAATGCTAGAGTAGGATCCCAATTACCAAAAATATCTAAAAATGCTAGAACACGCTGTGGATCGACCATAGTAGAAATCGTTAGACCGGCACCAAATAATAAACCGCTCAATAAACCAATTAATATCTGTTTCATCATCAACCCTTATACTAAATGATTGAGTACTGTTACAGTACTAAATGCAGTAAACATGAACGTCAGCGTCGCCACTATCGAGCGTTTAGACAGCCTTCCAATACCACAAATACCATGGCCACTCGTACAGCCTGAACCTATCTTAGTTCCCACACCCACTAATAGACCACCTATCGCAAGAGTCATAAGTGGAGTATCAATATTAGTCGGAAGAGAGAATCCAAACATTTGGGTAAGTAAAGGGGCGCAAATTAAACCTATGATAAATGACCAACGCCATCCTTTATCCGTCGCATTAGGCTTGAGCGATTCAAAAACGATACCAGAAATACCGGCGATTTTACCAAGCGTTAGCATCAATAAAATTGAAGCAACTCCAATTAAAGCCCCACCCAATAATGCTTGTAAATATATTTCGTTCATTTAATCCTTCTCACTTTCAATTAGTTTACTCACCATTTATACCGATTCCGGCTTTTTCGGTTTAGCTAGCCACTCTTTTCCTTTCAACATTCCTTTCCAATATAGAGGGGGGAGTAGCTTTTCTTTCAAATACCAAGCTAATCTCGAAGGTTTGGTGCCATTAATCAACCATGAAGGGAAGCTACTGAGAATTTTACCTCCGTAACCAAACTCGGCTAGAACAATCTTGCCACGTTCTACCGTTAAAGGGCAACTACCATACCCGTTGTATATGGCTCTATCAATATTCATGCCTCTATCATGCAGTAGATTTGCAGCCACGACCGGCGCTTGCATTCTTGCTGCCGCTGCAGTCTTAGCATTTGGTGCATTTGTTGCATCACCTAAACTATAAATATTACTAAATTTTTTGTGACGTAATGTCGATTGGTCAACATCAATCCAACCAGCATCATCGGCAAGCGGACTGACTTTAATAAAATCAGGAGGAGATTGTGGCGGCACTACATGTAACATGTCGAACTCTTTTTCTATAATTTCTACTTTTTCACCCGAAACAGCTTTAAATCTAGCGACTTTTTTATCACCGTCCACCGCAATGAGTTCGTGAGTGAAATGCGCGTTAATCTTGTACTTTTCAATGTACTTCATTAAAGCAGGTACATAGTCTTTCACCCCAAATAAAACAGCACCTGCATTATAAAAATCAATCTCTATGTTATTTAGCACGCCACTTTTCGTCCAGTGATCGCTTGATAAATACATTGCTTTTTGAGGGGCTCCAGCACATTTTATCGGCATAGGTGGTTGAGTGAATAAGGCTTTACCACCTTTAAATGATTGTACCAGTTCCCAAGTGTAAGGTGCTAAGTCAAATCGATAATTTGATGTCACGCCATTACGACCTAAGGTTTCACTTAAACCTTCTATTTTATCCCAATCAAGTTTAATACCGGGACACACCACTAATTGTTGATACTTTACATGTCGACAGCCATCTAATAACAATATATTTTGTTCTGGCATAAATGCGGCGACTGCTGCTTTTATCCAAGTCACACCTTTGGGGATGATCGAAGAGGTTGTTCGGACCGTTTCATCCGCAGAAAAAACACCCCCCCCCACTAAAGTCCATCCAGGTTGATAATAATGAACATCTGCAGGTTCAACAATCGCAACATCTAAATTAGGATCTCGTTTTTTTAAACTTGAAGCCACAGCAACACCTGCAGCCCCAGCACCGACTACAACGACACTATGTTGATAATCAATATTTGACGAAGGATTTTTTCCACTATTGACTAAACGATTGACGACACCGCTTAAGTCATAACCCGCACTTTGCGACTGAGATAATACAGATTCATGGCCAAGAGCTTCAGCCTGAGATAAGGCCCATAATGTAATAGAACGAGTGCCAGAACGACAGTATGCTAATACTGGTGTAGAGAGTTTCTTTAAAGATTCTCCAAATTCAATACCATCTTCATCCGTTACTTTACCTGTTACGACAGGCAAATAAACACATTCGATACCGAATTTTTCAGCTTCAATCTTGATTTCATCAAAACCTGGCTGATCTGCACCTTCACCATCTGGACGGTTGCATATAATACTTTTAAAACCTAATTCATGTATCGCTTGCACATCGCTAGGCGCGATTTGTGCAGAAACTGAAATTTCGTTGGTGACATGTTTAATATCCATAATAATACCTATGAAACGTTTACTGGAATTTTAATAAATTGCTGACCCTGTTCAGAAGCTTCTCCGAACTGGCCATTACGCATATTTGCTTGTAAAGCGGGTAGTAAAAGTTTGGGCACAGCGAGTGTATTATCTCGTGCTTCACGTTTAGCCACGAATTCAGCAAGTTGAGTATCAGATTGAATTTGCTTATTCTGCGCTCTGGACTCGCCAATCGTAGTTGCAGCCATGGGTTCATCGCCTGCTTTAGGATAATCGTGCCCAAGGTACACAATAGTGTCATCCGGCAAAGTATAGAATCGCTTAACAGTAGCAAATAACAGTTCAGCGCTTCCTCCCGGGAAATCACATCTTGCGGTTCCAAGATGCGGAGCAAAGATGGTGTCACCAACAAATATCGAATTTTCGATTAAATAACTGGCGCATGCTGGAGTATGGCCTGGTGTATGCCATACAGTTACAGGTAGGTTACCAATATTAAAAGTGTCACCTTCATCAAATAACACATCATATTGCGATCCATCTAATGGTGTATCTGACGCAATTTCAAATTTAGGCACCCAATATTCAAGTACCTTTTTTATACCTGAACCCATAGCAATCTTACCGCCTAAGCTCGCTTGCAAATAATGCGCAGCAGTAATGTGATCTGCATGAACATGTGTTTCTAAGATCCACTCGGTCTCGAGTTGATTCTCTTTTACAAATGTTATGATTTTATCTGCATGGGTATATGATACTGTCGCTGAAAATTGGTCATAATCTAAAACAGAATCAATAATTCCACATTTTTTTGATGATTCATCCACGACAACATAGGTAAATGTTGCTGTAGTTTTATCGTGAAAAACGTTAACTTGCATAGTTTGACTCCAAATTTATAGTATTTCTTTAATAATGATGAATACGGCGATAGCTAAAGTAAAAAATGCAAAAATCTTTTGTAACGTTTGCCCCTCTAGCTGCCCAGCAATTTTCTTGGATATCGTCATTCCGATGAATGTTGCTACGAGCATTAAACCGATAAGAGACATATCCAGTTCGATTTCGTTTTGCAGATCTCCGGTAAAACCAATTAATGATTTCAAAGCAATAATAAACAATGAAGCACCTACTGCTTGTTTCATTGGCATTCCCATTAACAGCACAAGTGCAGGAATAATCAAGAAGCCTCCTCCAGCACCCAATATGCCGGTAATCACACCTACAACAGCTCCCTCAAAGGCAATCAATAAAAAACTAGTGCTTTTAAGATCGTGCTGAGCGTCTGTCGATTTAAGATGTGATACATTGTTGGCATAAGCTTTTTTTAACATCATCCCGGCAGATACCAACATTAAGAGTGCGAAAAACACCATAATTGCGACATTTTTAGATATCGACACCTCTCCCAAATTTAAGACATCTGGAATATTGGGCATCAAATAAGCTCTTGAAAGATATACCGCTAAAATAGAAGGGACGGCAAAAATGATAGATGATTTAACATCAATTAATCCTTGCTTGAAATATGATATTGCACCATAAGCAGCGGTTGCCCCAACAATAAGTAATGAATAACCTGTTGCAATATCAGCTGGAACTGACAATAAATAAACTAATATAGGCACCGTCAATATAGAACCGCCACCGCCGATAATGCCGAGCACAACTCCCATCAATATTGCTGCTACGAATCCTAAAACCACCAAAATGTTAACCTTAATTAAGCATACTCTTAACTTTATTTATACCATTAAGAAATATGATATGCAATTTAAGAATATATATTTTTGAGTTTATTATTAATTTTCGTTTTCAATAGCTATGACAATTTATTGAAATATATCTAGGCTTTTAAGCAACAAAAAGACATTTATGTCACCATTTGCGCCACATCTGACAATTAATGACAATTGATTCAAAAATTGAATCCCAGTTCCTTGTAAATCTGTGTATTTTTGGTTAAGCCAATACAGGCTTTTATGATGATAGTCAGGGTAAAATACAGGAGTGCAGGCCCTAATAGGCATATTAGTACGTATTAATTTTATTGTTCTTACATCCTGGCTCGAATATTGCTATCCAGAATTATTCCACTGAAAATAGTGGTTAATTTCTATCTGGCAACTATGCCCAATATTCGAAAGGTAATAATATGGAACTCGACCCACTTATTCTCTCACGCATTCAGTTTGCTTTTGTGGTGTGCTTTCACGCTATATTCCCAGTATTTACAATAGGCCTTGCAAGTACTATTGCTGGCTTTGAAACATTGCACTACAAAACAGCTAATCCTATCTGGCAGAAACTATCTAAATTTTGGATTCAAGTATTTGCTGTCGTATTTGGAATAGGAGTTGTTTCTGGCATTGTAATGTCATTCCAATTTGGAACTAACTGGAGTAATTTTTCTTACGCAACTGCAAATTTCCTAGGCCCCGTACTCAGTTATGAAGTGGTCACTGCATTTTTTCTGGAAGCTGCCTTTTTAGGTGTTTTGCTATTCGGACGAGACAAAGTGCCTCAAGGAGTGCATTTATTTGCTGCCATCATGGTTGCTACGGGTACCTTTATTTCTTCTTTTTGGATATTAGCTGCTAATTCATTATTACAAACTCCACAAGGTTTGGAGCTAATTAACGGCATGTATTATGTGACGTCGTGGATGGATTCCTTATTTACGCCTTCTTTTGGCTATCGCTTCGCGCATATGGCATTAGCATCATTTTTAACTGCAGCATTAGTTGTTGCCGGTGTTAGTGCATGGTTCATCCTGCAAAAAAGAGAGCTTGAAGCTAATAAAAAAGCGCTTTCTATAGCACTGTGGTTTTTATTAATCCTAGCTCCAACACAGGCAATAGTAGGTGACTTTCATGGATTAAACACATTAAAACATCAGCCCATGAAAGTAGCCGCCATGGAAGGGAATTGGGAAACCCGCGCTCAAGTCCCTTTACTACTATTTGCAATTCCAGATAAAGAAAACCAAACCAATCACTTTGAAGTAGGCATTCCTGGACTGGCCAGTTACGTTCTCACGCATGATTGGGACGGGGTAGTTCCTGGATTAAAAGATATACCTAAAGAAGAACAACCACCTGTTTTTATCGTCTTTTGGTCATTTAGAATCATGGTCGGACTCGGACTATTGATGATTGGCTTTGCAATATGGGGACTCGCACTCCGTAGTAAGGGTAAGGTGTATCAAAATCGTACTTTTTTACATGGTCTACGCTTGATGAGCCTGAGTCCATTTATCGCGGTACTGGCCGGCTGGGTAGTCACAGAAGCAGGTCGTGCGCCTTGGTTGATATATGGCCAAATGACACATGCCCAAGGCTTAACCCCCTCCTTAACAGGAGGTATGGCATTATTCACTTTAATTGGCTATATCATCGTATATTCATGTGTCTTTAGCGCAGGTGTGTATTACCTATTACAAGTATTTAAAGGGGGGTTAGAAAAAGCGAATGCTCCTCATGAATTAGAAGAAATAGAGCGACCAATGAGACCCTTTTCAGCTGCTCATGTTGCCATTGATGGAGAGGAATAATAATGGAACCTACATTCGATTTAACAATTATTTGGGCTGGCATCATCGGTTTTGGATTAATGATGTATGTCTTAATGGATGGCTTTGATTTAGGTCAAGGCATTTTATTTATGTTTGCACCAAACGAAGCTGCTCGAGACCAAATGATGAACTCTGTGGCTCCAGTATGGGACGGTAATGAAACGTGGTTAGTATTAGGAGGTGCGGGTTTATTAGCTGCATTTCCACTAGTCTATTCCGTCTTTTTACCTGCACTATATATTGGTGTGTTTTTATTACTCGCAGGATTAATTTTTCGTGGTGTCGCTTTTGAATTTAGATTCAAAGCCAAGTCCTCTAAATATCTATGGAATTGGTCTTTTGCTATAGGCTCAACAGTTGCAGCTTTTGCTCAAGGGGCTGTGGTTGGTGCATATATTCAAGGATTTGAAACCGAAGGATTTGTGTATGCAGGAGGCCCTTTAGATTGGTTAACACCATTCACCGTGATTACAGGACTTGGTTTAGTCGCCGGCTATGCCTTATTAGGCAGTACATGGTTGATCATGAAAACAGAAGGTGAAGTTCAAGAGTGGGCATATAAATTAACTCCTGGATTGTTAGCTGCATTATTAGTGGTGTTTGCCATTGTGTGTATTTATACACCTTTCGTGGATCCATTTGTCAAAAGTCGTTGGTTTGATAATGTTAGTCTCATTTGGATCTTACCTGCACTCACATTACTTTGTGCATCTTGGGTCATTATAGCGGTCAAAAAACGACAAGATGGCACACCTTTCGTCGCATCAATGGGGATATTTTTGTTCAGTTATTTGGGTTTACTCGCCAGCAAATGGCCTTACATTGTCCCGCCTAAATTTACTATTTGGGATGCAGCATCATCCTATAATTCACAACTATTCTTGTTACTTGGCTTTTTGTTTGTGATCCCCATAGTACTTGGCTATACGACATGGACTTATTGGATATTTAGAGGCAAAGTTAAAGCCACTGGATACCATTAGACCGATGTCATTATCGCCTCGAACTACTCGCTCAGTGGGTAGTGATTTTTTACGCTACCATGCCAATGCTGAGCGAAAGGCTTTAATGTTATCAGTACTATTTGGTGTTTTGGCTAGTATCGCCATGTTATGTCAATGGTTAAGCTTTGCTATGCTTGCTGAAAAAGTCATTGTGGATAACTTATTGATACAGGAGCAATTTACTTTATTGAGTATATTGGCGATTAGCTTGCTTACTCGCCCCCTGCTACAAAAAATGCAAACTCAGTTTGCTCAGCAAGCCAGTACACATATCCGCACTAATATCCGTCAAATATTACTAAACCAATGGCGTGTAACTAATCCAATTACACTTAAAGCAATGTCGTTAGGTGCCCTAGCGAGCCAGTTCGTAGAAGATATTGAAAGTCTAGATGGATATTTTTCACGCTACTGGCCGCAACAAGCCCTCGCTGTGATTACTCCAGTACTGATATTAAGCGTCGTCTTTTATTTGAATTGGGTGTGTGCTTTATTATTGCTAATTAGTGCTCCTCTTATACCGCTATTTATGATCTTAGTCGGTATGGGCGCTGAAACACTGAATCAAAAATATGCGTTACAACGACAACGTTTGGCCGGACACTTTTTAAATAGAGTATCGGCACTTAATATCATTCTGCGGCTCGGGGCCCAACAAGAAATAATGCAAGAAGTGATTGACTCAAGTGATCGCTATCGCCAAATCATTATGCGCACATTGCGCATAGCATTTTTATCCTCAACGGTTTTGGAATTTTTTACCAGTGTCGCAATCGCAGCATTAGCTATTTACATTGGATTTTCGTTATATGGAGCTATTACTTGGGGACCTGCTAATAGCTTAAGCTTATTTTCAGGATTAGCTATTTTGATTCTTGCCCCTGAATTTTTCCAACCATTAAGAACATTATCTCAGTTTTATCATGACCGAGCTGCAGCACTTGGTGCTGCTCATCACCTACATGATGCACTGAATCCAAGCGATGATTTGTCGCATTCTTTTGATTATCTCACGACGCAAACCTCAGACACAACTTCATCGTCACAACCAGTAACAATCACCTTACATAATTTAGCTATAGGCTATAGTTCAGCAACAACCTGTTTAACTAACATCAACCTGAGTGCTCATACCGGACAATTATTAGTGATATCGGGAGAATCTGGTACAGGTAAAACAGCCTTAATAAATACTCTTGCAGGATTTATTTTACCGGTGTCAGGCTCATTGAATATTACACCTAATGAATTAACGAGACATGCACTGTTACCTCAGTCGCCTTGGATTAAAAACGCCAGTATACGTGACAATTTACTCGCTCTAGCACCTCATGCAACGAATCTACAGATGCTTAATGTATTATCAAAACTCGGATTATTAAATGAATTGAATATCAATCACTATGGACTCGATACGATCATAGGGGAACATTCCACTGGTCTCTCCGGAGGGCAATTACAGCGAATCGCATTTGCACGAATACTGCTAAACCCCAGTCCAGTCGTATTGTTAGATGAACCTACTGCAAAACTAGACGTCCAAAGCCGCGCTTATGTCATTAAAGCGATTAACCAACTCAAAAATGTTGCTCTCGTCGTCGTGGTTACTCATGATGAAACCTTACTGCAGCAAGCAGATATATCATTAAATACTGATGATCATAGAGTACAAGCACGATGAAATTTTGGTTTGCATTGATTATAAAAAACCACATTTCCAGAGTAAGCATTGGGATTTTGTGGGCGTGGCTAACAATGATTTCGGGTGTTGCACTATTGATGCTTTCAGGCTGGTTTATTACCGCTACAGCTATCGCAGGAGCTGCTATTGCAGCGGCTATTGTAATCACATTTGATATGTATGTGCCGGGGTCTGGTATTCGATTTTTTGCATTGAGTAGAACGATAAGTCGTTACACTGAACGAATTTATAATCATGACACTATTTTACGGCTTATCGCATTATTTAGAGTGACTTTATTTTCACAAATAGCCAACATGCCGCTATCTGAATTACGTCAAAATACAGATAGTGAATGGTTAGGTAAATTAACAGCAGATATTGATGCACTAGATAGCATCCTTATTCGTTACATCATTCCACCTGTGGCCGCACTGGCATTGATTCTTACTGTTAGTATATTACTGAGTACGATTTGGTTTGAGTTTGCGCTTTACAGTGCACTGTTTATGTTATTCACCTTAACTATTACGATTCAATGTACTATTCGCTCAACATCTTCGTCAGGAAAAAGAGTCAATTCGCTGTTAAATCAATTACGAGTTCAAGTGATTGAGCATCTCAATGGTGTATTAGAGTTGCACTCATTTAATGTAATGCACCGTCATCAACACAGCATAAATAATAGTATAGAGCTGTTAATGCTTGCTCAAACAAAACTCAATACAAAAACAATGCAGCTCCAGTCTTGGCTTGATTGGCTATTACAACTTAACTTACTAATAGTGGTGATTTGGGTATTAAGTGCATTTGCAGCAGCTGTGATCAGTGGCCCTCAAGCAATCATGTTAGTGATGATGTATCTAGGCATTAATGAAATACTGCAAAGTGTCGTATCACAATTTAGTACTTGGGGTAAAACCCAATTCGCAGCACACCGACTTGATACACTGAAATACTCACCTAGAGTAGATGAAGAAAACAGTACAACGTTAGATACAATCACAAAGATTGATGTTCAGCTTAAAGGTGAACAACTAATTAAATCTCACGAAAAAGACATCTTTTTTACACTTAACTCTGGCGAAATATTGAATGTAATAGGACAATCTGGCACTGGAAAATCAAGCCTTGCTGACCTTTTATCTGGAGTGACTCCTTTGAATAATAGTAGTCACTATATTGTTAATGGTACCCTCTCAACATCCCCTCAAATACCGGAAAATTGGTATCAAAAAGTCAGCTATCTCGAACAATCTAATACCATCCTAGCTGGTAGCTTAGGATACAACTTATGCCTCGGCTTGCCCGAGATAGCTGAAGAAAAGGTATGGTCAGTCCTGACTCAACTCGAACTGACCCAATGGGTAAATGGCTTACCTGAAGGATTAAACACATGGCTAGGTGAATCAGGTTGTCAACTATCCGGTGGCCAAGCTAGAAGAGTATGCTTGGCTAGACTATTATTACGTGAACCTGATCTGGTAGTGTTAGATGAACCTTTTAATGGTATTGATGCCATGATGGCTGCACGTATTTGGCATCAGATTTGTCCTTGGTTGTCTTCTAGAATAGTCGTTGTATTCACTCATGAAAAACCGGACTATATTGATGCTTCGACTACTGAGATCTTTGAATTAAAAAACACATAAAATAAACTCCATGATTTAAGGTAAATAATGAATTTAAAAAGTAAATATCACGCTGTTGCACTAGGATGTATCTTTGCAGTATTACCACTTCATGGGTTTGCTCAAAATACGGCTTTCAATGATGGCCCTGTAATTAAAACTTTTGGTCAACACGCATTAGTCCCCACACACCAGGTATCTTTACAATCACAGTTTAAAGTCACATTTGATGTGGGTAGCACATCGTCAGAACCTGACACCATCAATCGTAAATTTAACAGCCTAGCGCGTTTTATCAATATGCATGTTGCATCCGGAGTTAAACAAACTAATATTCATTTAGCGCTGGTCATACATGGTAAAGCAATATTTGATTTATTAAATGATGCAAATTATCAACACAAATATGGTGTCAAGAATCCCAATAAACCTTTACTGGCTGAATTAATGGCCAACAATGTAAAAGTGATATTATGCGGTCAAAGCGCGGCTGCACAGCAAGTTACACCAAGCGATCTTATAGAGGGTGTAGAGCTGGAACTATCCGCTATGACGGCACACGCTCTTTTGCAGCAAAATGGCTATACCGTCAATCCATTTTAATATAATAGTGGGAGTTATTCTAAAATACACGACCAATAATACTTCTCTTAATGACTAGCAGATAAGGTCGGACTGTCTCCATCAGCATGTCTTCGTCGAGTGCAAGAATTAGAGGATTTGGGAGTTATTAGAGGGTACCGAGCTATTTTAGATCGCGACGCACTGAACAGAAATTTTTTGGCTTATGTAACTGTTGGCTTATCAAATCATGGTATCAAATTCCACAAAGAGTTTGAGAAAGTAATGCAAGACGCTGTAGAGGTTACCGAATGTCACAACGTGGCTGGAGCATTCGAATATCTGCTGCGTGTTGAGGTAAAAAGCACAAATTACGGTATTTTTTACGGTATTACCGATAGCAATCCATTGCAAAGTATTGATTACTATCAGTAAACCTAGAAGAAATGGTGCCTCGACCCGGGATCGAACCAGGGCCCACAAAAGTCCCAATATCATTATTAATAATGGCATGTAGTGATTTTTAAGTCTTACTAAGTCTTATTAAGTTTGTTGAAATACCGTTAATTATACGGTATTTTTAACGGTATCAGTCATTATTAGAGTTACCAATGAAACGTTCACTTACAGACGCTAAAGTTAAAAATCTAAAACCTAAGGACAAATCTTATAAAATAGCTGATGGTGGTGGATTATATTTATTCATTAGTAAAGCTGGCACTAAATCATTTAGGTATGACACTGCATTAAATGGGAAAAGGTTTACTGTCACAATTGGTACTTATCCCTCTATCACACTAGCTGATGCTAGAAAAAAGCACGAGGATGATAGAGTGCTGATCAAAAAAGGAGTTGACCCAAGAGCGGCATCTTCAAAAACAAAATCATTTAGCTATTACGCCGTTGAACAAATGAAAACTTTACAATTAGCTAGTGGAACATATGAAAAACGTCTTGGGCGAATGCAAATGTATTTATTCCCTAAACTCGACAAAACAGATGTGTTAACTGTGACAACTTTAGATCTTTTAAAGCTTATAAAGCCCATAGCAGAGGCTGGCAAAGACGATACTGCCAAGCGTTTATCATATTATTGCAAACAAACATTCGATTATTTGCTTACCCTTCAACTTATCACAATTAACCCAGCAGAAGGACTTCAGCGTTTACTTCCAAAAGTAACAAAACCACAGAACTTTGCTCATCTAACAGACATCGAAGATATAAAACTTTTTTTAAAGGCGATGGAACAACAAAAAGGTGACTTTGCTGTAAAAATGGCACTTCGCTTTCAAACTTTAGTTTTTTTAAGGCCATTTAACGTCAGATTTTTAAAATGGTCTTATGTTGATTTTACAAATAAGCTTATAACCTTCCCGGCTGAAGATATGAAGATGAATAGAAATCATAAAGTTCCATTATCAGCTCAAGCCTTGCAAATTCTTCGTCAAATGCAACCTCTAACTGGTAAATACGAATATGTATTCTTAACATCTATTAGTATTAACGCAAGCAAAAAGCCCATGACAGAAAACACCTTAAATGTAGCAATTACCCGGTTAGTTAACCCTGATACTAATGAACATTTCGGACGTGGATTTTTAACCTCACATGGAATTAGGCATACTGCGAGTACGCAACTTAATGAATTAGGGTTTAATGCAGATGCAATTGAATTACAATTAGCACACGCTCCTCGTGATAGAGTGAGAGCTGTTTACAATAAAGCAGAACTGATGCCTGAACGCATTAAAATGATGCAGGCTTGGGCCGACTACTTAGATGAATTGAAAAATGCTAACTAATAAATTAAAACGTATCACCGAATTTGGTGCGATAGATAAGATACTTGAAGATGGGCTAGCAGGTAAAATTAAACTGTACACCAAACTGAAAGCAGATGTGCAATTATCAATTAACAGAATAAAACATATACCAATGCATGGAGGGACATCAACAAAAATTACTCTGGAGAAAAATATACCATATCAGCATCATTCATCTGGTGACACTATTGAGCTAGGCTTTGAAGCAATTGAAGCCCTCAATACATATAGAAGATTATCTAATGAGCATCTTGCACTCGTTTTTCAGTTAGATGATTCCTATGAACTTAGTTCTATAAAAGGTATTAAGCCAATCACATTCAGGGATGTTTATACTGAAGAGCCCGATAGTGAATGGCAAGCCTCGTATATACATTTAATTGCGATTGCTATAAAAGAGCTAAGTAAAGCAAACAAATCAACCAACGCTAAACATGTGCATGAATGGATATCAAGCGAGCTTAAATCAAACAATAGTGAATTTAAGACTTTTTTAGATGGAATTAGCGCCTACGACCCCACTAAAAAACCAAACGATAAAGGTTACGATAGCGAGCTCTCGCCATACAGTCAAACATACAATCACAACATTGTGCTCAAATATAATAATTCCAAACCCGTGGAAAGGTGGAACTTTAATAATCAAGTATCTAAAGTTAAAAAGAAATTAAAATCATCATCTTCGTCATCTTGATGACAATTTCCCTATAAGACTTCGCTAATCTGCCCCTTGAAGCGCACGGCATTGGTTCCGTCGCGCATAAAAGAGGCGTCCAAAAATGACACCACTAATTAAGTTGGCCGAAGTAATGGCTTTAACAAAGAAATCTCGCTCGAGTGTTTATGCTGAGGCTAAAGATGGCCGATTCCCTAAACCTATCAAATTATCTGAACGCTCAAGCGCTTGGGTAGTTTCTGAAGTACAAGACTGGATTGAATCAAAAATCCAGCAGCGTGATGAGGAAGCAGCGTAATGGCCATCTATTTAAAACAAGCAGTAACGCACTACGTCTATAGTCGACTCACTGAACAACAGAGTTTGGTAGTTGAAAAGCTAATTGTAAACGGAGAAATATCTGATAGGGAAATGATTGATTTAGGTATCAAAGGCCCCTCAGCATTAATTAAAAGTTTACGGCAAATGGGTTTAGAAATTATTACTGTACCGTCCACTTTTACTATCGGCGCTTATGGTAAAAAAAACTACTTAACCCCTTTAACATTCCGCATCGATGGAGAGGCACTATTTGAGGAAATTACTTATGACTAACGATTTAAACAAAAAAAACGACCTGCAAGCCGGCAAGCAAACACAGGTCGTTTCTATTAACTCAGCTAACATGAAGAACAAACTAACGTTTGCTTTAATGTACGCTAAATACAATTTTAACATATTTCCATGTAAACCAAACACTAAAATCCCTGCTGTTTCAGGATGGAAGGAGGCAGCAACTTGTAACCTTGATACAATTCAATCTTGGTGGACGCAGAATCCTGAGTACAACATCGGTGTGGTTGCAGATAGACATATTGTACTGGATGTTGATATTAAGCCTGAAGATGCCCTTGATGGCTTTACTAGTTTGCAGCAGCATCCTGAGTTACCTACGACGTTTACGGTAAATACACCCAGTGGTGGGAAGCATTATTATTTTGATACTGATGATGCATCAATACTAACAATCTGTCAGGGTTTTGAGCCTGGTTTAGATATTCGTGCTGGTGGCAAAGGTTACAGTATTGGTGTAGGCAGTAGTATCAATGGTGTGAATTATTCGACGACTAGCGAGACTTTTGACCTAGCTATAGCCCCGGATTGGGTCCTACAAGCGGCAACAAAGAAGCGTTCTGTTCCTGCGAAGCCTAAACTCCATGTAATGAGTAATACTGACGTTAAAACACCATTAGCTAATATAGCAGAGGCATTAACTTACATTGATCCTGATTCAGATTATGAACAATGGATTAATATCGGGATGGCTATTCACAGTGAATATCCAGGTATACAAGGGCTTGAGTTGTGGGATAACTGGTCCCGTGAAGGTGAAAAATATCAGCTCAGCGAGTGTGAGAAGCACTGGGATGGTTTTGATGATGATAAGGGTATTACCATCTCAACGCTGTTTTATTACGCCCCTGATTATTTAAAGTCCAAAAATGGATGTGTGGAGTTTCAAAATATATATGGTGAAAACGACACAACATTAGCGGAATTTCTGATTAATCAGCATCAATCTACGATTGTGTATCATAGTACGTTAAAGCAATGGCTAGTGTTTGTTGATGGAGCATGGGTAAACGCTGAAGATGCAAAAAGGTTAGTATTTGAACGCCATAAGCAAATGGTCAACCTACTTAAGCAACAGCTACTATCTGGGTTGTATGTACCGATGTCTTTGCCTTGGCTGAATAAAGCAATGAACAATGCAAGCTATCGTTCAGTTCTTAAAATTATGGAAACACAACTGTCCATAGGTGTCGATAAATTAGATGCTAACCCAAACTTAATTGGATTAAAGACGGATGTTTACGACATATCCACTGATTCAATAAGGCCGGCGACGGGTGAAGACTTAGTCATAAAGTCATTAGGAGCCTGTCACGATAAACACGCCACTTGCCCTAAGTGGGAAGAGTTTATTCTTGTCGCCATGCAAAACGATAAAAAGATGGTTGATTATCTGCAGCGATTAGTTGGGTATTTTTTGACGGCAAGCATTAGTGAGCAACAGATATTTTTCTTCTACGGAAGTGGAGCTAATGGTAAATCAACCTTCTTAGAC
>CATECQ010000019.1 GCA_949498985.1 Glaciecola sp. HTCC2999
AATAACTTTAATTTAGTGTCAGGTGAACGCATCTTAGGATAGACCGCATAAATACCAACACGCTTCGCCGTTTGGTCTGAGAGTAACTGGGTTAATTCGCCATTTTGCAAATCATCATAGACGAGTACTCTAGGTAAATAGGCGATCCCTAACCCCGCTAATACTGCTTGATGCAATGCGTTGAGATCATTGGCCACAAAATTACCTTGAACCACTTCTGTATATTCTCCCTCTGCGCTCAAAAAGCGCCAATGATTTGGCTGTGCTTCGTTGTATTTATACGTTAAACAATTATGGAATTTAAGTTCATTGCTCGATTCTGGTATGCCTTGCTGTTTAAGGTATTGCGGCGTAGCAACAATGACCCAATGCGAATCCACTAAGCGTCGTGCTAACAGACTAGAATCTTCCAAATAGCCAGTTCGAATAGCTAAGTCATAGCCTTCCTCGATTAAATTGGCAAACCGATCATCAATGATCATTTCTATCGTCACTTCTTTATATAAACGACAAAACTCCGCAATCGCTGTAGTTAAGGTCAAACGTGCTGAAACCGATGGAACGGTAATTTTAATTTTGCCACTAATAGAGTCACTATAACCACACACTGCGTCATGTGCTTCTTGCAATGCATCTTGAGCGACCTTAGCTTTGGCATAAAGGGTTTTACCACCATCCGTTAGGCTCAGCTTTCGAGTTGAGCGATACAGTAATTGCATATTCAGGGCTTTTTCTAAGCGTGCGATACGTTTTGAGACGACTGAATTTGTGATCTCAAGTAACTGTGCCACTTTCGAAAAAGAACCAGCATCTACCACCTGAACGAATAAAAAAATGTCATCCGCCTTTGCTTGCATGAAAATCACCTTTATTAGTAAGCATATCTTATATAATACTATCGTATATTATATCAATTTTGGAAACAGTTATTTTCATCTCTTGCTCTTATTTTGTGTATTATTTCGGCGTATATTGAGTACATTAGCTTTTTTGTAGATCCAGTCACTCTGGCACCTACGTTAACCTTTGGAAATCCATTTATGTCATCACTCGCCCCTGCTTATATTAATGCGATTCGAGCTATTTTGCCTAAAGCTCAAGTAATTGATGATATCTCACGTCGTCGTGCCTATGCGACGGATGCCAGTTTTTACCAATTAATCCCACAACTGGTGTTAAAAGTCAGTTCCATCGAACAAATGCAATCCATCTTAAAGACGAGCCAAGCACATAACGTTAGTGTCACGTTTCGGGCTGCCGGCACTAGCTTATCCGGCCAAGCAGTCAGTGATTCGGTGTTACTTTTATTGGATGAACATTGGCGCGGTCATGAAATTATCAATGACGGCCAACAAATCAAACTACAACCTGGTGTCATTGGCGCGCAAGCCAATCAATATCTAGCTCCTTATCATCGTAAAATAGGGCCCGATCCAGCTTCGATAAACACTTGTAAAATTGGGGGGATCGCCGCAAATAATGCATCAGGCATGTGTTGTGGTGTGGCGAATAATACCTTTTATACTTTGGCTGGTATGACAATCATCTTAGCTGATGGCACCTGTGTGGATACACTCGACCCCGAAAGTGTGGCTACATTTACTGCTTCACACGCTGACTTGCTCAACCAATTAACTCAACTGGGTGAAGACGTACGTAACGATAACGTGTTATCGGATTTAATTGCGCATAAATATCGCCTAAAAAACACCACCGGCTATGCTATTAATGCCTTGACTGATTTTACTGATCCTATCGATATATTGGTGCATTTAATGGTCGGTTCAGAAGGTACATTAGGATTTATCGCTGATATTACCTATAACACGGTGGTCGACCATCAACAAAAAGCTTCTGGTCTATATTTATTTGATTCGCCTCAACAGGCTTGCCAACTGGTCGATCAATTACGCGATAGTCCTGTAGATGCTGTGGAATTATTAGATCAGCGCGCTTTAGATTCCGTTCAGGGTAAGCCGGGATTACCCGATAGTTTTTGTGGTCGTAATAAACGCTGCACGGCTCTATTGATTGAAACAGCAGCGAGTGATGCTAACACGTTACATCAGCAAATCGCTCAAGTGACTCAACTAGTCAATCGCTTTAACCCCATTGAATCGATTGATTTAACCACCGACAAGATCCTATCTCAGCAGTTGTGGGCTATTCGCAAAGCCACTTTCCCAGCGGTAGGGGCAGTACGCGAAACCGGCACCAGCGTCATTATTGAAGACGTTTCATTTCCACTTGAACAAATGGATCAAGGCGTCACGCGTTTACAAGCCTTGTTTGATAAATATGAATACACCGAAGCGTTGATCTTTGGGCATGCACTCGCAGGTAACCTTCACTTTGTATTCACCCAAGCATTTGATACTGACACTCAAATTAAGCGCTACGATAATTTCATGCAAGATGTTGCTCAACTTGTTGCTGTAGAGTTTGGTGGCTCACTCAAAGCCGAACATGGCACTGGGCGCAATATGGCACCCTTTGTCGAACTAGAATGGGGCAGCACGGCTTATGCGATCATGAAACGTATCAAGCATCTCATTGATCCTCAATTCACTCTAAATCCAGGTGTCATTCTCAACGATGATCCCCAGTCCCATATTAAGCACCTTAAACCTTTACCACGAGCTAATGATATTGTGGATAAATGTATCGAATGTGGTTTTTGTGAGCCGGTCTGTCCATCCAAAGAATTGACCTTTACTCCACGTCAACGCATTGCAATATGGCGACGGATCCAACAGCTTGAAGAACTTGGCTATCTAATTGATGCACAACGCCAAGAACTTGCACAACTCAAGCATGATTATCAATATTATGGCATCGATACGTGTGCTGCTACCGGGCTGTGTGCAGAACGTTGCCCTGTCGGTATAAATACGGGCGATTTAATCCGTGAATTACGCGCCGAATCACATGGACGCTTTGGTCAAAGGATTGCATCGTTCTCTGCTGAGCAGTTTGCACCGATCACTAAAACAGTTAAAGCTACTTTAGGGGTAGCAGGTCGCATAAGTAAAATCATTGGACCAGAATCAACGAATGTCCTAGGTAAAATTGTGCATAACATTTCCAGAAATACGATCCCGTTGTGGTTTGCCAGTTACCCACAAGCCGCTCATGATCTGCCATCGTTCGTGGCGGCATCAAGCGAACGTCCCAAAGTCATTTATTTCCCGAGCTGCGCAACACGCACTATGGGTGCCGACCCTCATGCTAAAGAGCAGCGCAGCGTGCCAGAAGTCGTCCAATCACTCTTTGATAAAGGCGGATATGAGGTCATCATTCCTGAATCTGTCGATGGTTTGTGTTGCGGTATGCCATTTAACTCTAAGGGATTTGTCCAGCAAGCTCAACAGAAAGGGAATGTGTTATTAACAGCTTTACAAGCAGTGTCAAAAGAAGGCGCGTATCCCATCGTGTTTGATACCAGCCCCTGTAAATTACGTTTACAGGAATTGGGTCATGAGTTACCTATATTTGAAACCACCCAATTTATGTCCCAGTTTGTGCTTGATAAGCTCCACATTACACCATCCACAAACCCTATTGCGTTGCACGTAACTTGCAGCAGTCAAAAGATGGGGATCGCACATGATTTACGTCATGTCGCTAACGCTTGCGCGACACACGTCGTTGAACCTGAAGGAGTCGCATGTTGTGGTTTTGCCGGCGATAAAGGTATGACAGTACCTGAATTAAATGCCAGTGCATTATCTGGTTTAAAAGCTCAAATCCCGCAAGGATGCTCAAAAGGTTACAGTAACTCACGTACCTGTGAAATCGGTTTAACCCAGCATTCAGGCATTGACTATCAATCGTTACTCTTTTTGCTTGATGAGGTCAGTGTCGCCAAATAATCCAATTAAAAAACTAGCGTTGATATGAATGATATCAGCGCTTTCTAACTGGTTTATATTGCGTTGCACAATATCCCCGTGTAACGTCCTTAGAGCGAAGTGCACCATGCTTAGTTTTACGTCCACTAACACGCGCTCGCCAATTATTAAATGTTTTACGCTTAATACTTGCTCGCATGAGATTGATTACCTGAGGCTCTGTTAACCCAAATAACGCTTCAATGGCTTCAAATGGCGTGCGATCTTCCCATGCCATCTCAATAATTCGTGAGCGAGTTTCTTCATCAAGTTTATCTTTGCGAATTGATGAAACATCTTGTTTTACTGACTTTAACTTAGCCGAAGCATGCTTGGGTGTTCTTGGTGTATCTAACATAGGTATCTTGGTGTAATTTTATCTACTTATTACTACGGTTATAATTCAGAATTAGATTGCTCTGCCAAACGATGTTCATTAATTATCGTCAATAATTCATTCGCCGCAATAGCATCCGACATTGCACGATGATGACGTGACATCTCAATCCCAAAATGTCGTGTCAAATTCGCCAGTGAATAAGACGCTAGGCCAGGTCTGGCTTTGCGCATTTCTCTAACCGTACACAGTTTTGCACGACTAAAATGCCGCTCTAACCGAGTGAATTCTTGTTTAATGAAGCCATAATCAAAATTCACATTATGCGCGACAAAAACACAGCCTTTGGTAAATTGTGCGACCTCGTCTGCCACCTCAGCAAAAATAGGCGCATTGCTCACCATAACATCATCAATTCCGGTTAACGCAGAAATATTTCGGGGGATCCTTCGTTGCGGGTTAAGTAAAGTCTGATACTCATCTACTATTTGTCCATTAATCACTTTGAGCATGCCAATCTCAGTGATTTTATGACTCGTAGCTCGTCCGCCTGTCGTTTCAATATCCACAACAACATATGGCTGCATGGGATTAACTCCCCATGACACCGTTGTAATACCTACTGAAATCCCCGCTTTGGATAACATGCTCAGGGTGAGTAATTGGTTTTTACGGACGCTATCTCCGGTTGCTTTGATCTCTTCAAAGCGCACTTGCTGGTTATCAATCACCATTATGTCAGGAAAGCCGTCGCTATACATTGCATAATCCTGTGCCATCGCTTTTAGCACGTTACCGAGCGACGCCGCCTTGGCATGTTCGATAAAGAGGACCAACCGCTTTAATATTTGTTTATGCCAACGAAAGATACCATTAGGCTCACCATAATGCGCAGTGGCTTGGGCGATAATGTGTTGTTTAAGCGCATCCACCGTATCACATTGAGTCAATAGTGCATCTACACGTTCAGTTTGATCATGGTATAAATTATTATGTCGCAAATGATAAGGGCGCCAGTCAAATTCATTACCCACTGCAAATGCAGGGTCAAATATAATGTCCCAAAACATCAAACCAAATAAACCCCGCCATAATTCGTTTTCAGTACGTAATGCTTGGATCCCACTCGCTTGGTAATGATCAACTGTCGCGGCTTCCACTCGATGTTTATGCACTTCATCAAGTACCAACTGACGAGCACTATTACGTAGCATATCTGTCATGACGCTGGTCCGTTTTTTTTGGTATTTACGTGCTAAAAAATCCTCAGCAAACGCCAATATATGTGAATTATCTGGCTGCTCAATAATCGCTTCTAATTGTTGTTTAACCTGCTCTTTATCAGCGTGCTGATACCGTATACGCAAGGCTTTTTCTTGAGCCTCGGGTAGCTCAGAGGCATCTAATATCGGTAATACTGTTTGCCAATCACTTTTTAGTTGTAATTGATACTTGGCGTATAACCATAAATATTCGTTACGCTTTTGTCGCGCAAGCGTGCCGTGTGCATCGGGTAAGATATCGATACACAACGTAGGCTGTTGCGCAATTCTTCCAAGTTTGTGAATGCGTTTTAATTCACTTAGCGCAGATGCATAGAAATATGTCGACGTCGCTTCATTGAGAGAAGCAAACCTGGCTTGCATTTGAGCTACTTTTTTACGTGTTCGCATCACGCCTAAATCACGCATTGAAAACTGATTAAGGCGGCTACCTACATTCCCAAAAAACAAGAAAAGTAGATAATCGATGATCGTATCTACTTGGCGATACACATATTGATGAAATATGGCATGCTCAGACACAAGAGCAAATGTTAAATGCGCTTGTGCTAAAGATAACAATTGCGCTTTAGAAGCACTGCTTAGCACATTATCCACATCATGATCACGCAATAAAACCAATAACTTTGGCTTTGTCAGTTGCTCAAGCCATTCAAGGAAATGGGTTGCAGGGATCTGAGTTAGCCATTGTTTATCAAAGCAAACTTGCAAAGCATGCTCTGGGTCAGGGATTTCATCGTATCGTAATGAAGCACTGTCGATAAACGGTGATTTACGGTTTAAACTGCGCGCTAAAGTACACTGGACATGATGTGGTTGCTGTTTAAATACCTCAATAAATGCCCAATGCTGCTCTTCCAATAGCACTTCGCAACTACCACTGATAAAGCCTAAACATTCATGCAAGTGTTCTAAATAATAATAAGTAGGTAAATCTTTCATACCAAACAGTGTATATACATACAGCTTTTTTGTAAAATCATTGCACTATTTAGTTTTTTTCAGTGTACATAAACAATCTTTTTTCTGATTCGTTGCGTAAGTATAATCATCTTCAATTAATAAGTGACTCGCCCCAATGAGCCTAACGGAACCTAAAACGTTTGAATGTCCATATTGTATGGTAATTAACGATGTGGATGTTGATATTGACAATGATGTTGGGCAACAACAAATCGTTGATTGCCAAATTTGCTGTTCACCGATAGAGTTATTGATTCAAGATTCAGGCTGGGGTTTAGAAATGATTGCCAAGAGGGATGACGAATAATGCACTTTAATGCTTGCGATATCAGCAACATGGAACAGCGCTATCGTGCTAACTTCATCAACACGTTATCCGGTTTTAAAAGTGCTAACTTAATTGGATCCGTTAATGCTGCAGGGCAACACAACTTAGCGATTGTCAGTTCCGTTTTCCATATTGGCGCACACCCACCTCTAATAGGGATGATAATGCGTCCACATACTGTCCCGCGCGATACGCTTCAAAATATCAAAGACACTGGTGTATATACGATTAATCATGTCCACAGTGATTTTGTAAAGGCCGCCCACCATACTTCAGCTCGTTTCCCTGAAGAGGTCAGTGAATTTGAAGAAGTTGGATTAACTCCTTGGTTCAGTGCAACGCATAAAGCCCCATTTGTACAAGAATCTCGAGTGAAAATCGCCTTAGAAGTCCAAGACATTCAACTTTTAGCGCTGAATCAAACCGAGCTAGTGATTGGCCAAGTGGTTGAAGTTGTTGTCGATGAGCAGAGTATCGCTGAAGACGGATACATCGATCTTGAATCATTAGGAAGTGCCACTATCTCCGGTTTAGATAGTTACCATCAAACACAACGAATTTCCCGATATGGATATGCAAAAGCAGGTGAACCTGTTACAAAGATAAAATAGTGAGAACGCTTATATGAACCCAGCACTGGATCCGAACTTTGACCAATTATTAATTATTTGCGGTATTATTAGTGTCATTGTAATTGCATTTGTTTTGTTCGTGATCAAACTACCAGATGAAGAAATCCGGTATGATGAAAAAGATACAACGTCAAAAAATATATCTAAACCTAATTGCAGTCGTTCACAAAACGAAGATGAAGAGTTTTAATTTAATCCATATAGAATGAGAAACTAAGGAAGCATAATGAAAGATATTAAACGCCGTGACTTTTTAAAATTATCAGGTGGTGCACTAATTGGTATGACACTTGGTTCAGTATCATTACGCGCTGCTGCAGAGGAACTTGATCCTTCAGACCCAACTGCCGCAGCATTAAAATATGCGAAAGTATCACCTGTCGAAGGTGCATACTGTGAAAACTGCATGTTTGTGCAAGGAGAAGACGGCCAAGAACTTCGACCTTGTGCAATTTTCCCAGGCAAACAAGTAGCAGCAAAAGGCTGGTGTTCTGCCTGGGCGAAGAAAGCATAACTACATAAAATATGAGAGTTAATCGTTAGAATAAGAGATGAAACACGCTCTTATTCTAGATCGCTTTTTCATTCAGATAATGTAAGGTCATTAACTGTTCTGTTATCCAAAGACCTAATATATACCTCATCTTTGCCTAGCACATTATGATAAGATTGGTGTGATAATCAATCTATTCAAAGAATAAACATATTTCCTTTAGGTGAACCTATGTCAAACACCCTATACATGCTGATTTTTTTATTGTTTACACTTTCATGCATTGGCAAAGTCTTAGCGACTGAGCAACCTGTTGTTACCGATCCTGAAGCACGTATGAGTATCACTCAACATAGTGCAAAGTTTAATGGTAAAACCGTGAAATACTCCGTCCACGCTGGCGATCATTTTTTATATGATGAGCACCGCACTCCTAAAGCCAACATATACTCAACCGCGTATTTTGCTGATCAACAAACTTCCTCTGAACGTCCAATATTATTTATCTTTAATGGCGGGCCTGGCTCTTCAAGTGTCTGGTTACATATGGGGGTATTTGGCCCTAAACGTGTTGTCTTGCCAAGTAATGCAGAACCTGTCGGTGCGCCGCCTTACGATTTGGCTCATAATCCTCTTAGTTTAATCGACATAGCAGACATGGTATTTATTGACCCTGTAGGTACTGGCTACTCTCACCCTTTAGGCAAATACCAAGGAAAAGACTTTTGGGGCGTCAAAGAAGATGCTGTCGTAATGGCCGATTTTGTCAGGGCGTTTACCCGTCAACATAATTTATTTAATCGACCAAAATATCTCGTGGGTGAAAGTTATGGCACCACTCGCGCTGGCGCAATGGTTAAAGAGCTCCAAGAAGGCTGGGGAACATTTGATTTATCAGGCGTGATGCTCATCTCGTCGATTGTAGATTTTCAAACCGGTGATTTTAATGTCGGTAATGATTTACCTTTTATTACGTTTTTACCTACTTATGCCGCCACTGCTTGGTATCACAATGCGATTGATCGCAGCCAGTTTGCTAACCTTGAGGCCTTTCTTCAGGAAGTCCGCGACTTCGCCCTGGGAGAATACGCAACGGTTCTACTTAAAGGTAGCTTGGCTTCTGAGGCTGAACGTGAGTCGGTGTTATTGCAACTTGAGCGTATGACGGGTTTAAGTAAAGCATTTTTAACCCGCGCCAATTTACGGATTAATGAATTTCAATTCATGAAAGAATTAAAGCGTGATGAAGGACTCGCCGTGGGACGTTTAGATAGTCGATACTTAGGTAAAGAGAGTGATTTAAATGCCGAACGTTTTGAGGCTGATCCTTCTGGATACGCTATCGATGGCGCATACACTGCATTAATCAATCATTACATGCGCACCGAACTAAACGTTAAGCGTAATGCTCAATATCATATTTTAAGTGGTCAGGTCTTCAGTAACTGGAATTGGTTGTATGAGCGCAGTGCCCGCAGCCAAGGATTTTTAAATGTGACGCCTTTTATCGCTAAAGCGATGCGACAAAACAAAGATTTTCGTGTCTTTGTTGGCAATGGTTATTATGACCTTGCGACTCCATTTTTCGCCACAGAACATTCTATGAACCATAATGGTATAGATCCGTCTCGGGTCACTATGAAATATTATGAAGCCGGTCACATGATGTATATTCATGAACCTTCTTTAATTGCTATCGTGAACGATATGCGTCAATTTTTACAGGCACAATAACGTGGCATATATCCAACTTAAAATTAATATGATTGCAGAATACGCTGAAGCGCTTGGTGATATGCTATCAGGTAATGGCGCTCAAGCTGTCACATTCTTAGATGCAAAAGACACTCCGATGTATGAACCGAAGCCAGGGGAAGTAATGCTGTGGCCTGACACTCAAGTCATTGGATTATTTGATGCCGCGGATGATATGCAGGGAATTATTGAACGACTGGCACAATCTAAGCTACTTAAAGACGAATTTGTATATGTCCTTGACCCACTCGAAGATAAAGATTGGGAGCGTGAATGGATGGACAATTTCCACGCTATGCGTTTTGGTGAGCGTCTATGGGTATGCCCTTCATGGCGTGAAATTCCCGAACCTGATGCGGTCAATGTGATGCTCGATCCGGGGCTGGCATTTGGTACCGGGACACACGCAACTACAGCGTTATGCTTACGTTGGTTAGATAGTTTGTCCCTTTCAGGAGCAAAAGTACTCGATTTTGGATGTGGTAGCGGGATTTTAGGTATTGCGGCTTTAAAATTAGGTGCTGCGGACATGTTAGGTATTGATATTGATCCACAAGCTTTACAAGCCACTGAAGCGAACGCTCAACGTAATGGTGTCGCAGATAAACTTACCCTTGCATTACCAAAAGATGATCCTCAATACCTGGCTGATATCGTATGTGCCAATATCCTTGCTGCGCCACTTCGTGAGCTAAGAGAGGTCATCAGTGGATATTGTAAACAAGGTGGACAAATTATCCTGTCAGGTATATTAGTCGAACAAGCAGCAGAAATCGCCGATCTTTACCGAGCTGACTTTTCCATCAATGACATCGTTGTGGAAGGTGATTGGGCAAGTATTAGCGGCACCAAGCTCTAGTTATTTACTTTCATACATGTCAAGTAAAAAAATTACATTTTGATTAAAAAATAGTCTTTTCAAATAACTCAAAAAGGCGTAATATTGCGCTCCTTTGACGAATTCCAGGTTATTAATTGCACAATATGCGTGTTTTTTATGCATTTTGCGATTATTTTTTTTGGTTAAGTACATGAGGTCGTAGTTGAACTCTCCTATTCAAATTGGTGCTTATTCACTAGAAAATAACTTGATGTTAGCACCTATGGCAGGTGTAACTGATAGGCCTTTTCGTCAAATGTGCAAACAGATGGGCGCAGGTTTAGTGGTTTCAGAGATGCTCTCGAGTAACCCTAAGGTTTGGCATACTGAAAAGTCAAAAATGCGTATGGACCATACTGGGGAACATGGAGTTCGTTCCGTTCAAATAGCGGGCTCTGACCCGAATCTCATGGCTGAGGCTGCACAATTTAATGTCAATAACGGTGCGCAAATCATCGATATCAACATGGGTTGTCCAGCAAAGAAAGTAAATAAAAAAATGGCAGGCTCTGCGTTACTGCAGTATCCAGAAATTGTAGAAGAAATTCTCGATGCTGTTGTTAATAGTGTAGATGTGCCAGTGACACTAAAAATACGAACTGGTTGGGATACGGATAATCGAAACGGTGTGCAAATTGCTAAACTTGCACAACAGTACAATATCCAATCCTTAGCAGTACATGGCCGAACCAAAGCCTGTATGTATAAAGGTAATGCTGAATACGATACGATCCGTGCAATTAAACGTGCGGTGGAAATCCCAGTCATTGCTAATGGTGATATTACGACACCAGAAAAAGCGAAATATGTTTTGCAACACACCAATGCTGACGGATTAATGATAGGTCGTGGAGCCCAAGGAAACCCTTGGATTTTCCGTGAAATTCTATATTATTTAGAGCATGGTGAGCGTTTACCTGAACCAGAGCTAACCGAACAATGCACTGTCATGTTGGAACATGTGTCCAATGTCCACAATTTTTATGGTGGAATTAGTGGTGTAAGAATTGCTCGAAAGCATGTGGGTTGGTATATCGCTAAATATGATCAAGGAAGAAGTTTTCGTGAACACTTCAACGGTATTGATGATGCTGCAGAGCAGCTAGATGCACTAGAAATGTTCTATTCACGACTTCATAAGAAATTAGTTTCTTCAGTCGCTTAATTGTCTAAAATAATAAAGAGCAGTATATATGTTTGATCAAAATGCATCGTCACCGTTTACTACTATAGTTACTACCCCTGCACAAACTACCGCCCAGAAGCCTTTACGCGAGTCAGTAAAACAAGCAGTTAACAAGTATCTTAAGCAGCTAGAAAACACAAATATCGAAACCTTATACGATATGGTGTTAAGCGAAGTGGAAGCACCACTACTTGAAGAAGTGATGACCTACACCCGTGGTAATCAGACTAAAGCAGCGAATATGATGGGTATCAACCGTGGTACTCTTCGCAAAAAATTAAAGCAATACGGCATGGGCTAGTATTGCAAAGGGGATTCCCCTAAGCTAAGAGCACCTTTTGAGGTGCTCTTTTCGTTTTACCTACGCATAGAATTTTTCACTAAGCACACATAAGAAGTATATTATTATGTCTACATCATCTCCTATTCGCCGCGCTTTGTTAAGCGTATCTGATAAAACTGGCATCGTTGAGTTTGCCTCAGCTTTAGTCGCCCAAGACGTAGAATTGTTATCTACGGGTGGCACAGCAAAGCTGCTTGCAGAAGCGGGCTTACCTGTGATTGAAGTGTCTGATTACACGGGACATCCTGAAATTATGGATGGTCGAGTAAAAACCTTACACCCAATGATTCATGGTGGTATTTTAGCTCGCCGTGGTCAAGACGAAGCGGTGATGGCAGATAATAATATCCAAGCTATTGATTTAGTTGTGGTCAACCTATATCCGTTCGCAGCAACCGTAGCCAACCCTGACTGTACTTTACCTGACGCAATTGAAAATATTGATATTGGTGGCCCAACCATGGTCCGTGCAGCAGCTAAAAACCATAACGATGTCACTATTGTGGTGAATGCTTCTGATTATGCTCATGTACTTCAACAAATGTCAGATAATAATGGCGCGGTTGATCACGCGACCCGCTTTGACCTGGCAATTAAAGCATTTGAACATACGGCAGAGTATGATGGCATGATTGCTAACTACTTTGGCGCTCGTTTAGACTCTGCAAATTGTGATGATGATTGTGGACATGAGCACAGTGAATTCCCGCGTACTTATAATATCCAAGTAAGCAAAAAACAAGATTTACGCTATGGTGAAAACGCTCATCAATCTGCAGCATTTTATGTTGAAAACGATATCCAAGAAGCATCAGTTGCGACTGCAGAGCAATTACAAGGTAAAGAGTTATCGTTTAACAATATCGCTGATACCGACTCCGCCTTAGAATGTGTTAAAGAATTTGCTGAGCCAGCTTGTGTTATAGTGAAACATGCTAATCCATGTGGTGTAGCATTAGGCGACGACATTTTAACCGCTTATAACCGTGCTTATCAGACTGACCCAACATCGGCTTTTGGTGGTATCATCGCATTTAACCGTGAACTTGATGCTAACACCGCTCAAGCAATTATCGATCGTCAGTTTGTAGAAGTTATCATCGCTCCCACTGTCAGCAAAGAAGCACAAACAGTACTAAGTGCTAAACAGAACGTACGCGTATTAGCCTGTGGTGATTGGCAAGGCCAGCTTACTGATGGGTTCGATTTCAAACGCGTCAATGGTGGATTATTGATCCAAGAGCGTGATTTTGGCATGGTTGAATTAGATGATTTAACTGTCGTCACTAAAGTCAAGCCAACTGAAGCCCAGTTACAAGATCTATTATTTACGTGGAAAGTGGCTAAATATGTTAAATCTAATGCGATTGTTTACTGCAAAGACGGTATGACGATTGGTGTGGGTGCCGGTCAAATGAGCCGTGTCTATTCTGCAAAAATTGCGGGTATTAAAGCCGCAGATGAAGGTCTTGTGGTTGAGGGCAGTGTCATGGCATCAGATGCGTTCTTCCCATTTAGAGATGGAATTGACGCAGCCGCTGCTGCAGGTATTAGTGCGGTCATTCAGCCAGGCGGTTCGATGCGAGATGATGAAGTCATCGCTGCTGCAGATGAAGCGGGCATTGCTATGGTATTTACTGGCATGCGCCATTTCCGCCACTAAACCAACGAATATTAAGGAATTATTATGCAAGTATTAGTTATAGGTAGCGGGGGTCGCGAACATGCACTGGCATGGAAAGCGGCTCAATGTGCAGATGTGACAAAGGTATTTGTTGCACCGGGTAACGCAGGTACTGCTACTGAAGCAAATTTAGAAAATGTTGATATTAGTGTTGGTGACATTGCAGGATTGGTGGCATTTGCACAAAACAATGCCATTGAATTGACGATTGTTGGACCTGAACAACCCCTTGTGGATGGTGTGGTAGATGCATTCAACGCGGCTGGATTAGCTTGCTTTGGTCCTACTGCAGCAGCGGCTCAGTTAGAAGGTTCAAAGGCTTTTACTAAAGACTTTTTAGCGCGTCATAACATCCCTACTGGCGCATATCAAAACTTCACTGAAATCGAACCTGCCATCGCTTATGTACGTGAAAAAGGGGCCCCCATCGTAGTCAAAGCTGACGGTTTAGCCGCTGGTAAGGGTGTAATTGTCGCCATGACTTTAGTTGAAGCTGAAGATGCGATCAAAGATATGCTCGCGGGTAATGCCTTTGGTGAAGCAGGTAGTCGTGTCGTAATTGAAGAATTTTTAGATGGTGAAGAAGCTAGCTTTATCGTCATGGTAGACGGTAAAAATATTGCGTCTTTTGCCACTTCTCAAGATCACAAACGTGTCGGTGATGGTGATACTGGCCTTAACACAGGTGGAATGGGCGCATATTCGCCAGCCCCCGTTGTTACTCCAGAAATTCATGATCGTATCATGCAAGAAGTCATTGAACCGACCGTAGCAGGTATGGCTTCTGAAGGTAACGATTATACTGGATTTCTATATGCCGGATTAATGATTACTGCAGATGGCACACCAAAAGTGATTGAGTACAATTGTCGTTTTGGCGATCCAGAAACACAGCCGATCATGATGCGTTTGCAATCTGATCTCGTCGCACTATGCTTAAAAGCAACACAAGGCGAATTAGCTGATACCGTTATTGAATTTGATTCACGTCCTGCAGTCGGTGTCGTATTAGCTGCTGGCGGATATCCTGGCAGTTATGCAAAAGGCATTGAAATTTCAGGTCTTGGCACAGGTGAATCTGATGATGCTAAGGTGTTTCATGCAGGTACAGCATCTCATAATGGTTCAGTCGTCACTGCCGGTGGACGTGTCTTATGTGCAACTGCATTAGGTGAGTCAGTCACGCAAGCACAACAATCGGCTTATCAACTTGCCAAAACAATCTCATGGGATGGTATGTTCCATCGCAATGATATTGCATATCGTGCAATTGCCCGAGAAAATAACTAGGAAGGTAATTATGTCAGCGAAACACCCTATTATTGCTATTACGGGTTCATCTGGTGCTGGGACAACCACCACTACCAATGCTATTCGTCATATTTTTCGCAATTTAAGTGTCAACGCTGCTGTAGTCAGCGGTGATAGTTTTCACCGCTATACCCGACCTGAAATGGAACTAGAAATCCGTAAAGCCCAAGACCAAGGTAAGCATATTAGTTATTTTGGCCCTATTGCTAATGATTTCGAGCTACTTGAAAATCTCTTTACTCAATATGCCAACGATGGCTCTGGGCAATACCGTCAGTATTTACATACTTTTGATGAAGCCGTTCCTTTTAATCAAATGCCTGGTACATTTACACCATGGCAAGACCTACCAACAAATACTGATTTATTGTTTTATGAAGGGTTACATGGAGGGATCGCGACGGAAGATCACAACGTCGCTAAGCATGTCGATTTACTCGTGGGCATGGTACCGATAGTTAATTTAGAGTGGATTCAAAAAATTGTGCGTGACACCACTGATCGAGGCCATAGCCGCGAAGCGGTAATGAGTAGCATTGTTAGATCATTGGATGATTACTTCCAATATATCACCCCACAATTTTCACAAACACATGTTAACTTCCAACGCGTACCAACGGTCGATACCTCTAATCCCTTTAGTGCTAGAGAGATCCCAAGCCAAGATGAAAGCTTTGTCGTTGTGCGTTTCCGCCAAGAAATGACCAATGTTGACTACCCTTACCTCCTTAAAATGATTGATGGTTCGTTTATGTCGCGCATGAACACTATCGTCGTTCCGGGTGGCAAAATGGGATTAGCAATGGAATTGATATTAACTCCATTAATTGAAGACATTTTAGAAGCTAAACGTCGTTCAAGAATCCAAATGGATTGGGTCCAAGATCAATAACATTTGAGATTATTTCTTAGACAAACTTTGTAACATCATCCAAGTATAGATTTACATAAAATCATTTGGCTTTTTAATCACTTACATTATAGTGTATGAATAAATGATGACGGAGTATGTGTATATGGGTCAGGAAACATCTAAAATTCTAGTAGTCGACGATGACATGCGGTTACGTAGTTTATTGGAACGTTATCTTGTTGAACAAGGTTTCCAAGTTCGTTCTGCAGCAAACGCCGAACAAATGGACCGCTTACTCGAACGCGAAAACTTCCATTTAATTGTCCTTGATCTAATGCTTCCAGGTGAAGATGGGTTGTCAATCTGTCGTCGTTTGCGTCAAAAGGAAAATACAATTCCTATTATTATGTTGACGGCTAAAGGAGATGAAATAGACCGTATCATAGGGCTTGAAATGGGGGCCGATGACTATCTGCCAAAACCATTCAATCCACGTGAATTACTAGCCCGAGCCAAAGCTGTTCTTAGACGAAAATCAGCCGAAGCGCCTGGAGCTCCCTCTCAAGCAGAACAAATTGTTGAATTTGCGCACTATAAATTAAATTTAGCTACTCGCGAAATGTCAGCAGATGGTAAACCGATGACATTAACCAGCGGCGAGTTTGCAGTACTTAAATCATTAGTGACACACCCCCGTGAACCGTTATCACGGGACAAACTAATGAATCTTGCTCGCGGTCGTGATTACGGAGCCTTAGAGCGAAGCATCGATGTTCAGGTATCACGTCTGCGTCGAATGCTAGAACAAGATCCTACTAATCCACGTTATATTCAAACTGTCTGGGGATTAGGCTACGTCTTTGTTCCAGATGGTTCAGATGTAAGCTAGTACTAGCAAACTATGAGATTATTTCCGCAAAGTGCCTTTGGCCAAACGGTATTATTGGTAGGTGTACTGCTATTAATAAACCAAGTGGTATCTTATTTATCGGTGACTTATTATTTTATTCAGCCTAGTTATCAACAAATTAATTCCTTAGTCGCCACCCAAGTTGACACCATTTTTGACCAAGATATCGTAACAGTCCCCAAACGCCGAGCACGCTTTACGCAGCGAACTGGCATTGAATTTTACAGTAATAGTGAAGCTGTTTTAAAAGGATTAAATAACGCGACCTACTACCGGTTTATGTCCAATCAAATTGCAGAAGAACTTGGTGGAAAGACAGACGTTCGTTTGAGCACTCACATACCTTATCGCATTTGGATAAATCCACCCCAAAATCCTGAAATATGGATCGTTATACCTATGCCCGGAGTAGGTGAAACTAACTTTTCACCTTTAACCGTCATTCTGTTAGTGATCGGTATATTAAGCGTGATTGGTGGTTATATCTTTGTCCTAAGAATGACACGACCTTTACGAGCCTTACAAATTGCAGCCAAAGAAGTAGGACAAGGTGAGTTCCCTGAACCCATCGAACCCTCTGGCGCGAGTGAGATGCAAGCAGTGACGCAAGCATTTAATCAAATGTCTAGTAGTATCAAGCGCTTAGAGCAAGATAGAAATCTTATGACAGCGGGTATATCGCATGATTTACGCACTCCACTCACCCGTATACGCTTAGCAACTGAAATGATTGATGAGCAGCATGAATGGGTCAAAGAGGGAATTGTCCAAGATATTGAAGATATGAACGATATTATCGATCAATTTATTAATTACGCTCGACAAGATCGAGAAGAACAGCGCGAAACAGTGAATCTCAATACAATTATTGAAGAAGTTGTTCAAGCTCGACATTTTGATGATCACCATACCATTGCACAGCGACTAAACCCTCTTCCCGAGATCAGTTTACGGCGTGTTGCTATCAAACGGGTGTTGGATAATTTAATTGAGAATGCCTTCCGCTATGGATCTGATCATTTAGAAATTTATACTGGATTCTCCGCTAAGGAAAAACGCATTATTTGCCATATTCGTGATTTTGGTACAGGGATCCCTGAAGAGCAACTACCTAACTTACTCCAACCCTTTACCCAAGGGGACCGTGCTCGAGGGAGTTCAGGTTCAGGCTTAGGGCTTGCCATTATTAAACGCATAATCGATATGCATCATGGCGAAGTAGCCTTTACAAATCACCCTGAAGGAGGACTGTTAGTGGTATTTAAATTACCACTAACCGATTCTATTACCTAAGTTTGGCTATCCATTAATACATTATTCGCTTATTGGGCTGTTTTACTCGCATCAGGATCAAATCCTGAATGAATCGTTTCCACATCCATAGCATCAAACACATAATCGGTATGACAGAATTGGCAATTCATCTTGATAGCACCTTCTTCAGCAATGATACTAAGAAGTTCTTCTTTCGCTATATTTTGTAATGCGCCAATAGTGCTCTCGCGTGAACAATGACATTCAAATTTGACATCAGCAGGCGTAAATACTTCGACTTCTTCTTGGTGATATAAGCGATACATTACATCATTCGCTTCGAGTGAAAATAACTCTTCGGCTTTTAACGTATCAGTTAACGCCGCAATATGACCAAACTCGGTTGATTCAGCAACGTTTGTCGCTTCACTTGAAGTCGGTAAGACTTGCAATAAAGTACCGCCTGCCATTGGCTTCTCGCCCTGTTGAGCAAATAAACGCACTTGTGTCATAAGCTGCTCTGATTGCAGGAAATATTCTTCAATACAAGCCGCTAAGCTATCTTGATCCAATCCAACAATTCCTTGATAACGCTCACCATCTTTCGGGGTGATAGTGATCACTAGATAACCTTTGCTAAATAGCGCACTAAATGACTCCGGTAATTCAGTTAACGTCTCGTCCCAACGCGCTACACCGCGAAGTTTCAAATCATGGGTACCATTGACGACAGCATACTTAACAATGCCCTCGGATTGGATTTGCAAACCAATCTCACCTTCAAACTTTAACGTTGCATTAAGTAACGCAGTAGCTGCCATTAGCTCGCCTAATAACGTTTGAATGACAGGAGGATAAGCATAGGAATCCAAAATATGCTGATAAGTAGATTTTAACTGAACCAACTCTCCACGCACGTTGGCTTGGTTAAATAAAAATCGTTGGAGTTGGTCAACACTGGCAATCTCTGACATAACAGGTTCTCTTAAATTAGTTACACCCTATATAAGGGCATTATTGGTGTTTTAAATGAATTATTTGTCGGCGCTGTTTTTTATCGGGTTTGCTGTCAGGCTTTGGACTATGAAAAGCCGATAATTTTCGTGCCTCAGCATTGCGCTCACGCTTTTCAATACTCTCAAGTGTCTCTTCATACATTCCTAAAACTAAGGCTGCCGAACGTCGTTTATCGAATATTTCACGGATAACCAGTTCTTTTGTATCAAATCCCGCAGGTACTTTTAACGTCGCGTTTAACTCTACAATTTTACTCGGCTTGGTTCGCTGTCCATTATAATGGATTTTACCTGCCTGCACAGCTTCACGTGCATTTGCACGCGTTTTAAATAACCTTGCAGCCCATAGCCATTTATCAATTCGGACATTTTCCATTCATTACTACACTTACTGATATGTTAAGTTATAAAAAATTAATGTGGACACTGTATATTTTACTCTATTCAGCGTATATTCATACACTAAAATAGATACTAACATTAAGAAATTACGGTTTTAATTTTATAATAAGAATAATGACGACTTTTCAACCAACCATAGAAGCGCTCATAAGCGTGATTAATCAACCTAAAAACAAGGCTTTATTCAAGACCCTGATATTAGTGTTGCTCGTCATTTACATAGTTTTCGCTTTAGCGAATATTATCTGGCAGGTATCTCCAGCACCTACATCCCCCAAAATACCGTTACAAGTGACGACACAGCAAGGCACCCTCCCCGCTCAAACGAACAGCATCTCTGATTTGATTACATTAAATATTTTTGGTGAAGCAAATAACAATACCGTGCAACCTATATCGAATATTACCGATGCCCCCGAGACACGATTAAATCTTGTACTTACCGGCGTCGTAGCATCTACAACCGAAGATGATGGTGCCGCAATCATTGCCAACCGAAATAAACAAAATACCTATGGAATAGGGGATAAAGTTGAAGGCACGCAAGCCACTTTGCATCGTGTATTTGCAGATCGTGTCATCATTAGTAATCGAGGAGCAAAAGAAACGTTAATGCTCGATGGTATTGATTTTAGTAAAATGTCGGCACCAACCAATCGTACTAACGACACCATCACTTTCCCTGCCAATACCAATATTCCTAAAAGTGTTGTTAAACAGATAGCTCAACCCAGCGCTGCGAGTATTGCTCAATTACGCGCTGCGCCTGAAAAGTTTATTGATTTTATCAATGTTGCACCTGTGCGTGAAGAGGGTGAGCTGCGTGGTTATCGCGTCAGTCCAGGCAAAGAAAAAGCGCTATTTACGGATTCAGGATTAAAAGCCGGTGATATTATTACATATATCAACGGTTTAGATTTAACGCGGCCGCGCGAAGCGGTAGAAGCGATGCAAGCTCTACGACAAGCCGATAGCTTAGAGTTAGCATTGCTACGCAACAATCAACCCATGACGTTATCGTTATCGTTACCTTAACGCTAACGTTTTAGGTGAACACATCACAAGGTATTATGTTTATGTTGTCTAATTTGGTTTCACATTGTAAAACGGCATCTGTTGCAAGTGTGCTAACGTTTGCTATTTTGGCTGCAGCCGTCCCCGTATCGACCACTTCTTTTGTCGTTCAGGCAGCTCAATATTCCCCTAATTTTAAAAATACCGATATCAATGAATTCATCGCGATTGTAGGTAAAAACCTCCAACGCACCATCATTGTTGATCCCAATGTGCGTGGTAAAATTTCTGTACGTAGTTATGATTTACTTGACGAAGAGCAGTACTACCAGTTCTTTTTAAACGTCTTACAAGTTTATGATTTTGCGGTCGTTGAAATGCCCAACGGTATTCTCAAAGTCATTCGCTCTAAAGATGCTAAAAGTTCTAATCTACCCGTTGTTGAAGGTAATATTCCTAACGGCGATGAAATGATCACACGTGTGATTCCTGTCTATAACGTGCCTGTTCGTGAACTAACACCATTATTACGCCAACTTAATGATAGTGCCGGTGGTGGTAATGTCGTTAGCCATGACGCGTCTAATGTCATGATGTTAACCGGCCGTGCAGCGGTCATTAACCGTCTAGTTGAAATCATTGAACGGGTCGATAGAGCCGGTGATGAAGAAGTCGAAATCGTTAAACTGAAATATGCATCAGCTTCTGAAATGGTCCGTATTATTGAAAGTATCAATAAGTCTCAAGGTAAAGCAGCAAATACTTCAGCTAAATCAGAACCTCGCGTAGTTGCTGATGACCGCACCAACTCAGTGATAGTCAGTGGCGATGTGAAAGCGCGTCAACGGTTGATTAATCTTATTACCCGCATGGATCAAGAGCTTGAAACCAGCGGTAATACACGGGTTATCTTTTTAAACTATGCAAAAGCTGATGATCTAGTCAAAGTGCTCAAAGGAGTATCTGAAAGTATCCAGGCTGAAGAAAAAGGCTCATCGAGTAATTCACGCTCAAAAAATTCTACGTCTCGTGATGTAAGCATTGATGCTCATGAGGACTCAAACTCACTCGTTATTACGGCTGAGCCGGATATGATGCGTTCGCTGGAAGAAGTTATCCGCCAGCTCGATGTTCGCCGTGCCCAAGTACAAGTAGAAGCGATCATCGTTGAAGTATTTGAAGGTGATGGCACCACATTAGGCGTTCAGTTAGTTTCAGAAGAAGGGGGTGGCACCCAATTCACTAATGGCGTAGCCGGTGTCGGTTCATTAGGGGTAGCCTTGCGTCAAGCGGAAGATCGTGAAGTCAACCGTTCTACCACTGCCCAAGATGGTTCCGCTGTACAAGCAATTGATACCATTGAAGGGGATTTTACTTCACTAGCGAATATTCTTGGTGGTGCAAATGGTATGATCGCAGGTATTATTGAGAACGGATGGGGTGCCGTAGTTCAAGCAGTGTCCACCGATACAAACTCAAATATTTTAGCGACACCTCATTTAACGACTATGGATAACGAAGAAGCCTTCTTCATCGTAGGTCAAGAAGTACCGATTATTACTGGCACTAGTACCGGCTCAAATAATTCTAATCCCTTCCAAACAGTCGATCGTCAAGAAGTTGGAATAAAACTCAAAGTTACTCCACAAATCAACGAAGGCGATGCAGTGCAGCTATTAATCGAACAAGAAGTGTCGAGTGTTTCAGGCGCTACTTCAGTGGATATTTCCATTAACAAACGTGAAATTAAAACGACTGTGATTGTGGATGATGGCGGTACTATTGTTCTAGGTGGCTTGATTGACGAAGATGTCCAAGAGAGTGTTTCGAAAGTGCCTTTGTTAGGCGATATTCCATTTGTCGGTCACTTATTCAAAACCACTACTTCGAGCAAACGTAAGCGTAATCTCATGGTATTCTTACGCCCAACCATTGTCCGAGATGGTGTTACTATGAATGAAATTTCACATCGTAAATATAACTTTATTCGCGCTGAGCAGCTTAAACGTCAAGCCGATGGTATTCCACTCATGCCAAACTCCAAAGGTCCTAGCCTACCTGAGTGGAATGATGCATTGAGCTTACCCCCATCTTTTGAAGATTACTTGATGGAAAAAGATAAGCAAGCGAAAGAGAATAACTAAGGCGATTGCATATGGACATTTCATTTAGCTTCGCCAAACGACATCAAGTATTACTCGATCCAGCGACACTGGTTGTGTTTTATACTGAAAATACCGACTTAGCCGTATTTGCTGAAATCCGCCGAGTCGTCGGTCAAGGATTTCGCTTAGAGCAAGTAAAAAGCGACAAATTCGAGACATTACTTACCTCGTTTTACCAGCGTGATTCCTCTGAAGCAAAACAGTTAATGGAAGACCTGGGTAATGAGAGTGATTTGTTTGCCTTAGCTGAAGATCTCCCTGACACCGAAGACTTACTCGACAATGAAGATGATGCTCCGATCATCAAACTCATAAATGCCATGCTGGGTGAAGCCATTAAAGAAGGTGCATCTGATATACATATCGAAACGTTTGAAAACCAACTTGTTGTGCGTTTCCGCGTCGATGGTGTACTGCGTGAAATATTAAAACCCAATCGTAAAATGTCTTCTATGCTCGTGTCACGAATCAAAGTTATGGCTAAACTCGATATTGCGGAAAAGCGCGTCCCACAGGACGGTCGTATTTCTTTGAAAATCGCAGGGCGAGCTGTTGATGTTCGGGTGTCGACTATGCCTTCGAGTCATGGAGAACGAGTAGTACTGCGTTTATTAGATAAAAACAATGCACGATTAAACCTAGAAGATTTAGGAATGACCGCTGCAAACCGTGATATTTTCTCACAGCTTATCCGCAAACCTCATGGTATCATCTTAGTAACTGGCCCCACAGGCTCAGGTAAATCTACCACTTTGTATGCCGGTTTAACGGAAATTAATTCCAAAGACCGCAACATTTTGACTGTCGAAGATCCGATTGAATTTGACTTACAAGGCATTGGTCAAACTCAAGTCAATACTCGAGTTGATATGACCTTTGCTAGAGGTTTACGAGCGATTTTACGCCAAGATCCTGATGTGGTTATGATTGGTGAAATCCGTGACTTAGAAACTGCACAAATTGCTGTTCAAGCCAGTTTAACAGGTCACTTAGTGTTATCTACTTTGCATACTAATACCGCAGCAGGTGCCATTACACGTCTTGAAGACATGGGGATTGAACCGTTTCTGCTATCTTCCAGTTTACTTGCTGTATTATCACAACGCTTAGTTCGCACCTTATGTCACGATTGTAAGCAGCCCCATGAAGCGACTCCGGCAGAATGTAAAGTTCTAGGTATCACCTCTACACAAACGATCTTCTCGCCCGGCGACTGTCTGTCATGCAACCATACTGGATATCGTGGTCGTACCGGCATCCATGAATTACTCAAAGTTGATGATTCCGTGCGTGAAATCATGCACAGTGGCAAAGGTGAGCAAGCCATTGAAAAATACATTCGTGCACATACGCCTAGCATTAGAGGCGATGGTGTGGATAAAGTCCTTAATGGCGAGACTTCATTAGAAGAAGTTTTGCGTGTTACACGTGAGGAATAACGAATAATGGCCGCGTTTGCATTTGAAGCCGTCAATGCTAAAGGCAAGACCCAAAAAGGGGTACTTGAAGGCGATAACGCACGTCAAATCCGTCAACAACTCCGTGAACAACAACTTATTCCGGTCAGTGTTGAACAGGTTAAAGAACCAACCCAGAAAGATTCGACCGCTTTTGAATTCGCTTTATTTAAACCCCGAATATCTGCCGGCGAATTAGCACTACTTACTCGACAACTTGCTACATTAGTGGAAGCTGCGTTACCGATAGAAGAGGCGTTACTGGCCGTTGCAGAACAAAGTGAAAAGCCCCGCCAAAAAAATATGATGATGGCAGTCCGTTCCAAAGTAGTAGAGGGCTTTGGTTTAGCCGAAGCACTTGGAGACTTCCCAAGTGTGTTTGATACACTTTTTATTGCGATGGTAGCTGCGGGTGAAAAATCAGGTCATTTAGATGTCGTTTTAAACCGATTAGCGGACTATACTGAAAATCGAGAAAAAACGCGAAGCCAAGTCGTTCAAGCTATGATCTACCCAGCATTGATGATGTTCTTTGCCGTCGCTATTACTGTCTTATTACTCACTGTTGTAGTCCCTAAAATCGTTACCCAATTTCAACATATGGGTCAAGGGTTGCCCCCTATCACACAACTGGTCATGGACATTTCAAGTTTTTTACAAGCTTCATGGATGTGGGTCGTCGGCTTACTCATATTAAGTGTCATTATAATACAACGTTTACTTACCGTCCCAACAATGCAATTACGCTTTCACAAATGGCTTTTGACTCTCCCTTTATTAGGCAAAGTAAATCGAGGCTTAAACACCGCTCGCTTTGCACGAACATTATCTATTTTAACCGCTAGCGCTGTCCCTTTATTAGAAGCAATGAAAATTGCCAGTGATGTATTACTTAATCGTCATATTAAGGCTCAAGTCTCTGAATCCGCGGTGATGGTTAAAGAAGGTGCTAGCCTCAGAGCGGCATTAGATAAAACTAACATGTTTCCACCCATGATGATGCATATGATTGCATCAGGTGAGCGTTCAGGTGAGTTACAACAAATGTTAGCACGGGCAGCAGATAATCAAGACCGTGAATTTGAATCTTTGGTCGGCGTATCTCTCAAAGTCTTTGAGCCTTTGTTGATCGTTTCCATGGCAGGTATAGTATTATTTATCGTACTCGCCATCCTCCAACCTATAATTGCACTTAATAGTATGGTGAATATGTAATGAAAAAATCCACTGGTTTTACCCTTATCGAAGTCATGGTCGTATTAGTGATCATTGGAATTATGGCCTCTATGGTTGTGCCTCAAATTCTTGGTAATCAAGAAGAAGCACAACTTAAAAAAGCAGCTATCGACATCCAAACCTTAGAAGGTGCAATGCAGATGTACAAGCTTAATAACAACCGCTTTCCTACTACCGAACAAGGTTTAGACGCGTTAGTCAACGAACCAACTATCGATCCTATTCCACGCGCGTTTCGTGAAGGAGGCTATATTCAACGCTTACCAACCGATCCTTGGGGTAATGACTACCAACTGATTTCTCCTGGAGAAGTGGGTGCAATTGATATCTTTTCAAACGGTCCTGACATGGAACCTGGTACGGATGATGACATCGGTACGTGGAACCTAAATGACTACTTAAATTAATCTGATTTAATTAAGCTCATGCTATCACGCCGACATTCATCTGGATTCACTCTAATCGAGATCATGTTGGTACTGGTGATCATGGGTTTAGTGGCAGGTTATGTTGTAGTGAATGCCTTTGGTAATGACCCGCAAGACAAACTTAAAAATGAAGCTCTGCGTTTTCACGCTGTCGCAACACTGGCTTCTGATTTTGCCGTTCTAAATCAAATAGAATTTGGACTGGTAATTGATGATCAACGTAATTCGTATAAATTTGTCTTTTTAGATGACAATGATAAGTGGGTCGATGTCCCAGATAATCCAGCTTTTGTAGAGCGTGAAATACCTGAAGAAATGCAAATACAGTTACTATTAGATGGATTTGAATGGGAGTCAGAAGAAACTCTCTTTTCGAGTGAATCTTTGTTCAGTGAAGCACTGTCTGTATCTACTGACAGTGTACAAATTGGCAATGAAGAAGATATGCCTCCTCCACCTCCACAAGTAATGTTTCTTTCCAGCGGTGATTTAACCGAATTCACCTTACGCTTTCGCTTTTTTGACCTTCAAATATCGGATGCTGAATTTACTGTAAGCTCTAAAGGGTATCTACCTTTAATCAATGATATTGCATTATTGGAAGCAGCATCGTGAAGCCAGAATTCCAACAAAACCTCGCACGTCAACGTGGTATGACTTTAATTGAAGTCATGGTTGCTTTACTTATATTTGGTTTAGCTGGAACTGCTGTGATGAAAGCGGCGACTGAGAACCTGACCAGCGTCAGCCAACTCCAAGATATTACGCTTGCCACTTTTGTAGCGAACAATCGTCTTACCCAATTGCATTTAGAACAAGAATGGCCTATCCGCAATAATCAAAAAGGTGACATGGAAATAGCTGAAGTAAAATGGTACTGGCAACAAACAGTCACGAAAACCCAAGAAAACGATTTAGTTCAAGTGCGTATCAGCGTAGCCGTCGATGCTGAGTATCAGCAAATGGTCACAGATGTGGTCAGTTTTTTTGGTAAGCCCTCGACATCAGGAGGGCTTTAATGCAATCCTCTAGGGCTTCTTATGGTTTTACGCTCATCGAAATTCTGGTCGCGATTTTAATTTTTTCTTTAATCGCCTCTGCATCTACCGCTGTGCTTTATAATGTCATTCAAGCCTCAGAACAGTCTAAAGCGAGTATCGAGCGCTTACAGATGCTGCAACGAACTATGACGACTATCGAACGTGACTTACTCCAAGCGGTCAATCGCCCACCTCGGATTGATGGAGTAGATGACAATAGTATTGTCTTTCGTGGCGGCCTGGGGGTCATGAATAGCACCCATGATGGTGTCAGTTTTGTTCGAAATGGATGGCAAAATCCAATGTGGCGCTTACCCCGATCTAACATGCAAGGTGTCGCTTATCGCTTGAGTGATGAGCAAGTATTGGAGCGATTGCATACAACGTTTGTGGATAATGATTCGGGCGTAGAACCTAAAATTAGACCTTTATTAACTGGTGTGACTGATCTTAATATCGAATTTATGCGTGCCAAAAATGCCCGTAATGAAATTGTTTGGGATGAAACCTACACAGAAAATAGTGTACCTAAAGGTGTCGCAGTAGAAATCACCACGAAAGATTTTGGGCTGATCCGAAGAGAATTTGCATTGTTAGATCCACCTGTGATTGTCCCTACTTCCAAGGTCAACGGGAGCTCGAATAATGCCCCATCAGAGCAAAACAGCCCGGAAGCAAGCCAAGGAGGCAGTCAATGAGACCGCTTCACTCGCAGCAACGTGGTATGGCATTGCTGATCGTGCTATTTATTGTTGCTTTAGTCAGTATATTAGCCACCGAAATGGGCTCCAGATTACAATTACAAGTTCAACGTGTAGCAAACATTAAAGATAACAATCAAGCCTACTGGTATAGTATCGGAGCAGAGGCCTTTGCAATGCTGTCGATTAAAGACTTGTATGAACTAGATGATGGAGTGATCCATGCCAATCAACCATGGGCAATGCCGCTCGTATACCCCATTGAAAATGGACAAATTACTGCAACCATTGCTGATGCCCAAGCCTGTTTTAACATCAACGCACTTGCCAAAGAACCTGATAGTAACAATACATTAGGCACTAACCGCCCATCGTTAGAAATGGATGCATTTAATGCTCTCATTAGAGAACTGACGAATGGTGATACTTATGCTGCAGATGTATTGACAGATTCAATTGTAGACTATTTGGATGAAAATACGGTTGCGCGCACGAATGGCGCTGAAGATAATACCTACTTAGGAAAGTCTCATCCTTACCTCAGCGCTAATACCTTGCTTAGCGAAGTATCTGAACTGCGCTTAATCAATGGTGTGAATTTAGCCTGGTTTGAAGCATTATTAGATTATGTCTGCGTTTTACCCAATAATCCGAATCTTGTCGTTAATGTCAATTCACTCACAACTGATGATGCGATACTACTTGGTGCGTTAACCGGCTTATCGATCTCCGATGCTCGGTCTTTAATTGAATCACGACCTGAAAATGGGTATGAAAATCCAACTGATTTTTTTGGTGAATCGGAGATGACAGGGTTATCATTACCCAAATCACAAATGGCATGGTTTGATACTACAACAGAGTATTTTACCTTAACGACAATAACTCAGTATAATGACACTCAATTCGCTTTAACTAGTTTGTTACATGTTGCGAAACAAAAAGATGTTAGTGTATTGCAACGTACTTTTGGGAGACGGTAGCACGTGGAAAAACTCATCCTTCGCTTAGGCGCAGATGCACAAACGCCCATTGATTGGGCGATTTGGCAAACCACCGAACGTACGATCTTAGCTTCTGGCATATTACCTAATGCAGACGCTCTTGCGTCCTTACAAGAACGCGCCGCCGGTCGTCCTCTAACGGTCTTGGTACCATCCACTGAAGTTTTATTAAAGCTTGTTGACTTACCTCCAGGCGCATCTCGTAAGGTCATCCAATCTATCGGCTTTATGCTCGAAGACGAAGTCGCTACGGATATAGATGATCAGTTTATCGCTTTAGGGCCGAAGCAAGGTAACCAGCAAGCAGTAGCTATTGTCGCCCATAATACCCTTAAGCAATGGCTCGAGTGGCTAGACGCAGCTCAACTGCATTGTGACGTAATGATACCGGATATATTGGCCTTACCCTACGCATCGATTGGTGCAGAAAAAGCAGGTGCGGAGCAAGTCGCAACAGCAAGTGTACTAACGATTCGAGAACAAGTATTGCTTCGAGATGGCACATGGTCAGGATTTTCCGGTGAAGCAGATTGGTTAATACCCATTGTATCCACACATTATGAACGACAACAGACGACTATCTCTCTGACACAATACACCGCGGATGATACATTTACTGATCACCCTTATATTCAAACAGTCACAGCAGAACTCGAACTACCTATGCATATTCTCGCTGACGAAATATCGCATAATCGTTTGAATTTTAATTTGTGCCAAGGCCAATATCAGCAGCGTAAGCGCAGTTCAGGTCAGTGGCAATATTGGCGAAGTGTCGCCGCTGTTGCACTACTTGCATTAACGATAGGTATAATCGATAAAGGGATCACTATTTCACAGTTATCTACTCAAAATGAAGCACTTAATGCCCAGATTAAAGCTGATATTCAGGCCGGTTTCCCAAATATTGGCACCTATCGAGATGCTAGAAGAGCTATCACTCAATATGTTAAACGTATAGACAATATGGGCAGTGGCACATCGGGAATTGATATGCTGGCAAATCTTAGTGGCGCATTTGCCAATTCAGGTATCAAAGCACAATCACTGAAATTCAATCATGATCGCAGTGAATTAAGAATCCAAGCTCAGGCCAAAGCTTTTTCTAATCTAGAAACCTTTAAACAGCAAGCACAAGCAGCAGGCTACGTCGTTGAAGACGGTGCAATTAATAATCGCAATAATCTAGTCATTGGCACATTGACCATTAAAGGATGATCACAATGAATAAACAAGCACTCCGTAATTGGTTTACCCAATTAGCCCCCCGAGAGCAAATATTGCTGAAAATCGGCAGTGTTATCCTTATTATTGGTGGATTTTATTGGCTCATTTGGGCACCTATGAATGAGAGTATTGAGCGTGAAACTAAGTTATTAGCCCAACAACAGGCACTTTCAACTTGGGTAGTGCAACAGCAAGCAAAGGTATTACAGTTTCGACGTCAAGGACCTGGCAAAGCCACTCTTAAGGGATCACTTGTCCAAGCTGTTAATCAAACTGCACGTGCAAGCAATATTAACCTCACTCGTATGCAACCCAGTAATGATGAAGTACAAGTGTGGATAGATGAAGTGGGTTTTAACACATTGATGACTTGGCTAAGCAATTTGGACACCACTGGTGTTCAAGTTCTGCAAGTTGATATTAGTGAATCTGGCACGCCAGGAAATGTCAAAGTAAGACGTTTACTATTAGGAAAATCATGAAGTTACGCATTCTACCGATACTTGGATTTATTGGTTTACTTATTACATTATTAATTGCAACAGTACCTGCTAAGCAGGTCATTTATCGCATTGATTTTCCACCCGATTTAGGTGTCTATGAAGTCTCTGGAACGATATGGAAAGGCACTGCGGCAAGTGCATTAGTGCATAACCAAACTTTAAATAATGTCTCCTGGAATTTATCATTTTGGCCATTACTCACCGGTCAAGTTCACCTTGAAATAACAAGTAATAAACGCAATTCTGTTGCCGTCAATGGCTCGGTGAATCTAGGACTAATATCGCAACAACTCATTTTTGATGATGTCAAAATACAGTTACCCGCTGAACTGATTTTCACGCAAGCACCATTACCAGTTCCAGTGATAGGCGCTGGTACTGTGAATATTAGAATTAATTCTGGTCGTTTTGATCTGACTCAAGCTATGCCGACTTGTTTAGATTTAGACGCACAAGGTATATGGAATAATGCGGGTGTATTAGCAACTAATGGTATGGTTGACTTAGGTCAATTCGATGCACAAATGACTTGTAGTAACGAACAATATCGTATTAGTGTTGAGGAACCCAATGGCTTAGGTTTATCGTTCATTGCTACAGGCAACAATCCACAAAATTTATCGGTCAATGGGCAATTTAAATTGCCGGATTCTTTACCAGAAGATATGCAAAGAGTCGGTCAATTCTTAGGTCAACCTGACGCCACCGGCTATAGCCAATTCACCTGGTAAATTGCCTAGCAATCTAAAGTACAAGGCGATTGGCACTTCACCTTGTCTGGGCTTAAGTGAAAAATTATTTTAAAATGTAACAAATAATTTGCGAAATACCCATTTGTCTACAATACTTATTTTATGTATATAAAATAATAGTTTTATGGATATCTTGTCACGCCAACCACAACCATTCAATACTGCACCGGAATCTCGTCTTCACCGGATTTTAGTTGTTGATGATTCTCCCGTGGATCTGCAGTTTATCCTCAATGGTTTATCAGATCACTACGAAGTATCATTTGCCACCTCAGCAAAAGAAGCCATCTGCTTAGCCCATCAGTTCCCTCAACCTGATTTAATCTTACTGGATGTTGTCATGCCTGAAACAGATGGATATACAACCTGTTCAAAGCTCAAAAATGACGTCAACACTCAGAATATTCCAGTTATTTTTGTCACCAGTTTGCAAGACACGACCGATAAAACCAAAGGTTTTAATGCTGGAGCAGTTGATTACATCACTAAACCTTTACATCTAGCAGAATTAAATGCTCGAATACAAACGCATATTCGGCTTAAAGAACAATCTCAATACTTTGAATTCATCGCTAATTTTGACCCGCTAACTCATGTCCCTAACCGACGTAAATATAACGAAACTCTGCATCGTGAATGGGCTCGCTGTATTCGTTATGAGCAACCTATATCAATCATTATTATTGATATTGATTTTTTTAAACAATTTAACGAACGTCACGGTCATTCTGAGGGTGACAACTGTTTAATTAAAGTGGCGCAATTGCTCGAAAAACAAGGCAACCGACCCACTGATTTATTTGCACGAGTGGGTGGCGAGGAATTTGTCATGCTACTGCCCGACTGCGACATAAAGGGGGCAGTTATTAAGGCAGAGAAAATGCTAGCGGTTATTAATAATGCTGAAATTCCCCATGGAGGGGTGGTGGGTCATACCTTTTTATCTGTGAGTTTAGGTGTCGCGTCCATCTCGCCTAATCAAAGCCAAGATGCAATATCATTATTCCAACAAGCAGATGATGCATTATTTAAGGCTAAACGTAATGGCAGGAATCGTATTGCCATCGCCCAAACCAATAACATTGCAGACATAAGTAGACACTCAGCTATATGACTTTAAACATTTACTTGATAATAAACGGTATCTCATCGCGATAATCGATGATACTCGGAAATTCAGTCACCCCTCGGTTGGGTTTTTTGCTATCAGGGTTTTCCACACATAATAGATGTTTAATTCCGTAGGTTTTGGCCGCGTGTAAAATGGGGATACTGTCATCCACAAATAATGTCGTTTGAGGATTAAAATCCACATCCTGATGAAGTGCTTGCCATAAAGCTTGTGACTCTTTGGTCACCCCATAATCATGCGTCGAGATAAGACGTGTAATATGCTGATCCAATGCAGTCAGCTCCACTTTCAATGACAAGCCTCCACGATGAGCATTCGTCACTAAGATGACATCTTTACCACTGTCTCGTAATGCGTCCAAAAAAGGAATTGTATCAGGACGCATCTGGATCAAGTGCTGAATTTCTCGTTTAGCCGACATAATATCTAAGCCGAGTAATGCTTGCCAATAATCTAAACAATACCACTGTAATGTTCCTGCAACTCGGGTTAATTCAGTATCCATAAAAGCTTTAGCCTCAGACACCGATTGACCTTTTTGAGCTGCTATTTTTTGCGGGATAAGTTCCAACCAGAAGTATGAGTCAAAGTACAAATCTAATAATGTACCATCCATATCTAATAGCACTGTCTCAATCTCGTGCCACGGCACTAATGGGTTGGAATACATCAACTTTTCCTTATAAATGGGGATGAAACAGGGTATGATAATTTCACTTTCAGTCATAGTGTAGCGTAATTCATTGATGAGCAAAATAGACCCAAACAAACCGTTACCGACGATCACCGATCGAAGTATTGTTGCGCAAAGTCGATTCTTCAATGTTGAACAAGTTGATTTAACATTTTCTAATGGTGCAACTCGTCAGTTTGAAAGGATGGCGGGTAAAGGCCACGGTGCAGTGATGATTGTTCCTTTTGCTGATGATGATCATATTTTATTGATTCGTGAATATGGCGCTGGGACACATGCTTATGAACTTGGTTTTCCCAAGGGTTTGATCGATGCAGGTGAAACCCCTTTTGAAGCTGCGAACCGAGAACTCAAAGAAGAAGCGGGGTTTGGGGCTCATCACTTATCTGACCTGATGAAAGTCAGTATGGCTCCAACCTTTTTTAATGCTAGAATGCATGTTGTCGTTGCCAAGGATTTATATCCGGAAAGCCTCGAAGGGGATGAACCAGAACCGCTAGAAGTCGTAAAATGGCCGCTGGCAAATATTGATGAATTATTGGCTCGTGATGATTTTACCGAAGCCCGAAGTATCGCTGCATTGTTATTAGTTGAGAAGCAACTTAGAACTTAAAAATACATATGGTGTGTCATGGATAAACACCCATTACTCAGTAGGACCCAAGATGCCTTACCCAGATTTACTTGCCATCGCTAAAGATGCCGCCAAACAAGCCGGCGCTGTTATTCTTGATATTTATGATAGTGGTGATTTTACTGAATACAGTAAAGATGATGCATCTCCCGTGACCAGTGCTGATTATAAAGCAAATGAAATTATTACCGCACTACTTGAACAACAGACGCCTGATATCCCAATCATGTCGGAAGAATCGGAACATTTATGCTTAGCGGATCGACAAGCATGGCCTCGTTATTGGCTGATTGATCCGATCGATGGTACACAAGAGTTCATTGCTCGAAGTGGTGATTTCGCTGTCAATATTGCACTGATTGAGAATAATCAACCCGTCATTGGAGTCATTTATTGGCCTGCAGGTGAGAGCCTATATTATGCTTCTAAAGGCGCCGGTGCATTTAAATCCAGTGCCATTGGAGAACAACAGATCCAGGTAAAAGCGTTTGATGACCCCGAAAATGATCCTGTTGTTATCGCAATTAGTCGTCGTCAAAAACGAGAAAATGTCTTAAAACGTTTAGACCAAAACCGTACCTACCAAACCTTACCTGCAGGTAGTTGCTCACTAAAAGCATGCTTCATTGCCGAAGGAAAAGCCGACTTTTTCATGCGCTTAGGGATTACTGGGGAATGGGACACAGGAGCATCACAATGTATTGTCTCAGAAGCAGGAGGTTTAATTCGCTCAGTCGATTTTGAACCGATGTCTTATAACGAGCGTGAATCTTTAGAAAATCCTAATTTTGTCATATTAGGTGATCAAGCAGTAGACTGGGAAGAACTTGTTAATTACTATGTAGAAGAATGCTAATCAAGGTTCAAACTCTTCCTTAAAGCTCTGTGCATCGACGATATCAATACTTTCATACAACTCGGAGTAGATTAATAGCGCTTCGCCACTGCGAAGCTTTTCAAGTACCTGCTCTACTTTTTCCTCCGTTGAAAATTCTTGCTCACCATAGTCAGTTCCCTCTCGCAAAACAAAAGACTCGGCAACGTTATACAACACATCTTTTGTTAGCTCATTAATAGGAATGATCATCGCTTTAGCTGCTCATCAATAAATGCAACAATACGTCTACCTAACCAGGTTGTCGTTGCCCATGGCATACCTTGCGCAAACCCCACATGGCCTCCCCTTGGACTAAATTCATAAGCCACTTTATCTGATAGTGCTTGTGTAGTAGGTACCACACTTTGATTCATGAAAGGGTCATCTAATGCATGGAGTACTAACGTAGGGACAGTAATATGTTTAAGAAACTGCATACCTGAGCACTTTTGATAATAATCTTGGGCACTGGCGTAACCATGCAATGGCGCTGTCACGTTTTCATCAAACTGATCAAAAGTGGTTAAATTATCAATTTGAGCTTCATCAATTCTGACTTTGCCCGAATAATCGAGCATGCTGAATTTTTGCTTCAAGTTCGCACGCATACTGTTTAACAGCTTATATTGATATATTTTGGAGAAACCTTCCGCAATCGCTTTTGCGCATTCATCTAAGCGTAATGGTGCTGAAACACTCACACATGCAGACAGTGGATTGTTTATCTGAGTCTCACCTGCTAATTTCATAAGCATATTGCCACCTAACGAATACCCAACTCCCACTAAGGGGACATTAGGAAAACGCTGTTGAACATGTCCTATGGTATGTAAAGGATCACTGGTTTCGCCACTGTGATAAGCGCGATGAGTTCGATTAGGCATACCACTGCAGCCACGAAAATGCATTAATACCACCTGCCAAGGCTTATCCAATGAACTGTGTAACATATCTTGTATGTAATGTGAGTCTTTTGACCCTTCTAACCCGTGAAATAGGATGATAACCGCCTCTACATTCTCAGGCTTCGGCCCCCAAGCTAGATCAACAAAATCCTTGTCAGGCGTTTCAAGTCGCTCTAAGTGAGTATCTACCCACTGACGACGACCAAAAAAACGCGGCCAAATAGTTTGTAGATGAGGATTTCGACACCAAGCAGGAGCTGAGTATTGAGCTAAAGTCTTTTGACCAAATTGAGTCGTAAACACTAGTTATTCTCGTTAAGTCGTTGAGTAATTTTGTCGATATGGACCCTCGCAGCATCTTTCAAGGCAATACCCGATAGACATGTATCAATATGATGTGTCATATATGCATGACAATTTTCCTGCGCTGGCACAACGACCTGTTGTGATGATTTAATTGAATTCACAATTGACTGGACATCAACCACACGTTCGAGCAAAGACTCAATCAACAAAGATTGCTGGCGTTTTTCTGCTATCAATTCATCATGTAAAGCTTGTTGATATGCGTCTTTTTCGGACTTTAATATCATTCTTCGCAATGCTCTCAAGGGCGCAACATCGTTAGCGTGACTGGCATCTAAACTCAACTGAATATCTATCCACATAGCGTGATTCAACTTGATGCAACGCACATCACACCAAATTGCAAATAGCACGCCATTAACGTGGCCATGAAAAATATCTTGCCAATCAAGCAGTAATGACTGCAGACCTGCTAAGGCATAAATTTCTCCAGACATCGTCCATAAATCATCAGCTAATAAGGTTTTAGCTACCGGTGGATGTATCATGAAACAGCCATTTGCTCATGAAACTGTGTTTGCGCTAACTCTAGCGCTTCTTGTGCTTCACACCACTGTTCTTCAGCTGCGTCATGGCATTGTGTGAGCTTTGCTTGCTCGGCTAAATATTCCGTTAACTGGGCTTTGTTTGCAGTATCATAGATGGCGCTTTCACTTAATGCTGCTTCCACTTCAGATAATCGAGACTGAGCGTTTTCCATTATTTTTTCACTTTGTGTGATTTGCTGACGTAATTTAGCGGTTGCTTGTCGAAACTCTGCCTCTAAACGCTTCTGAGCTTTTCGATCTAGCGATGAACCGTTACCAGTAATATTTGATTGCGATTGCTTTTCTGCAGATGCTTGAGCTTGCTCTATCTGACGATCTTTCTTTGTTTCATTTAACACCCACTTAGTATAATCCTCCAAATCACCACTAAACATAGCGACTTGTCCTGCATCAACTAAGTAAAAATCTTCACACACTGCTCCGAGTAAGGTCCGATCATGCGATACTAAAACCATTGCGCCAGTAAAACCTTGTAACGCAAAATTCAATGCATCGCGCATTTCTAAATCAAGGTGGTTAGTTGGTTCATCTAGAAGCAGTAAATTGGGCTTTTGATAAACGATTAAAGCTAAAACTAATCTTGCTTTTTCACCACCAGACATAGGTTTTACAATAGCAGTGGCTTCGTCACCTTGGAAACCAAAACCGCCTAAATAATCTCGCAGTGCTTGCTCAGTAGCAAATTTGTCTAAACGCTGCAGGTGAAGTAATGGCGTCGCTTCCATATCCAGCGTATCGACTTGATGTTGTGCAAAATATCCAATATCCAAGCCCTGAGATGTCATATATTCGCCGCTTATCGGTGGATGAGCTTGGGCCAATAACTTAATCAATGTCGACTTACCCGCACCATTTCGACCCAATAAGCCGATACGACTGCCCGGAACGAGATTCAATTTTACTTCATGTAAAATAACAGTCTCGCCATAGCCAACTTTGACCTTTTCCATAGACACTAATGGGTTGGGTAATTTTGCAGGGGGCAAAAATTCAAAACTAAAGACACTTTGAGCATGCACAGGCGCTAGCTCTTGCATTTTTTCTAATTGTTTAATCCGGCTTTGCGCTTGTTTAGCTTTGCTAGCCTTTGCTTTAAAACGATCGATAAAAGATTGCAGATGCGCTGTTTTGACTTGTTGCTTATCGTATTCTAATTGCTGTAAACGTAACCGTTCTGCGCGCTGACGTTGATAACTATTATAATTGCCTTTGTAAGCAATCAGTTGGGAAGATTCAAAAGATAATACGTGTTGAGCAATCGCATCGATAAACGATTTATCATGTGAGATGAGTAATAGAGTGCCTGGATATTTTTGTAGCCATTTTTCTAACCAAATCACAGCATCCAAATCTAAGTGGTTCGTTGGCTCATCAAGTAACAAAACATCCGAAGGACATAATAAGGCCTGTGCTAGATTCAAACGCATTCGCCACCCACCAGAAAAATCGCTCACCGGACGCTGCAAGGCCTCATTACTAAATCCCAATCCGGCTAAAATCGTAGCGGCTCGCGCGTTGACATCATACGCGCCCGCATCTTGCAATTGAGCATGCAATTGCCCAATGAGCTCACCTTCCTCTGCCTGTTCGGCCTCTTTGAGTTGATGTTGTAATGCCTTTAAATGTTTATCACCACTGATAACATATTCAATAGCAGGCGCTTCTGAGTTGGGGGTATGCTGCGCCACCGCAACCATTTTCCATTCTTTAGGGATATGATAAGCACCAGTCTCTAAGCTTAGTTGATGTTGTAATAGCGCAAATAAACTCGATTTACCACAGCCATTTGCCCCAATAATTGCACATTTTTGCCCCGGATAAATATCCACACTACTCGGCTCTAATAGCGTTTTGGTTCCTCGCATGAATGAAATATTGGAAAGCTTGATCATAACTGGATATTTACCTGTGACTTTTACAGGACGAATTATATCACTAATCTATGAATGAAAAATGATCAGAATTTAATTTCCTGTTAACCCAATGGGCGCAAACTAACGTATGTAAGTGTCACTAATATCAATTTTACGTATAATACCACAGCAAATCACAGCCCTTTTACCGTTCTTAATAAAGAGTAATTACCATGAGTAACAAACAACGCAAACGTTTTATCGCTGGGGCGACTTGCCCACAATGCCGTTCAGTCGATTCAATTATGCTGTATTTTGAAAACAATGTTGAAAAACTACAATGCGTGAAATGTGATTACAAAGATGTACAATCCAAAACAGATGTGTCTGATCAAGTTGCCAGTAACGCGGATGTCATAGGCGTATTCAAGCCATAAATATTGTCAAACACAGTGCTTTATTGTTCGATTCAGGCCACTTTCAGTGGCCTTTTTTATGCATTAAAAAAACGATTAATACTTTGTGTTTTCAGTCAAATAGGACTAATCTAATTAATGTAATTAACAAATTATTTACATGTATCGTTTAAACAATATCAATAAAAGGATCGACCTGTATGCCCTTTAATCCTGAACTTACCGCCGAACTCAACCTTATTTTAAAATTTCCAAGTAACAGTCTCATGCAAGGTCTTAAAATCCATCAAGATGCAGACCCAGAGATAATTAAAGCAGGTAAACGATTGTTTGATAAAGGTATCGTAACTCAGCCCGATGGGGGATATTTGACCAATCTAGGATATGACTTGGCTGAACACGCTAAAGTCATTCAATCTGCATTGAGCCACTAAACCGATAACAATCCACAAATATGAAGATTAATAATGCGGTGGTGGTGTTTCTTCTTCTGGTGAAGCCACATTAGATGGCTGCATTGATTTTAAGCGCTCGACCATATGATTCATTTTAAACGTCATTTGTGCAATTTGCTGTTGTTGCTGTGCAATTGAATCATTCAACGATTCGATCGTGTCGTCTTGGAAAGCAACTTTTGTTTCCAAGTTTTCAACACGGGCGTGCAAGTCTTCGACTAATTCTGATGTGTGCTTTAATGATGACATGAAAATATGCTCGTTACTGAATAAAAGAAAACCATTTTACCATGCCTAATGATAGAGTTAATCATCTTTATAGCGTAAACCGACGCTTTAAATAAAAATAACAAAAACCGTTTGAACGGTTGGAAAATGAAACGATTTAAAGTAGATTGCATTAGGTCAAATTAATGAATGCATGTTTAAGCATCTACTAGCATAACGGAGAATTAATATAATGAAACAGTCTTTAGCTGCAATTGCAGTATTATCAGTCTTGGGATTAACTGCCTGCGGCGAGAAAAGTGAAGAAACACAATCAACAACCACGGCAACATCTGCAGCTGAACTAGACACCCCTATTTCACGTCAGTCATATTCCATTGGGGCAAGCATGGGTTCTTTTGCTTTAAATCGTCAAGAACAGCTTGAAGGTTTAGATATGGCTTTAGACATGGAAATAGTTCGTAAAGGTTTTAATGATGCCTTAAATGGCGAGCCTGCGATGAGCATGGAAGAAATGCAAACTATCATCCGTAATTCTGACCAAGAAGTACGAGCAAAACAAGAAGCCATGGCTAAGCAAGATGCAGAAAAAAATATTGCCGCTGGCCAAGCCTACCTAGTTCAAAATGCCGAAAAAGAAGGTGTTACAGTTACTGAGTCAGGTTTACAGTATGAGGTAATGGTCGAAGGGACAGGTGCAAAACCTGCAGCCACAGATATTGTAAAGGTGCATTACAAAGGTACATTAATTGACGGTACCGAGTTTGATTCATCATATTCACGCGGTGAACCGGCTGAATTCCCACTTAATCGTGTTATTCCTGGTTGGACTGAAGGTGTTCAGTTAATGAGTGAAGGCAGCAAATTTAAGTTTGTTATTCCAGCAGAACTAGCTTATGGTGAACGCGCTACTGGTTCCATCACGCCTAACTCAACACTTATTTTTGAGGTTGAACTACTTGACATTCTTAATGATGAAGCTGAAAAATAAGCTTATCTAGAGTCACCCGACAAAACCCGCTTTTAGGCGGGTTTTTTTATACATTACATGATTAATTTGCATGAGTTAATCAATAAGACTCACTTGCAGTGAGACGATTTTTTCAGGATGGTGCATTAACGTCGAGACTTCTTGAAAACCCCATGAACGATGGAAGTGTAATGACGGTTCATTCGGTGGAGCAATATCTATTTCTGCGCATAATTGGTGAATGTGGTTTTGTTTTGCATCGTTGATAAGGTGCTGATAAAGAGTCTGTCCAAGTTTCTGCCCACGGTAATCCGCGTGTACGACGACCCTATCAATATAATAAAAATCACTATAATGCGTATCAAACCATTGGTAGTTAATACTGCTGTATTCACTCTTTGGCCCCAACACAACGAGAAAGGCTGCAACTACACCTTCTATCTCTATGACAGTCTTTAAAATGGCTTGTTCAAGTAATTTGATCAATTGTGTGCCATTGAGCGGACTGAGTACGGTGACTGATGCAAGATTTAGAGCCAGAATGCTATCATGATCTGAAGGCTGTATTGGACGGATATGCATGGATTATACTCGCTTAGTTTGCTTAATTATCATACTCAATGGCCATAATCGTATAATAGATTGGGCCATCTGGCATACTCACCATTACCTCGTCATCAACACATTTACCCACCATCGCACGCGCTAGAGGAGAATCAATAGAGCATGGTGCAGTATGTTTATAAATCTCATCAGAGCCAACGATTTGAATTTTTTTGACTTCGCCATCTTCATTTTCAATCGTCACCCACGCACCAAAATAAACTTTACCTGCTTGTTCAGGAGAAGGTGCAACAACAGTGAGTGTTTCCATCCTTTTACGTAAAAAACGGACCCGACTATGAATTTGACGTAAACGACGCTTATTCGTTTGATAGTCAGCATTATCGGAACGATCTCCTAGGCCAGCAGCCCATGTTACTTTCTTGGTGATTTCATGACGTTCTACACGCCACAAATAATTCTCTTCCTCTTTGAGTAAGCGATAGCCATTAGGCGTAATGAGATTGGCTTTTTGAGTCATATTACATTCAAGATAACACTAATTGTGAAGATAATATCATACAATAAATTTTCCATGTTAATGGTTGTTACCCACAATAGGCTTCACGTATAATCTCATCTTTGCTTATCATCGACATTTCCCATTATGATTATACAAACACTGGCAACAGAATTAGCCGTCCAACCTGCCCAAATCAAAGCTGCTGTTGCATTGTTAGATGATGGTGCCACCGTTCCTTTTATCGCTCGTTACCGTAAAGAAATGACCCAAGGTCTAGACGACACCCAATTGCGTAATCTTGAGAGCCGTTTAGGTTATTTACGTGAACTCGAAGAACGAAAAACCGTCATTCTCAAATCTATTACCGACCAAGGTAAAATGACCACAGCTCTTGCTCATGCAATTAATAATGCAGACAGTAAAACCTTCCTTGAAGATTTATACTTACCCTATAAGCCGCGCCGCCGCACTAAAGGCCAAATCGCGATAGAAGCAGGCATCGAGCCGTTAGCCAATGCGCTTTATGATAACCCAACACTAGATCCCCAGCAGGAAGCGATTCAGTTTATTAATGTTGATGCTAAATTTGTGGATGAAAAAGCGGTACTCGATGGTGCAAAGTTTATTCTGATGGAGCGCTTTGCTGAAGATGCACAACTGCTGCAACAGATTCGTCAACACATGACTCAGCATGGATATGTCATTAGTCAGCTAATATCCGGCAAAGAAAAAGAGGCTGCAAAGTTCAGTGATTATTTTACCCATCAGGAAAAATTCAAAAACGTCCCTTCACACCGCGCTTTAGCGATGTTCAGAGGACGTAATGAAGGATTTTTGGCATTAAATATTTCATTAGATCCTCAAGCAGAATCCTCTGTTACTCAACGTAGTGAATGTGAAGAAATTATCGCCAACCACGTCAATATTCGTGATAAAGGTAGAGCTGCAGACCCCTGGTTACAAACAGTTGTGGCATGGACTTGGAAACTCAAAATCCTAGTACACATGGAAACCGAGTTGTTCAATGTACTGCGTGAAAAGGCCGAAGCGGAGGCAATCAATGTTTTTGCCAAAAATTTACAAGACCTACTTATGGCAGCCCCCGCAGGTGCTAAAGTGACTATGGGCCTTGACCCAGGTATTCGCACTGGCGTAAAAGTTGCTATTGTTGATGAAACAGGAAAAGTGTTACATACCACGACTATTTTTCCGCACCCGCCCCAAAATGCATGGGAAAAATCACTGCGCACATTAGCAACAATTTCGAAACAGTTTAAAGTGAATTTAATCAGCATCGGTAACGGCACAGGATCGCGAGAAACCGATAAACTTGTCGCAGAAATGATGAAGGCTAACCCTGAATTAGGTATTCAAAAAATCATGATTTCTGAAGCGGGTGCTTCCGTATATTCCGCTTCAGAATTGGCGTCATTAGAACTTCCGGGGATGGATGTTTCATTGCGCGGCGCGGTATCAATTGCACGTCGTTTACAAGACCCGTTAGCCGAGCTCGTTAAAATTGAGCCCAAAGCAATCGGTGTCGGTCAATACCAACACGACGTCTCTCAAAGTCAACTAGGCCAATCTTTGACACGAGTGATTGAAGATTGTGTTAATGCCGTCGGTGTCGATTTAAACACCGCATCTCCTGCGTTATTAGCGAATGTCTCTGGTTTAAATAAAACGCTGGCGAATAACATTGTCGCCTATCGCAATGAACATGGCGCCTTTGCATCGAGAAAAGCATTGCTCAAAGTGGCACGTTTAGGGCCAAAAGCTTATGAACAAGCTGCCGGATTTTTGCGGATTCTTGATGGTAATAACCCACTCGACGCTTCTGCCGTTCATCCTGAAGCCTACCCCGTCGTTGATAAAATTTTGCTTCATAGCGGTGTCTCCGTGAATGATTTAATGGGGAATACCGACTTGTTACGTCGTCTAGCTCCTGAGGAATTTACTGATGACACTTTTGGAGAGCCGACTGTCAAAGATATTTTAAGCGAACTTGATAAACCAGGTCGTGATCCTCGCCCTGAGTTTAAAACGGCCACTTATAAAGAGGGAGTTGAGAGTATTACTGATTTAACTCCAGGAATGATTCTAGAAGGCGTTGTCGCGAATGTCGCTAATTTTGGTGCTTTTGTCGATGTCGGTGTTCATCAAGATGGCTTAGTGCATATTTCAGCCATGACCGATGATTTTATATCAGATCCACGTGAAGTCGTTAAAACTGGAGATGTGGTCAAAGTCAAAGTAATGGAAGTCGATGTTCCACGTAAACGTATTGCCTTTAGCATGCGCATGGGTGATGAATTAAACAGTCGTCAAACCCAACAGGCTTCAAAAAAATCGAACAGTGCAGCTCATCATTCGACGACTAAACCAGTTAAAAATACAGGTGACAATCACCAAAACAATCGGTCTCGCCATCAAAAAAACCGGGGAAATAATACACCTGCAGGTGGTGGTATGGCAGATGCCTTCGCAGCGGCATTTGCAAAGAAAAATTCATAAGAAAAATCTTCGTTGCGTGGCTAGATTAATACCGGTTAACTAATAGGCTAACAACGTTCCATGAATTCCATGATCGTACGCGCGAAGAGCTCTTTGTCCGAAATAAACGGGGCATGAGAAACATGTTGGAGCATTATGGTCGTTGCACGCGGCTGTAATGCTTCAATCTTAGTCACTGCTTTATATGGCACGAGCGAATCTAAACGTCCATATATCCGCAGAGTTGGACATTGAATCTGCTGTATCTCGTTTCGTAAATCGACTGTTTGCAATAATCTTAACCCATGTAACAAGCTTTCTTCACAAGGTGCAGGGTAATGGGCAATGGCTTTTTTTAACTCCTGCATATCTGCTTTCGCAGAGACTGATCCCATTGCCTGTATTGCCAGAAAACGCTGAACTGTTTTTTGATAATTATTCGCTAATTGAGTTTCAAACTGCTGTAGTACCTTTGATTCAATACCGAACCATTCATGTTCTTGAGCCATAAAATATGGTGTTGTGGCAGTGCAGATTAAACTGCTGACACTTTCAGGGTAAGTAAGCGCCAACTTTTGTGCAATTAATCCACCTAATGACCAGCCCAATAGACTAAAACGGGTAGGTAAAGAATCGTAAATATGTTCAACCGCGTTTTCCAATGTCGTTAATGTCACATCGGCATTATCCCCAAAGCCAGGTAAATCGATTAGGATCACGTCATTACTTTGAGCTAATAAAGGAGCAACTTGATCAAATACACCACTATTAAGTCCCCAGCCATGTAACATCACTAACGGCTCGGCATTGGAGTCACTAGGTAATTCTGATCGAATGATCCGCTGTTTGAGAGCTGTAGACATGTTAGGATTGTGACCTGTTATAAAATGATTTGTGAGTGTAAATGAAGCCTACATTGAAAGCAATTTGGCATCGTTGCTTATTATGCTTACAAGCAACTGAGCAGCACATTTGCACATTATGCCTCGCTGATTGTGGATTCATTCACTCACATATTTTGCGGCAAAATTTACTCATTCATAACCTCAATGATTCTGAGCAATACTTTGTTCATGATGTCATTATCAATGCCAAATTTGATGAATTATGGGTGTTGGATATTTATCAATATCCATTGACGGTATTAATCCCGAAGCTGAAATTTTATAATCAACCTCACATAGCGACATTACTAGCCCAATGGTTTGTATTATATCGAGTAGCAAGGATGGATAGGTTACCAGAGGCCCTTATCCCCGTCCCTATTCATTGGCGTAGAATGTGGCAACGCGGATATAACCAGTCTCATCTTTTATGTGCTGAATTAAGTCGCCGATTATACATTCCATGTCTCGAAAATAATGTAAAGCGCAAGCACCATACGCGGCCTCAAAGTGAATTAAATTTAGCAGACCGGCGAACTAATATTCAAGATGTTTTTACTGTAGATACTGATTCTTTAGCAAGCATCAATCACATTGCCATTGTCGATGATGTCGTCACCACCGGAACCACTATTAATGATTTATGTCGCAGTATTTATCAAGTCGCACCACACATTAATATTACTGTGTGGTGCATGGGCTTAGGTGTTTTTGAACCTAGTGTGAATAAACAAACAACAGATTAAATATCTTTATCATCTTATTTTGATTAAGGGCGCCATAAAAATAGCATTCGCCATTAATTTTTCTGTCCCGCGCCAATACCCTCTGAAATTTACATTATCAGCAAACCCAATGACCCGACCTTGGCCGTAAGGATGTGCGATGATTGCAGAACTTTGGGCAATTAAATCCTGCATGGCTTGCGCACTATATCCACCTAGTAATGGGGATTGAGAATATTTTGCAACTTCAATGAATGGCTTATCTACCCCATTCATGACCATGTTATTTGTTTTAAACATCGGTAATTTTGCATTATTTGAATGAGTATTTGGCGCGCCAGCAGACTCTACTATACCAAACATTAAGGGGTGAGACGTATCCACAATTGTTTCATAAACTGCCCCCGCGACTAGTTTTTTAGCATAGTGGTCAGCTTGGCCGGCAAAATGCAATACTTGCGAACTAAACTGTTCATCTATTGCGCTCTTACTCAATACCGAGGCCTCTAATAGCCCATTGTCGGCTAAAAATTTTGCACCACGCTTAGTACCAATAACCACACCACCAGAACGAACCCATGCTTTTAATGCAGATAGATCTTTATCTGACAATCCTTGATAACGACCTGATGCAATAATAATGTGAGTGAAGTCAGATAAGTTTACTCGCCCAAATCGGTCTTGATCGACAATGGTTGTCGGCACGGTTAATCGTGTATCAAGATAATGCCATATTTCACCGACTTCGTATTGAGACATACCCAAGCCACCAAGCAGCATCACATTAGGTAAACTTGCAACTTGCATACTTGGACTTCCTACATCAATTCCTTGAGGGGTCAATCCTGAAGCTAATGCAAATAATTGTATGTTCAAATGAGCTGCTAGTTGGCGTAATTTATCTTCCCAATTATGACTATGTCTTAAACCAGCAGGTATAATTACCGTGCCTGCTGCGAACTGTTCAATCTCATTATTATGAGTCTTGACACTAAATGATTTAGCAGCGATTCGGGCTTCAATACCATGCGCTAATACTCGATATAACAAAGCGGGTGCCGTTGACTCGTCCCAACGAAATGCGTAGCCAACATGAGAATTTACCGAATTATCAATCATGTCAGAACTATTTGGGTAAGTACTCACTTTTTTTGATTTGATTCGCTGTGTTTCGCGTTTTGTTAATGTTGCATAATTGAGATTAAACGCAAACGCAATATTCCAATTGGATACATCGTAAAATGTATTATTAGGGAAATTTTGGCGGGTTGAAAAGAGTGATGATAACAAACGATACTGAGGTTGGTTAGTACTTACTAATATAGCTTCGTTCGCTTTATATCGCGTATCATTGACGGTAATATCCTGAGTCAATAGTTGTGTGGCAATCTGATGCGCATTGAGGGTTTCAATAAACACAGCATTACGCTTAGTATCTGTCGTTAACTGGACAAGATATCCACCGACAGGATCGTCTTTTTGCAATGCTTGAGTTTCCTTAACAAAATTAACATGGTGGGCTTGAAATACAGATTTGTTAGCTAATGCACCAGCAAATGTTGAGAAACTCGTTGTAATTTGGTTTTGAATACTTTGTGCAAAACTTAATGGACCATTAATTGAGGTTTGCAAGTGACCTCTTGAACTAGCTTGTTCAAATAATATTCCTACTGCTCCGTGTACATCGGGATAAGTAGATCCTTTACCATAATAAAAATCATCGAAATTTTCTTGGGTATAATACATCTGGCCATGAGCGTCGAGCGCTTGAGCATGAAACTCACCTAATAGATTAGTCAACACGACGTTGTTATCATCGGTAAGTGGATTTTTTCGTGATGGAACACCGGGCTGGAAAAAATAGGTCGAATTCGTCCCCATCTCATGAAAATCGGTCAATATATGTGGTCGCCATGAATGAAATTGCGCAATTCTTGCTTGTGACTCGGGATGAGTAAGCAAAATCCAATCTCGGTTCAAATCAAACCAATAGTGGTTTGTGCGACCGCTTGGAAAACGCTCAGCATGTTCTCGATGCATAGCATGTGCTGATGGATGCTTACCTTTATGCATATTTGCCCACTGCGCAAAACGCGATAGCCCGTCAGGATTCAAAGAAGGATCTAGCAAAATGACAGCATTATTAAGTAACATATCTACTTCAGCACCTTGTGCTGCAGCTAAATAATAAGCCACTAATAATGATGCATTACTTCCTGACGGCTCATTGCCATGCACTGAATACCCCATATTAATGATTAAAGGGGCGTCCGGTTTAGGTGCGGTGCCATTATTAATCGAAGCTTGATGGGCTGACTTGATAACGTCAATCTTTTGTTGATTCACAGAAGAAGTAATGGTTAACAACACCAATTCACGTTGCTCGTGAGTCCGCCCTGTCACCGTTAAAGACACTCTTTCTGAGCTCTCCGCTAACACTTTCATATAAGCAATTAATTGGTCATGGCGCACATGCCAAGTACCTACAGGATAGCCTAATACTGATTCTGGCTTAGGGATGTTCGGATCATAAGTCACATTCTTAGGTAAATAATCCAAATCGGAACTGGCTAAGAATACTTGCTTAGGGTTATTCGCAGCAAAGCCAGGTTCACTCAAGCTTGAATTGTCATGCTGGAGGGCTGCATAAGCATTATTGTGTAGTGAATAAAATCCACTGAACAATACAATTATCGCGAAACCCATTACTTTAAATGTTTTGTTCATCTCTAATCCTTCATCAACATACTATTTTGAGAGGTATTGTCATTAAAAAATGACATATTTGCAATTTAATCGTATTGTATTGCAAAATGTTATTAATACTTGACTGTTTTAGTCGGGTAATAATGTTATTATTACTTATTATTTATGGGAAAAGTAGGAAGCACCCTATGGTCAATATTTCAGAAACTGCTCAAGCGCATTTTGTTAAACTTCTTAAAAACCAAGAAGATAACACAAACATTCGTGTATTCGTCGTAAATCCAGGTACATCAACTGCCGAGTGTGGTGTGTCTTATTGTACGCCTGATGCGGTTGAGGCAACTGATATCCGCCTACCATTTAATGGTTTTGATGCTGTTGTTGATCAGGAGTCTGCACCGTTTCTTGAAGACGCTGAAATTGATTTTATTACTGACCAGATGGGGTCACAATTGACACTGAAAGCCCCAAATGCAAAAGCACGTAAAATTTCTGATGACGCGCCATTAATCGAGCGTGTAGAGTATTTAATCCAAACTGAGATTAATCCTCAACTAGCAAATCATAACGGCCAAGTGACCTTGACTGGAATTACCGATGATGGCATCGCCATCTTACAATTTGGTGGTGGTTGTAACGGCTGCTCAATGGTCGATGTAACCCTTAAAGATGGTATCGAAAAACAAATGTTGGAACAGTTTGCCGGTGAGTTAACCGGTGTACGTGATGCAACTGAGCATGCCGCGGGCGAACATTCATATTACTAAACGCCTATTCATGTAGAAGGCATAAGCAAAATGTATCAATCAAGATTGACACTGTTTGTATGGTTAATTGCTATTGGTATTGTGAGTTTCAGCCAGCATCTTTTAGCTAAAACGACATTCGCACCTGAGCTAAAAGATAATCTGGTGATCCTTCAATATCATCATGTCGCAACAAATACACCGACCATTACATCTACCCCACCAGATGTGTTTGCTGAACATCTTGCTTACTTGCATCAACACTTTAATGTCGTAGCATTACCTGAAGCCATTGATGCTTTGCGGGAAGGAACCGGTTTACCAGACAAGTCTGTCGCGATAACGTTTGATGATGGATTTGATAATATACTCACCAACGCTCACCCTTTGCTTAGAAAGTATAATTTTCCTTACACTGTCTTTATCAATCCTGCTCTTATTGGCCACACCAGAACACAGCTGACGTGGGAAGAGGTCGCCCAAATGAGTCAAGAAGGAGTATCGTTTGCGAATCATACCTTAACACATCAACATCTATTAAATCGTCGACACATTACATCTAATAATGGTCACAGCGATGACGTGACGATAGAAAATGAAACACAATGGTTGAAGCGAATACTTGGCGATATTACACAAGCAGAAACTCTTTTAAAGGAGCGTTTAGGCTATTCATTACGCTATCTAGCATATCCTTATGGTGAGTTTAATCGCACTTTGAGCAATGCCTTAAGTAATCTAGGATATATGGGATTTGCACAACACTCTGGAGGAGTCAGCAGTCAGAGTGATTTTGCTGCACTACCACGTTATCCAGCAGCGGGGCGTTATGCTCAATTGGGCACATTAAAAATAAAGCTAAATAGTTTAGCTATGCCGGTACTGCATTCCAATATTACTGACCCGGAAGTTACAGAAAACACACCCGATGAAATGCGATTATTATTAGATACCCAAGATTTTAACTTAACCGGTGTCAATTGTTTCTATCAAGGTGCGGTTCAACCCACAGTGATTGAGAATGGGGTATTAATTGTCGCATTGAGTGAAAATCTACCTACAGGTCGTTCTCGGATGAACTGCACGGCGCCAAGCAAACGTGAAAAAGGACGATATTATTGGTTATCACAGCCTTTCTTCAAAGCTAACGAAAATGGTAAATACATTGACTAACAACTTCTAATGTATCCTGAAATTTATTGCCCTGCAGCGAAACGAATTACTTTGGGTAAATCTGCTATAATCTGCTCAGTATCACTGATAGCAATCTGACCAGGGGCATGATTTGGTTTGAAACGCCCTATAACTTGACCTAATGGATTTATCACGACGACGGAACCTGAGTGATCGACTAAATAGTTGGGCTCATCTGTGCTTTGTGACATCGAATACATCATTCCCATACTCCGCACTAGTGGATAAAGTTCTTTATGTTCTGCGGTCGCAGCAACAAAGTTCGGATTAAAGAACCCTATATACTCAGCTAAACGTTCAATAGTATCGCGTTTAGGATCAACCGATAAAAACCATACTTTGATGGGATCGTCCTGCGCTTTTTCGATAATCATCGGATAGGCTTGATTCAATGCCGCTAATGTCGTTGGGCAGATATCAGGGCAATAAGTATATCCCACAAATGCCAGTGTCCATTGCTCATTTAAATCAGCGTTCGTCATCATCATATGTTTGTGATTAGTTAACGTAAATTCACTTATCTTGCGCGGTTGAGGATACCACTGCATGTACTGAGTACCAGAAGGATGAGTATCAGCACTCTGGGTTCTATCGTTAGGATGATTGTCCGATGTCTCATACCAACTTAAACTAAAACCGAAACCAATTAAGAAAGCCACACCTATTACTATTTTAATGGTCGTGTTCATATCCAGATCCTTTAAATGATCATTTATAGCGTAATTGGTATGTAATGATCTAATAATAACACGACAAATAAGACCATTAAATGGACAATCGAAAACTTAAAGGTTTGCATTGCCGTGTTATCTGTTGGATGGAATTTAAGTTTATATGCATAAAATAAAAATCCCGCATTGAGTGCACTAGAACCGATTAAGTAAATCACATCAGCCATGCCTGCTAAGTAAGGCAATAAACAGACTAAAAACAGCAAAACGGTATATAACAATACAAAAGTTTTTGTATATTCAACACCATGTGTGACCGGTAACATCGGAATTTCCGCTTTAGCATAGTCTTTCTCACGATGAATGGCTAAGGCCCAAAAATGCGGTGGCGTCCACGTAAATATAATCAGCACCAACAGTAATGGATACGCATGGATCTCTCCGGTAACAGCAGTCCATCCCAATAACGGCGGGATTGCACCCGCTAATCCACCAATCACAATATTTTGTGGTGTTGCACGTTTTAAAAATAAGGTATAAATACCGGCATAACCCACCAAACCTGCAAAGGTCAGAACGGCTGTTAAACGATTGATCCACAAATCTAAAGCGACAAACCCTAGCACCCCTAGTATCAATGCAAATAATAACGCTTGTTTACTTGATACACGTCCCTTTGCTACGGGACGATTAATTGTCCGAGCCATTTTACTATCAATTTCATGGTCGACGACATGATTAACCACAGCTGCGGCAGATGATAATGCGCCAATACCAAATAAACCAATAATAAGTGTTTGAGCGGGGATCCAAGTCTCACTAGCCAAACACATTCCGACCAATGCGGTTAAAAGCAATAACAAGACTACATTCGGTTTAGTCATTTCATAATAATCGCGCCATGCTGCACGTTGATTTGCTTTTGTGGTGGGTTTGGCTATGGATGCGCTATTGGCCATGGAAAATCTCCTACACTCGTCGATAAAGGGTATATGTGGTCATTACCATGACCAATAATAAACAAGCCGCCACTGCGTTATGTAAGGTTGCGACGGTTAATGGTAAAGAATAAAGAACATTACTAATACCCAGTAATACCTGGGCTGTTAATACGACTGCAATAGTCACGCCTAACTTTCGTAACATGTTTGAATTTGATTTACTGAATAGCACAAACGCTAACCAGATCAGATATGCACTAACAACAATCGCACCGATTCTATGGATAATATGCATTGTCATCCGCTCATTATACGAGTGTACACCAAACTCATAATTATCTGCCTCAGGTATACTAAATGCTCCTGAGAACTCTATACGAGATTGCCAATCACCTTGGCAAATTGGTAATTCAGTACAGGCTAATGACGCATAATTAGCAGATGTCCAGCCACCTAAGGCTATCTGTCCTACTAATAATGCGGTTCCAATCACAGCATATTTTGCATAATCACGCATATGGCTATTACCCATAGGTAACTGATATGGGGTCATTCTTAAATACAATAAAAACAAGGATGAAATAACGGTAAACCCACCCAATAAATGGGCCATGACGATAGCAGGCAGCAGGTTGAGTGTGACAGTCCACATACCTAGTGCGCCTTGAAAACAGACTAAACCGAGTAAAATAACCGGTAATTTTAAAGGCTGGCCTTGTTTGCGTTTAAATACCGCTAAACTTGCGATAATTAAAATAAACAACCCTAACGTACTTGCAAAATATCTATGGATCATTTCGTTCCACGCTTTTTCAACCTCAACGGGTCGCTCAGGAAATGCCTGGTTGGCAACATCAATAGTTTGCTCTGTCATAGGCACACCGATTAACCCATAACATCCAGGCCAGTCTGGACAGCCTAAGCCCGCATCGGTTAAACGTGTATACGCACCTAAAACAATTACAATCAATGCAAGGAAAATGCTTGCCTGCGCCAATTTTTTCATGGATTTACATCAACCTATTCTGGATAACTTTAGCAGTTTTTTTATATCCGAAAGTATACTTCGACTTGCTTGAACTGCTTCTTCTTTGTCTGAATACAACGCATGTTTGAGCATGCCGTTATTTAATGTATCGACAATAAAAATACCATCAGACGACACACTTTTAAACATCTCATTTACATTTTCCTTGGTTAAATTTAACGTTTGCATACGTTTGAATGTATCTAAGGAACTTTTACCGTCCGATAAATTAGTATCTTCAGACGATTGAAGCGCCGTTAACTGACTGTTTTGCGTAGTTATTATGAGAGGTTCAACCCTATCCATATGCTTTCCAAGTGCAATATGAATTTGCCCCAATGCATATATTGCATTAGCGCATTTAGCATCACATTGTTCAGGTAACACGTAAACTAAACGCCACAAAGGGGGCAATTCAGCAAAATTGGCTGAAAAATCTATAGGGGGTGTGAGTAATTCACCTTGATTCGTTGCCCCTTTATTAAACCAATCATTCTCTAATGCCACTTTAGCAAGGATTACCGGGAGCACAAAAACCACTACAAGTGCGATGATTGCTATCTGATTTTTCTTTTCTGCCATGGGTTTCACTTTTCCTTTTATACTAGGTAAACACTATTGAACTGTTCGCTTTTTTCGCCAAGCAATGAAATAAATGATAAATCCAGCAATCGCTAATCCAAACCATTGAATCGCATAGCCAATATGTTTTTCAGGAGCCATCACTACAGGCGTCCATTGGCGGATATAATCTTCTGATGGCTGTGTCACTGTCAGCATATATGGTAATAACGGTTTATCTATTAAATCACCTAACCGTGAGATTTCTATTTGTTGTATCACTTTAGGAAATTGACCATCGTTGAGCGCAGTTTCCGTTACAAATCGGTTTATCCCTGGAATACTGATGGCGCCAGTTAATGGCTTTGTCAGTTCTTCTAATGCCGGAATATTAGGTAATGTTAAACGGTCCTTACGGCCTTTTACCCAACCCATGTTCACTAACAACCAACCCTCTTCCGTATTAACTGGTACGACTAATTTAAATCCAATCTGCCCATTTGACTGTTGATTATCTAGCCATAAATATTTATCACTATATTCAAGTGGACTTATATTAATCATGACATCTCTTACATCAGATAAATTTAGGGTCGTTAACATTCTATGTTCAATGACACCCTGCGCTTGGCGCTCGGATATCTGTATGACACGTTCTTTTTTATCCTCATAACGTGCAATTTGCCAGCTTCCTAAACTACATAGAATACTTATTACTATCGTCACAATTAAGTGTGAAATAATTGTTAAAACCTTGCTATTATTAGGCATCCATATTTCTCAGTCATTTAGTCATATTAAGGCGACTCATGCTTATAAAAATTCTTATTGGTGGTTTATTACTGGTTATGATATTCAGTTTATTTCAAGCGATGCGTGTCATGATGCAAGGTGATAATGCACAAACGAACATGTCTAAGTTTATTGGCCGTCGTGTATTACTATCGGCCATCATTGTTTTATTAATTATTATCGGTGTAGCAACAGGTTTAATTGAGGCAAACCCTAGACCCTACTAACGTTAATCCTTAGTGACATGGATACGCTATTAGGTGAACAAAAAACCAGCGAACTATTAACGTTACGCTGGTTTATAATTTTATTAAATAATGTAAACAAAGAAAAACAACATTACCCAGACTACATCCACAAAGTGCCAATACCAACTTCCTGCTTGAAACGCAAAGTGATTATCTGGAGTGAAATGCCCTTTTTGTACTCTAAACCACAAGACAATTAATATCACAGTACCTAAAGTCACGTGCATACCATGGAATCCAGTCAACATAAAGAAAGTGTTTCCATATAAACCTGAATCAAGCGTTAGGCCTATTTCATAAGCATGGACATATTCTTCTACCTGTAGTGCTAAGAAAATACAGCCAAGAATAATTGTCGCACCGAGCATCCATGAGAGCTGTTTACGTTTATTTTGTTCAAGTCCAACGTGTGCATAATGGCACGTCACTGATGAAGTTAATAATAACAAGGTGTTGATAAGCGGTAATCCAAACCAGCCCATTTGTGTTGATTCTGTTCCGCCAGGCGTTTGTAGTAATGGCCACACTGCTTCAAAACCAGGCCAGAGCACTTCATTCGTCATTGCATTATTCGATGCTCCGCCTAACCATGGAATAGCAATCATACGTGCGTAAAATAAAGCACCAAAAAATGCAGCAAAAAACATTACTTCTGAGAAAATAAACCACGCCATACCTTGGCGATATGAACGTCCTAATTGGGCTGAGTATAGTCCTGACATTGACTCATGGATCTGATTACGGAACCAGCCTGTTACCATAACAATTAACATAACTATCCCAGCAAGTAATACCCACTCACCAAAACCTTCTTTGCCTTTTGTCACTTCTACAGTGAAGTTTCCCGCGCCTACGGCTATTAAAAATAGTGCAATTGCACCTACAATAGGCCAAATGCTTTGTTCTGGGACATAATATTTTTCGTATTGTTCTTGCTGTGCCATTTAAGGACTCCTTTACTCTGATACTTCTGCTTGAGCGGCAGCCACTTCTTTTGCGGCTGCGGTCACATCATACAAAGTATATTGAACGGTAAATGTGGTTAATTCTTCGGGAATTTGTGGATCAACGTAAAACTGCATGGGCATCACCGCCTCCTCACCCGAAGGTAGAGGTTGATTATTGAAACAAAAACATTCTGTTTTATTCAGATAAATAGCTGCAGTTCCAGGTGATACCGAAGGTATCGCTTGCCCTACGATATCTCGAAATGCAGGGTTTCTGACATAAAACTCAACTGTATTCAGTTCACCTGGGTGAACTTGAATGCGTTCTGTTCTTGCTTCAAATGCCCAAGGCATTCCTGTGGTTGTTTTTGTTATAAATTCCACAGTAATTAACCTTTCTTTGTCTATATTTGTCGCCTCATAAACAACCGCGGTTTCATTTGTTTTCCCATTGATGCCTGTAATATCACAAAACACATCATATAAAGGGACCAACGCAAAACCAAAAGTGAACATACCAAAAACAATCGCTACTAGTTTAACTACTAGTTTCTTATTTGGACTGTCATTAAACTGTTCACTCATAGCCGCTCCCTATTTATCTTTACTTAATAACAGGTGGAGTATCAAACGTGTGATAAGGAGCAGGAGAAGGTATTTCCCACTCAAGCCCTTCAGCTCCATCCCACACTTGATCGGTTGCTGGCTCGCCTTTCTTACGACAAGCTTTAATCAGCAATGCCAAGAAAATGAGCTGTGATAAACCAAACGCAAACCCACCAATACTGATCCATTTATTAAAATCAGCAAACTGTAATGCGTAATCAGGAATACGACGAGGCATACCCGCTAACCCAACAAAGTGCATCGGGAAGAAGAGCACATTAACCGATACTAATGATGCCCAGAAGTGCCATTTCGCCAGCGTGTTGTCATACATCACCCCAGTCCACTTAGGTAGCCAATAATATGCTGCAGCCATTATCGAGAACACTGCACCAGTAACGAGTACATAATGGAAGTGAGCGACTACAAAATAGGTATCATGATATTGGAAATCTACAGGCGTAATTGCCAGCATCAGACCTGATAAGCCTCCTATTGTGAATAAAACTACAAAGGCAATGGCAAATAACATTGGTATTTCAAATGTCATAGATCCACGCCACATAGTAGCAACCCAGTTAAATACTTTCACACCAGTTGGTACAGATATCAGCATGGTGGCAAACATAAAGAACATTTCAGCAGCCACCGGCATACCGGTTGTAAACATGTGGTGAGCCCAGACAATGAATGACAACAATGCGATAGAAGCTGTCGCGTAAACCATTGAGGCATAACCAAACAGTCTTTTACGCGCAAATGTAGGGATGATATGTGAGATGATACCAAATGCTGGTAAAATCATGATATACACTTCTGGGTGACCAAAGAACCAGAAGATGTGTTGGAACATCACTGGATCACCACCTCCAGCCGCGTTAAAGAAACTAGTGCCAAAATACTTATCCGTGAGCACCATGGTCACAACACCGGCTAGAACTGGCATTACCGCGATTAATAAGAATGCGGTAATTAACCATGTCCAAACGAACATAGGCATTTTCATCCACGTCATACCCGGTGCACGCATATTCCAAATGGTCACAACAACATTAATTGCACCCATAATCGACGAGATACCCATGATATGTACAGAAAATACAAATAATGCCGTACTATCACTACTGTAGGTTGTAGAAAGTGGAGCATAGAATGTCCAACCAAATGCAGGACCGCCACCTTCCATGAAGAGTGAAGATAATAAGATTAAGAAAGCAAATGGTAGTATCCAGAAACTCCAGTTATTCATTCGAGGTAGCGCCATATCTGGCGCACCTATCATCATCGGAATCAACCAGTTAGCAAGACCGGTAAATGCTGGCATTACCGCACCAAACACCATGATTAAGCCATGGACTGTGGTCATTTGATTGAAGAAATTAGGATCGACAATTTGCAAACCCGGTTGGAATAATTCCGCTCGGATAACCATTGCCATCGCTCCACCTGTTAAAAACATGATGAAGGAGAACCATAGGTATAAACTGCCTATATCTTTATGGTTAGTTGTAAACAACCAACGTTTAATTCCAGTAGGAATATGGTGGTGATGATCATCATGTTCATCATGATGCATTGTATCGGTAGCAGTACTCATTCTCAGTGCCCCCTATTTACCATTTGCAAAAGTATGCACTTCAGACGCTTGTACAATATCACCAGTATTGTTGCCCCATGCATTACGTTGATATGTAATTACCGCAGCAATCTCAGATAGTGTGAGTTGTTTAGCAAATGATTGCATTGCAGTACCCGTTCGACCATTGAGTAAAATATCAATATGGCCTGCTCGATCGTTAAGTGCTAAGTCGCTACCTTTTATCGCAGGGAATACACCTGGCAAACCCTCACCATTAGGCATGTGACACGCAGCACACTTGGCAAGATAGACTTTTTGACCTGTAGTCATTAAATCATCCATACTCATGTTCATCGCTAATAAACGCTCTTCTTCTTCCTTAGCAATTTGAATCGCAGCAATTTTTTCTGTTTTCCAGGCTTCATAATCTGCAGGATCTTTAGCAATGACCACTATTGGCATGAACCCATGGTCTTTACCACATAATTCGGCACATTGCCCACGGTAGACACCCGGCTCATTGACATTAGTCCAAGCTTCATTAATAAAACCTGGATTAGCATCTTTTTTAACTGCAAAATCAGGCACCCACCAAGAATGGATTACGTCGTCTGAAGTAATCAGGAAACGGACTTTTTGACCCGTTGGAATGACAAGTGGACGATCCACTTCTAGTAAGTAATTTTCACTTTTAGAAAACTTATTATTAATTTGTTCACGTTGTGTAGCGAGATTAGAAAAATATTCAATATCTGAATCCATATATTTGTAGTGCCATTTCCACTGTGAACCAGTAACTAACACGGTCAAATCAGCATCAGATGTGTCTTCCATCGCAATCAATGTATTCGCAGCTGGGACGGCCATCAAAATCAAGATGATAAAAGGTACAACGGTCCAAGCAATTTCGACTTTTACACTTTCATGAAAATTGGCAGGTTTAGCTCCACGTGATTTACGATGTAGATACATAGACACAAACATCACGCCAAATACAACCACCGCGATACCAATACACACCATAAACATCAACATGTGTAAATCATATACCTGAGTGCTGATATCCGTCACACCTTGACGTAAATTAAGGTCACTTCTTCCATCAGACTCAACTGATTGCGCAAATACCGGTAACGTTAGGCATAAAGTGACAATTGATATCACCATTTTTGTGAGTAGGTTCACTAACCACCTCCAAGAAAAATTAAACACAGCAAAACATTTGATTTTCTACATATATGTAAATATGTTACGTCAAATGTTAAGCGCAATTACTTTGTATGTGAAAAATATGTTAAACAATGTATGATAAATAAACAACTACTTTGTTGTTTATTTTCAAATAAATAGCAGAGTTTTTAGAAAGGTTTGTTCAGATAATATTACGCACGTATTTTTTATCGTTTATTAGTATTGATCTTTATCAATAATAAATTTTAAAGTTTCCATAAAAAAAGAGTGTGGACACCATTTCGCCCACACTCTTTTTTAGGAAATGAAGTATGTTTTGCGTATATTAACAAATAAGTTAAACGCAACTACATCCAATCAGCATTCCTTATAACACCGACTGCAATTCCTTCAATATTAAATGGCTCTTCCGCTAGATCGACTTTGATGGGATCAAAATCCTCGTTCTCTGCATGTAATAGGACATGTTGGCCATTCTTCTCTAAACGTTTTACCGTCACATCTTCACCTACTCGTGCCACGACAACCTGCCCGTTGTGAACATCAATAGTGCGATGAACAGCCAACAAATCACCATCCAAGATACCAATGTCTTTCATCGACATACCATTTACTCGTAACAAAAAATCGGCTTGTGGATGAAATAAGTTCGGATCTACCTGGTAATGAGACTCAACATGTTCCTGCGCCAATATTGGCTCCCCCGCAGCGACTCGACCGATTAAAGGTAAGCCCAACTCTTCAGGTGTATCATCTAAAGGAATATTTAACTTAATGCCACGAGAAGTACCCGCTAAAATCTCAATCACCCCTTTTCGAGCCAGTGCTTTAAGGTGCTCCTCTGCTGCATTAGGAGATTTAAAGCCTAACTGACGCGCAATCTCTGCACGCGTGGGAGGCATCCCCGTATCAAGCATAGTGGCTTTGATTAAATCGAGAACTTCTTGTTGTCTGGGAGTTAGTGGACGCATAAACAGCCTGTTAATTAATACAGTTACTGTTAGTATATCCAGTATTATATAAATTACAACCCCTGATAAATATCCCTAAATACAATTGTCATGTATAATCTGAAAAAAATATCAAAGGATAAATTACGGTCCATGTCTTTTTTTAAAAAATGCTTAATTTGGTTACTATATTGGCCTATTCGGATCTTAGTCAAACCTCATACCATCCCTGCAGACGTAACGGGTGAACTAGACATTGATCCCGCTCGTCCTATTATGTATCTATTACATACTGATTCTGTAGCAGATCAACTTGCATTAGCTTATTCTGCTAAAAAGTTGGGTCTACCAAGCCCATTGTCTCCTGTTAAACTTCAAGATACACAACATCCAGCTTGTCTATTTCTACATTCTCCAAAGCCATTATTTAAGAAAGTTCCGTCAAAAACCAAAATTGAAGCTCAATTTACAGCACTTTTTCATGCGCACAGAACACAGCCTGAATTAGATATTCAAATGGTTCCCGTTTTTATTACATGGGGTCGTGCACCCGAAAAATCTAAACCTGGATTTTCCGACCTAATCGTTGATGTAGCCTCACCAAGTTGGCTACGCAAATTATTCATTGTATTATTTTTGGGTCGAGACAATTTTGTGTCTTATTCACGTTCTGTATCTTCTCAGTTCATGGCTAAACAACACGGTGATGATAAAAAAATTGCACGAAAACTGCTTCGTGTTGCCGCTACGCATTTTCAACGTAAACGCCAAGGACTCATTGGTCCAACATTATTAGAGCGCCAGACTCTTCATTCAGCCATTGTAGGTTCCGATTCGGTGAAACTGGCAATGCGAGATTTAACCCGTACAAAACACGTTTTACCCGAAAAAGCAAAACAAGAGGCACATCAATATCTTGATGAAATTGCAGGTGACTATAGAGAGGGGTTAATCCGATTTGCTAATCGCATTCTCACACCATTATGGAACAAAATTTATAACGGTATTACGGTTTCAAATGCGGCAAAAGTTCGCGAACTTGCCCGTAACGGTCATGAAATTATCTATGTTCCCTGTCATCGCTCTCACATGGATTATCTATTATTAACCTACGTCATTTATCATGAAGGCCTCGTCACTCCGCATATTGCTGCGGGGATCAATCTTAATTTTTGGCCTGCTGGCCCTATATTTAGGCGTGCTGGCGCTTTTTTCTTACGTCGAAGTTTTGCAGGCAATAAATTATACACTGCCGTCTTTCGCGAATACTTAGAATTATTATTTAATAAAGGCTATTCTGTTAAATATTACCCTGAAGGTGGACGCTCCAGAACTGGGCGTTTGCTCCCACCTAAAACCGGTATGTTAGCGATGACAGTTCAGGCTATGACTAAAGGAATAAATCGACCTGTCAGCTTAGTGCCAGTCTATATTGGTTATGAAAATGTGATGGAAGTGAGCTCATACGTCAAAGAGCTTAAAGGAAAATCTAAGAAAAAAGAATCGCCTTTACAGGTGCTTAGTGCCATCAAAAAGCTGCGCAATTATGGTCATGGGTATTTAAACTTTGGTGAGCCGATTCAGTTGAACCAATTTTTAGATCAGCATGCACCTCTTTGGAGCGAGCCGGCCAATGAAAATGACCCCACCAAAAAGCCACAATGGCTCACCCCAGCGGTTAATCGTTTAGCGGACGATATTATGTTAGAAATTAACAAATCCGCTGCACTTAACGGCATGGCAATGGTATCTCTGTGTTTACTTGCCAGTAAAACCATGACCATGAGTCAAACCGAAATTGAGCAAGCTATTAGTGATTACTTAATATTATTTAGAGAGTTACCTTTCTCTGATACCATGTCGATTCCAGAAGTTTCTGCCCAAGAATTGGTCCGTGATGCGCTGGCATTGAAACGCCTAGAAATCAAATCAGATAAGTACGGTAGTCTAGTTTCACCGTTTATGGGTAAAGCTGTTGCGCTGACTTATTATCGTAATAACATCATTCACTTATTTGCCTTACCGAGCTTAATTGCGGCATTAGTTTTTGCCAAAAACGGGTGTGAAAAAACCTATATTTTATCGACAGTTAAAACAATTTATCCATTGCTACATAGTGAATTATTTATTTATTTTACACTTGAAGAGGCATTGGAATATACTGAAAAATGCATCAACCAATTGAAATATCAAGGTTTATTACTACAATCGGGCCGCAAAATTGTCCCTCCATCAGCATCTGCCCCACAATTTCATAGTGCTTGGTTGCTATCACGAGTTATGCAAGACACTTGGCAGCGTTATGCGGTGGTATTAACAGTATTAGCAAGTAACAAAGGTATTAGCAGGGGTGAGTTAGAGCGTGAATCACGTAAAGTAGCGGAGCGATTATCGAGCCTATATGGCGTAAGCTCTCCTGAGTTCTCAGATAAGAACGTGTTTGCGACGTTAGTGAACGGTTTGCGTGATCACCAACTGTTAGAGTCAGATCAAAACGGTGCACTGCATTTAAATGATAACTCTAGTGCGCTACATGATTTAGTCAATGATATTGTATGGCCGGAAATAGTGCAGCATTTACAAAAAATCTAGGCAGTTAATCACTGCCTAAGAAAAATTGATAAGCAGCATTTTCAGTATGCTCTTGGTAAATGTAGCCAAGAGCATTGAGATGCGTTTCAAAATCTGATGATGCACCATCGGGTAAATCAAAGCCAACTAACACTAACCCTTCTGCTGCACCGTGGTTACGATAATGAAACAATGTAATATCGTAACGCTCACCTAGTGTATTCAAAAAATGCATTAAAGCTCCTGGGTACTCAGGAAACTCAAAACCAAACACACGTTCCTTAATCGCCACCGGCGGTTTACCTCCGACCATATGTCGGACATGTAACTTGGCTAGTTCATCATTTGATAGATCTATTGCTTCATAACCATTTTGTGCCAAAGTATTAGTCAGTTCAGCATATTCCTCTAAGCCGCGCTTTAATTTCACACCGACAAACACATAAGCCTGATCTGCATTGGCAAAGCGATAGTTAAATTCGGTAATATTAATCCCACCCAACACTTCACAAAAACGCTTAAAAGCACCGGTCACTTCAGGAATTTTCACGGCAAATACGGCTTCCTTACCTTCGCCTAATTCGCATCGCTCTGATACATAACGCAATGTATGGAAATTAATATTGGCACCACATAATATGCCACCAATATGCTGACCTGTAATCTTATTGGCTTGACAGTATTTACGGATAGCCGCTACTGATAAAGCCCCTGCAGGCTCTGCTATTACACGTGTATCATCAAAAATATCTTTTATTGCAGCGCAGATTTCATCATTGCTAACCGTCATAACTTCATCGACATATTTTTGACAAAGTCGAAAGGTTTCCTCGCCCATGATCTTAACTGCTACACCATCAGCAAAAATACCGACAGTCGGTAACATCACCGGCTCTCCAGCCTCTAATGCAGCAGCTAAACACGCAGATTCTGCAGATTCAACAGCAATAATTTTTACCTCTGGCTTCATTTGCTTGACATAAACGGCAATACCCGCAGCTAAGCCGCCACCTCCGACTGCAACAAATAAAGTATCTAAATCAGGTTGTTGCTCTAGCATTTCGCGAGCGATAGTGCCTTGACCTGCTATTACATCAGGGTCGTCAAATGGAGGGATATAAGTTAACCCCTGTTCAGCACATAACTGTTGGGCAAACTGTGAGGCAGTATCAAAACTAGTACCATGTTGCACAATATTGACCCACTCTCCACCAAAACGACGAACGGCATCAACTTTGATATCCGGTGTGGTTTCTGGCATAACGATCGTGGCATGAATTTGCTTTTTCTTAGCGGCATATGCCATACCTTGGGCATGGTTGCCGGCTGAAGCGGCAATCACGCCCTGATCCAATTGTGCTTGAGTTAACTGACAAATGCGATTGTAAGCACCACGTAATTTAAATGATTTAACCGGCTGCTGGTCTTCACGTTTCAAATAAATCTGATTACCCAACTCCCCTGACAATCGATTCATTAAATCACAATCAGAATTAACCGCTGCCTCATATACTGGCGCGAGTAAAATCCTCTTCAAATATTCATTAGCACTTACATGACTCATAATTTAAATATCTTCTAATTTTGACTGATCACGCACTGCACCTTTATCTGCGCTGGTTGCTAACATCGCAAACTGACGTAACGCAAGAGATACTTTACGTTCACGATTCACCGGTTTATATGGACGCTCACGGGCTTCCATTTTTTCGCGACGCACTGCTAGCTCAGCATCTGATAACAATACATCAATCGTACGATTTGGGATATCAATGGCAATTTGATCGCCCTCTTCAACTAGTGCAATCCCACCACCACTGGCAGCTTCTGGTGAACAGTGACCAATCGAGAGACCAGAAGTCCCTCCAGAGAATCTTCCATCGGTAATCAAAGCACAATCTTTACCAAGACCTTTAGATTTCAAATAAGACGTCGGATAGAGCATTTCTTGCATACCCGGTCCACCTCGTGGGCCTTCATAACGGATCACGACAACATCGCCGGCTTTTACTTCATCATCTAAAATGGCTTTTACCGCGTCATCTTGAGACTCATAGATACGTGCAGGCCCTGTAAATTTATGGATTGATTCATCCACGCCGGCAGTTTTTACAATACAGCCTTGTTCGGCAAGGTTACCGCTTAATACTGCTAAACCGCCTTCTTGGCTATAAGCATGTTCAACAGAACGAATACAACCTTGTTCACGATCATTGTCACTATCGTCCCAGCGACAGCTTTGCGAGAACGCCTGTGTCGTTCTGATACCAGCCGGACCAGCTCGATAAAACTTATCGGCTTCAGGGTTTTCACATGTAATATCCATAGACGCAATAACTTCGCCAATCGTCGTACCCAGTACATGAGGGTTATCCCCATGTAATAATCCGGCTTTATTCAACTCGTTCAAAATACCTAATACACCACCAGCACGATGTACGTCTTCCATATGATATTGTGGGGTCGCTGGCGCCACTTTACATAAATGTGGGACTTTTCGAGATAGGCGATCAATATCATCCATCGTAAATGGGACTTCACCTTCAATCGCAGCGGCGAGTAAATGTAAAATAGTATTTGTAGAGCCACCCATTGCAATATCTAAGCTCATCGCGTTTTCAAAAGCCTTAAAATTAGCAATATTACGTGGCAAAGCACTTTCATCATCATCGCCGTAATAACGTTGACATAATTTTACGATTTCTTGACCAGCACGGATAAATAATTGCTCACGATCAGCATGTGTCGCAAGTAATGAACCATTACCTGGTAAAGATAAGCCAAGTGCTTCGGTTAAACAGTTCATAGAGTTTGCGGTAAACATTCCAGAGCAAGAACCGCAAGTAGGACACGCCGAGCGTTCGATCTCTTCAGAATCTGCATCCGATACTTTGTCATCTGCCGCAGCAACCATAGCATCAACCAAATCAAGTTTGATGATTTGATCAGAGAGTTTTGTCTTACCCGCTTCCATCGGCCCACCAGAAACAAAAATCACTGGTACGTTTAAGCGCATAGATGCCATCAACATCCCAGGAGTGATTTTGTCACAGTTAGAGATACATACTATCGCATCGGCACAATGCGCGTTCACCATGTATTCTACCGAGTCAGCAATAATTTCGCGTGACGGTAAGCTATACAGCATCCCAGAGTGACCCATAGCAATCCCATCGTCTACAGCAATAGTATTAAACTCTTTTGCTACACCGCCGGCAGCTTCAATACTGCGCGCAACGAGTTGCCCCATATCTTTTAAATGCACATGTCCTGGTACAAATTGGGTAAATGAGTTAGCCACAGCAATAATGGGTTTACCAAAATCACTATCTTTCATTCCAGTCGCACGCCATAATGCGCGTGCTCCAGCCATATTGCGACCTTGTGTCGTTGTTGCCGAACGAAGTTTGGGCATAATCACTCTCTCTTTTCAAAACGTATAAATGGTTTCAACATTGGGATTGGTAGCCATGATAATACACTTTAACTTACCTTTAAGGTAGGCAGGATCATAGTACCAAAGATATCTATTTAGTTTGGTATGTCGATGAATACACTAATAATTGATCAATATATTCGCAAAATGTGGTCACTGATAGAGCGAGCGCTCTATTTATAGTAAGCCCTATTTTCAATCGAATTGCAAGTGCTTCATCACTCCGCTATACGATGAATAATTCTCCTGAACTATCTATCAGTTTTGCCCCTGGATCGCTTATTCTGATCTTTTCCTAAACCATTTTTGAGTATGCTTTACCCATTCTCATTCATTCGTAATTAGGGACAATTATGCCATTATCAGTCATCCATGCGCGCAGTGCTATTGGCATAAAAGCCCCTTTGATCACGATAGAAGTTCACATATCACCAGGTATACCGGCGTTTAATGTCGTCGGGTTACCACATAGAAGCATCTCTGAAGCCAAAGAACGAGTGCGCAGTGCGATTCTGAATTCAGGTCTCACCTTTCCACCTAAGCGAATTACGATCAATTTATCGCCCGCAGACTTGCCTAAACAAGGAGCTCGATTCGATCTAGCAATTGCTGTGGGTGTCCTAGCAGCCAGTGGTCAAATCCCGGTGAATCAATTGCCGCACTTTGAATTTATGGGTGAACTGGCATTGTCTGGTGAACTTCGACCTGTCGCTGGTGCGTTTGTAGCGGCTTTATCATTACCCGATACAAAATCTCTGATTACGAGTATCGAACATAAAAACGAATTAAGCGTCATTCCTAATCTCAAGACATTTTACGCAACCCATTTACAGGATATCGTGACATTCTTTAATGATTACGCAAACACGAGTTCAAGCATTATCTTGAATCCTGACCAACCTATTGAAGCGCTTTATAGCGATGCCGAGCATGCCACTGATTATAATGATGTGCTTGGTCAAACTCATGCAATTAATGCCTGTTTATATGCAGCCGCAGGCAGTCATAATTTGCTACTTTATGGCCCTCCAGGCTCAGGAAAAACGATGTTGGCTGAACGGATGGCTTCGATTATGCCCTCTCTATCGCAGCAACAAGCCATTGAAAACGCAGCTATTCACTCAGTAGCAGGATTGAATGTCGCTTCCTGTTGGGGCCAGAGGCCATTTCGCCAACCACATCATGGAACCTCAATAACCGCCCTGACTGGCGGCGGGGTGAAGTTTTGCCCAGGGGAAATTTCATTAGCCAATCATGGTATTTTATTTTTAGACGAATTAGCAGAATTTTCATCACACGCATTAGAGCAACTTCGCCAACCCTTAGAAGCTAACAAGATCGCCATTGCGCGGTCACAATATCATCTGACACTACCAGCAAATTTTCAACTTGTTGCTGCTATGAATCCTAGCCCAACTGGCGATATTCATCTTAATCGAAGTACCTATGATCAGACCATTCGATATTTACAGAAAGTATCAGGGCCACTGTTAGATCGCATTGATATTCAAATAGAAGTGAAAAAAGTCCCCCTTAATGAACTTAATTTACCCAGTAAAAAAACACAGATGGCTACAACACATTCATCTTCAGCTGCTTTAAAGCAGATTGTTGTCCAAGCCCAAACTCGTCAACTAACTCGACAAGGCTGCTTAAACGATGCACTAGATGCCTCGCAAATTAAACAGTTTTGCCAAATAGATGAACTTTCATCTGAGTTTTTTACCAGCGCAATTGAGGAGCTTGGCTTATCAGCTCGAGTATATCATCGCGTGTTAAAAGTCGCTCGCACGATAGCAGACTGTCAAGCTGCTGATAACATTGAATTAACGCATTTACGCGAAGCATTGAGCTTGCGCGCATTTGATCGCTTTGTATATCACTATACGCAATTTGAAAATGTCGTATAAGTGGAGTTCATGACTATTAACAGCGCAAGTGATGCCGTAATTTATAAGTCAAACATCGCTTTAATAATGGGCTCATCTTGCTTACGAGTATGACAGCATAAACCAATCTGATATGACTCAATATCATCAATATCAATCGCAATGACTTGATGCGATTGTGCAGAATTGTCTAATACAATAGAAGGTACAATTCCCACACCAAACCCTAACGCGACCATACTGACAATAGCTTCATTCCCACCAACGGAAGCGTAGACCTTAGGCCGGATATTATGCTCTGCAAACCAATGATACACGATCCGCTTTGATGGTCCGGATTCAGGCATAATAATTTCATGTTGATCCCATTTTATTTGCCGTAAATATTTAATCCCCAAAGATTTAGGCACAACTAACACCAAAGGCACATCATCTATAGCCTTGAAACGAATATCAGGATGCATCTGTGGAGTTTTAATCGAAATCGCGACATCAGCTTGTCCGTCGAGGACCTTTTGTATCGATAATGCCGGATCACCTGTCACCAGCTTGATATCCACCTGTGGATGTTCAGCGCGAAATCGATTTAACATATCAGGTAAGTGTGAATGTGCCGCTGTCACAGAGCAATATACACTCATCTCACCATTTAAATACTGAGTTTGCTCAGCCAATTGCGATTGAAGGCTATGCCATTCTTCTACTGTATTAAGGCTAAAAGATAAGAAAAGCCGCCCTTCTGGTGTCAGTGATACTTCGCGGTTATTACGCTGTAATAAAGCCGCACCGGCATTTTTTTCTAGACGCTGAATCGCTCGACTTAATGTTGAAGGGGTAACAAACATCGCCTTTGCTGTTTGACCAAAATGAAGCGATTGAGCTAAATGATTAAACATTGCTAAAGATTTAATATCCATTTTGCTACCTTAACTAATAAAAACAACATCTTGCATTTAACGCAACATAGTTTTGCAAATATATCATTTTCCAATATATTAGTCTCGGTTTATATTTATCCCAATCGTCACTGATTATTTGATGGGTGCATTAATCACCCTGAGCGAACCTCTTTTAGTTTGAACAACATGAGAAATCACCATGGCTAATTATTTTAATACATTACCTTTACGCGTTCAGCTTGACCAACTGGGTCAATGCCGTTTTATGGATAGAGAAGAATTTGCAACTGGCTGTGATTTCTTAAAAGGCAAGAAAATTGTCATCGTGGGTTGCGGTGCACAAGGCCTTAACCAAGGTCTTAATATGCGTGATTCTGGTTTAGACGTCTCTTATGCATTGCGTCAAGCCGCTATTGATGAAAAACGTGAATCGTTCCAGCGTGCATCAGATAATGGATTTACTGTAGGTACTTACCAAGAACTTATTCCAACTGCAGATATCGTATATAACCTAACACCTGATAAGCAACATGCATCAGTCGTTGAAGCAGTTATGCCATTAATGAAACAAGATGCAACATTATCTTATTCTCACGGTTTCAATATCGTAGAAGAAGGTCAGCAAATTCGTAGTGATATCACGGTAGTGATGTGTGCACCTAAGTGTCCTGGTACTGAAGTCCGTGAAGAGTACAAGCGCGGTTTTGGTGTGCCAACTCTTATCGCTGTTCACCCTGAAAATGACCACCTCAATCAAGGTTGGGATATCGCTAAAGCATTAGCCTCTGCCACCGGCGGCGATCGTGCGGGTGTCTTAGAGTCATCATTTGTAGCCGAAGTTAAATCTGATTTAATGGGTGAGCAAACTATTTTATGTGGTATGCAACAAACCATCGCAATTTTAGCGTATGACAAAATGGTTGCTGACGGCGTCGATGCCGCTTACGCAGGTGCGTTAATTCAGTACGGACTTGAAGCCATCACCGAAGCACTTAAGATCGGTGGTGTTACCAATATGATGGACCGTTTATCTAACCCAGCGAAAATCAAAGCATATGACTTATCAGTTGAATTAACTGAATTATTACGTCCTTTATTCGAAAAACACCAAGATGACATCATCGGTGGTGAATTCTCTAAAACTATGATGATCGATTGGAGCAATGGCGACGCTAACTTATTAAAATGGCGCGAAGAAACACGTCAAACAGGTTTTGAAAATGCACCAGTGTATGATGGTACCATTACTGATCAAGAGTTTTTTGATAAAGGTATTTTACTTGTGGCTGCAATCAAAGCAGGTGTCGAATTAGCGTTTGATGTTATGGTTGAAGCCGGCATATTACCAGAATCAGCATATTATGAATCACTACACGAAACGCCGTTAATTTCGAATACGATTGCACGTAAACGTTTATATGAAATGAATGTAGTGATATCTGATACTGCGGAATATGGTAACTACTTATTCGCCAATGCTGCAGCACCATTAATTGCTGAACATATTATGCCAAAAATGACCAGTGAATACATCGGTGGTGGTTTAACAGACACTTCAAACGCAGTTGATAACATGCGCTTAGTGGAAGTTAATAAAGCTATCCGTGAACACGGTGTTGAGTGGATTGGTGAAGAGCTTCGTGGCTATATGACAGACATGAAAGCGATTATTGAATCGAACTAAGTTAACAGATTCGTTAGTCAGTCCAATGATTGACTAACACCCTTCTGTCGTTAGGTGCTTTACTATAAAGCCCTTTTGCCCGGCCAATTTGGCCGGGTTTTTTCGTTTTAATCCATCGTTCAAAAAAACCTGACTCTATTCCGCGCGACCCGCCAGTTTGAATAACAGTAAACTGATCAATCCAAAAATTAGAAAACCAATAATGATGGGTAAAATATTGGTGGTTAAAAAACTATCCACAAAAATTGCAATCGGCACAGATATCGCACTACTGATGGCGCCAATTAAGGCCGCTCCCATTCCAGCAACTTGTCCTAATGGCTGCATCGCCAACGAATTCATATTTCCGAAGATAATCCCGACAAAGAAAAAATCGATAAAAAGACTGGCTACAAACATTGCTATTGGAGGCATCCCATCAAAATCAAGCGCCATGAGGAGGATGAAAAACGACACCACAATATGTCCATACAATGCGATATGACATAACTTCACCATCCCAAAGCGTTCAACTAACTGTGAATTAATATAAGATGCGATACCAATAGAAAATGCTAATGTTGCAAAAATATAAGGAAACCAATCGCCCATATCATACATCTCTTGATAAATCGTTTGAGAAGCACTGATGTAGGCTAGGAAAGCACCAAATATACACCCCATCACTCCGATATAAGCCATTACCTGACGATGTAGTAGAATAAATTTAGCGGATATTGTTGCTTGGGTCATGGAAAATGGTTGACGGTTTGCTTTGGTCAGGGTCTCTGGCTGTCTTAACATAAACCATATACCTGTTAATAGGCCGATCACTAAGAATGCGACTAAGATGTACCACCAATTAAATAGCTGCATAATTAATTGGCCCATGATAGGTGCAATCATGGGTACCATAATAAAGACCATCATAATGAAAGACATGACTTTTGCCATTTGATTTCCCACATAAATATCGCGAATAATCGCCATGCAAGAAATACGCGGACCAGATACTCCAAACGCTTGGACAAAGCGTCCAAAAAGCATCATTTCCATTGAGTTCGCGACCATGCAAATTCCGGTCCCTAGCGCAAAAATCACTAAGCCTAACATGATAGTCGCACGCCGCCCTTTTGTATCAGCAAAAGGCCCAAAAAATAGCTGACCAAAAGCCATGCCAACAAAAAACAACGAGATCATCAGGTGGTTTTGTTGCGCTCCAGAGCTATTAAGCGCAGTGCCTATTTGACTTAAAGCGGGTAATATTGCATCGATACATAATGCAACTAACGAGCTTAATAACGCCATTAACGCGACAAACTCCAGTAGAGATAATGTCGCCTTAGCGTGAGTTTGATAATCGTTAGTCGGTGTGGACATAGCGCTTCAACTTTTTGGCACAAAATAGCGGTGCAGGATACGCAAAAATCAGAGTTTAGGCTAGATTTTTGATTTTGCCGTTACGTAAACTGTAAATCCAACTGTGGATCTTTAGTGGTTGCCCGCGCAGATGCGCTTCTTTCACAATAGACGTACGAGCAACATTATTTGCCTGAGCTTTGACGTTTAATTCACATAATCTAGCAGCTTTTGCTTCACCAGTTAATGCTGAAAGCTCTTCATCATGAAGTGCTGCAATATCTTTAATATGCGCCAGCCAATTATCAATTAAGCCAAAAGATTCATCGGTCAACGCCGCATCAACACCACCACAGCCATAATGGCCACACACAATAATATGCTTTACTTGCAACACATCGACCGCATACTGTAATACTGATAAACAGTTAAAATCCGTATGAACGACTAAATTCGCAACATTACGATGCACAAAAATATCACCTGGCAGTAAGTCGACAATTTGATTCGCTGGAACCCGCGAATCTGAACAACCTATCCACAAATACATAGGGGTTTGTTGTTTAGATAATGTATCAAAAAAATGTGGATCACGGACCATCGTCTCATCAGCCCAGCGTAGATTATTATCAAGTAACTTTTGGATCTCAGGCATATAAATGTGACCTATTGATTAAATGTGAACGATGAAAACCATCGCTGAATTGGGAACTTACCCATCGCACAAGCATTACCTGTTAGCACTAGCAGTACTCCCAATGCTGAAAGAACAGACCACTGGTAATTTTCAAACAGTGTCGACACCAATAATGCGACCAAAGGATAGACTAAGACGACATAAGCGGCTTTATCCGAGCCAATCTGCTGAATTAATTTCATATAACAGCCAAAGGCAACGACCGATCCAAACATCGATAAATACAATAGTGCAATATAAAATGAGGACGCCTCAGGCCATATCAATGGAGTTTGAGTCAGCCATAAGCTCGTTGCTATAAAAAGACTTCCGTATAGCATAGTATAAAAATTAAAACTAACAACGGGTACTGTTTCCAGCACTTTTTCCGACAAAATATTGCCCACAGAAGCACTAGTAAATGATCCTAAGGCAAACAGGATCCCAACTAGAATATACCCTTGTTGTTCCATCACTTTAAGTTCAGGCAAAAATATTGCTGCAATACCAATAAAACCCAACGTCGCCCCGATAACGACCTCGAGACGCATCGGTTTACCCAATATGACCTTACGTAAAATAACATTGAAATACACTACGCTAGAACTCATTAGTGCCAATAATGCACTAACAATATGTTGTTGAGCTGCGTACAACATAGTGTAATCCAGCGCATAAAGAAACAGACCACCGGCAATAAAACTTCGATGGTAGCGCCAACTAAATGCTAACGGGTAGCGTTTGACTAAAGCAATAGCACCTAATATCAAGGCCGCAATAAAAAAGCGTAATCCAACAGAATATGCAGGATGAACGATATTAATTTGAAAATTAATCGCAAACCATGTGGTGCCCCAAATCAATGCACAGACAATGAAGTAAAACGCATTAGACATTAAAATGGTGCTGGATATTGGCGTAATATCATTGACACTTCGGCTAAACATTCAGCCGATAAAGTCATGTCAAAGGCGGCAATATTTTCTTTCAGCTGTGGCATCGATGTCGCGCCGATAATAGTTGATGTGACCCCATCAACTTGATCACACCAAGCAAGCGCGAGTTGGCTGGGTGTTATTTCATATCGGTTAGCAACATCAACGTAGGCTTGAATAGCAGCTTCACTCGTCTCATTTTTACGAAAAAGACCGTTACGCTGTTCATACGTTTGACGGCTCCCTGCAGGTAACTGACCATTTAGATATTTACCCGATAACATGCCGCCGGATAATGGTGACCAAGGTAAATATGCTACATCTTCACACACACATGACTCAATCAAAAATGGCCAATCTTTAGTATGTAATAAGTTAAATTCGTTCTGGATAGATACCGGCCCTGGCATACCTAGCTCTTTGGCTAAATTTATATATGTATGGATCCCCCAGGTCGTATCATCTGATAAACCCCAGTGGCGAATTTTTCCAGCATCAAGGGCTTTTTTTAAGCCCAGTAAAATATCGCGCATATTATCGCGCTCAGCTTCTACATTTAATGCCGTAGGACGGGTAAAATTTAAAGCATGTTTTCCGAAATGCGGGGTCATACGATTAGGCCAATGTAGCTGGTACAAATCAATATAATCTGTTTTTAATCGAGCTAGTGAACCTTCCAAAGCAATACCCACATTCTCACCGGTGATCGGTGCATTGTTTCGCACATAAGGGAAACCCGGTCCAGCAATCTTAGTCGCAAGGATCCAATCTTTACGTCGCTCAGGGTTATCGGCAATCCAATTACCAATAAAACGTTCAGTATCTGCATACGTTTTGCCACTTGGCGGGACGGGATACATCTCTGCAGTATCCATAAAATTAATGCCAGCATCTAGCGCATGATTAATCTGTGAGTTTGCTTCGGCTTGAGTGTTTTGTAATCCCCATGTCATGGTACCTAAACAAATACGAGATACCGATAATCCTGAATGACCTAATGGCGAAAATTGCATATCAATTCCTAACGTTTACATTGAAGATGTATTATATACGGATTATTGACGAATATGACCATCACCAAAAACAACAAACTTTTGGGTAGTCAACGATTGCGCTCCCATCGGTCCATATGCATGAAGTTTTGAAGTAGAAATACCAATTTCAGCTCCTAAGCCTAATTCGCCGCCATCCGAGAAGCGTGATGAAGCATTGACCATAACAACTGCTGAATTTATCTGTTGTAAAAAAGCCTCCTGACGAGACTTATCTTCAGACACGATAACTTCTGTATGACCTGAATTATATTGTTGTATGTGCGCAATACCTGCAGCAAAGTCAGATACGATACTCACTGCAACTTCCATCGCCAAATACTCAGTTTCCCAATCTGCTTCAGTCGCTAAACTCGCGTCGGTTAATGCATCGAAATAGGGCAAGCTCTGAGCACAGGCGTGCACTTTAACGTCATGTTTAACGAACATCGCTGCTATTTTTGGTAAAATAGAAGCTGCCACACTAGAGTGAACTAAAACCGTTTCAAGTGAATTACACACACTGGTACGTTGCGTTTTACCGTTTTCAACAATGGCTAGTGCTTTAATTTCATCAGCAAATTCATCAATATAACAATGACATACACCTTTAAAATGCTGAATGACCGGAATCTGACTATTGGCAGACACAAAGCGAATTAGACCTTCACCACCTCTTGGTATAATTAAGTCGATAGATTCATGTAACGTCAGCATGGTATTCATGATCGCACGATCAGGATCAGGAATAACGGTGACGGCGGCTCGATTAATACCATGCTGATCAAAAACTGCATGTAAACATGCCGCTAAGGCCATATTAGAATGTAGTGCTTCTTTCCCACCACGCAAAATTACGGCGTTGCCGGCTTTAAAGCATAATGCCGCCGCATCAATAGTTACATTTGGACGAGATTCATAAATCATACCAATAACGCCAAGAGGAATGCGCATTTGCCCTACCTGCACGCCACTGGGCATCGTAGTTAGCTCACTAATCGCACCCACTACTTCCGGCTGATCAGCAATTTGTTCGACTGCCACAGCAATTGCATCAATACGCGCTTCATTAAGGAGCAAACGGTCTTGCATCGCTGGGTCCATATTATCTACTTGAGCCTGAGCGATATCTTGTTGATTGGCAGTCATAATTTCTGCAGTATGGGTTCGTAACGCCGTCGCAATATCGCGTAAAATGGTATTTTTTTGGTCCGCAGTCAGTGTTGCGGTAATTATTGCTGCTTCTTTCGCTGCCCGAGCAGCGGTAGTGATACAAAAACTCATGGAGCTCCTCTTAATAAATAATCAAGTTATCTCGATGGATCACAACACTGGCAGGTACATAACCCAATGTTATTTCGATTTCATCGCTGTGATGACCTTTAATTAAATATAACTCTTTGCTTGAAAACAAGGCGATGCCCTTGCCAATAACTTTCCCATCATACAGCACATCGACTGCATCTCCCGTATGAAAATCTTGGCCAATTTCAACCAAACCGCTGGGTAATAATGACGCTCCTTTATTCACTAAGGCATGACGTGCCCCTTCATCCACATGAATTTGACCACGACTTTTTAGCGTATGGGTCAACCATTGCTCTCGTGCGGTTTGATGACTCGCTTGTGCGGCAAATAAAGTCCCTTTACAACGGCCTTCACTCAAGTGCGAAAAAACATCCGCATCAGTACCATTAACTATCAGTGTTTGAATGCCTGATGCACAGCAGCGTTGAGCCGCCTGAATTTTGGTTTGCATCCCCCCTGTTCCAACTATAGAGCCTGGACCACCAGCCATCTGTTCTATTTCAGGGGTAATGTTAGCGACATATGGAATCAATGTAGCAGCTTCATCTACTCGAGGATCTGCATTATATAGTCCATCGATATCTGAACATATAATACACGTATCTGCTTGCGCAACTAACGCGGTATATGCCGCTAAATTATCATTGTCACCTACTTTGAGTTCATTTATGGCGACGGTGTCATTTTCATTCACAATTGGAATGGCATGATGACGCAATAGCTCACGAAATGTATTTTGAATATTGATATAACGTTCTCGATCATACAAATCATCCATGGTAAGTAATACTTGGGCGCACGGCTGATCAAAAAAACGCGCCCAATTTTGCATCATCTTAGTCTGACCAATGGCCGCCATGGCTTGTTTTTCAGCAATTGATGGTGGATGAGTCAAAGGCATGCTGCTTCGTCCAGCTGCGACACTTCCAGAGGACACAATGATGATTTCTTTATTTTGTGCCAACGCACTAGTAATAAATTTGGCGATCGCTAGCAGATACTTCGCAGAACAGCCTATGTTCGCTGTGCCAGGTGCAATTAATGAACTGCCAACTTTAATTACGGCTCGTTGCCAAGAAAATTCATGCATGATGTTGATTAATCGTGAAATATATAGCGTAAGAATACGATATTTCGACACAAAAAGAACCTAGACCACTCGCTTATTTTTCATTTTTTTTTGATTATCACGTATAATCTGTGTTTTAAAATAATTATAACATTCGACAGGATCAGTACATGCGTAAACTGCTACTTGCCCTCAGTGTTTTAACACTGCTCCCATTTTCTGTGTTACATGCAGATGCTATTAAACAAACCAAAGGTGATTTTGAAGACAAATTTCGTCAACTTGACGAAGTTCTCCCCACGCCTAACGTCTATCGAAATGCCGCGGGTGAACCAGGCCATCAGTATTGGCAGCAACAAGTCGATTACACTATTGCAGCGCGTTTGATTGAAGACCAGCGCCGCATCGAAGCGACCCAGGACATTACTTATTACAATAATTCACCTGATACTTTAAAGTATTTGTGGGTACAGTTAGACCAGAATAAGTTTAAAGATGACTCAATGTCGGCGCTTACGACAACTTTTGGTGGGATAGGCAATCGTGGTCCAGCATCAAAAGCTGCTAGTGGCGATTCACCCGCACAAATTTCATTAGCGGCATTGCGTCGCCAGCAGTTCGTCGATGATACTGAACTAGGCTATGAAATTTCACGCGTCGTCGATGGATTAGGCAACTCGCTTAACTACACGATTGTAGGTACCTTGATGCGTGTCGATTTAATGCAGCCATTAAAATCAGGAGAGCGCACCCGTTTCACATTAGATTTTGCATTTAATATTGTTGAGGAAGATGCGGTTTCTGCGCGCTCAGGATACGAACACTTTCCAGATGATGCCCGCGAAGGTGGGAATGATATTTTCTTGTTAGCGCAATGGTTTCCTCGTCTTGCAGCTTACACAGACTATGAAGCCTGGACCAATAAAGAGTTTATTGGTCGCGGGGAATTTACCTTAGAATTTGGTAATTATGATGTCTCGCTCACTGTACCCGCTGATCACATTGTCTCCTCAACAGGTATATTACAAAATCCAAATGATGTCTTAACAGGTGAACAACTGCGTCGACTAGAAAAAGCGAAAACGGCAGATCGTATTGTGTTTGTCGTGACTGAAGAAGAAGCACTCGAGAACGAAAAAGCCGGAACGACAGAGACTAAAACCTGGCGTTTCAGGGCTGAAAACGTGCGTGATTTTGCCTGGGCATCCTCACGTAAATTTATGTGGGATGCACGCGGTTATCAGCAAGGCGGGGACGTGATGCCTCTGGTGATGGCGATGTCTTTTTATCCCAAAGAGGGCGGTGATTTATGGAAGAAATATTCAACAGAATCTGTGATCCATACGATGGATGTATATTCACGTTTCTCGTTTGACTATCCGTATCCTGTAGCGCAATCAGTCAATGGTCCTGTTGGCGGAATGGAATATCCAATGATTACGTTTAATGGTCCACGTACTGATTTACAAGACGATGGCACGCGGACCTATTCACAAGCCGAAAAACGTTTCTTAATTGGCGTTGTCATCCATGAAATTGGCCATATCTATTTTCCGATGATCGTTAATTCTGATGAGCGTCAATGGACTTGGATGGATGAAGGCTTAAATAGTTTCTTAGATGGTGTTGCAGGACGTGAGTGGGATCCGAGCATTCCATGGGGCGTTGAACCACGTGATATTACCGGTTATATGAAATCAAACGTCCAAGTTCCCATCATGACTCAATCTGATTCGGTGCTACGTTTAGGCCCTAATGCTTACACAAAACCCGCAGCAGCGTTAAACATTTTGCGTGAAACTATATTAGGGCGTGAGCTTTTTGATTTTGCTTTCAAAGAATTTGCACAGCGTTGGATGTTCAAACGCCCGACTCCGTCTGATTTTTTCCGGACCATGGAAGAAGCCTCAGGGGTTGATTTAGATTGGTTCTGGCGCGGTTGGTTCTACAGTACTGATCACGTAGATATTTCAATTGATAGCGTGTATCAATTACGTCTTGATACTGAAGATCCGGATATTGATTATGCCCGTGAACGACAAGCTGAAGCGGAAAAGCCATTATCATTAACCGATGAGCGCAATAAAGCCGAAGGCAAAACCTTATGGGTCGACCGATTTAGTGATATCCGTGATTTTTATGACGAAAATGATCGCTTTACCGTCACTAATAAAGAACGTAATAAGTATCAAAAATACCTTAAGGATTTAAAACCTTGGGAGCGTAAAGCGCTTGAGCGAGCAGTCGCCGAGGATAAAAATTATTACGTGATGGACTTTTCTAATCTTGGCGGGCTTGTTATGCCAATTATTTTAGAAATGACTTTTACTGATGGAACCACTGATATGATGCGTATCCCTGCTGAGATTTGGCGTCGTACACCCAAAGCAGTCAGTAAGCTCATCGTGACTGAAAAAGAATTAGTGTCGGTCACAGTTGATCCTCGTTGGGAAACAGCAGACGTGGATACCCATAACAATCATTACCCTCGTCAAATCATTAAATCTCGTATTGAGTCATATAAGTCAAAACCACGCAGTGGAAAAGTCTATCGCGACATCATGCAAGATATTAAGACTGAATTAGATACCGATGATACGTCAAACTAAGATCATACTGCTAAGTGTGTTGGTTACACTTAGCATGTTATCCCTAAACGTATTAGCGCATCAGCAAAAGTCGGGGTTAACGACAGTGTTGTTTAACCCCAACACGAACAATATTGAAGTCATGCATCGAGTTTACATGCATGATGCTGAGCACGCAGTCAAAACCTTATTTGATAAAAGTGCTGATATTATTAACAATCAAACGACACAACAACAGTTTGCGCAATACGTCGCGCAACGTTTCGCTATTTTTGATGAAATGTCGCAAGCTTTTGCATTAGATCTAGTGGGTTTTGAGGTAGATGGTCGTCATTTTTGGATTTATCAAGAAACTGTCAAACCTCCAAATATAAGTCAATTAACTGTCCGTCATGATGTTTTACGAGATATCTGGCCAGAACAAAATAACTTGATAAACTTTGAAGGCAAGGGAAAAGTAAAATCCTTAGAGTTTGCTGATAATGTAGAATTATTAACTGTCGAGTTCAATACACAATCACATTAACCTTTCTATCAGCGATAGAAAACTCAAGCAGCCCCACACTGGCTAATTTAACTGATTAGGCGTTAGGTTTGATATATTTTAAATGCGTAAAGTCATCTAAACCTAAACGCCCGCCTTCACGACCAAAGCCAGACTGTTTAATGCCGCCAAATGGTGCGGCTGCATTTCCTAACACGGCAGTATTACATCCTACCATGCCATATTGTAATTGACGTTGGGATTGCAATATCACATTTTTATCACGACTAAAAACATAAGCGGCTAACCCGGCTTGAGTATCATTCGCGCACTTTAGCATCCGCTGTATCACAGCATCGTTAGTTAATCCTGCATCATCGATAGTAATGATAGGATATAGAGGACCAAAAATTTCATCGCAGACGACATCATCATCATGTTGCACATGACTCAATACAGTATGGGGATAATAAGAACTTCCAGCCTGATATGTACCGCCACACAGCACCTTCGCACCTTGAGCAATGGCTTGTTGGACACGATTGTGGGTTTTATTAGCCGCATCAAGCGTGATCATATGACCCACTTGAGTATCCGGGTGCAACGGATCACCTTTCGTTAGTGCGTTGACTTTCTCCACCAAAGCTTGAGTAAATGCGTCAGCTACTGCAGCAGCTACATAAATACGATTCACCGCCACACATGTTTGTCCAGTACCGCGCTGCTTATTCGCGACACATTGAGTGACGGCCAATTCAATATCCGCATCAGCTAAGACCAGCATAGGGGCATTACCCCCTAATTCTAAAGACACCCGTTTTAAGGAGGTGGCACATTGCGCGTTGAGTAACTTACCGACTCTTGTTGATCCGGTGAAAGTAAATTTAGCAATACGTGGATCGGTGGTGAGTCTCTGTCCAACGGCAGCATTTTGATTACTGACTAATACGGCAAACCATCCCTTATCCCAGCCAGCAGTTTCAGTATACATCTTGATTTTCAATGCCGTTAACGGCGTTAATTCCGATGGTTTGACAACAAATGGACAACCTGCAGCAATGGCTGCAGCGAGTTTTCGTATAATCATTGCACATGGAAAATTCCATGGCGTAATCGCACCAACGACACCTACTGGCTCGCGCCATACTTCAATTTTATCCGCAACTTCAATTGGCTCATCCATCGACTCAGCTAGCGGGGCAAACCAAGCGAGATATTGATTAGCATAATCAATCTCAGCCAGTGCATCACTCAGAGTTTTCCCAGATTCTTTACTGATGATAGTGGCGAGTTCATAACGATACTCAGTTAATTGCTCATGAAGTGCTACAAGCATTTGTTGACGTTCTTGACCCGTAGAAGGTATATGGTAACGAATAACAGCTGCGCTGATCATCGCTTCAATATCTTTTTCAGTAACGTTCGTTAATGTTGCCAAGCAATCGTGTGTGACGCTGTTGTAGACATTAAAAGTCGAAATAGGTAAATGGGTCGTTGAATTCATCGTAACTGTAATTCCATACGAATATCGGCGCGGGCATACGGCGACGGTAACATAGGCACTTCCACAAACCCACATTTTTCATAGACATACAACGCATTGGTTAAGATCCGATTTGATTCTAAAAAGATAGTCTGAGCGCCTTGAGTGTTAGCCCAGTCAATAGCAGCATTCACTATTTGTTCTGCATAACCTTTACCTTTATGGGCTTGATCCATTCCCATTTTAGATAATTCATAGATGTCATTACCTGCATTTAACATGGCACAAGTAATGACAGAGGTACTGGTTTTGTCTAGACCTATGAGCACTTCTCCACCTTTATCAATAATGCTGGCTTGAGGGTGCTCTAAGGTATATACATCTTTTTCCTCAAGAACAAAATACTGTTCGACCCAAGCTTTATTAAATGTAGTGAAAGTGGATTGCTGCGTTGAGGTGGCTTCGGAAAAAGAGACAAATGTGAGCATAACAAATAATAAATCGCTTAATGTTTAATACGGTTGAGTCATGGAAAAAGGCATCGCCATTGCTTCATTTGATTTAGGCGGGTTACCAATCATTTCCTCATAAGGAGAATCATGCACCATAACGGCTTTTTCTACCACACATGTCGCAAAACTATCTCGAATATGTTGTGAACTATGAAACCGCATGATGTTATCTTTTTTGTCATATACAAACCCAGTTAGGCCATCCACGGTAAGTTTAACTAAGTATACATTGACTTCAAACGATTGGACTTCTAAATGTTCAATACGCGAGGTTTGTTGGTAAAATTGAGAAAACTGAAATTTATGCATGAGTGGTACCTATTCAAAATATATGCATTATTTACGCACAAATGTTTTGTTAAGATCCACTTTGCGATTAAATGCGTTGATAATAATGTGAACTTATTGATTTTGTGTCAGACTTACATAATAAGGTTAGCTTTTTATCTATTTCAACTTTAACAGGATGTATCGTTATATGACTCAAGCTTCTTCGTCAACTCGTTACTCGCTCTTCAGTGTAGTGATTTTATTAATGGTAGTTTTAGCTATCGCATTCTTTTGGACCAAAGAAGAGGCAGTGGAGCCAGATAATGTCCCAGAGCCTGTGGCCAGTTTGCAGGCTAACAACGAATCGACGATAAGTGAGCCCCCCACAGAAGAACAAATGGTTGAAGAAGAATTTATTATTGCCGCACCTATCCCTGAGGCAAACATCGAAGATCTGGCAATAGAAGAAGCTTTTATTGAGCCTGAAATAGTGACTGAACCAGAGGTTCTCGATATTTCTGACCAAGCAATTAAACAAGCTTTAATTACTACATTGCAATCGCCATTGCTCAGCACATTAGTGGTTAACGAATCAATCATCGCTAACATGGTCGCCAGTGTAGTTAATACTGCCAATGGTAAACTACCAGAGAATGTTACGGTCCTAAATGCACCCAAACAAAAATTTTCCGTCTTTACACAAGGTGATAACCAGTTCATCACACCAGAATCATTCACACGTTATAACGTCTATGCACAAACGTTTTCGGATATTGAAGTTGAATCATTATTGCGTTTGTTGAATGATTATAATACTGAGATCATCACTCAATTTGAGCAAATAACGCCACCTAACAGCGATTTTAACGATACATTAGCTATCGCTATTAATGAGTTACTTGATACACCCACGGTTAGCCTACCGATTGCGGTAGAAAGTGATAGTGTGATGTACCGTTTTGTGAATCCACAATTAGAGTCCCTCTCGCCAGCTCAAAAGCAATTGGTGCGAATGGGACCAGATAATATGCGAATCGTGAAGCGTAAATTACGTGAATTACGTGATGCACTCACCCAATAAATACTGCGACACAATTGATGCTTAGCCAACTACATAGCTCGTTAGCGCACATCAAGGATAATTTATATCCACCAGTAGATCAGTGGGATCCTCCATTTTGTGGTTTGATCCCATTACATATAGATCATGCTGGACAATGGTGGTTCGGAGGCTCTTTAATTAAACGTCCTGCATTGATAAGGCTATTTGCAAGGGTTTTAAAATGTGAAGAGGAACGTTATTTCTTAGTCACCCCTGTCGAAAAAGTTGAAATCACAGTAGACGATGTGCCTCTATTCATCACCACTTGGCAACGACTCAATGAGTTACCTGGTGCACCTATCCAGTGTCATTCTAGCACCGATGATCACGTGATTCTTGACGCTGACCATCCTTTAGAAATGCGGTTTAATGCTCATGCAGGGTGTGATATCCCGTATGTAAACATGCGTGATAATTTATGGGCAAAAGTCCAACAAAATGTGTATTATCAGTTTGTCGAAGAATTAGAAATCACAGAAGGCAAGGCTTTTCTAGCCTCTGGTGAATATCTTGCACCCTTTGGCACTATAGAATAATAATTCACTCTAACGATCAAAGGATGCGCTATGTTACGCAATATCATCTCTGGCTGTGCACTGTTGTTCAGCCTATTTTTTGCAGCGACATTACAGGCTGAAACGACCACAATTCACGCGGGTAAATTGATCACAGCCACCGACAAAAACGTCCGTGAGCAAATGACAATCATCGTCAAAAACAACACTATCACTCAAGTGCTCCCAGGCTTTCAAACGCCTTTGGAAGATTCAACCTTAATCGACTTATCAGACTATACTGTGATGCCTGGTTTCATGGATATGCATACGCATTTATCTTATCAACATGGTGGCCCAAGCACCTATATGAAACGGGTTCAATATAACGAAGCAGACTACGCGTTTGATGCGGCACATTATGCCCAAAAAACTCTGCTATCAGGCTTTACGACTGTTCGAAACTTAGGTGATACATTTAATGAAACAGTGGCATTACGCGATGCCATCAATCGCGGTGTTGCTATAGGCCCACGTATTTTTACTACAGCTAAAGCCATTGCGACGACAGGTGGTCATGCTGATCCAACTAATGGCTTAACTAAACATTTAATGGGTAACCCAGGACCTGATGCAGGTGTTGTCAATGGTATCGCTCAAGCTCGACAAGCAGTCCGTCAACGTTACAAAGACGGCGCAGATTTGATTAAAATTACAGCCACCGGCGGCGTGTTATCCGTCGCCAAAAGTGGGCAAAATCCACAATTTATGAGCGATGAACTAGAGGCCATTGTTAAAACGGCTAACGATTATGGTATGACTGTTGCCGTCCATGCTCACGGAAAAGAGGGCATGATCCGTGCAATTAAAGCTGGTGTAGACTCTATAGAGCACGGCACCTACATGGACAAAACTGTGATGGACTTAATGAAACAGCACGGTACATTTTACGTGCCTACCATTTTGGCAGGTAATTTTGTCGCAGAAAAAGCCAAAATCGAGGGGTTTTTCCCCGCAATTGTCCGTCCTAAAGCAGCTGCAATTGGACCCTTAATACAACAAACCTTTGCTAGAGCGTACGAAGCTGGTGTGAAAATTGCGTTTGGTACCGACTCAGGCGTATCTGCTCACGGCGATAATGCCCAAGAATTTAGTTTAATGGTCGATGTGGGTATGCCACCGATTGAAGCAATTCTAAGCGCAACTAAAAATACCGCAGAACTACTAAATGTTACGGATACGTTAGGTAGCATCAGTGCGGGTAAACTGGCCGACATTATAGCGGTAAAAGGTGATCCGTTAGCCAATATACGTTTGTTGGAAAATATACAGTTCGTCATGAAAGATGGTGAAGTCGTAAAGCATATGACAAACAAGTAATGAGCTTTATATAACGAATGACATATGTTTGACAGGATAGCTCAACGTTTATCACAGTGGGTACGTTCCAAACATTTTTTATCAGGGATCACATTGGCTTCATTTTTGGAGTCCATTGTGGTGCCTATCCCTATTGAGACTCTCTTAATCCCAGTAACACAAATGCGCCGTGATAAAGCCTGGTGGATAGCAACAGTAGCAACACTGGGGTGTATTGCTGGGGCGTTGGTCGCTTATGGCATCGGATTTTGGTTATTCGCTACGTTTGAAACTCAAATATTGGGCTGGTTAGATGAACCCGAAGCATTAACAGGTATCCAAATGCGGATAAAAGCAGAAGGGTTTTGGTTCATTGTATTAGCTGGCATTTTACCAATCCCTCTACAGTTGGCAATGCTGGCAGCAGGCGTGAGTGGTTATCATTTAGGTTTATATGTTATGGCTATTGCCCTTTCTAGAATGCTGCGTTACTTTGGTATTGCATGGTTAGTATTAACTTTTGGCAATCGTGCTGAAAACTTTTTACGAAGATATCAATATAATGCAATTATAGGGTTATCGCTCATTGTGATGAGTCTTTGGGCGGGACAACGTTGGTTATTTAATTAAAGGATACAAACATGATGGGATATAAAAACCGTTTGAATACATCGTTTTCATTATCAAAAAAACTGGTAGTCATGAGTGTTGCAGGATGTTTACTCGCTGCTACGAGTGCCTTTGCACACAATCACAAATCAGGAGAAATCCACAGCACAAGCGATTTAGTGAAAGCCGCGATGGCTTCTGAAAATCGTCCTGATAAAGATAAAAAACGAGATCGCAACCGTAAACCTGTCCAAACTTTAGAATTCTTCGGGTTAAGTCATGACATGAAGGTCGTTGAACTTATCCCTGGAAGTGGTTGGTACACCCGCTTATTAGCACCAACCTTAGCCGAAAATGGAGAGTATTTTGCTGCTATCGGTACCTCACGAATTGAGCGTGGATTAGTGCAGGAAGCAGGTTTTGAGAATATTCAAATCACAGCCAAAGACGCATCATTAAGCCGTGAGTCAGGTGCTCGCTTTTACTCACTCACCATAGATACCTTAGGCGTGACTGATGCCGATATGGTATTAACGTTCCGCAACTATCATAATTTTGATGATGCGGGTCGTGCTAAAATGAATAAAGTTGCTTTTGCCGCCCTTAAATCAGGCGGAATCTATGCTGTGGTAGATCATACAGCGCGCCACATGGAACCATTCACAGACGCTAATCGTCGCCGTTTTGACCCGGTCAAAGCCATTAAAGAGATCCAAGCTGCTGGTTTTGAACTGGTTGATTACAGTAATTTACATTATCGTGAAGATGATGAATTAGAATATGAAGTAGGTGCGCATAGTGTAACGGGCAACACCGATCGCTGGACGTTAAAGTTTAAAAAACCATAGATAGTGACTTATTTAAAATCGATGAGTTAAGCACAAAAAAGCCCTACTAATATAGGGCTTTTTTGTGGATGAATATGCTTCAACTACACACCTTTCTTAAGTAAGTAACGGAATGGAGGAGAAGAGGTCTCACTAGCAATCAATTCATGCTCCATGAAGCGACAAAAACTAGGAATATCTCGGATCGTAGCCGGATCATCTGCAATCACATACAGCTGATCACCGTGGTTTAGTTCACGCATTTTTTTACGGATCATCATCACCGGCTCAGGACAACGCAAGCCCAGCGCATCAAAGTGATATGGGGCTTGAGCGTAAATCTCTGGCAGCATCGAGGCATCACTCATAGATATCAAATACCGTATTGCTGGCGATAAGCGTTAATATTCGCTAAATGCTCTTCATATTCTGGCTTATCCATCAAATAATCCACTACATCACCTAAGGTCACAATACTCACAACCTGCGTATCAAAATCACGTTCGACTTCTTGAATAGCAGACAAATCACCATTACCTTTTTCTTGGCGATCTAGCGCAATCAGGACTCCAGCTAAGTTTGCTTCATGTTGCGCAATGATATGCATCGATTCACGGATCGCTGTCCCTGCAGTGATCACATCATCGACCAGCATAATATTACCGGTTAGCTCAGCCCCTACCAGACTTCCACCTTCACCGTGGGTTTTGGCTTCTTTGCGGTTAAAACAGTAAGGTACAGAACAATTATATTGGGTCGCGAGTGCCACGGCGGTAGTGGTCGCAATCGGGATCCCTTTATAAGCAGGACCAAACAACACATCAAATTCGATACCTGAATCATTCAATGCCGCAGCGTAACATTGACCTAGCAAAGCAAGATCGGCACCGGTATTAAATAATCCAGCGTTAAAAAAGTATGGGCTTATGCGACCTGATTTTAAGGTGAACTCACCAAAGCGCAGAACATTGCGATTAATGGCAAATTCGATAAATTGAGTTTTATAATCTTGCATAGTATAAGTCCCGTTGCTGTTTAGTTATTTAAGGCTGTTTTTTGAATATCAAATAACTCACGTAGACCGTGTTTAGCCAAATCTAACATTTCTGCCATTTCTTCAAAGCTAAACGGTTCTCCCTCAGCTGTACCTTGAACTTCAATCAGCTTACCGGTTTCAGTCATAACGACATTCATATCAGTTTCAGCATCGGAGTCTTCCAAGTATTCTAAATCAGCAATCGCGTTGCCTTTATACACACCCACTGACAATGCGGCGATCATATGTTTAAGTGGGTTGGCTTTTAAAATGCCTTTACTACGCATATAAGTCAACGCATCAACCAGTGCAACACATGCCCCTGTAATTGACGCCGTTCGTGTACCACCATCAGCCTGAATCACATCACAATCAAGCGTAATTGTGTTTTCGCCTAATAGCTTTAAATCTACCGCCGCACGCAATGAACGAGCGATAAGACGTTGAATTTCCAACGTGCGACCACCTTGTTTACCTCGAGCCGCTTCCCGACCAGAGCGCGAATGCGTAGCACGTGGCAACATACTGTATTCTGCTGTGATCCAACCCTCTCCTTTGCCTTTCATAAAGCGCGGTACGCCCTCTTCAACAGTCGCGTTACAAATGACTTTAGTGTTGCCAAACTCAACCAACACTGAGCCTTCAGCATGGCAAGTAAAGTTACGTGTGATGGTGACAGGGCGAATTTGATTGGCTGTACGACCGCTTGGGCGCATAAATGCTCCTAGATATAATGGGGAGAAATGATTAAATCTTATTATAGCGTAATCACAATTCGATGAAAAAAGAAAAATCAGTTACAATTTAGGTATTGTTTACTCGCTTGGACGTTACAGGCGATTTTTGATAGCCAATATTTAAGGATTTCACTGTGATTTATAGTATGACCGCATTTGCTCGTCGTGAATTAAAAGCCTCTTGGGGCAGTGCAGTGTGGGAAATCCGCTCGGTCAATCAGCGCTATCTTGAAACTTTTTTCCGCTTCCCTGAAGCCTATCGTAGTTTAGAGCCTGTTTTACGTGAACGTTTTCGTAAAAAGCTACAGCGCGGTAAAGTTGAGTGCCAACTTCGTGTTATGCTTAACGCTAGCAACAACGCGAAAATCAATGTGAATCAAAACCTTGCAGCTCAACTTATTCAGGCAGCAGAATCACTTTCTATAGAAGGACCATCTAGCCTTAATCGTCTGGAAGTGTTGCAGTGGCCCGGCGTCGTCGAAGCCCAAGAGATGGATATGGATGCAATGAGTAAAGACTTACTTACTGAGTTTGATTTGACCTTGAAAGACTTCTTGGCAGCACGTGCCAGTGAAGGTGAAAATATGGCTGCGTTAGTCGAACAACGCTTGGTCGGTGTACTAGCCGAAGTCGATAAAGTCAAAGCTCGCATGCCCGATGTATTATCATGGCAACAAGAAAAGATCCGAGCCAAATTTGAAGAAGCTCAAGTGGAACTAGATAGTCAACGTGTCGAGCAAGAACTCGTTTTACTTGCACAAAAGTTGGATGTCGCAGAAGAATTAGACCGTTTAGTATCACACGTATCAGAAACTCGCGGGATCATAAAAAAAGGTGGAGCCATTGGTCGTCGTTTAGATTTCATGATGCAAGAGTTTAATCGTGAATCAAACACATTAGGCAGTAAATCAATAAATACAGAGATCACACAAAGCGCGGTAGAGCTCAAGGTATTAATTGAACAAGTGCGTGAGCAGATCCAGAATATCGAATAATA
>CATECQ010000020.1 GCA_949498985.1 Glaciecola sp. HTCC2999
GACGCAAACCATTTGAGTATCAACAATTCTTTATTAAAGTCGCGCAAAAACTGATTCACTTATTAAACACGCAAACTATTGATGGACAAGTTTATCGCGTAGATATGCGATTACGTCCATTTGGCGACAGTGGTCCACTAGTTCTGCCTTTTTCAGGTTTAGAGAATTATTACGAGAGTCAAGGACGCAGCTGGGAGCGGTTTGCTCTTCTCAAAGCACGCATATTGAATAACCGTAAAAGCGGCGACGACCAGAACAAACTGGCGTTGGCAAATATCATTCGACCATTTATTTACCGTCGTTATGTAGATTTTAGCATCATTGAGTCATTACGTGATTTGAAACAAAAAATAGTCCAAGAAGTACGCCGACGTCAATTGACAAAGAACATAAAATTAGGTGCTGGTGGGATCCGAGAAGTCGAATTTTTAGTTCAAAGTTTTCAACTAATTTATGCCGGTCGGATACCAGCATTTAAAACTGCCTCGATTTTTGAAGCACTACAGGTCATTAAAGCAGAAACACTACTCCCGGCAGCCGTCGTCGATGATTTACACGCGTGTTATTTAGTCTTAAGAAAGACCGAGCATACGTTACAACAATTTGCCAACGCACAAACTCAGACACTTCCAGATGATAATGAACAACGCACGCTATTAGTCGACATACTCCAAACCTATTTAATTCGTACCCCCGCACTATTACAGCATTTTGCTGACTCCACGAATATTTCTTTGGCATTTATCGAGACGGTTCAACAACGTATCCACCTCCATTTCCAGTCATTTATTGAAGTAGATGAACCTAGTGATAATGAGCAAAACATCGGTGCATCTCACCAAGATATTTGGCATACACTTGAGTGGCCAGAGCCCCCTGATAATTTTGTGCTCGGAGGACAGGACGCGTCCACTATTTGGACGACACTTGTCGCGTTAAAAAAGACCGTTAACAAAGGTCATATTGGCGAGCGTGGAGAAACGGTGCTCGCAAAACTCTTGCCCCTGTTTTTATCAGATATTCATGCACTCGCCAATAATCACTTGGTCGCTATTGAGTCCATGTGTACGATTATTAACGCGATAACATCACGTACCGCATATTTAGAATTGATCATGGAGAATGCCGCAGTACGCGAGCAATTGATAATGTTTGGTAGTCAAAGCAGCTGGTTAATCGAACATATTAGCGCGTATCCAGTTTTATTGGATGAGTTAATTCACCCACAATACTTGCAACGCACACCTCATGATCTATCTCTTTGGCGGGATGAATTAACCAGTGAATTACAACAGGCTTTACTACGTATTGAACCTGATGATGAAGAAACACTGATTCATGCAATGCGACAGTTTAAGCTCGCTCAACGGTTTCGGATTGCAGCGGCTGATATTTTAGATTATTTACCCATCGTACAAGTCAGCGACAAACTGACAATATTGGCTGAAGTACTCACTCAGGCACTATTACGACAAGCATGGCAACAAACCGCCGCAAGATTGGGTGAACCTGAAGGTTTTGACTTAACGAATATGGGCATAGGCATGATTGCTTATGGAAAACTAGGAGGATTAGAACTGAGTTATACTTCTGATCTCGATCTCGTTTTTGTGCATGAATGTTCCGATGGCGTTAATACAAAAGGGGGCAAACGCAATGTTTCCGCTCAACAGTTCTATATTAAATTAGTGCAACGCTTTGTCAGTTTAGCCAGTACCAAAACCTTACTTGGAGACGTCTATGAAATCGATTTACGGTTACGCCCTTCTGGCAATTCTGGTTTATTAATTTGTCATATCGATACGTTTGCGAACTATCAAGCGAATGAGGCCTGGATCTGGGAACATCAATCATTATGTCGAGCTCGAATGATTGCTGGTTCAGCGTCACTGCAAACTGAATTTGAGAGTATTCGTCGGAGGATCATTACCCAGCCAAGATCACAAAACGAATTACAAGATAAAGTTCGTAATATGCGTCAAAAAATGCGAAAACACTTAGGTAAAAAAGATAAAGGACCGCTTGCTGATATTGAGTTTTTAACTCAATACTGGTGTTTGCAAAATGCCGCAGCACATCCACAAATAATTCAATATAGTGATAATTTACGTCAACTAGACGCATTAAGCCAGGCTCACATCATCTCCGATACTGTCGCAACCACATTAACACAAACGTATCTAACTTTGCGTCATCATAAGCATCACGAAGCATTGAAGCGTAGCAAGGTAGAAAAAAACCCCTACTATGAAACGTTAGCACAATCTGTGAATCAAATTTGGCAAGATACTTTTAATACTGAACTGAGCTCTAAGCAGTAAACGTATATATTGATGCACTCTATTAGATCGTAGTAGGTGGCATTATTGATATAAACTAGGCTCACCTGGAGGTCTGGTTTTAAAGCGTTTATGCATCCATAAATAACTTTCAGGCTGTTCTAGGATCATACTTTCAATACGCTGATTTAAATCGGTTAATGCGGCGACATCTTCTTGTGCAGCAAAATCCTCCATCGGCGGATAAAACTTCACTTTGTAGCCGCGTTGAGTCGTTTGGGTCGATAACATTAAGGGAATACAGTTTGACCGCCGAGCAAACATTAAGGTAGCAGAAATAGTCGCGGCTTTTTCAACACCAAAAAATGGAACAAAAACAGCGCCTCTTGGACCATAATCTTGATCCGGTAAATACGCACATAATTTACCGGCATCCAATGCTTCTATAAGTGCTTTAGAACTGCGTTTATCAATCAAATATTCATTAGAACGTGCACGTCCTTTAAACTGGATATAATCCATCAATGGATTGTTGTGGGGCCGATAAAAGGCGATACTTTTGTGAAATAAACCGAGCATGCGGCACCCTGTTTCGATATTCACATTATGAATACCCAATGCTAAAACCCCTTTACCTTGAGCTTGAATCGCTTCAATGTGTTCAAAGCCTTCTATCTCAATGATCCGGCGTAAACGCCAATCTGGCCACCACCAACCTATCGCGGTTTCAAAAAGAGCCATACCTGTCGTTACATAATGTTTTTTTAATAACGCGGCTTGGTCAAGTGCAGGCATATCAGGAAAGCACAAAGCAATATTTTGCTCCGCAATGCTAATCCGTTTTTTGGCTAATTTTTTTAATAACCATGCATTCCCATGCGCCAGTTTACGTAGAATAGGTAATGGCAACAATGACACTAAAAATAAAACACTCAGTCCTAGCCAAATGAGCCAATACCTAGGATGAAAAAAAGTCATAGAAAAGCGAGGCTGATGAATAGAGTTAGCCATAAGAAATAGTAATCCGTGTACGATATTGACTATATTGTACAGCATGTCAAAAATAATGTGCTATAAATTAGGTTATTAAACGTTCACTCTATTTACCTTTTGAAAAATATATCACAACATTCTTATGAGCAAATGCTAAATGCATGTGGCAACGGGATCGCTATTGTCAATGACGTTAGCACCATTGTTTATGCGAATAGTATCTTGCACGAAATTTTTGACTATTAACCGGCTCAGTTGCTTGGTCAACCTTTTGATATATTAATGCCCAGATATGCGAATTACGAACATACGAGTTCTTTACTGCAATTTTTAGAAAATGAAATCCGCCTACCCATCAGCGGAAAAAAAGTGTTTAAATGTCAAAATCGATTGGGTGATTATATTGATGTCATCATCACTCTGAATCAAATTAATTTTGAAGAACAAAACTCCATTATTATCACGGTAATCGAAGCCACTGAACAACATATTAATGACACATCTAATAAATTATTGGCACAAATAATAGAATTTAGTCATGACACTATTTTTATTACTGATGAAAATACCAAAATTATCTGGACAAACTCTATATCTTCAAAAGCGACGGGGTATAATCAATCAGAATTGCTTGGTCAGCATCCCTTATTTAGGGCTAATGACGGTACTGACACATTAGAAATTAAACAGATCCATAATGCCATTAATAATAAAAAAGAATATGTAGGTGAGTTACAACTAAGTAAATCGAACAATCAGCCTTATTGGGTTAAATTACAAATTAAAACCTTAGAATTGGATAATGGACGGACTGGTTTCTTATTTATCGAGCATGATATTTCTTCACGCAAAAATGTTGAAAATACATTACGAACCAAAAACCACTTACAAAGAACAATCTTAGATAGTGCACAACAAATTATTATTTCTACCGATGTTGATGGCACCATCACTACATTTAATGAGTTCGCTGCACATTTATTTGAGTGGCAAGGTTCTGAAATCATTAAACAACGTACTTTAGATACCTTTATTAATGAAGCTGAATACCAACGCTTTGCAGAACATATTCAAACGACAAATTCACTGGACATTGAAGAAAACTTTCTAGGACTTCATAAAGTCACTCGTCAGCAAAAAGTAGAATTTACCTTTGAATTCAAAACGAAAACTCAGCAATTATTGACGATTGAACTAACTGCGAATGCGCTCTTAAATCGCTCTGGAGATATAGATGGCTATCTGTATATGGGGCGAGATATTACTGAAATCATATCTCTTGAAGCACAATCAAAACGTAATTTAGAAACGTTAAAGGTCACTTCCAGAATCGCACAATTAGGTGGCTGGGAATTAAATTTAATGACCAATAACTTATTTTAGTCTGATGAAGTGTATCGCATCCATGAGCTCCCAGTACAAAGCCCAATCGACGTTGAAAATGCCATTAATTATTATCTCCCTGAAGCTCGTCCTGTCCTGCAAGATGCGATTAATGAAGCGATTGAACAAGGTATAAGTTGGGATTTACAGCTGCCATTTGTTACGGCTAAAAATAATCATATTTGGGTTCGTGCAATTGGTTTTGCAGAGTTTGAAAATAATCAAGCTATCCGCCTAAAAGGTACCTTTCAAAATATTACTGCCATTAAAAATGCAGAGAATAGAGCTAAAGAGGCGAGTAAAGCGAAAAGTCAATTTCTTGCTAATATGAGTCATGAAATTCGTACTCCCATTAACGGTATTATTGGTGCGAATGAACTCATGCAAAATACCGTATTATCAAAACAACAATTGAGTTATGCGCAGGCAATACAGCGCAGTGGAGAATCTTTATTAAGTTTAATCAATGATATTTTAGATTTCTCAAAAATAGAAGCGGGTAAACTCAAACTTCACCCGCAAGTTATCTCTATACACACATTTATGCAAAGTATTCAAAATGAAATGCAATCCCAAGTTGACGCAAAGGAATTAACCCTGGATATTCAGCCACTTCCAGCTGTCAAATTATGTTCAGACCCATTTCGGTTACGTCAGATTTTATTAAATTTGTGTATTAACGCGGTTAAATTTACTGAAAAAGGAGGCATTACTATTACTTGTTCATCAGTCGATGAACGGTATTTACGTTTTACCATTACCGATACAGGTATTGGTATTCCCATTGATAAAGTCTCAGAACTATTCCAAGAATTCACTCAATTAGATGCCTCAACCACTCGAAATGCAGGTGGAACGGGTCTAGGGTTGACTATCTCAAAACAACTGGTGAAACTACTCGGTGGACAAATTGGATTCAATAATGAATACAAACACGGAGCTGAATTTTGGTTCACTGTCGATACGCAATTAAGTTTGTCTCATACAACCCCAATACCTCGAGACATTCGAACGATAGTGTTAGTCGGTAAACAAGACTCTATGCAGCATTTGCGTCCACAATTTGACGCAAGTTTATATGACGTTCAAATTATTAAAAATGCCAATAAATGCATCACATTTTTACAAGATAATATCTCAAAACTTGATATTGAATTTATTTTCATTGCGCATGATTTACCTGGAATAACAGGTGTCGACCTTCTGCAAGCTATTCGGGCACAAGCAATGTTCGATGATATCTATATATTTTTATATAACAGTCACTTAGAAGATCAAGAATTAACGAATCTACGTCATATTGGACTCATCGGATGTGTCAATGGTTTGGCTGAACAAACATCGCTGAATCATGTTTTGGAGAAATGCCAGAACCCAACTATCAACCCCAAAAATTTACCTTTTTACACATTTCAAAATATCAATCAAGACGATACTAGAGTGTTGCTAGTGGAAGATAATGACATTAACCAAGCTATCGCAAAAAACATGCTAGAAAATCTAGATATGAGAGTTGAAGTGGCCCACAACGGCATGGAAGCCTTAGACATATTGGAACATTCTAGTGAACGTTTCCATGCTATTTTGATGGATTGCCAAATGCCAGTGTTAGATGGATGTACAGCAACTGAACGCATCCGTTCTATGCCAGAATATGAAACTCACAGGTTTACCCCGATTATAGCGCTCACTGCACATGCCTTAGAAGGTGATGAAGCCAAATGCTTAATTGCTGGCATGAACAGTTATATTACTAAGCCTATCAACTCAAAACGGCTTCAGCTTGAGTTAGAAAAATGGATTTAATGCTATCCATGCATCAATGTAATTGGTCCTCATGGTTGCAACATCCAATCTAAATACATCGAGTTTATTAATACGTAGAATCTATATAAGTTAATTTCTTCAGGAATGCGACTTTATGCTCTTCTTTATCATATTCAAAAATATATTTATTATGAAAACCAAAACGCAAGTTAACTAAGCTGTCTTCAATAAATAATGTGTAACCATCATGGTCGGTGTAGGCAGTGATCCCCTCTAACTGATATTGACGGTTGACCGCTTTACCGTGCTGACGAATTTTGTCAAAGACACTCAATAAAAATTTACTTTCCACATCATTTTTCATCGTTACTTCCATTGATAAGTAAGTGCAATAGTTGCAGACACGCAATGTTTGCTCACTTCATGTTTACACTTATAAAGCAAAATAAGTTTATTAAATGTAAGTTTTTGTGGCAAAGACTTGCACTGGTCCGATTTCTTTTGTATATTCTACAAACTGGTCAGATGAGCTGACTTAAATTTATTGAAAGAGAGATATTGCTATGAGCTTACGTACTAGCCTTAAAAAAGTATTACCGCCTATTTCTATAACAGAGCAGGAAGCGTTAGATGCTGGCGATGTATGGATTGAATCGTCTATTTATCAGGGTAAGCCAGATATGGCTGCAGTTCGTAATTTGCCTACAGGTAAATTAACAGATGAAGAACAAGCTTTCCTTGACGGTCCTGTCGTTGAGCTAATCAACATGATAGATGATTACCAGCTATGTAATGAAAAGCATATCCCGCAACCGGTGATTGATTTTTTATGCAAAAATAAATTTTTCTCAATGATCATCCCTAAGAAATTCGGTGGTCTTGAATTTTCTCCGTATGCCAACTCAACAATTGTTGCGACCATTGCAGCCACCTCAGGCGCGATTGCAGTAACCGTTATGGTGCCTAACTCTCTGGGCCCAGGTGAATTATTGATGCATTACGGCACCGAAGCGCAACAAAACTATTGGTTACCGCGCTTATCGGTAGGCACTGATATTCCATGTTTTGCACTGACAGGCCCAGAAGCAGGTTCAGATGCGGGCTCTATTCCAGATGCCGGTATTGTCACTAAAGGCATGTATAACGGTGAAGAAGTACTGGGTTTACGAGTCTCATGGGACAAGCGTTACATTACCTTAGCTCCCATCGCGACTGTTTTGGGTTTAGCTTTTAAAGTATTTGACCCAGACCAATTATTAGGTGATAAATTAGAACTCGGCATTACCTGTGCATTACTACCAAAATCACACGAAGGTGTCGAGCTTGGCAATCGCCATGACCCAATGGGCGTGCGTTTTTATAACGGGACTACTCGCGGAAAAGATGTGTTTATTCCAATGGATTTCATCATCGGTGGTCAGAAAAACATTGGACGTGGCTGGCAAATGCTGGTTAGTTGTCTTGGTGCTGGCCGCGGCATTTCTCTGCCTGCTATGGGCGTTGCCTCGGCACAAAGCGCATTTAAATCTACAGCAGAATACTCGTTTGTTCGCGAACAGTTCGGTGTACCGATTGGTCGTTTTGAAGGTATACAAGAAAAAATGGCGGATATCGCAGGCAAAACCTTCTTACTTGAAGCTATGCGGGTCTTAACAACGGAAGGTTTAGGTGAAGGTATCAAACCATCAGTAGTGACTGCAATAGCGAAATACCATATGACGGAACTTGGCCGCGATGTTGTCAACTCAGCGATGGATGTCCAAGCGGGTAAAGCGATCCAACGTGGACCACAAAACACACTCGCTAATGGCTATGCTGCATTACCGATTGCGATTACGGTAGAAGGTGCAAATATCTTAACGCGTAATTTAATGATATTTGGCCAAGGTGCGATGCGTTGTCATCCATACTTAAAAGAAATGGTCGATTTAATTCACTCCGATGATAAATCAGCTGATGCTCCATTTAATAAAGTCATGGCCAAAACCGTGTGGTTTAGTGTGAAAAATTCACTACGCAGTATGAAAAATAGTTACTTCCCATTCTTACGTAGTGCGCAATCGCAGTATTCAGAAGTCAATGGGTATGAGAAGCGCTTAAATGCACTATCTGCAAAACTTGCCCCACTCGCTGATTTATCATTGTTAGTGTTAGGTGGCGATTTGAAAAAAGCGGAATTATTATCAGCACGCTTAGGTGATGTCATGAGCTTTACTTATGCAGCAATGGCGACTATTCGTTTTTATGAGCAGCGCGTTTCCGATAAAGCCGAAGCAAAACCTTATTTTGACTATGCAATGGAATGGTCACTAGCTCAAGCAGAGAAAGCAATTGTGGAATTTGTTAATAATTTTCCCAACACCCCTACTCGCGGCTTAATGCGAGTGCTAACGAATACTTACAGCAATAGTGTCGCAAGCATCAGTGATGATTTGGTCCGTGAGCTATCGACTGCAGCAATGGCTGACAGCTCAATAAAGGCTGAGTTAACTCACCTAATCAAGACCTCTTCAGGTGATGGTAATGACATTAATGCTCAAGCATTTAAAGCGAAACATGCAGTCATGCCCATCTTAAGTAAAGTCCAAAAAGCGCTTCGTGCTTATCCCGTTGTACCATTCATTTCTTTTGAATATGCTATCGGTGAAATGCAAAAAGCAGGTCATATTAACGCCGAAGAACACGCCGCATTACTAGATTATAATAACAAACGTAAGTTATCGGTTCGTGTGGATGAGTTCACGTTTGATTTAGAACTCGTTGATGTCGATGGTAAGCCAATTGTGGTTAACCAACCCGACGCAGCGTAGACTGCGAATCAAATTTTAGGGCTGCCATTAGGTGGCCCTTTTTTTGTCTGCAATAACCGATTTTACTCACCTTTGATGACCTAGAGTTGCTAAATATGCACAATCCTTTATCCTTATTCCTCTCAAATTAGCACCAAACAGAGTTTCAATGGCACAACTTTACTTTTATTACTCCGCAATGAATGCTGGAAAGTCTACGGCTTTACTCCAATCTGCTTATAATTATGAAGAACGTGGCATGCGCAGTGAAATTTTTACCGCTCAACTGGATAATCGTTTTGGGGAAGGTAAAGTCACTTCACGTATTGGGTTATCCAAATCTGCACATTTATTTAATAAAGAAACCCAGTTATTTGAGCAGATCGAAGCACTGCATACAGCGCAGCCATTAAACGCAGTATTTATTGATGAAGCACAATTTTTATCTAAATCTCAAGTCATGCAGTTGATTCATGTTGTGGATGATCTAGATATCCCCGTCCTAGCATATGGATTACGAACTGACTTTTTGGGGGAGACCTTTACCGGTAGCCATTACTTGTTAGCTTGGGCAGACAAATTAACCGAATTAAAAACCGTTTGTCATTGTGGACGAAAAGCTAACTTTGTCGTGCGATTGGATGATCAAGGGCGAGCGATTCAGCATGGTGAACAAGTCGAAATTGGCGGTAATGAACGATATGAATCGATGTGTCGCAAGCACTTCAAATCACTAGTTTGGGGACATTTACCCATTTGATTCGCTTTGCTAATAAATACCGAGAATTGGTATTGGTTTGAGTGATAGATATTTGTCACGAAATGCAATTAGCTAGTGACGTTGACGTAGGTTAATCTTTTATTAATTCTAAATCATCACAGGTTTATGCTATGGATTTTTCTCATTCCCCAAAAACACTCGATTACCTTGCACGCGTAAAAGCATTCATCGCAGAGTATATTGCCCCCATTGAAGATGAGGTCTATCAATTTACACATGAGCATAACGGCCATGGTGTTTGGGCAGACTGGAAACTTCACCCCACTGTTGAAGCGTTAAAAATCAAAGCCCGTGAAGCAGGATTAGCTAACTTATTTTTACCTGATGAGAAGTTAGGTCAAGGATTAACAACATTAGAATATGCCCCATTAGCTGAAGAAATGGGACGGTATGCATTTGCACCAGAAATTTTTAATTGTAATGCCCCTGATACAGGTAATATGGAAGTTCTTTATCATTTTGGCACTCCCGCCCAACAAGAACAATGGTTAACGCCTTTACTGGCAGGTGAAATTCGTTCTGTGTTTGGTATGACTGAGCCACAAGTTGCTTCTAGTGATGCCACTAACATGGAAGCTAAAATCGATTTTGAGGGCGATGAAATCGTGATTAACGGCACCAAATGGTGGTCTACTGGCTTAGGTCATCCACATGCTAAAATCATTATTTTTATGGGGTTATCTAATCCTGAAAATGAGCGCCACGCCCAACATTCAATGGTATTGGTGCCTGTCGATAGCCAAGGCTTAACGATAAAACGCATGCTAACTGCCTATGGTGATTATGATGCACCTTATGGTCACGGTGAAATGGTTTTTGATAATGTGCGCGTACCTCGTGAAAATCTAATAATGGGTGAAGGCAAAGGGTTTGCTATTGCTCAAGGTCGATTGGGTCCAGGCCGTATTCATCACTGTATGCGCGCTATAGGAATGGCTGAGCATGCGTTAGAACTTGCAATTAAACGTGGTTTAACACGCCAAGCATTTGGCAAACCCATTATTGAGCTAGGTGGCAACAAAGAACGTATTGCAGAAGCACGTATGGCGATTGAACAAGCACGTCTATTAACACTTCAAGCCGCATGGAAGATTGATAATCTAGGTGTGAAACATGCGATGGTTGACATCAGTGCCATCAAAGTTGTGGTCCCTAATATGCTTGAAAAAGTGGTTGATATGTCGTTGCAGATGCATGGTGGTGGGGGGATGAGTAATGACTTCCCATTAGCACGTTTTGCTGCAGGCGCAAGGACATTGCGACTCGCTGATGGACCGGATGAGGTACATATGGCGATGGTATCGCGTCTTGAATTACGTAAATATAAATAACAATGACTCAATCAGCTTTCAACGATAAAGCCAGAGCGGTTCGCCAAGGAGAAGAGCTTGACCTTGAGTCATTACAACCTTGGCTCGATGAGTATCTCAATTTTGCGGGAGTCACTCCCAACGTCACCCAATATGCTGGCGGTGCGTCAAATTGGACATACTGTTTAAGTACCCCAGAGCAAGAGGTTATTTTACGCCGTGCACCTGCAGGTACTAAAGCCAAAGGGGCGCATGATATGGGGCGTGAATATCGGCTCCAATCTGCCCTTAAACCAGTTTATCCATTAGTGCCTAAAATGCTAGGCCACAGTACTAATGACAGTCTCATTGGTACTGAGTTTTATGTCATGGAAAAACTCAATGGTATTATTCCGCGCAGTAACTTGCCTCGCGGTTTAGAATTAACTTCGGAACAAGTTCGCCAATTATGCACGAATGCCATTGATAGTATGATTGCGCTGCATCAGGTCGATTATCAACGTGCTAATCTAGCCGGAATAGCTAAAGGTGAAGGCTATGTGAAGCGTCAAATCGAAGGTTGGTGTGGGCGTTATGCCAAAGCCAAAACATGGAATGTTCCCGAGGCAAATAACGTCATGAATTGGCTCAAAGCCAATATCCCTGAGCATGAAACCATCTGTTTGACTCATAACGATTTTAGATTTGACAACTTAGTGTTAAATAGTGATAACCCCACTCAAATTGTCGGCGTATTAGACTGGGAATTAGCCACACTAGGTGATCCTCTGATGGATTTGGGCAACACCTTAGCCTACTGGGTACAAGCGGATGATGATATTGTCGCGCGCAAAACGCGTCGTCAGCCCACACATTTAGAAGGCATGTTAACTCGCAGAGAAGTCGTTCAATATTATGCAGACAAAACGGGGACTGATGTATCGAACATGGCTTTTTACGAAGTATATGGCTTATTTAGATTAGCCGCTATTGTGCTCCAAATTTATTACCGTTATCACCATAAACAAACGACGAATCCAGCGTTTAAACATCTCTGGTTTTTTACCCATTATTTGTTGCATCGTTGCCGAAAAATAATCAAACATCATCCCTAAGCCCTTTTTATGAGCAAAAAAAATATGAGCAGACAAAATATCTTAATCACCGGCGCCAGTTCAGGTTTAGGCAAAGGTATGGCAATTGAATTTGCCAAGTTAGGTCGAAATTTAGCTTTATGCGCCCGTCGTGTAGAACGTTTAACCGATTTACAAGCTGAGCTATTAGCCATTAACCCGGATATCAAAGTCTTAATTAAAAGCCTTGATGTGAATGACCATGATGCCGTCTTTGCAGTATTTAAGGAATTTGACTCTGAAATGGGCGGTTTAGACCGTATCATTGTTAATGCAGGTATGGGTAAAGGTGCATCTATTGGTACGGGTTACTTTTATGCCAATAAGCAAACCGCTGAAACCAATTTTGTTGCCGCACTGGCTCAATGTGAAGCGGCATTAGAAATTTTCCGTGCTAAAAATGATGGCCACTTAGTCACTATATCTTCAATCTCGGCGGTCAGTAGTTATCGTCGTGCGATGACTGTCTATGCTGCAACTAAAGCAGCACTCAGCTCAATGTCAGAAGGGATGCGAATCGATTTACTTGGTACCCGTATCAAAGTATCAACTGTTCACCCTGGGTTTATTCGCAGTGAGATTAACGAAAAAGTCAAAAAAGTCCCGTTTATTGTCGATACTGAAACAGGTTGTAAAGCGATGGTCAAAGCCATCGAAAAAGAGGGCGAAAACTCCTATGTTCCTGGTTGGCCATGGGAGTGGTTACAATGGTTCTTAAGAATCGCTCCAAAATCTATCTTGAAGAAGATGAGTTAACGAGGCATTATCAGGAATAATTGGTGATCTACCGTTAAAAACAATAATAGGATAGTTCAATGGAAGCCTCATTCTTTACTCAAGTATTGCTCCCTGCTAGTTTAGCGTTAATTATGTTTGGAATGGGCTTGTCTCTCACCATAGCTGATTTTAAGCGGTTATTGAACACGCCTCGAGCCGTCTCAATGGGTTTATTTGGTCAGATGATTTGTCTGCCTCTTATGGCATTCTTATTGTGTCTTGCGTTTAGTGTCGAACCACATATCGCCATAGGTTTGATGGTATTAGCTGCTTGTCCTGGCGGTACATCATCTAATCTATTAAGTCATATTGGTCGAGCAAACTTGGCTTTATCGGTTTCCTTAACGGCAATCACCACAGTTATTTGTGTGGTTTCGACCCCATGGTTGATTAAGTTCAGTGTCGATTACTTTACCATCCTCCCTGATGAACCTTTCTCGTTACTCAATACTTCCCTTAGCTTATTAGTCATTACGCTCATTCCCATTGTGATTGGGATGAGTGTGCGTCATTTTGCACTCAATTTCGCTAATCGAACTGAAGCCTTTTTCCGCCACTTATCGACGTTATTTTTAATTACCATGATTATTTTGATATCCATTGATGAAAAAGAAATGATTATGAATTCTTTTCCTGATGTCTTTATCTTAACCTTTACTTTAAATATTTTAGCGACGGTAGTGGGTGTCATCATCGCGAGACTCGGGAGGCTTAATGATAATGATGCTGTTACTCTAGGTATCGAAATTGGTACTCAAAATGCTACCATGTCGATCTTGATTTCAGTCAGTTTTTTAAATAATTCAGAATATGCGATTGCTTCTGGGGTCTACGGCGTGACTATGTATATTGGTGCATTTATATTAATCATCTCTCGCCAATTAGGATGGTTTGGCTTTCGTCCAAAGACGACATAATCATTGTTCTGAATGATGATATTCAAACCCTCGATATATAAATTATTCATTGGGCTTAGCGGGCTCATATTAAGTGTTTCAATACTTATTAAAGCGCATGCTCAAAGCCTCCATATAGACACACCTAATCCTACCCCGCGATTAATTACCTCAGAATCTTTGGATAATGTCGTTGCAACAGCCCTTGACACTTTTTTCACCCCAGGCGCATCGGTGGCCATTGTCCACAAAGGTAAAATAGTACATGCAAAAGGGTATGGTTTTCGTGATCTCAAGCAAAAAACGCCGGTTAATCAAGCAACTTATTTTCGACTTGCCTCAACGTCCAAAGCCTTTACAGCAATGACCATGGCAATTTTAGTCGATGAAGGCAAAGTGACATGGCAAGATAAAGTCATCGATTTTCTCCCTGAATTTGCACTATCTAACTCGACGATTACCTCAAAATTCACAATATTGGATTTATTTACTCACCGTAGCGGATTAGTGGGTGGTGCAGGTGATAGTATGTTATGGCCCGAACCAAGCGGTTTTACTCGAGCAGAAATCATTCATAACCTGCGTTATCTCACGCCAGAATACCGCTTTCGTTCGACCTATGCATATTCTAATGTCTTGTACATTACTGCAGCTGAAGTCGTCGCCAAAATCGCAGGCCAACCATGGGAGCAATTTTTACAAGAGCGTATTTTTGCACCTCTACAGATGGATTGCTATGCTGGTGTTGTTCCTCAAATGGCAATGAATAATGCGGCTATGAGCTATGGCCATAATGATGCACAGGGAATTTATCCTATACCTCGCAATGCCTTGGATAATCAATCTTTCGTTTCAGCTCCCGCTGGCGGTATTGTATGCAATGCTAAGAGCATGGCTCTTTGGCTTCAAGCATTATTAAATGAAGCCCAAACTTCCAAGGGTAAAAAGCTTATTTCTGAACAACAATTACAGCAAATATTCACTCCGCACACTCCCTTATGGATCTCTTCTCATGCCAAACATACTCATCATACTCGAACGAAACATTATGCCATTGGCTGGCGGGTGGAAAATGTCTTTGACTACGAAATGATATCCCACACCGGCTCATTATCTGGTTATCAAGCATATGCCGCGCTGATCCCTGAGCTTGAATTGGGCGTGATTATTTTAAACAATGGTTCTAACTATGGCGTGCGTGATGCGGTCATGCAAAGCATTATCAAATCCGTTATGCCTCAAGCGAAACCGACTGACTGGGTTGCACATTACGTCGATTATCAAGCAAAACAAGAACAACGTTATCTAAAGCGGTTGTTGCCTGATCCGATTGGAAGTGGCACACTCATTTTGCCGGTATCTAAGTACTTGGGGACCTACTCTGACCAATGGTTTGGTGAGGTCAGTTTGTATAAAAACGAGCAAGGAACATATCGTTTTCGTAGCGTCAAAATGCCAACATTACAAGGCCGTCTAGAAATATTCGGCGACCATTCTTGGGTTGTCCGCTGGGATAACCAAAATGCCGCCAGTGATGCATTTATTCATTTCAAAGTACACCCCGATAACTCGGTGGAAGGCTTTTCCATGTATCCTTTCACCGCTAAAGAGATAGTTAATCACGAATATCGTGATATGTTTTTTATTCCCTGAACCTAAGCACCGGTGTTTATGACAATGCTATTTTGACGCATTTTATGACGTTTAATCCTTTATTAATTGCGCTTTCTACATCAAAACTTCTTGCCAACGCGACCCCCATTCGACGTTGTCCTGAAACTTCAGGCTTGCCAAATAACCGGATATCCGTCTGTGGTTCCGCTAACGCTTGGGTAAAACCACTAAAACTGACTTGCTGACTCTCGCCTGAAACCAATAATGCCACTGACGCACTGGGTCCATAAAATTCAATATGTGTAATCGGTAAGCCTAAAAAGGCTCGCACATGTAATGCAAACTCAGAGAGTTCTTGAGAAATTAAAGTGACCATACCGGTATCATGTGGTCGGGGTGAAACTTCACTAAAGTACACATCATCGCCTTTTATAAACAACTCCACTCCAAACAGACCTCGCCCACCTAATGCTTGAGTCACCTGCGTGGCAATCGATTTAGCTGTCTTTAAGGCCTCGGCTGACATCATTTGTGGTTGCCATGACTCACGATAATCGCCACCGTCTTGACGATGACCAATTGGCTCACAAAAATGAGTTCCATCTTCTGCTTGGATAGTTAATAGCGTAATTTCATAATCGAAATCCACTACACCTTCTACGATCACTTTCCCCTTCCCTGCTCGACCACCGGCTTGCGCATAGTCCCATGCAGTATCAATGTCATCAACGCTGTTAAGCATGCTTTGCCCTTTTCCTGATGAGCTCATAATTGGTTTGACAATGCAGGGAAATCCAATTGCATTGACCGCGGTAATAAATGTCATTTTATCAACAGCAAATGCATAGGTTGAAGTCGGAAGACCCAGAGTTTCAGCAACCAGAGTACGTATACCTTCTCGATTCATAGTTAAATGCGCAGCATTGGCACTAGGTACGACATTAAACCCTTCGCTTTCTAACTCTAATAATATATCAGTAGCAATCGCTTCAATTTCAGGCACGATATAATCTGGTTTTTCCGCTTCAATAATTGCTTTAAGTGCCGGTCCATCTAGCATTGACACGGTATAACTTCGGTCTGCAACTTGCATCGCTGGGGCGTTTTCATAGCGATCCAAAGCAATCACTTCACACCCTAAACGCTGCGCTTCGATAGCCACTTCTTTGCCTAACTCACCACTGCCACATAACAGAATTTTAGTTGCGGTATTTGAAAAAGGGGTACCTAGTGTGACTGACATATTCACTCCTGAAATTAAATAGGGATATTAGGCGACTTTGGGTAAGCAGCACTGTTTATATTTTTTATTTGAACCACACACACAACGTTCGTTGCGCTTTAATTGTATCTCACCATTGGCACTACCCATAGTGCCATTAAGATAGCGCCAATAGCCAGATTCTTGAACAAATACTGACCGTTCATGCAAGCAATATACACGTTTATTTTCAGCATAATACACTTTAAATTCTACTTCACCTTGAGGGCTTTGTGCGTTATTTTGATTGGTCGAACTAAGTTGAGTATCGAGCACTGTTAACCCTAACCAACGAGTATTAGTTGCGCTCTTAGATAAATCTGACACACTTAGTTGCTGCCGTGATGTCGATGCATATGTCTCTAAAATGTATGGATAGTAACCTAACACATACGCAGCATAACGCGAACGCATCAATGCCTCAGGCGAAATAGGCTGGGCATTCTCATGATGTAAAGGGCCACAACATTGCCGATATGGCAGTGCACATGCTGGGCATTCGATGGGTAAATCATGAGATGAAAGAGTTGTCATCGTAACGCACCTGCTTTTAATTGCCTGACTTCAAGTTGAATTACGTTATCATATCAAAGTCAGCAAAAATATCGTTATGTCAGTTAAAAACGGCGTACACCATTGACCCACGTTTGTAATACTTTTGTGTCTCGGATAAGTCCTGGTTTAATGGTGAAAATATCACGATCAATTAATATAAAATCGGCTTTTTTGCCGACTTCCAGTGTACCTAGGTACTCATCTTGAAAACCGGCATATGCGGCATCTAAGGTAAAGCCTCGCAGTGCTTGCGTTAATGTGACACGCTCAGCAGCAATCCAGCCGTCTTTCGGCTCAGCAGCCGAGTTCTGACGAGTTACAGCCGCATGCAAACCATGAAACGGATTCGCTAACTCAACCGGAAAGTCAGATCCAAAGGCGATCCTCGATCCTTGCTGTAAAAATGTCTGCCATGCATAAGCCCCTTGCAAACGTTGAGAGCCAATCCGATCTTCTGCCATATTCATATCACTAGTGGCATGGGTAGGCTGCATCGATGGAATAATGCCGTACTTTTTAAACAAAGGAATGTCTTCTACGGCAACAACTTGGGCATGTTCAATACGATGACGTTCGGTATTTTCAGGAAATTCTCCAAAAGTTTTTGCAAATTGTTGTAATGCCAATCGATTCGCACGATCACCTATGGCATGGAAATTAAGTTGAAAATTAGCACCTAAGACTTGACGAAATAAGGTGGGGAGTTGCTCTTGTGGGGTTACCAATAAACCATGATTATCATGATCATCAGAATAAGGCGCTAATAATGCTGCACCGCGGCTACCTAATGCGCCGTCCCCATAAGCTTTTACACTGCGTATACTCAACATGTACTGAGGATCTAATATATGTCCACCATTTAACATATCTGGTAATTGTGGATCGGTCGCAGCTATCATTGCATAAACACGCACATCTAAATTACCCTGACGTGATTGGGATTGATAAAAATCATAAGTATTTTTAGATATGCCAGCATCATGCATTGCCGTAACCCCAACGGATAACAAGTGCTCTGTAGCCGCATCTAACTGAGCTTTGAGTTGCGTATTATCGGGGACAGGTAGTAGCGCCTCAACCAGCAACATTGCATTATCAATCAATACTCCTGTAGGCTGTCCTTGAGCATCTTTTACAATCTCACCTCCCGCTGGAGAGGTCGTTGATGCCGTGATCCCAGCCAAGGCTAACGCTTTGCTATTCACCCAAAGTGCATGTCCGTCAATCCGCGATAACACGACTGGATTATTAGGTAGAATGTTATCAAGCGTTGCTTTCACAGGAAAAACAGGAATATCCCATAACACCTGATTCCAGCCACGTCCGACAATCCATTGGTCTGCTTTAGGTTGGGAACCTACAAAATTAGCGACACGTTCGACAGCTTCAGATTCAGAACGAGTACCACGTAAATCAACTTCTAACAAATTCTGACCTAAGCCCAATAGATGCCCATGCGCATCTATTAATCCAGGTAACAGCGTATTACCTAAGCCATCTATACGTTTTGCACCCGTTAATTGTGAAGTAGTGATCCCATCATCTACGCCTATAATTGTGTCATCTTCAACCAACAACTGTGAAAAACGGATGAGTTTACCTTGGGTATTAAGCGTGTAACCATTTACATTGGTAATCAAGGTTGTTGACGCATGAGCTATATTCAATGATAAGCAAACGATAAAGACACAGCATAAACTCAATAATTGTTTCACAAGACTCTCGCTTTTGGATAGGAATGAAGGATTGATTTTGAGGATACCTGAACAGCTTAAAACGTCAACTTAATCTGAAATTGACGGTAAACTCATATTATGTGAACTTTTATCTGGTTTCATCATATTATATGTATAATGCTATGCCTATTAAGAAACACATAAGATAAATGACCTCAGGATACCCGCTTACATGATCAACGAAATACATTTTCAATTTGCTTCTGCTCCTGAAGCTTATCGTTTTTTAAATGAATTAACACATTGGTCAAAAGCACAGGTCAAGGCCAAATTGTTTAAATCATCTAGCAGTGTATCGGTGAGTTATGAAGTCGATAGTTCAGGTTTTGACTACACAATCTCAGATTTAGACGACTTAGCTCAACAATACGGGGGAGAAGAAATCTAATGGCCGTTGCAGCAGCGATTCATATTTTAGTTAACACTGAAAAACAAGCACTTGATATCTTAGCTCAAATTAAACAAGGCAAAGATTTTGGTAAACTCGCTAAACAGCATTCGATTTGCCCATCGCGAAAGCGTGGTGGAGATTTGGGCGAATTCAAACAGGGTCAGATGGTCAAACAATTTGACGATGTGGTTTTTAAAAAGCCCATTTTAACTGTCCATGGCCCGGTTAAAACAAAGTTCGGTTATCACTTAATTAAAACGTTGTATCGTCATTAACATCATGAATTGAACATCCGTTTTTATCTATACTAAAGTATACTTTTAACGCTGTGGTTTGTGAATAACACCCTTCCACACTATAATGATAAGACACAGATTTAACAATAATAGGGTGGCATTTTAGTGAAGTTGTTTGCAGTGATAGTCATCTATTGTTTTATGTTGTTGTACGCTGATTTTTCTCAGGCTGGACCAAGTCAGACACCTTCTCCAACTCAATTTCAAAATAAAGAGACTTCTGATACCCACAGCTCCACGAAGTCTTTTATCTTAACACCGGAATTAGGCATTGATCAGCCGAAAAACATTCTTGTGTTGTTATCTTGGAGCCCTTTGTTCCCATGGTCTCAAAGCATGCAACAGGGATTAATATCGGCGATTGAAGCTCAAGATGAATTCATCCAACTATATGTAACGTCTATGTATGAGTCACCCACATTTTCTACTAGTGCCAGGTACAATTTTGACCTTGGGCTACGTGCCAAATATGAGAATATAAAATTTAATGGGATTATTGCAGACTCACGTGCTGCGTTTGACTATTTGCAAGCATTACCCATCGACGATCCTGATTTTGGACAAATCCCCACTTATTTCATCTATTTTACCCAAGAAGACATCCTCAGTACGCCTTATCAAAAAACCATTATGGAAGCGCAACAAGATTCGATTAAAAAAACATTATTATTCATGTACGAATCTCACCCAACAATCGATACGTTACATATTATCAGTAATGACCAATATATTTATCAACCTTATATTGATGCTATTGAGCACAGCACAGCTGAGCTAGGCGTTACGGTCGATGTTCAGTTCTATGACTATGCGGATTTATCGCAATACCAAAGCCAAGTCAGTCAAATTCCTGAGAATGATGTGATCATTTATCTTCCCACATTTATCTCAAATCAAACCAGAAATCTTAATGCCCAACAAGTACTCGCGCAGATTGCTCCTCATGCAAGCGTCCCCATTTATAGCTTTTGGCATAATTTTGTTGGAGTTGGGGCGGTCGGCGGTAATCTAATGAACCCACATTTTTATGGCGTCGATGCAATCCAAAGTATCCTCACCTATCAAAAAAATGGATATTTTACAAAAACAGAAGATTTAGGCGAGTGGATTTTTGATGAGAAAATTCTTAAACAATTTAATTTATCTGTTCCTAGCTATGTGTCATCTTATAAGCGCATTAATGCCGCTAGCACGATTTGGGCTGATTATCCTATTGAGACTGCCAGCTTTATCGTCTTTTTTGTATTTATCATCTTATTAGTGTTTGTTTATAAACAAAACCGTTTATCTAAAGCACTAAAATATTCAAAAATAGCGGAAAGAGAAGCCGCGGCTAATGCATTAAGAATCTCAAATTTATCTAAGACCAAAAGTAAATTTATCGCTACCATGAGTCATGAAATTCGGACGCCAATTAATGGTATTTTTGGTGCACTGAATTTAATGGCCAAACAATCCCCCTCAAAAAATCAACGTCAATATTTAGACATGGCTCAGTATTGCACCGAAAATTTACTCAATACGGTTAATGATGTCTTAGATTTTTCAAGGATGGACTCAGGCCAATTTGAAATTATCGCCAAACCTTTCTCTCCGGTAACATTGCTCAATGATGTTTATCGGTATTCACAGCTCATTTCTAAAGATACCGATTTGATTGTTAAGTTGGATGTCGACATGTTAGTGGATGTGCCATTGTTAGGCGATAAAATGCGTCTACAACAGGTATTAAATAATCTATTAAATAATGCCGTTAAATTTACGCCCAAAGGCTCAGTGAAAATTAAAGCGAACATTGAATCCAACTCAGATTCGCACTATCAACTGAACATTAGCATTACTGATACCGGTATTGGCATTTCCAAAGACGATATCAATAAGCTGTTTTCTCCATTTATTCAAATTAACGACACATTAGAACGTTCCCAAGAAGGCAGTGGTTTAGGGTTATCCATATGTAAGGAAATTATAAACTTGATGCAGGGAACGATTCATGTCGAGAGCACATTGGGTCAAGGTAGTCGTTTTCACGTTGAATTACGACTCCCATTAGCCGAAGAACAGATTGAAACAAACAGCCAACACTCAATGGATAACCAAACTTCCATAGAACATAAGACATGTAATATCCTTTTAGTGGAAGATAACAAAATTAACCAAGCCGTAATGCGCTCTCAGTTAGAACAACTAGGACATCAAGTGACCATAGGAGAAAATGGCCAGCATGCCTTAGAAATATTAGCTGTGCACACCCAGACATTTGATGTCGTGTTAATGGATATACAGATGCCCGTTCTCAATGGCTACGATACAACGCTCGCTATTCGCAACGGTGAAGTAGGTAGTCAATATCAAAAAATGCCTATTTTAGCGCTTACAGCCCATGCGAGTTTGGATGAACATGAAAGCATTAATGTCGAGGTCTTTAATCACTACCTCATCAAACCCGTCCAAGAACATAAACTTCAAGCGGCTCTCAACGCTTCATGCCGATAAACTTCTGACCCAAAAATCACATTCCCAATCAATGTCATCATAGTGTCGCATCATCGTCACACGCTTGTCATATATCACTTTCACAATACTATGGTATTAAGTTGAATGAGATAACACTGATGGGTTTAGACAAAATCATAGATGCAGATGTGAAATGTTTACAATGGGTTTATCAATACACTCAGAATAAATCCTGTCGCCGGATCATATGGCTATCAAAAACCGGTGATGGTTACTTATACTTGTTGATTGGCCTATTACTGTGGCAATTTGAACCAGAGCATGGTCCGCTATTTTTAGCTACAGCTTTAATGGCATATGCGCTAGAAATCCCGGTCTATCTGATCCTTAAACATGCATTCAAACGTCGTCGCCCTGCTCAGTTTGTCCCTAATTTTTCTGCCCATATTCAACCCTCTGATAAATTCAGTTTACCTTCAGGTCACACAGCAGCTGCATTTTTAATGGCATTTATCTTATCAAGCTTTTACCCAAGTATTGCCCCAGTTGCTTACGTATGGGCAAGTGGCATTGGCATAAGTCGGGTTATGCTAGGTGTACATTACCCAACTGATGTGATTTTAGGAGCTTTGTTGGGTTCAAGCATTGGCATGTTCATGACATGGATGGATTATGCCTTATGACACACATGACTAAAATTTTATATGGCGTTCAAGGAACTGGGAACGGACACATCACACGCGCACGAATTATGGCAACAGCATTTGCGCAACGTGATGATGTACATGTGGATTACCTATTTAGTGGTCGAGATATCGATAAATACTTTGACATGGAGGCATTTGGTCATTATCAAACGCGCCGTGGGTTAAGTTTTTCGACAAACAATGGCTCAATAAATGTGCTCAATACTGTTCGTCAAAATTCATTAATACAGTGTTGGAAAGACATCCGAGATCTCAACGTCAGTGAGTATGATGTTGTGATAAATGATTTTGAACCGATTACGGCATGGGCTGCCAAGTTATCAAGCGTACCTTGTATTAATATTTCACACCAAGCCGCATTTGCATGCCCGATTCCCCAAGCTTCAAAAACATTAATAGACCGGGCTATCTTACATTCGTTTGCTCCAAGTAATATCCGTCTAGGGGTGCATTGGTATCATTTTGGTCAACACATCTTACCGCCATTTATTAAACAGCATCATCAAAATAGTGCGACACTCAGTGAGCATATACTTGTTTACTTACCCTTTGAATCACTCAATGAAATTAAAGAATGTATTGAACCCTTATCAGAACAATCATTTATTGTATTTCACCCGGATATTAAACACTCTCATACCATTAATAATGTCCAATATCGGTCACCCGGATACAGTGAATTTCAAAGCGCACTGCATCAATGTGTTGGCGTAATCGCCAATGGGGGATTTGAGCTATCCAGTGAAGCGTTGGTATTAGGGAAAAAACTGTTACTCAAACCATTAGCCGGTCAGTTTGAGCAATCTTCTAATATTATGACATTGCAATCATTAGGGTTATGTGAATTTATGCCGTTCTTATCCTCTGAGTTTATTGATGATTGGTTAGAAACACAAGGTAACTCCCCTATCCATTTTCCGGATCAATCCTCTGTGTTAGTGGATTGGATCCTACAAAAACAGTGGGATAAACCACAAACTCTATGCGACAAGTTATGGCAAAATGTCCATTTCCCACAAAATGTCTCTGAACGCCTGACGACATTATCTCGATAAGAGATATTCCCCCCTTAATACTCACCATTAAGGGGGGAATACCTTGAATCATCATGCACATCAATGTCTACATTAACCCACTATCAACTTCAAAAAAGCTAACATTTATCTTAATTAAGCGTTACGCTATCACTCATCAACAGTCGTTAAACTTAAGGTGATACACCGTCTCACAATGCCAAATATACTCTCTATTCGCTCTTACAGTAGTAAGCCAATCACGCATTCTCATGACTTTAATCAATTAGTGTTGCCGTTGCGAGGGGTTATCAACATTCGTGTGGGTGATTTTAATGGCAAAGTGACTCCAGGTGAATGTGTGATCGTGAAAGCCGGAGAAGCACATTTATTTACGGCTGAATCAAACGCAAGATTTGTGGTGGCCGACATGCCTAAACTGCCAAACAACATATCATCTTCACAGTACACGGTTTTTGCGATTAGCACTTCGCTTATCAGTTATTTACACTTTATCGAAAATCAGTTGGAGCATCAGATCAATGCCCCTTTAGAAGCGGCGATGTTCGACACATTTTTCTTATTACTCTCTGAACAAGTACTATTACCTACTTTAGACAAAAGGATTTGTGCAGCAATATCCTACATAGAACTCAATATAGAAAAACCGCTTCAAATTAAATATTTAGCCAAAGTCGCTTGTTTGAGCGAAACACAGTTCAAGAAATTATTTAAACAACAAACAGCTTCAACAGTGATGAGATATGTCACAAAACTTCGCATGGAAAAAGCCCAAGCCTTACTGATGCATACAGATTACCCATTGCAGATAATAGGTGAAAAAGTTGGTTATAAAGATTTATCGGCTTTCAGTCGAAAATTTTCGCAATTTTATGGTTTCCCCCCCACCAAGTTTAACGCATAAAATAAGTCCTTATGGTTAATAAATGCGTCCGAATTGTTAAACCATTCTTCATGTAAAAGCATATAATGCTATCACTATAATATTGATAGTAAGGCGCCTTTGTGAGTCAAAAATACGAACGTTTTCATGGTACGTTTGCCATTATCTTGGCAAGCCTTTTATGGGGAACAACAGGCACTGCGGCAAGTTTGTCTCCTGATATAAGCCCATTAGCAATAGGTGCTTTTTCGATGGGATCAGCAGGGGTATTGCTTATGTTTACTGCACGTAAAACACTGAGTGTCGACTATAAGTTACTACTGGCTCAACCCAAAATATTATTTTTGGGTGCTTTATCAATAGCAATCTATCCCTTAGCATTTTATTCTTCAATGCGCTTCGCTGGGGTAGCAATTGGCACCGTTGTATCGATTGCCACAGCACCATTTTTTGCTGCGATTCTTGAGCGTCTCATTAGTAAAAAACGGATTTCTTTTCAATGGTTAATAAGTTTTATCATTGGGGTAATAGGGATAGCTCTTTTAACACTCGGGAAAGAGCAAGCTAGTCATACAACACAAAATATATTGCTACAACATATAGGGATTGTACTGGGTTTTATTGCAGGTCTCACTTACGCAAGCTATTCATGGGCGGCAAGACACTTAATTGAAAGTGGTGTCCATTCACAATCCTCTATGTCAAGCATGTTCGGTTGTGCCGCTCTGCTTTTATTACCATCTTTATGGTTCACCGGTGAAAATTTATTTTCAAGCCCTACCAACACTCTTGTGTCGTTGTATATGGCTATCATCCCTATGTATCTTGGTTATCTGTTTTTTGCTTTTGGTCTCAAACGGATAGATGCCAGTAAGGCGACGTTAATCACCCTCATTGAACCCTTAGTCGCGACTCTCTTAGCCGTTTCAATCATTGGTGAAAGTTTCAAAATGATGGGTTGGTTCGGTATGTTGTTAATCTCATTATGTTTATTATTACAAACATCAAATTTTCAACGTCAACCCAAGTCAATGCCTCAATCTTTCTAGAATATCTCATTATCACTTACAAAAATGGTGCACCTAAGTGCACCATTTACAAAATATAGACAATCTTAAATGCCGTGATTTAACTTTCTGCAAAATCCCGATAACTATCAAGATCTGGGCAACTACAGACTAAATTACGATCACCATACACATCATCAATTCGATTCACGGATGGCCAGAATTTATTTCGTTTCACCGCTTCAACTGGATAGGCTGCTAGCTCACGAGAATAACTACGTTCCCATTGTGCATCCACAATATCAGCTAATGTATGTGGGGCATTATAAAGTGGATTATCAATACTGTCCCACTCACCAGATTCCACTTTAGCAATCTCCTTACGGATACCAATCATCGCCTCAATGAAACGGTCTAATTCGACTTTTGCTTCTGACTCAGTAGGCTCAATCATTAACGTACCAGCAACAGGGAATGACATCGTTGGAGCATGGAAACCATAATCGTTCAAACGCTTCGCAACATCCATCTCAGTCACACCAGAAGCTTCTTTGATTGGACGTAAATCAATAATACATTCATGCGCAACTCGGCCATTTTGACCTTTGTATAAGATTGGGTAATGCCCTTCTAGCTGCTGGGCTATGTAGTTCGCGTTCAAAATAGCGACTTCTGAAGCGCGTTTCAGCCCTTCTGAACCCATCATTTTAATGTACATATAACTTATTGGAAGAATTGAAGCACTGCCCCATGGCGCTGCCGATACAGCACCATTTCGATGGTCACTGTCTCCCAGCTGATCTTGCGTGCCTCCAGCCTTAATTTCAACCTGAGTGTGATTTGGTAAAAACGGGGCTAAATGAGCTTTTACCCCGATAGGACCCATTCCTGGACCACCACCACCGTGTGGGATACAAAACGTTTTGTGCAGATTTAAATGGGATACATCGGAACCAATCAAACCCGGTGAGGTTATCCCCACTTGCGCATTCATGTTGGCACCATCCATGTATACCTGACCACCGAACTCGTGCACAATATCACAAATCTCTTTGACCGTTTCTTCATATACACCATGGGTTGAAGGGTAAGTTATCATCGCACAAGCTAGATTATCAGCGACTTCTTCGGCTTTATTGCGTAAATCAACTAAGTCAACGTTACCTTCGTTATCACAGTTGACTACGACCACTTTATAACTGACCATTTGGGCAGAAGCAGGGTTTGTACCATGAGCGGATTGTGGAATAAGCACGACATCACGATGTTCATCACCACGACTCGCATGGTACCGTTTAATCGCTAATAATCCAGCATATTCACCTTGTGCACCCGAATTAGGTTGCATCGACATCGCATCGTAACCCGTAATATCAATCAGCCATTTTGTCAGCTCATCAATCATTTGCTGATAACCACCAGCTTGCTCAATAGGTGCAAATGGATGTAATTGCCCAAACTCTGGCCAAGTAACGGGGATCATTTCCGCAGTTGCGTTTAATTTCATCGTACAAGAACCCAATGCAATCATAGAGTGATTTAACGCCAAATCTTTGTCTTCTAACGATTTAATATACCGCAACATTTCAGTTTCTGAGTGATATGAATTAAATACCTCATGAGTCAAAAACTCACTTTTGCGTACTAAACTATCAGGAATACCATGGGTACCGGACTCTGTTAGTTGCCCGTCAATATCTTCAAGTAGGTCTGAATAATGCTCTGCTGCACCTAAAAATACAGCAAACAAATCGATAACATCTTCACGCGTTGTGGTTTCATCAAAAGCGACCGATAGCGCACCTTCAATATTGGTACGTAGGTTAATATCCAATGCCGCAGCACGATGAATGATTGCGGTTTTAACCGATTCATCAGCAACGTTCACAGTCACAGTATCGAAGAAAGTATTGTGACGTATTGAAACGTTATTCGCTTTTAATCCATGCACAAATATATTTGCTAAACGGTGAATACGTGAAGCTATTTGAGTCAATCCCATCGGACCATGATAAACCGCAAAAAATGATGCCATATTGGCCAATAGTACCTGTGCAGTACAGATATTTGAGTTGGCTTTTTCACGGCGGATATGTTGTTCACGAGTCTGTAATGCCATACGTAATGCAGGACGACCACGCGTATCTTTTGACACACCGATAATTCGGCCTGGTAATGAACGCTTGTAACTATCACGCGTCGCAAAGAACGCAGCATGTGGACCACCATAGCCCATAGGCACACCAAAGCGTTGTGCGGAACCAAAAACCACATCGGCACCCAGCTCACCTGGCGGTTTAATTAACGTTAAACCCAGTAAATCAGTGGCGACTGTGACAATGGCTTTGTTCGATTGCAACTGGGCGATAATCTGGGAAATATCTTGCAGCTCACCTTCGGTACCAGGGTATTGTAACAACGCCCCAAATACATCGTGCTCTGCAACATTCACTGCCGCACCATAAATAACATCAAATCCAAACATATCAGCACGTGTTTGAATCACGTCTTTGGTTTGAGGATGTACGTTATCAGCCACAAAGAAGCGATTACATTTTTTATTTTTAGACACTCGTTTAGCCAGCGCCATTGCTTCTGCCGCGGCTGTCGCTTCATCGAGTAAAGACGCCGAGGCTAATTCCATACCGGTCAAATCAATGGTGGTTTGTTGGAAATTCAAAATAGCTTGCAAACGCCCTTGAGCAATCTCTGGTTGATAAGGTGTGTAAGCAGTGTACCAACCTGGGTTTTCTAATACATTTCGTAAAATTACATTGGGCGTATGCGTATTGTAATATCCCATACCTATAAACGAACGTTTGACTTGGTTTTGAGATGCAATCGCTTTAAGTGCTGCTAATGCTTCTACCTCAGTAAACGCTTCCCCGACATTCAGCCCTTCAGAGCGAATACTTGAAGGAACAGTTTGAGTCATTAAATCGGCTAGTGAGGTAGCGCCAATGCTATCGAGCATCGCTGCAATTTCTGGGCGGCCTGGACCAATATGACGACGAATAAAATCATTTTTTTGCTCAAGGCTATTGAGTGGTACATTTGAAAATGGCATAAGTTAAGCACTTCTTTGGTAACAAGGTAAAACATCCTCATCGCTTTATCCACGGCAAACAGATAAAGCAATGCATTCGCGCATTAAATCGACTTACTCGTCTTCAATACTTTCAGCATATCCATCTGCTGTTAACAGGCTTTCAACTTCACCCGCATCATCTGCTTTGACTTTAAACATCCAGCCATCACCGTATGGGTCAGTATTTACCAACTCAGGTGAATCTTCTAAATCTTCGTTAATCGCGATGACTTCGCCACTGATAGGTGCATAAACATCAGACGCGGCTTTAACAGATTCTGCGACAGCCACATCATCGCCCGTCGCAATTTCATCACCTTCATCAGGTAAATCTAAAAATACCATATCGCCTAATAATTCTTGGGCGTGTTCAGTGATCCCCACAGTAAAAATACCATTACCTTCAGGGCGAACCCACTCGTGAGTACTTGCATAACGTAATTCTGCTGGAATATTGCTCATAATCGTTCCTAAATAATAAATATGTAAAAAATAACTTATAAAACACTTTTGCCGTTGCGCACAAAACTGGGCTTAACAACATCTACTGTAACCCACTTTTTGCGCATTTCAACTTCGGCAGTATCGGTGACGGTATGACTCACACGTGCAAGCGCAACAGAATGTCCTAGTGTGGGTGAAAAAGTGCCGGATGTAATCACACCTTCACCACCAGCGACGGTCACTTTTTGACCTGCGCGTAATACCCCTTTTTCTTTCATCACCAAACCGACTAACTGGTCAGTCCCTTCAGCGCGTTGCTGCGTTAATACATCACGGCCAATAAAATATCGATCTTCTGGCTCCCAGCTAATCGTCCATCCCATGTTAGCGGCTAATGGTGAAATCGTTTCATCCATATCTTGACCATATAAGTTCATCCCCGCCTCTAAACGTAAAGTGTCACGTGCACCTAGTCCACATGGTGTCACACCTAAATCCAGAAGTTGCTGCCAAAAGTCAGCCGCATGGGCGTTAGGTACCATAATTTCGTAACCTGCCTCACCGGTGTAGCCGGTAGTGGCAATAAATAAATCTTCCGCTTGAACACCATAAAATGGCTTCATACCTGCAACCGCTTCTTGTTGTGCAGCCGAAAATAATTTACATGCTTGAGCCTTAGCATTAGGACCTTGCACAGCAATCATCGCAAACTCATCACGTTCTGTGATAGTCACATCAAACCCTTTAGTTTGAAGGTTTAACCAGTTTAAATCTTTTTCTTTTGTAGCTGAGTTAACCACTAAGCGATAGTTAGTTTCGTCGAAAAAATACACGATCAAATCATCGACCACACCACCGGCCTCATTGAGCATACCCGAGTAAAGCGCTTTGCCTTTATCTTGTAATTTGACGACATCATTAGCTAACAGATGACGTAAATAGGCTTGGGCTTGGACACCTTTCACATCGACAATTGTCATATGTGACACATCAAACATACCGGCATCACGGCGTACGGCATGATGCTCTTCAATCTGAGAACCGTAATTAATGGGCATATCCCAACCAAAAAAGTCCACCATCTTTGCGCCAGCTTCGATGTGTTTCGCATGTAAAATCGTTTTATTTGTCATGAAAAATCGTGCCTATTTATCAACGTTTATGGTGCGATATTACCTATAGTCTGATTCAAAAACTAATTTGAAAGTTTTATTTATATATAATTTTTTTAAATGTATTATACCTCTATTCATAAATTAACTTATAAATATAAGCTATCGTTATGCAACAACTTTCTTTAGATGCGCTCCGCATGTTTGTCACCGTACATGACATGGGTGGGTATGCAAAAGCAGGTGAGGTGATAGGACGATCTCAGCCGGCTATTTCATTACAAATTAAAAAGCTTGAATCTCAACTGGGTAAAAGATTGTTTACTAAAGTGGGACAACGACATGTCTTATCCCTCGATGGTGAGTGGTTAATACCACATGCACGCGCATTACTAGCAATCAACGACGAAGTTTTACAAACAGCACAAACTGAATCACTAAAAGGTCGATTAAGATTAGGGATCCCATCGGAGTTTGCATCCACCTTATTACCTAGTTTGATAGGCGAGTTTTCTAAGCGCTATCCGGATGTATCTCTGGATGTGACTTCTGCATTGTCACGCAATCTTCTATCCAGCGCACGAAAAGATGACTTTGATTTAGTCCTTGCGTTAGTTCACCCAGACCAAAAAACCAATGGCGAACTGATCCGCAAAGATGAGCTCGTTTGGGTCGGTGATAATTCATTTCCAATTAAGCCTAATTTAATTTCATTGGTACTAGCACCTGATGGCTGTGTGTATCGCAGCCGTGCTATTGAACAATTAAAGCAACAAACCCAAATGTGGAAAATTCGTTATACTAATCCTGATTTATATGGACTTATTGCAGCTATGCAGCAAGGACTTGGGATCACTCCACTAGCAAAATCTTCGGTACCAAATAACTTAGATATATTACGCAGTCCACTATTACCCAAACTAGGCAAAATTAATATTTGTTTATTTAATTTTGACACCCAACATCCTGAGGTAAGTCGCACATTATCTACCTTCATTCGCCAACGCCTGAGTCAAAACATCTAGTCACTATCGCTGCTTTTGGGTAAACTTAATGTTTTCAACGTTCACAATCAATGATCCATATAGTCAATTAATTCGGGGAGATTTTTATGCCTAAAGTAGCAGTCATTCTAGCCGGTTGTGGTGTATATGATGGTGCCGAGATCAATGAAGCCGTGTTGAGTTTGTTACATATAGCTAAAGCAGGAGCAGAATTCACATGCTTTGCTCCTGATGTCGAACAAATGCATACGGTGAATCACATAACTGGTGATGAGATGCCCGAGGTGCGTAATGTTATGATAGAAGCTTCGCGTATTACACGTGGTGTTATCACACCGCTAAGTGATTTAAATGCTTCTGACTTTGATGCACTGGTTGTTCCAGGAGGATTTGGTGCAGCCAAAAACCTATGTGACTTTGCTATTAAAGGTGCAGAAGCTGCCATTACAAGTGATATGCTCAACGCTTGTCAGCAATTTGCTCAAGCGAATAAACCAGCAGGCTACATGTGTATTGCCCCTGCCATGATCCCACTGATTTATGGGCCGGAAGCCCGTGTGAAACTGACTATTGGAAATGATCCAGATACAGCTCAAGCAATTTCTAGTATCGGCGCGGTACATGAAAACTGCACGGTAGAGAGTATTGTGGTTGATGAAATACACAAAGTCGTGACGACACCTGCTTACATGTTAGCGAGTAATCTAGTGGAAGCAGATTTAGGTATCGCCAAATTGGTTAACGCGGTATTGAATATGACCCAACAATAACGCACTTTAACTCTACATGAATACAGATTATGCCACAGCATTAGCAGTGGTAAGTTCTCGGGCGAGCAGCTTATGCGTTAAATAATGCAATAAATCAGTTTCTCGCTCAGAACGTTCACCATCTACACCAGTAATTCCCATCGCAACTTCCACTACTTTTGCTGCATCAAAATTTAAATCATCCGCGAGTTCTTTGATGAACGACATTGCTTGATCAGTATCTTTTGCTACACGTGCTTCATGAATGGCTTGGGTTAAAAAAGCCTCTTTACAAATCGGGCTTTGCCAATTTAAACCTTTAATGACCTCTTCCAGATAATCTTGCTCGGTCAGACTAACCATTCCATCGACTTGATAAAGTAACACAGCCGTTTTGATAAGCGCTTCATTGAACCGTTGAGTAGGAGATAATTGCATGGTTCACCTCTTTATTCTTAATAAATAGTCTGACCAAGGACATCATAATAAGTTTCAAAATTTAGATAAAAATTACCAAAAAATAGTGATCATTTTGAACAATTATTGCCTTGCCCCTGGGGCAATGGTCACATTTTCTATTTTAGATAACACTTCCAGGTTAGCTAATGCTAACTGACATCCCTGACCACTGATCCGAGAATTTTGTGAACAATCTACTTGCCATTGCCTTAACACATAAGCTGCAACACAAGCGCGGACATGAATGTCTACTTTTCCATCTACCATCGAATAATCCATCTCAATCGCTAGAGTGGACTCTAGACTGGGATGTGGTATTAATGATAGCGTCACAAGCTCATTAAATTGACTATCAGCCTGTGCCGACTCATGCGGATGAACCGGTTCATCAGTATTTGCAATGTAGGTAAAACGAGTACAGACAAAATCACGGAACGCTTGATGTTGACGATCATATGCTCGTACGTGCCAACGATGTCCGTTATTAATCAATGCATGTGGCACTAAATCTCGCTCTCCCTCACCTGAACTAACTGAAACATATCTACAATTCATCATGCTACCTTGATGTATTGAGCGCATAATGGCTGCGATTATTTCAGTATCAGGGTGAATAAGACGTACCGCATCAAAACACTGTTCAGATGCTAACTTATCACTAGCAATACCATTTCCAAAACCTTGAGCTAACGCAGTTAATACTTGTTGAGGTTCATGGACAAAGACTGACACAAATTCATACGTACGATAATACGATTTGGTTTGGTGTATTAAAATTAAATTTTCTGGTGCAATCGAACGGTATTGAGCAAAGTCACGGGTCGCCGCAGCAAGCCCTGTTTTAAATCGCGCAATCAGCTCAGTGCGTGAAATATGTCCAAAATACTGTAAGCTAAAATCAATGAAAGCCAAACGCTCTTTCTGGGCATGAGGAAGCGCATCTACTTGTTGCTGTAAGGTATGGGAAAAATCAGGGTTTATGTTCATATCATCACACTCATTGGTCATTCAATGTAAATAGTGTAGATGATCAAAAATCAACATGCAATCATTTTGATTAGATTATAAAGGTGCGTATTAAGGGTTTATTAACTACCGATGACCCCTGCGGCTAAAAATAATTGTAAATGGACATCTACCAAAGCATCAATATCGCGCTGATACCCACCGCCAATGACTGCTGCAACGGGTATACTTGCTTCACTGCATTTGGCAAATACCATTTCATCACGTACTCTAACCGCATTTGTTGTGATATCTAAATGACCTAAATCATCATTAATATGTATATCCACGCCAGCATCGTATATCACCGCATCAGGCTGGGCCTGAACGAATGCTAAATGCAAAGCACTGTCAACGGTTTCTAAATATTCATCATCACCTGTACCTTTAGCCAAACCTATGTCGATGTTAGATACTTGTTTGCGATGAGGGAAGTTTTTCTCACCATGAATAGAGACTGAAAAAATATCATCATCATTGGTTGCTAATAAAGCAGTACCATCTCCTTGATGTACATCACAATCAAAAATCAGTACTGAATCAATATCAGTTTTATTGAGCATCGTTTTTGCTGCTAGATACAAGTCGTTGATCATGCAAAAACCCGACCCAAAATCGGCAAACGCATGATGATATCCGCCAGTAAGGTTGAGTGCTTTACCATGTTCTAAAGCAAGCTCTGCGGTTAGCACTGTACCTGCAGCCGCGGTTAAGGTGCGTTGAATAAGTTGCTCCGACCATGGAAACCCAATTCGCCTCATTGCTTTAGGATCTAATTGCCCATTACATAACTGAATGATGTAATCCTTGTCATATATTTGTGCAAGATCATTAGGCTCTAAGGGGGTAGGTGTATGGAAATCATCGGGAGCAACGCCTAAGTTGATGAGGGCATCATAAATACCTTGATACTTTTCAATAGGAAAACGATGTCGATGTGGTAAATCTAATTGAGAATATATCGGGTGAAAGACCAATGGGACCATGACTTAACTCTTATTTTATCCGTATCTTTATCATACTAAAAATATGGGAAATATAACTGTAGTGACACATGAGGTGACATTTCGAACACTCCTTGAATCCCACTATCGAAAACGTTTAAGGGCTTTTTTTAATTCCTTTTTCAATTGCTTATCATCATGATGCTCGATGCTCATATATAATTGGTAAGCAGCGGTTTTATCTCCCATCGCTTCGATAATATTAGCTTTTCTCAAGCTCGCCCACCCGATACTCGGCATCCCATCACTAATAAGTGCATTGTCAATGTAGTTATTAAGTGCATTCAATCCTTGCTCATAAAAATCATTGGCGAGAATGGCTGTTTTACCTATTTGGTATTGTGCAGAGTAATAACGCTGGCTATTCGTCTGGTCCGTTGATTCTTCATTTTTAGCCTCTTGATTTTTACTTACTTGACTCAGCAACCCGACAGCTTGGGCATATTCTTGTTGGCTTTGTTTAATCATCCCTGCAGTAAACATAAACCATGGATCATCACTATGTTCAGTTAATCCCTTTTGGAGCAATGCATTTAGCCCTTCTTGATCATCAAGCTGTGAATACACCATGATATTCGCTTTTAACCCTTCAATGGGATCTAATGCAGCAATCGCTAACGCAACCGATTTAGCTTTATCCATATCACCACCGGCAATGCCTGGCGCTTGGGTATAAAAAGACAGTAAACCGTTTTGATAATTGACATTATCAGGTGCTAACGCGACCGCTTTTTCAAAACTTTCCAGTGCTTTACTCGCATAACTTAATGCTGAGAAAATACTATTTGAGGCTTGCATACCCATAATTTGCCCTCGCAAAAAATGCATCGGCGCATGCTCTGGATTTTGTTTACGCGCTTTTTCAATCCAGTCTTCTGCAGAATCTAAATCGCGGTTCATCCAAATGGAGGCGAGTTTGATTTTAGCTTCTATATCATGTTCACTGGATTGATAAAATGCTATCGCCTCAGTTAGGTCACCGGCAGCTAATGCAACATCACCTTTTATCAAATCTGCATAAGCACTCGAATGAAAAGATAACCCTACAATTAAAAATAGAACATTCATTCCCTTCAATACACAGATAAAAGAATGATAAGAACCGGATCTAATGGCATTCAACAACAATCGTATTTTTCCTTAATGTATATCTATGAATGTACAATGGCTATTTACGAAGTTTAATTAACATATTCAAGACATTATTCGCTAATTTACCATATGGCGGAGCAAGAAATTTAAGGGTCGAAAAACTCGCTTGTTTAAATACAGGACGTAATTTAGAAAAAGTTAAGAAACCTTCATAGCCGTGATAATGGCCCATTCCACTCGGGCCAATGCCTCCAAATGGCAAATCATGCTGTGCAACATGGAACAGTGCATCATTAATGGATACGCCACCAGACATCACGTTTTCAATATAATAATCCGCGAGACCTGAATCATTAGTAAAAGGATAAAATGCAAGTGGTCGATCTTTTGATTGCACATATTCTACAACATCTTTTTTGTCTGAATATGGCATCACTAACAGCAACGGGCCAAATGTTTCACGATTCGCGATCGTCATATCTTCTGTAATATCTAAAATTAATGTGAGTGGATATTTACGCATCACAGGATCAGGTGTTTGATCATTTAAATTTATGACTCTTGCACCTTTCGCTTTAGCATCTTCTACTGTTGCTGCTATACGATTAAAAGACACCTCATCAATGATGGAAGTGTAATCCTTGGAACCAATATCTGGTACGTGTTTCTTTGTCCACTCAGTCGCCGCTAAGATAAACTGTTCCAGTTGAGAGTCATGCACAAATAAATAATCAATATTAGTACAAATTTGGCCTGCGTTATATTGCTTCGCAAATATCATGCGCTCGACTGCTTTTTGCATATCATAATCAGGGCATAATACTGCAGGAGATTTCCCCCCTAGCTCTAACGTCACCGGCGTCAGATTTTTCGCTGCATTGGCCATGACTTTTCGTCCTGTCGCGCCTGAACCAGTAAACATTAAATGATCAAATGGCACGCTTGAGAATTGCTGACCAACGATGCCCGTTTCATCAAAAAATTGCAGTTTCTCAGGACTAAAATATTTGGGAGTCAGTTTAATTAGCAAAGCACAAAGGTGGCGGGAATTTTCTGACATTTTAACCATCGCGCGATTCCCAGCTGCAAATGCCGCAGCGAGTCCCATAAATGATAAATTAATGGGGAAATTCCAGGGAATAATCAAACCAATGACACCAATAGGCTGTGGGATAACTGAATTTTTCGCCCCAAAAAACATAGTAATGTCGACATGACGTTTTTGCACTTTCATCCATTTTTTGACTTTTTTTCGTGAAGAAATAATGTCATCAACAGCCACCAATATTTCGGCCAGCATAGATTCATGCATCGAACGATTACCATAATCGGCGTTGATTGCAGTCACTATTTCATCCATATTATCCATTAGCATGGCTTTGAGTTGACTGAGATGATTGCGTCGTTCATCCAGCGATTCAAAAGGATGTTGATCAAACGCTTTTCGCTGCATCATAAAATGGGTGTTGAGATGATCAAAAATGCTATTGGGATCGTCAGGCTGATAACCAAGTTCAGAGGTTTCATTGAGTGGAGCGTCTGATTTAGATGGTGCAGTAGCTGACATGTTTGTGTCTTCAGTTTTAGTGACTTCTTGATCCAACATCACAATATCCTATGATTTTAAAATATATAACGTTTATACCTGAGATAGGCGTTAATGTTCAATTGAAACAACATTTTTTTAACAAATAGCGCAGTATAAAAGAAATCATGTCAGCTGGACTGATATATAGAAAAGTGGAAGTTGGCCGATAAGCCGGGTTCTGTCGTGGACAATCATTCGTCTAGGCCTGCAATCACTCACAGGCTCAAGCAACCTACCCGTCTCCGATGCGGGTCACACCAAGGAGAC
>CATECQ010000021.1 GCA_949498985.1 Glaciecola sp. HTCC2999
CGAATTTATCATCAGATAATGTGATAATCTTGTCGCTCATTTTATTCTCCAAGTTGGTAAAACTTCTAATTTGTTTACCATAGTGTTATATAAAAGTAGTTTTTAATGCAAGCACTGAATATATATTAATGCAAACAACTCATTTAACAGATACTCGATTTTCGGATTTAAAGATCCATCAATCAATCATAGATGCTCTAAACGAATCAAACTTCGAATATTGTACACCCATTCAAGCACTAAGTCTGCCACCACTTATCCAAGAATTGGATATTGCAGGCCAAGCTCAAACGGGAACAGGTAAAACTATTGCTTTCCTTGTCGCCACTTTTCACTATTTATTGACGCATAAAAATAATGAAAAAGGGCCCAAGGCAATGATTATGGCGCCTACTCGCGAGCTTGCAGTCCAGATTTATAACGACGCGGAGCTATTGAGTAAACATACAGGCTTGAACCTCGGTTTGATATATGGGGGCGAAGGTTATGAAGATCAACGACAAACTTTAACAAATGGTGTCGATATTATTATAGGGACAACAGGACGTATTCTTGATTACTACAAACAAGGTATTTTTTCTCTCGACCATTTACAAGTAGCTGTACTTGATGAAGCTGACCGTATGTTTGATCTAGGTTTTATCAAAGATATTCGCTATCTGTTTAAACGTATGCCACAAGCAACCGAACGTTTAAGCATGTTGTTCTCTGCAACATTGAGTTATCGTGTACAAGAGCTGGCATATGAGCACATGAATAACCCAACTCATGTACAAATTGAGCCAGAAAAGAAAACGGCTACGCGTGTTCAAGAGGAACTATTTTATCCATCGGATGATGATAAAATTAGATTATTACTCACATTATTAGAAAATGAATGGCCAGAGAAAGCGGTCGTTTTTGCTAACACTAAGTTTAGTTGCGAAACTGTTGCCGCTTGGCTCATGGCCGATGGGCATCGTGTCGGCTTACTCAGTGGTGATGTACCTCAGAAAAAACGCATGTCCATAATGGAAGAATTCTCTAAGGGTAAACTCGACATTCTGGTTGCCACCGATGTAGCTGCTCGTGGGTTACACATAGAAAAAGTGACACATGTATTCAATTTTGATCTACCCGACGATGCTGAAGATTATGTGCATCGAATTGGACGTACTGGTCGTGCGGGTAAAAGTGGCCATGCTATTAGTTTTGCATGTGAAAAATATGCCTTGAACTTACCCGAAATTGAGGCGTATATTGAACACTCAATACCAGTGACAGATTATGATAGTGGTGCGTTACTCACGGATCTAACGCCCCCTAAATTTACCAGTAGAAAACGCCATGGAACCGGCAATTCAAGAGGCAATCATAAAAGCAAAAACTATGCACGATCAGACCGAAACCATAGACGCTAGTATCACTCATCAAGATCTAACGACATTGAAACCGAAAGGTGATTATTATGCCGCTGTCGATTTAGGATCAAACAGTTTCCACCTTGTCGTGGTACACGTAGTTGATGGTAACGTACAGATCGTATCTAAAGTAAAACAGAAGGTTCGGTTAGCGGCAGGCTTAGATGAGTTAAACAACCTCGATGATCTGGCAATGGAACGTGGCTGGCAATGCTTGACCACCTTTGCAGATCGGTTGAAAAACATCCCCATAGAAAATGTTAAAATCGTTGCAACAGCAACGTTGCGCTTAGCCCAAAATGCACATGAATTTGTGGTAAAAGCGGAAACGATACTCAATTCAAAGCTACACATTATTAGCGGTGAAGAAGAAGCCATAGAAATCTATCGGGGAGTGGCTTACACCTCGACTACCACAGGTAATACCTTGGTTATTGATATTGGTGGCGCCAGTACCGAAGTGATTATTGGGCGCGATATGCAGCCATTACATGTGCATTCATTTAATATGGGTTGTGTCACATACATGCAGCAATATTTTGTTGATGGTCATTTAACTGAAAGTAACTTTCTACATGCTATCAATATGGCTAAAGCAGAGATCTTACCACATTCACATGCATTTAAATGCTTCGACTGGCACCAAGCTTTAGGCGCATCTGGTACACCACAAGCCATTACCGATATTTTGATCCAACAAGGGATCCGAGATGAGATTAAACTCAACTACCTTCATCAACTAAAAGCGCAATGTATTGCCGCAGCGCATATTGATAAACTAAACGTTGAGGGTCTTGTCGAGTCTCGTCGCATTATATTCCCATCTGGACTGGCTATTCTCATCGCATTATTTGAGTCGTTAACGATAAACACGATGAATATTGCTGGAGGCGCACTGCGTGAGGGAATTATTTATGGCATGTTAGATAATCAGCCTCTAACCGATAGACGTACACAAACTTTGAACGCATGCATTAGCAAATACCATATTGATAAACAGCAGGCAATTGCTGTGACACAGACTGCAATAGCATTATTCAAACAAATTTACCAAGCGCTTACCATTCCCAGTTTCGATGGGGAAAATATGCTGTATGCAGCCTCTATGCTGCATGAAATTGGTTTACATATAGAATTTAAACAACAACACCTTCACGGGGCCTATATTCTGCAACATATTGATCTACCTGGTTATACTAAACTCCAAAAACAATGTATCGCGGAACTAGTCAAATACCATCGCGGTGATATCCAGGAAGAGGCATTTTATGATTACCCTGATGAGGTTAGAGATAACTTATTGCCCTTATTAAAAGTGTTGCGCTTAGCAGTGATATTGAATATTAAACGGACCCAAGATAAAGCGATTACTAATATTGCTGAGATACAAATAGACGGGAGTGAGCTTGAGCCATCATGGATACTACGTATTAAAAAATCATGGTTAGCCGAGAATAAATTGGTTGCAACAGAACTTGCAAATGAGACCTGGCTAATGCATAAAGCGAAACAAACGTTAACCTTAGTGCCTTTTTAGGCACTGAGGTCAGCCAATTACCTTAGCGCTGTTGTAATAGTCTAGCGGCTTCGATTGCAAAATACGTTAAAATGCCGTCCGCACCCGCACGTTTAAAACTTATCAAACTTTCTAGTATCACTGCATCTTTACTCAGCCAGCCATTTGCAAATGCGGCATGATGCATGGCGTATTCACCGCTGACTTGATAAGCAAAAGTAGTAGCATGGAGTTCTGTTTTAACCCGTCTGACAATATCTAAGTAAGGCATACCCGGTTTAACCATAACGATATCCGCCCCTTCAGCTAAATCCAAAGCAACCTCTTTAATTGCTTCATCTGAATTCGCAGGATCCATTTGATAAGTATATTTATTGCCGCCTTTGATATTACCAGCTGAACCGACAGCATCTCGAAAAGGACCGTAATAACTTGAAGCATATTTAGCAGAATAAGCCATGATACAAGTATTGACATAACCAGCTTGCTCCAAGGCTTGGCGAATAAGACCTACTCTGCCATCCATCATATCTGATGGACCAATTATATCTGCACCCGCTTCTGCATGCGATAAAGCCTGCTTCACTAGTACTTCACAAGTGGTATCATTTAGCACATAACCTTGCTCATCAATAATGCCATCTTGCCCGTGTGTGGTGAATGGATCTAATGCTACATCAGTCATCACCACAAGTTCAGGAAAACGCTGCTTCACAGCACGGACGGTACTTTGTGCCAAACCATTGGGATTATAGGCTTCTTCTGCTTGAAGTGATTTATGCTCATTTGGTGTAACAGGAAATAAAGCAATCGCAGGAATGCCTAAATCGACCACCTCCTGAAGCTTAATTAATAAGGTATCAACGCTATAGCGATAGACATCTGGCATCGATTCAACAGCTTCGATCTGACCTCTACCTGGAAGTACAAATACCGGGTAAATGAAATCTTTTACCGACAAACTCGCCTCACTTACCATAGCACGTACACCAGAAGTTGCACGCAAACGACGAGGACGAACAAGTGGATATTGATGATGCATATTTGACATAGTATCTATTTAATCCGTTTCACTGAGAGTTGACGATTACTGTTTTCAGCTGACATGTAAATCGCACCAAAGACCCCTTTTTCAAATGTCACTGTCTGACCGACAGATAACTTAGCACGATCTTCACTGCGCATTTGTTTCCATACTTGGCCATTAGTTAAGGTAATCGTTTTATACCCATTACGATTCGTTTTAATGTCCATGATCACAGCCTGCATCGTATCCGCAGTGACGGCTGTTTGACCAAACGTTTCTTGTGTTTTATTGACAGTCGTCGCTATCCCTTCATTGTGGGGCGTTACTGGAGTAGAAGCACTTATAGGTGTAGAAGGCTTCTCACTGGAGACAGAGTCTGATGACTCAGGAACTGGTTGCTTATTTAATACGACATCGCTGTAATTGTGTAACTGGGTATGAATACGGTCATAACAGACCAAGCGCTGTAGACTGTTTTTCTGTGTAGCACAAGATGAGATGGCATCAGCTACGGATTGATTCTTTGCATACACTGACATGCCACAACACAAAAGCAACATCATAACTACATATGAAACAAATCGTGGTAAGTGTTTATGGCTGTGATTACACATAAAAATTCTCTCTTATTATGATTCCGATTGAGTCGTTCGCTCAGTTGAGCTATTACGCTTACTATAAATACTACCAATAATGATCCCAACTTCATACAAGAACCACATTGGAATCGCTAAAAGAACCTGCGATATAACGTCTGGTGGTGTTAATAACATCCCAACAACAAAGGCCGCAACAACAATATAAGGTCGTTTTTGACGTAATTGCTGCGCCGTAGTCACGCCTGTCCAACATAATAAAATAATCGCAATGGGGATCTCGAACGCGACCCCAAAAGCAAAAAATATCGTCAGGACAAAACTTAAATAACTACTAATGTCCGTACTAACCACCACACCTTCAGGAGCAAAACTAGTCAGGAATCCAAAGGCAACGGGGAATAGAACAAAATAAGCAAATGCCATACCGGCATAAAATAAAAGGGAACTAGAAAATAATAAAGGAGCAATCAACTTCTTCTCATTGCGATATAAAGCCGGCGCAATAAAGGCCCAAATATGGTAGAGGATGTAAGGGATTGCAATAAAAAAAGCCACAACAAGTGTCAATTTAAAGGGTGCCAAAAAAGGTGATGCAACATCCGTTGCAATCATACTCGCCCCTTCAGGTAATGCATTTAGTAATGGTTGAGCAAGTAAATGATAAATAGTTTGAGCAAATGGCGATAAACACACAAAAATTAATAATACACTGACTAGCATTTTCAGTAATCGACTGCGAAGTTCAATGAGGTGGGTGATAAGACCGCTTTGCGATACCATGTATTAATTATCTTTTTTATAGGGCTGCTGGACTGAAGCTGCTGCGGCTTTTAATTCATCCACACTTTTTTGCAACTCAGGGTTTAATCCGGTAAGGCCTTGGTTTTCGGCTTTTTTTAAGTTTTCGTGAAGTTCATGGATACGAAGCTGTTCTTCCACTTCACTTTTAAATCCAGTGGCGGTTTGTTTAACACTTCGCACCACTTTCATCGTACTACGTAAGGCACCTGGCAAACGCTCCGGCCCTAATATGACCAGTGCCATTACCCCAATAACCAATAATTCCCAAAAGCCAATATCAAACATGAATTATTCTTTTTTCTCATCCTGAGTAGAAGTAACAGTGACGTTTGGATCCGCTTTTTCATTAATTTGCTCAGGTGTGAAATCTGCATCTTTTGGACCAGCACCTTCGTCATTAACCGCTTTTTTAAATCCTTTTAACGCACCGCCAAGATCAGCACCTATGTTTTTTAGCTTGCCTGTCCCAAACAATAAAATCACAATTAACGCAATTAATAGCAAGCTCCAAATACTAATGCCACCCATAATTCATTCCTTATCCACTTGATTATTTGTCTATCTTTCTGAATAACTCTATACTCTAACCTCAAGTATAAAATAAACCGCATTAGATTACATTCGTTAAATAGTTTATCGTCCCTAATAATCTAATTTTGAAGTGGTGTCATGAAGATTACTCGTTGTCATTTTTTTCTAAATACCTGTTTGTGTATATTAATGTCTAATTATGTTTATGCTAACCCCAACATTGCAGAAGTAAATAATGTTGCGCAAAATAATGTCGAACAAAAAAAAGGTGTCGAGCAAAAGCATGAGAATATTACCAAAACAAAGGTCATTCCGACCGAGCAAATCTGGGTCGATCGCTGGCAACGTCAACTGACACAAACATTCAACTTACAAGCTCAAACTATTGATAATTGGTTCATTGATGCTCCCAATAATAAGAGTAAGGCTGGCGCCTCAGGAAAAATACGATTTGGTTGGGAACCTAGAACACGTGATATCGGTGAGTTTGATACTCGGTTTAAAATTAAATTTTCCCTGCCTTCATTGACCAATAAAGTCGATTTATTACTCAGTGATGATGAAGATGATGCGCTAGAAAATCAGGTCAAAATCAGTCGTGAAATTGAAAACAGAGCTCAATCCACCACGCTTGCCTTGCGCTTTTATAGTCCTCGATTTAAGAACGTGAGCTACCGAATAGGAGCTGGCCGTCGTGATCAAGTATTTGCTCGAGCAACATATCGTAACCTTCATTCCTTCAGTCAACAGACTAACTTACTCTACGACACCCAACTCAACTATTATAATCGGGACTATTTTGGGGCTGAGGTAGGAGCATCATTATTATATGAACATGATGGCCAAAAACTCGATAAACTGAAACATCGTTGGTATTACTCGGATAAACACAATGAATTTAAATGGCATGTCGAAGCACAGCGCTACTATCGATTAGATCTACAATCCACTTTAGTGTTTACCACGTTTGTGCAAGGTAAAACTCAACCTAACGCACATACAGAGCAAGTCTATATGAGCGCTAAATTACGCAGTAATCCAATGCGAAAATGGTTATTTTTTGAGTTTGAACCTTTTGTATTATGGCTAGATAAAGAGGGCTTTGAACCTTCTTATGGATTGGCTTTACGCTTTGAAGCATTCTATGGTGAAGGGGCTCGTTATCAATTTTAGGGTTTGGACATGACTTTCGATATTGCTTTAAACCAGAATATACCACCCAAAATAAATGCACTCGCGTCGTAATACACCGGCAAATCATTCAGAACGAACAACACCCCTATCACAAACCCAGTGGAGCCTAACATGCCATACAATGTCGCCTTTTGGTGGATACGTTGTTGGACTTTTAAAGCTTCGTGTTGTTGACGTTGCAGTTCAGGCAACACTTTAAGCTGATTCAGTGTGTTGAAGAATAAGTCTGGGATCTCTGGTAGTTTTTCAGCCCAAAACGGTGCGTTGTTTTTTACTTTGTCAAACAGCGCTTTAAAGCCCATTTGCTCCTTCATCCAATTTTCTAAAAACGGTTTCGCAGTAGACCATAAATCTAATTGAGGATACAAATGGCGACCTAGCCCCTCAATGTATAACAGTGTTTTCTGTAACAACACTAATTGTGGCTGCACTACCATATTAAATCGTCGGGCTGTATTAAATAGTTGCAACAATACATGCCCAAATGAAATCTCATCAAGTGGTTTTTGAAAAATAGGATCGCACACTGCACGAATGGCCATTTCTAAATCGTCGACATTAGTGTCGCTAGGTACCCAGCCAGAATCAACATGTAATTCTGCGACCTTGCGATAATCACGATTAAAAAAAGCGATAAAATTTGCCGCTAAATAATGTTTATCTTCAGCATTCAATGTACCAACAATACCATAATCAATGCCAATATAATGCGGATCATCTGGCGCCTCAGTACTCACAAAAATATTACCAGGATGCATATCTGCATGAAAGAAACTATCTCGAAATACTTGAGTGAAAAAGACTTCTACACCACGTTCGGCAAGCTTTTTCATATTAGTACCTTGCGCTCGTAATGCTGAGATATCCGATACCGGGATCCCGTATATCCGCTCAATCACAATTACATTTTGGGTACAGTAATCAGTATAAAAATGAGGTACATATAAGGCTTTAGAATTGGTGAAATTATGCTTAATTGCCATGCCATTACTTGCTTCACGCCCCAAATCTAATTCATCAAAAATTGTTTTTTGATATTCCTCAACCACTTCAATTGGACGCATACGCTTACCGTCGGGTAACCATTTTTGCACGACTGCTGCAATACTGCGTAACAGCTCTACATCAGACTCAATAATAGGCTCAATACCTGGTCGAATCACTTTTATAACAACCTCGTCACCACTTTCCTTGAGTGTGGCAGTATGCACTTGGGCGATCGATGCTGAGGCTAGCGGTACTGGGTCAAAATCAGCAAACAAGTCTTCAATATGCGATATTTTCAACGAATCTAAAATCGTTTGTTCTGCGATCTTTCCATCGAAGGGCACGACATGATCTTGTAATATAGCAAGCTCATCAGCAATATCTGCAGGGATTAAATCACGGCGAGTTGATAACATCTGACCAAATTTAATAAAAACGGGACCCAGTGATTCTAGTGCTAAACGTGCTCGCGCTCCTCTTGACGTATTTTGATGACGATTACGTAACCAAAATAGACAATGCCGACCTGCTTTTGCGTACCAAGGGATCCAGTTTGGTGGGATCAAATCATCCAATCCATACTCTAAAATAACTTTAGCTATCTGGTAAAAACGCCTTGAGGCCATATTATTTTATTTCCTGCTGTTGAGCTTGTTCGAGTCGTTGAATACGGGCAGACAGACGATCACACCAATATCGAGTATGGGTCACCTCATCACTAAAGTGGGCTAATGCAAGTGGTGACGCAACTAAACGTTTTTCTTCAATTAACGCTTCACCAAGTGTAATTTCGGCGTGACGCTTAATGTAAGTCACATAATCTTTGATTGAGCTGGCAGTTCCCATCAAGGTGTGGGCCGGAACATCTCCGATTTTATGAGTTAATATCTCAGTCAAATCGATATCAAGATGATTAACTAACGCGCTTAAATGTTGAGCGACAGCTAAATCACCTTCAATATCCAGTTTATCTTCTTTAATTAAACGTGTGAGCTGATTCGTATTACTTAGCTCAGATAGAGCTGAAATATGAATAGTTAGATGACAATCGCAAGGAGATTCTTCTGCCTCGATATCGGATTCAGACAAACCTATTGAAACACTTTCTGGTAAGCTAATATCAATGCGAGTTGTATTGAAATACAAATGAATCGTCAAATCAAATGGCAGCAATGTGATCCCAAGTGAACGCCCCGCCAATGGCGCTAAATAGATTTGGTAATCACTATCCCACTGCAGTAACTCATTGGCACTCAGTTCAGCCACTCCAGAGAGTAATTGCTTAAACGGCATCAATACTTAAATCCACGATGCAATGCAACAATGCCACCGGTTAAGTTGGTAAACGAGGTCCCCTCAAAACCCGCTGTTTGCATCATCTGTTCTAATGTCGCTTGATCGGGATGCATGCGAATTGATTCAGCTAAGTAGCGGTATGAATCTTCATCATCAGCAATTAACTTACCCATTTTAGGTAGCAAATGAAATGAATAAGTATCATATATTTTCTCTAATGCTGCTGTTGTCGGTTTAGAAAACTCAAGGACAAGTAAGCGGCCTCCTGGTTTCAATACTCGATAAATGGATGCCAATGCGTTTTCTTTGTGGGTCACATTGCGTAATCCGAAAGCCATCGTCACAATATCAAAATGATTATCTGGAAACGGAAGTGCTTCGGCATTCGCTTCAACATATTTGATGTTATCAACCAACCCCATATCACGAAGTTTATCCTTACCCACTTCTAACATAGATGGATTAATATCCGACAGGGTGACTGAGCCAGTTGACCCCACGATACGCGAAAATTTGGCCGTTAAGTCACCTGTTCCACCGGCTAAATCGAGTATGTGTTGTCCCTTTCTAGCTCCCGAGCAGTCAATCGTGTAACGTTTCCACAGACGATGGATCCCCATCGACATGACATCGTTCATAAGATCGTATTTAGCTGCGACGGAATGAAATACATCTGCAACCAGCGACTCTTTTTGTTCGGTATCAACCTGGGTAAAGCCAAAATGCGTTTTGCTTCTTTCATTAGAAGCAGGCTGAATCTCTGAAGTCACAATTTTATCTGGCATTAAAAGGTATCCCACATTCTAATAGAAACAAAAAGCTGATGGCATACATGTGAAAAACACGAAAATATGCACTAATTTTGCGTAATTTTTTAAAAGGTAAGTCAGCTATAATTTACCGGTAAATAGTACACAAAAGCCCTTTTGAAATAAAGCCATTTAAATGTTTGCTCACCATCTGTGATAATCTAAAACACGGCCTTAAAATAAAAGTAGATCCGGATCATGAATAAGCAGCACAAATACGGTAACAAAATGATCTTAAACTCACTATGAAGGCTATTATCATAAATCGCACGCAATCGTCCGAACCGAGATTATTATGGAAAAATTCAGTACTATTTATGCCCGAGCAGTGAAACGTAAAGGCAGTGAAGCTATGTTACAGTCTTTACTGGTTGCGCCTAAAACTTATCAAGAGTTAATCAAGACAGATAGTAGCCGTGTTCTAGCAGAGATGTCTAAAAAGGTATTTCAATCTGGTTTCGTTTGGCGGGTAGTGCGTCAAAAATGGCCCCATTTTGAGGAAATATTTTGGGAGTTTAATGTCGAAAAGCTATTAATGATGCCGGATGAAATGCTTGAAAAAAAAGCGACCGACCCCAAAATAATCCGCAATTTGTCAAAAGTCATGACTATTCGCGCGAATGCCTCGATGCTTCATGATATTGCTTTAGAATACGGCAGTGTAGGCCAATGGTTAGCAGATTGGCCTGAAGAAGATATCATCGGTTTATGGGCATACTTAAAACAGCATGGCGCTCGTCTAGGGGGTAATACAGGCCCTTATGCATTGCGCGCCATCGGCAAAGACACTTTTCTATTGTCGCGCGATGTAGAAGGATATTTTCGTGCACATCAATTGATCGAGGGTGGCTTAACTTCAAAACGCAGCTTAACAACTATTCAGCAAGCCTTTAACCAATGGCGTAAAGAATCAGGCTTATCGTTACAAGAAATCAGCATGACCATCGCCTATGCAACAGGCGATAACGCGGTAGGTATGGCTTAATCAGAAAACATTCGAGCAGCCATACCTAGGTAATCACTACACGCGACCTTAAGTCACGATGCCACTGTGACGTAACAACGCATCTACTGAAGGTTCACGTCCTTTAAAATCAACAAACAAAGCCATCGGCTCTTTACTGCCACCCATTTGCAGTATTTTTTCTAGGAAACGACGCCCGGTTGATATATCAAATATGCCATTTTCTTCGAAAGCCGCAAAAGCATCTGCAGATAATACTTCAGCCCATTTATAACTGTAATATCCAGCGGCATAACCACCGGCAAAAATGTGACCAAAACTGTTTTGAAAGCGATTGAATTCTGGCGGCGTGAGCACTGATATGGCATTTCTTACATCATTTAAAAACGCTTGAACATCAACATTATCTGTCTGCATATGCAATGTGAAATCAAACAAACTAAACTCTATCTGACGGAGCATTTGCATCGCTGATTGGAAGTTTTTCGCTGCAAGCATCTTATCTAACAATGCCTTAGGTAAAGACTCTCCCGTATCAACATGGCCCGAAATAAATTGTAATGCCTCTGGTTGCCAACACCAGTTTTCTAAAAACTGACTAGGTAATTCGACGGCATCCCAAGCCACACCATTAATACCCGATACCGCGGAGACTTCAATTTTTGTTAACATGTGGTGTAACCCGTGCCCAAACTCATGAAACAGGGTCACGACTTCATCGTGGGTGAAGCATGCTGGTTGACCATCTATTGGTCCTGAGAAATTACACGTTAAATAGGCCACTGGGTGCTGTAAGCTACCATCGGTTCTTCGACGTTTCACGCGGCACTCGTCCATCCAAGCTCCACCACGCTTTTTAGCACGGGCATATAGATCTAAGTAAAAGCTGCCACAGTAATTCCCATCACTATCTGTTATATCAAAGAAACGTACATCTTGATGATAAGTATCCACATCCATACGTTCTTTAATAGTTAATCCAAAGAGACGTGATACCACCTCAAATAGACCTGGGACAACATGCGTCTCTGGAAAATAAGGACGCAACTCTTCGTCACTTATGGCGTACTTATCTTGCTTGAGTTTTTCTGAGTAATATCCAACATCCCAAGCTTGTAATTCAGTACGTCCATACTGCTCAGCAGCAAACGCCTTAACTTCCGCTAGATCTGCCTCTGCTTGAGGCCTAGATTGACGGGCTAGGTCATGTAAAAACGTTTTAACTTGGTCCGTAGACTCCGCCATTTTTGTGGCAATAGAACGCTGTGAATAATGCTCAAACCCTAATAAATTAGCGATCTTAGTCCGCAGTGATAAGGTTTCCTCAATTATCGCTGTATTATCAAATTCACCACCATTCGGGCCAATTTCTGAAGCACGTGTCACATACGCACGATACATCTCTTCTCGAAGCTCGCGATTATCTGCGTAGCTCATAATGGGTAAATAACTCGGTATATCTAACGTAAATAACCAACCCGCTAAATTATGTTGCGTCGCTAGTTGAGCGGCTGCAGATTTGGCTGAGTCTGGTAAACCTGCCAACTGCTTTTCATCCGTAATATGTTTTTGAAACGCCATCGTTGCATCGAGCAGGTGGTTTGAAAAGGTCGATGATAACTCAGACAGACGTGCTTGAATCTTACCATATTCCTCTTTTTTTTCAGCATCTAGCGCGATACCTGACAAAGTAAAATCACGCAGGGTATTAGTAATCATTTTTTGTTGCGCCATATCTAAATTTGCAAATTCATCTGATTCACTCAACGCTTGATACAGCTTAAAAAGACCTTCATGTTGCCCTACCCAAGTGCCATATTCAGATAATAAAGGTAAGCAAGCATCATGGGCTTCGCGCCATTCATCATCGCTCACCACAGAATTCATGTGCGATACCGGGGACCATAAATTACTTAACTGAGTATCTACCTCATCAATTTCTAAAAATACACTCGCGTAACTGGCATCTTGCTTTTCAACAACGTTGTCAATGACGGTTTTGCAGTCGCGGATAGCAGCAGTGATGACAGTAACAATATCGGAGGCATTAATAGCGGAGAAATTCGGTAAACCATCAGCAGAAAACCAATTCTCGGCAACAGAAGAAGACATAAATATTCCTTAAATATGAAAAATGCAAATTAATTGCTATTTTATCTATTTGAGGTTATTTCGGTAAAACTCAATCATAAATCTATAATTTGCACATTTTAATCGTCTTGAAAGATGTCCAAATCAACTATTTTAGGTGAATACTCATTGGATTTTTTTACATTTTACGCCACACTAGCAAGCATGATTAGTAAATATTGATTTGAGTACATTTTCATTAATGGCTCCTATCTTCTGTATTAAAAAGATGAAGGATTTATATGCAATCGTTTGATTATATCTGTATTGGTGGTGGTAGTGGCGGTATTGCGTCAGCAAACCGTGCAGCTAAACATGGGAAAAATGTCGCTATCATTGAAGCTAAAGCTATTGGCGGTACTTGTGTGAATGTGGGCTGTGTTCCGAAAAAAGCCATGTGGTTTGGTGCGCAAGTTGCTGAAGCCATTCATCGTTATGCGCCTGATTATGGCTTTGATGTCAACGTTAATGCATTTAATTGGGGAACATTAGTTGCCTCTCGCGATGCTTATATTGAACGTATTCACCAATCTTATGACCGGGTATTGGGAAATAACGGTATTACCGTAATTAATGGATTTGCTAAATTTATTGCTAATAATGTGCTAGAAGTCAACGGTAAGCAATACACTGCACCGCATATCAGCATCGCTACTGGCGGCTATCCGCTCATTCCTAAGATAGAAGGAGGCGATTTAGGTATTACTTCTGATGGTTTTTTTGAATTAGCGGAGCAACCTAAGCGTGCTGTTGTCGTTGGTGCCGGTTACATCGGTGTTGAGCTTGCAGGCGTTTTACATTCATTAGGGACTGAAACTAAACTCGTTGTCCGAAAAGAAAAGCCACTTCGCAACTTTGATGACACTATCAGTAATACATTGGTGGACATTATGTCAGAAGAAGGTCCTACCCTCATCAACCATGCCGAAGTAACCAAAATCGTCAAACAAGCTGACGGGAGTTTAGTGGTTAATTTATCTAATGGTGATGACATCAACACTGATACCCTTATCTGGGCGATTGGTCGAGCACCAGCCAATGACAACATTGGTTTAGAACATACCGATGTAACCTTAAACGAACGTGGATATATCGTGGTGGATGAGTACCAAAATACCACGGCACAAGGGGTCTATGCCTTGGGCGATAACATTGGCAAAATTGATTTAACCCCGGTAGCAGTAAAAGCCGGACGTCTATTATCAGAGCGTTTATTTAATAGTCAAATCCATGCCAAAATGGATTACACTTTGATCCCGACAGTCGTGTTTTCACATCCACCGATTGGCACAATGGGCTTAACCGAAGCCGAGGCGATTGCTGAACATGGCCAAAACAACATCAAAGTCTATCATTCTAGTTTTGGCGCCATGTATACAGCCGTCACACGACATCGCCAAATCACGACGATGAAGTTGATTTGTGCAGGTGACAACGAAAAAGTTGTTGGAATTCACGGCATTGGGCATGGTATGGATGAAATTTTGCAAGGCTTTGGCGTCGCTTTAAAAATGGGCGCAACGAAAGCGGATTTTGATGCTTGTGTCGCCATTCATCCGACTAGCGGCGAAGAATTCGTGACTCTGACCTAATTGCCGCGTTGTGTCATTCAATGGGCAGTCTGTTGCTCATTCGATTGCACAGCGTTAGGTGCTCATCTGTGACTCCCAAACTACATTAGTGTATAATTAAATGTGATTTTACTGCTATGGAATAATAACAATGAATAATTCACCACAGCGTTACCGTATCAATTTTTTAAGTAAAGTGCTGATACTGACCAGTGCATTACTGACACATACGGCATTCGCCTTAACGACTGACAATACCGACACCCCTGAAGTTGAGAATATTACTACAGAAAAACGTTTTGCAGATTGGGATGTATTAAACCCTGCATTTCCGTTAAACGAAATTAACATCAAAAGTAATGAGCTGACGTGGGCGAGTTTAGATGTCACTCCTAATGGTAAGCAGATCGTCTTTGATACACTAGGCGATATCTTTATTACCAGTATTGATGGCGGTGATGCCGCCCCACTGACCCAAGATTTTGCATGGAATATTCATCCAAACGTTAGCCCTGACGGCAAGCAAATTGCTTTTATTTCAGACCGAGATGGATTATCTAATGTCTGGGTGATGAATATCGACGGAACTGAACTACGTCAAATCACTAAAGAAAAAAATAATATCATCCATTCTCCCAAGTGGAGTCCTGATGGTCAGTATATCTTAGTGACTAAGGGAATTATGTCTAGCCGAAGTATTCCTGCTGGCGAAATTTGGATGTACCACCACACTGGAGGTACTGGACTGGCAATTAAAAAGCGCGTCAATGGCCTTAAAGATCAAAAAAACATCGCTGATCCTGCTTTCTCACATGATGGTCGTTATATCTACTTCACGCAAGATATTACCGGCGGTTTCCGTTTTAGTTACAATCGTGATCCACTAAACTCTATTTTTGCAATCACGCGTATTGATCGTGAAACAGGAGAAGAAGAGCGTTTTATTTCAGGTACCGGCGGCGCTGTAGTCCCAACGCCCTCTCCGGACGGCCGTTATGTTGCATTTATTCGCAGGATCCAAGATAAAACAGCACTATTTTTAAAAGATATACAAACAGGTGCTGAGCGTGCAATTTTCAATAACCTCGAACGTGATATGCAAGAAGGCTTTGGTAGCGAAGGTTATTTTAGTTATTTTGATTGGACGCCCGATAGTAACGAATTAGTATTTTGGACTGCGGGTAAAATTCACCGTCTGACAATCAGTGACCAATCACTTAACTCTTTAGATATCAACTTAGATAGTAACCTCAAATATGCTGATGCTGTGCGGTTTGAAGTCGATGTTGCACCGGATAGCTTTGACACAAAAATGCTACGCTGGTCACAAAAATCACCTGATGGTCAAAAAGCATTGTTCCAGGCATTAGGTAAGCTCTATATTCGTGATTTAAAATCAGGTAAAACTAAGCGCCTGACTAAGCAAAATGAGCATGATGAATATTATCCACGTTATTCAAATGATGGGAAGTCTATAGTTTATACTACATGGCATGACCAACAACTTGGTGCTGTCCGCATCGTGCCAGCCAAAGGCGGTAAAGGTAAAATTATTACCTCCCAACCGGGTCATTATGTTGAACCTGCGTTCTCACCCAATGGTAAAAAAATTACATATCGTAAATTCACTGGAGGGTATTTACTCGACCCCACTTACTCTGTAGAGCCTGGGCTATATGTATTGGATCTTGATACCAACACCTCAACACGTATCAGTAAACAAGGTATGCAACCGCATTTCTCTGGTCAAAATGACCGTGTTTATTTCACTGAATATGTCTCTGGTACGCCCTATAGTGAAACACAATTATCAAGTGTGAATTTAACCGGTGAAGATAAACGCACCCATCTATATGGTGCGGATAAAGTCAGTGAGTATCGACTATCACATGATAATAAATGGGTCGCATTTGTTTATCAATACAACACCTATGTGGTGCCATTTGTAGAAAATGGTCAGAAAATTACCATCAGCCCAACAATGACTTCCCTACCGGTCACCCAAATTTCGGCTCGTGCAGGTGAGTACTTAAACTGGGCTCCAGATAATAACAGCCTGACCTGGTTCCACGGGCCATATTTGTTTGAACAATCTTTGGCCGAAGCGTTTGCATTTGTGGAGGGTGGTAGTGAAGAAAACGCAGCTCCCATTACAGAAGGGTTAAAGCTGTCTTTCAAACAAAAGAGTCAAAAGGCAAAAGGATATACGGCAATTGTCGGTGGAAACGTAGTTACAATGCGCGATGCTGATGAAAAGCAAGAAGTTATCGAAAATGGTATCGTGCTAATTAACGGTAACGTTATTGAAGCGGTTGGACCGATGAATGGTATTACGATACCTGAAGGTTCATTAGTCATCGATGCGCAAGGTAAAACTGTTATTCCTGGCTTAGTGGATACCCATGACCATGGCTCTCAAGGTCGAAATGAGATCATCCCTCAACAAAACTGGTCTCAGTTTTCTAAACTAGCGTTTGGTGTCACCACCATTCATGATCCTTCAAATGATACGACTGAAATGTTCGCTGCGGCTGAATTACAACGCGCAGGGTTACGTATTGGTCCACGATTATACTCTACTGGTACCATTTTATATGGTGCCGAGGGCTTAGGTTATAAAGCAATTATTAATGATTTTGAAGACGCTTACTTCCATGTACAACGTTTAAAAGACGTCGGTGCTATTTCGGTTAAATCCTATAATCAACCTCGCCGTGATCAACGTCAATGGGTACTTCAAGCGGCTCGTGAACTTGAAATGATGGTAGTGCCTGAAGGTGGCGGTAAATTACAGCAAAATTTATCTATGCTAGTGGATGGTCACACAGGACTAGAACATTCTCTTCCCATTGCCCGTGGTTATGCCGATCTTACACAGCTATGGGGTGCCACTAAATTTGGTTATACGCCTACATTTGTTGTCTCTTATGGGGGATTGATGGGTGAAGAATATTGGTATGATCGTACTAATGTTTGGGAAAACGAGCGCCTATTGCGCTATACCCCACATACCATTTTAGATCGCCGCTCGATACGTCGCCCAACAGCACCTGATAATCAATACAACCATATTGAAGTTGCAACATACGCTAAAACATTGCGAGATAACGGCGTAGGGGTGCATATTGGTGCTCATGGGCAACGAGAAGGACTCGCTGCTCACTGGGAGCTATGGATGATGGAACAAGGTGGTTTTACACCTTGGGAAGCATTACGTGGCGGAACGATAGATGGTGCTCGTCATTTAGGTATGGATAAGCAAATTGGCAGTATTGAAGTTGGCAAGATTGCCGATTTAGCGATTATTGACGGGGATGTCTTAGCTGACTTGAAACGCAGTGAATATGTGACGCATACGGTGATTAATGGGCGCGTATTTGAAGCCGCAACAATGAAAGAATTAGGGACTGATAACGAGCCAGCTCCATTCTTCTTTGCTGATCAAAATAACCAGTTCTTGCCAGAGGCAACAAAACGCCAAATCGATGCTAAAGCTGAAAAATATCACTGGGTACATTAAGTCATATTTATCTAATATGAATAGCACGCATTGGACTTCTAACGAAGACACCAATGCGTGTAATCCCAATCTTTAAAGAATGATTTATACAATCCTTTAGTCTAGTTTTTAAACCATCCCCCTTATCATCACCTAATTAAAAGTCATAATTATCAATCAGATAGTTAAAAATCCAACTCACATTTATAATTATAAAAACAACATTTATGAAATTATATTGGCGAAATCTAATTTCTTATCTAACATTAATATTGTAAAAAGGATGTTGCAGGATTGATTTAATACTTTGTAAAAACACATAAAGTAATTAACCAGTTTATATGTTGTCACCTTTCTATTTAAATTTAATTCTACATACTATTATAAAAAGGGAAATTTATGCCAAGAGAGTTACACTGTTTATCGCCAAGAGAGTTTCAAGTTGCAAATCACATCACCAAAGGTATGACTAACCGAGATATCGGCGATAAGCTATTCATTAGTGAGAGAACCGTTAAGTTCCATGCTGCTAATATCTATAAGAAGCTTAATTTAAAAAATCGAGCTGGACTGATATCAGGGTATGTGTCAGAAATGCAACGTATTGAAAAACTTAAAATCAGTATTCATTAAATTAATCATCTATTAACTGATAAAGATGATATTGATAAATGGTGTGTTATCTCGATTACTAACGAATGTTGATAACACACCTTTAAATTTAATAGCTTTAAATTAAAGTATATATCGACTCAAATCCTCATTATCCACTAACAACTCTAAATGACGGTTAACATAAGCTTCATCTACCTCAATGGCCTCACCATGCTTTTCAGAAGCATCATAAGAAATATCTTCCATCAAACGTTCCATTACCGTGTGTAAGCGGCGTGCTCCAATATTCTCTGTCCGTTCGTTGACTTGCCATGCCGCCTCAGCGATTCGTTGAATACCCTTTTCAGTAAAGTTCACCGAGACGCCTTCAGTCCCTAATAATGCGACATATTGCTCCGTTAATGACGCATGAGGTTCAGTTAAGATACGGACAAAATCCTGAACTTCTAATGCTTGAAGCTCGACACGAATAGGTAAGCGCCCCTGTAATTCAGGAATTAAATCCGATGGCTTACTCATTTGGAAAGCACCTGATGCAATGAACAAAATATGATCCGTTTTGACCATTCCATGCTTAGTCGAGACCGTTGAACCCTCTACTAAAGGAAGTAAATCACGCTGGACGCCCTCGCGAGAGACATCGGCACTCGAATTACCTTCGCGTTTACAAATCTTATCGATCTCATCAATAAACACAATGCCATTTTGCTCGAGTGACTCAATCGCGTCTTGCTTTAAATCTTCTTGATTAACTAACTTAGCCGCTTCTTCCTCAACTAAATATTTAAATGCTTCTTTAATGGGGAGTGTTTTCTTTTTTGATTGGTTACCCGATAAATTTTGAAACATACCCTGTAACTGATTAGTCATGTCTTCCATACCTGGAGGAGCCATGATTTCAACACCTACTTGTGGTAGCGCAACATCAATTTCAATTTCTTTATCGTCTAACTGGCCTTCACGAAGTTTTTTACGGAAGGTTTGACGAGTCGACTTATTATCTGTTTCTTGATTATCACCAAAAATATCTTTCGGAGGTGGGATTAATACATCTAATATACGTTCCTCAGCAGCTTCTTCTGCGCGAAACTTGACCTTTTCAGTCGCCTGTTCTTTGGTCATCTTCACTGCAATATCGGTTAAATCTCGGATAATGGTTTCAACTTCTTTTCCTACGTAACCTACTTCAGTAAATTTAGTCGCTTCTACTTTAATGAAAGGGGCATTAGCTAGTTTAGCTAAACGACGAGCTATTTCAGTTTTACCTACCCCGGTAGGACCAATCATCAAGATATTCTTCGGTGTCACTTCTTGGCGTAAATCTGTTGGTAATTGCATTCTACGCCAGCGGTTTCTTAAGGCGATAGAAACTGCACGCTTTGCATCTTGCTGACCAATAATATGCGTGTCCAATTCATGGACAATTTCTCTAGGTGTCATAGCTGACATATATAATTCCTTTGCGCTGAATATGGATTAGTAATCGAGAGTTTCGACTGTTTGCGAATGATTGGTATAAACGCAGATATCACCAGCAATGGTTAGTGATTTAGTCGCAATTTCTTGAGCTGATAATGCTGTATTATCCAATAATGCAGTCGCAGCAGATTGAGCAAATGGCCCACCTGAACCTATGGCAATTAAATCCTGTTCAGGCTGTATGACATCACCATTACCGGTTATCACTAGTGATGCGGTGTGATCAGCAACGGCGAGTAATGCTTCTAATTTACGTAACATACGATCGGTACGCCAATCTTTAGCTAACTCTACCGCGGCTTTAGTTAAGTGCCCTTGGTGCATCTCTAATTTACTTTCAAAACGTTCAAAGAGTGTAAAGGCATCGGCAGTGCCACCGGCAAAACCCGCTAAGACTTTATCATGATATAAACGACGGACTTTTTTGGCATTGCCTTTCATTACCGTATTGCCCAATGAGACTTGCCCATCTCCGGCCATGACGACTTGGTTACCACGTCGGACTGATACAATAGTAGTCACAAAAATTCCTTATTCAATAACGCACGAAAATGTGCACAATAAGATCTATGTGGGGCAATAATTTCTAAAATTCAAGGGGATGTATTGAAGGAAATCTAGCTATAAATTCCACAACCAGATTTCACAAGTATTAATCTTTTGACGTTGTAACACATGTCTATCGCGCTCCGCGTCTCGTTTCGACTTATACGGACCCAATATGACACGATACCAACCTGATTTGGTTCCTCTAATTTGTGGCTCTAATCCAACCAATGCCATAGTTGCGCGCATCGAATCAGCCTGTTCAAATATTTTAAATGAACCACATTGCATTAAATATAATTTATCTGATGTCGCAGCTTCAACGTCTACCTCTACCTCATAACCAGGAAGTGATTTAATGAACTCCCATTCTTCTTCGGGAAGCTCTGGCAACGGATCAACCTCATCGATATTGGATGTCAACGTGTCGACTTCTGCAGTCTTTATTGGTTGAGCGACGTCATCCTTGATTGAATATAAAAAATAAGCAAACCCTAACAACACCGCAATAGCGAAAGTGATTTTGAATTTTTTAACCACGCCTGAAGTCTGCGCCGCTTTCTGGTTGGGACGTCGTTTAGCTCCGGTTGTTCTTTTTCGTGGAGCAGGTTTACGTTTTATATAATCTTTTTGTGCCATAGGGCAAATGATACCTAAAATGGATTAACAATGGCTATTGTAATAATTTGCTCAATTAAAATCTATGTTATCTACATCAATAGACCATCGAATTCGTGACTTGTTCGCATAATGTGCATAATCGTCGATAATCGCATCAAGTACTTTTTGACGTAAATCCCGATAGGGACTTTGAATGATTAACATATATCGATGGCGAGTTTGTTTTTTCTCTATCAAACAAGGCATGGGTCCCAATGTTGATATATTCTTCATATTGGTTAATAAATGACGAGCAAATTCTAATAACTGGATTGCCCGCTGCGGGATTTCGTCCTCTGCACGTAAAACAACTTGGTATGTGAATGGTGGTAAAGTCGCTTGTTCTCTTTCATGGAGAGCAAAACGCGCAAAGTGCCCATAACCATTATTCACTAAATCTTGCAAGAGTGGATGCCCTGGCTGAGTGGTTTGCAAGAACGTCTCTCCCGGCTTATCAGCTCGACCTGCTCGACCTGAGATTTGCGTGATTAACTGAGCTAGTTTTTCAGGCGCACGAAAATCCGCACTAAATAGTGCACCATCTACATCCATAATCACCACACAAGTGACATGAGAGAAGTGATGGCCTTTAGCTAATATCTGCGTCCCTAATAAAATCTGATGTTGACGCTGATTAATCGCTTCTATCGTGTTAGATAGGGTGTGTTTCCCGCGCATCGAATCTGAGTCAATGCGGATAGTCGAGTACTGCGGAAATAACTCACCCAGTCCTTGTTCCAGTTGCTCTGTCCCAATACCTTGTGTAATTAAGTCTGTAGCGCCACAGGCGCCACATTGATGAGGTGCGATGACATGCGCTAAACATTGATGACAGACCATTCGAGATTGTGCTTTGTGATAAGTCATAGGTTTATCACAAGCGACACAATCTTCAACATGCCCACAACTTGAACAAACCACTGCCGGTGCATAACCTCTACGGTTGATAAAAAGCAATACTTGATTACCTTGAGACAAGTGCGTTTGCATCACATCGAGCGTAGCTGGTGCCAAACCAAATTGAAGAGGTTGTTGGCAAATATCGATTAAATGAACCGGTGCCACTGCAGCATCACCAGCACGTTGCTCTAATTTAAAATGCTGAAACTTTCCCGTCATTGCGCGGTGCAACGTCTCAAGTACTGGTGTTGCTGTACCCAGCACAATAGGAATCCCTTGCTTTTGGGCCAACATAATAGCTAAATCGCGGGCATGATATCGTAAACCATCCTGTTGTTTGAATGAGTCATCATGCTCTTCATCAATAATGATCATGCCTAATTCAGGTAACGGAGTAAAAATAGCTGAGCGTGTTCCAATCACGATACCGATGTGGTTCAAACGCGCTTGATGCCAAACGGTTAAACGCTCTTTATCGGTTAACCCTGAATGTAATACTCCAACTTGAATACCAAAGCGAGATTCAAAACGCGAGACTGTTTGAGGAGTTAAGCCAATTTCAGGCACCAAAATCAATACTTGCTGACGTTGTTGAAGTACCTTATTGATCACTTGCAAATACACTTCCGTTTTGCCACTACCCGTTATCCCTTCAATAAGAAAGCACCCAAACTGATTTAGTTGAGCGCAGATCCCTGTGATCGCTATCGACTGTTCAACATTAGCCGGTAAACCCGAGATATTTGCAAAATGCTCTACTCCCTTTTGATCATGCCAACATCCTGATCTTAGATACTGATGAGATTCAATAAGTACTTCTTTTCTAATTAAATTATTGATTAATGAAGTACTAAAATGCTGTTTTATTTCATCTTTAGCGACACCATCGACATCTTCGTCTTGAGTTTTTGCTGCAACATAACAGGCTAAGGCAAACTGTCTTTGTGCCCGCTTTAAATTTATAAAAGGCACTGTTTGGGTAATATCATTTCCTTGGATATTTAAGGCTGCGAGTGACGGCACTAAGGCGATTGTTGAGATTGGAATAGGCTGACTAGATTGAGCTTTACGTAACGCATTAGGTAATGCTGTTTGTATCACTTCCCCTATGGGGTGCTGATAATAATTGGCTAACCAATGTAATAGACTTAACCAAGATTGGGAGAATATAGGTACATCGTCTAATACCGTTCCAATGGGTTTAAACTTGGACGGTTCCCCGTGCTGCTCAAGTGCTATATCAGCCAGTAAATCCATGCAGTCCACCACCACTCCAACTAAAGCGCGACTAGCAAAAACCACTTCCACCCTAACACCTAACGCAAGAGGTTTAGTATGCGTGTAATAAAATGTTTTGCGCAGTGGGACCGGTACCGCAATTGCCAATATCACCATAGGCTGGATAATTATTCTGTTTTTAAGGACTAAAACACGATTATACTTGATCATTTAAGGAAGTTACATTATTATGCGCCTCCATTTTGCGACTCACTGCTGGTGCGGTAAGTCATGTTAATTATAGCGTATGGTGTGCAACTTCGGGTTGTATAGCGATGCGGCCTAAATTGAAAGGTATCCCATGAAAGAAGGTATTCACCCTAAGTACGAAGAAATTACTGCAACATGTTCTTGTGGTAACGAAATGAAAATACGCTCTACCGTCGGTAAAGATCTAAACTTAGACGTATGTTCAGCGTGTCACCCATTCTACACTGGTAAGCAACGTAATGTTGATACTGGTGGTCGTGTCGATCGCTTCAACAAGCGTTTTGGTGCAATTAGCAAAAAATAATAATGGTTGGCTGCTCTCAGCGACAACACTCATTATTAAAAAGCGCTCATTCAGCGCTTTTTTTGTACCCATAGATAAATCATATGTGTAATTAAGTACTGCTGTGGTACATTAATATCATTGCTAATAAAAATAATCATAAAGCAAAGAAATAGAGGTACCTTTAATCCCCTACACATTAAGGAAATGCACGAAATATGTCTGATTTTCGTCAACAAGCGTTAGACTATCACGCCCTGCCAAAACCAGGAAAGATTAGTATCGAACTGACCACGCCTGCCGCGACTGTTAATGATTTAGCACTCGCTTACAGTCCTGGAGTGGCCGAGCCTGTCCGTGAAATTGCTGATGACCCGGCTAATGCCTATAAATATACTGCCAAAGGCAATATGGTTGCAGTCATTTCTAATGGTACTGCGATTTTAGGACTAGGTAATCTAGGACCACTTGCTTCAAAACCTGTGATGGAAGGAAAAGCGCTTTTATTTAAGCGTTTTGCTGGACTTGACTCAATTGATATCGAAGTATCTCACCGCACCACTGAAGAATTTATTAATACAGTGGCGAACATCGCAGATACGTTTGGTGGTATCAACCTTGAAGATATTAAAGCCCCTGAATGTTTCGAAATTGAACGAGAATTACAAAAACGTTGTAAGATCCCAATTTTCCATGATGACCAGCATGGCACGGCCATTGTTACAGCTGCTGGCATGCTTAACGCTTTAGAAATCCAAGGCAAAGACATTAAACAAGTCCGTATTGTGTGTATGGGTGCTGGTGCAGCAGCCATTGCATGTATGGAATTATTGATAAAGTGCGGAGCACAACGCGAAAAAATCTACATGCTTGATCGTAATGGTGTGATTCATACACGTCGAGAGTCATTGACTGAACATAAAGCAGCATTTGCTAATAACACGGATAAACGCACACTAGAAGATGTAATGGATGGAGCCGATGTATTTGTAGGTGTTTCCGGCCCCGATGTGTTACCACCAGAAACATTAGCGTTAATGGGACCCAATCCAATTGTGTTTGCGTGTTCAAATCCAGATCCTGAAATTAAACCAGAATTAGCTATGGCGACACGAGATGATTTAATCATGGCAACCGGTCGTTCAGACTATCCTAATCAGGTTAATAACGTGCTGTGTTTTCCTTTTATATTCCGCGGAGCGTTAGATGTTCGTGCCAGTGCTATCAATGATGAAATGAAAGTGGCAGCCGTAGAAGCTATTCGCAGTATTTCAAAAGAACCTGTACCTGAAGAAGTATTAATCGCAGCAGGGGTAGATAACCTTAATTTTGGTCGAGACTATATTATCCCAAAACCGATGGATCCTCGTTTATGCGCACGCATTGCTAAAGCCGTGGGTCAAGCAGCCATAGATTCGGGTGTCGCTCATTTAGAGGCGTTACCGGAAGGCTACATGGAAGGTTAAGTAGAACAGCTTAACCTTTGATTATTCATCTGGGGTTTGATTAGACGCTTCAATCTCTGCTTCAAGCCCCATTTCTTCCATAAGCTGTCTGACAGATTCAGGGATACGGTTTTTGTTCCCTTTATTTAAGTCATTATCATTGGGTAACGGCTGTCCGGTAAACGCATGCAAAAATGCTTCACATAATAATTCTGAATTAGTGGCGTGACGTAAATTATTCACCTGTCTACGAGTCCGTTCATCAGTCAACACTTTCAACACATTGATCGGAATTGATACTGTTACTTTTTTTACTTGCTCACTTTTTTTCCCATGCTCAGCATAGGGATGAATGTACTTGCCATTCCACTCAGCCATAGGGACACCCTTAAACGTTGTTCCGTTTTTTATTATATTTTTATGCTATAGGTTATTAGTAGAACTTAATATATAAAAGCTTGACCGTTCTGCTATTATTACGTAGTTTAGACGTCTAAACGTCTATTGTACACTTTTTTATTTGAGGTATTCCCATGTTATCTTACGCCCAAGGCGTCGATTCATTAAATCAATCACTGTCCGAATTACGTGATATCAACGTATCTTTTGAATTTTTCCCTCCTAATAGTGAAAAAATGGAAGCCATGTTATGGAAGTCTGTTGAGCGCTTAGCTCCCTTGAAACCTGAATATATGTCAGTTACCTATGGAGCAAACAGTGGTGAGCGTGATAAAACTCATGGTGTGGTAAAACGTATTCAACATGATCTTGGTGTCCCAGCAGTTCCCCACTTAACTTGTGTTGATGCTTCTCGAGAAGAGCTGATTGAGATTGCTAAAGAATATTGGGATAACGGTATTCGTCGGATTGTTGCGCTTCGTGGGGACTTACCTCCAGGCATGGATAAACCTGACATGTATGCCAGTGACTTAGTGACACTGCTTAAAGATGTGGCTGATTTTGATATATCAGTCGCTGCGTATCCGGAGAAACACCCAGAAGCGCCGAATGATCAGTTCGATTTACTCAACTTAAAACGCAAAGCTGAAGCTGGAGCTAATGAAGCCATTACACAATTCTTTTTTGATACTTCGCATTATTTACGATTTCGAGATCGGGCAGCCGCCGCGGGTATTGATATAGATATCGTCCCTGGAATATTGCCGGTGACTAATTACCAAACATTAGTCAAGTTTGCTGGTTTTACTAATGTTCACGTTCCTAATTGGTTACATAAAATGTATGATGGCTTAGATGAAGGTGATCAGACGACTAGAAATCTTCTCGCCGCCAACATTGCCATGGATCAAGTTAAGGTCTTAGCGCGCGAAGGTGTTAAACATTTTCATTTTTATACACTCAATCGTAGCGAGTTAAGCTACGCCATTTGTCATATGCTAGGACTGCGTGCATGATAACAACATCTCGCCAATGGATGGCGTTCATGAAAGAACAAATACTTCCCCAATTACCACTATTAGGTAAATATTTCTTGCACCGATGTACAACAGATAAGGTCACTGTTTCTGCTGGTCACCTTGCTTTTGTGTCATTATTATCATTGGTCCCATTCATCATGGTATTTTTCACCATGTTATCGGCGTTTCCAGCTTTTGCCGAAATTCGTTTAGCGTTAGAAGGATTTATATTCAATAACTTTGTTCCGACTTCAGGTGATGTATTACAAAAATATATCAGCGAATTTGTAGCAAATGCCTCAGGTATGGGAGCAGTAGGGATCGCTTCTTTAATGATCGTCGCGTTACTCTTGATCATGAACATTGATAAAACTCTGAATAGTATTTGGCGTACCCAAAAAGCCCGCCCTAAAATGTTCACTTTTGCCGTTTATTGGATGATCATTACCCTGGGGCCGATAATGATGGGTTCTAGTATCTTAGTCAGTTCGTATTTACTGGGTTTTGCAAGCTACGCTGAAGAATATACTCCGGGTTTAGGTACATTATTATTAATGACAGTGCCAAGTATCACTGCAATTTTCGGATTCTTAATTCTATACATGTTGGTACCTAATACACGGGTAAAATTCTCACATGCGTTTAGTGGGGCAGTCTTAGCGACATTTCTATTTGAACTTTCCAAAAAAGGCTTCGCCTTTTATGTCGCCAGTTTTCCTTCATACCAAGTTATCTATGGGGCACTAGCCGTGATCCCGATATTGTTTGTTTGGGTCTATTTGTCTTGGATTGTCGTCTTAGTTGGAGCAGAATTTACCTGCTCCATTGCCGAAGTGTTCAAGCAAAACACGCATAGTGACATCGATGAGAACTTTTAACTATAGCCCATCATAACGTGCTGCGCTGATAATTGACCATAAATGCGCAATCGCTCCAACTGGCCATAAAAAGATAAAAATGACTGTCGCGGCGAGTCCATAACAGACGCTAGCTACAATAAAAAAGAGTAAAGCAGCTAAAATACGCCCTTGTACGAGTTGACCTAAACCAGGAATAAAGATACTACAAATAGCAGCGATGACATTACCGCCAGATCCTTGTTGTCCCATTATTTTTTTCCTTATAGTGATGAATTGCAATGTAAGACTGTTTCATTGATAAACTAGTTCATAATTTAAATGAGTTAACGACATCTTTGCTAATTTTTTTAAGCTTATTTATCCAAAATATCTGTTTTCCTGCTAACCATTGAAGGGCTAGCGCCTTTTGTAACCTTTTCTCTTGAGATAGCAACTGATACTATAACAAAAATTATCTGACCACTCATGGTCAATTATTCGTCGAGGGTCATTTATGATAGGACTCATTCAACGTGTATCGCAAGCATCTGTGACTGTTAACCAAAAGGTGATTAGCGAGATCGACACGGGAGGGTTATTGTTACTCGGTATTGAAGCTTCAGATACCCTTTCTCATGCACAGAAGTTAGCTAAGAAACTGTTAAATTTTAGAATGTTTAGTGATGATTTGGGCAAGATGAATCTCAATATAGAACAAATTCAAGGACAACTGTTAATCGTATCGCAATTTACATTAGTGGCCGACACTCAAAAAGGGAATCGCCCAGGCTTTTCCAAAGGTGCGAGTCATGAGCACGGATTAACTATGTATAATGCTTTTGTGACAGAGATAAAACGACAAACACAATTGCCTGAATCACATATTGCTATGGGTGAATTTGGCGAAGATATGAAAGTCGCTTTAATTAATGATGGTCCAGTCACTTTTACCTTGACCGTTTAATACCTGCTCTTGAAGAGTCTTTTATAGGAAAAGCAAGCTTTGTATAAAATAATTACTCCCACTACTGAGCAAGAATTAGCTGATTATTTCCATTTCCGTTGGCAGATCCTTAAAGCTCCTTTTAATTTCCCTGAAGGTTCAGAGAAAGATGAATATGAGCTCGTTGCTGAACATCGTATGATCGTCAATGTTAATAATGAAATTTTAGCTATCGGTCGGGTGCACTTTAATACCGCTGAAGAAGTTCAAATACGTCATATTGCAGTTGCGTTTAATGCGCATGGTAAAGGTTATGGTCGGTTAATTGTTGCGACTCTGGAGCAAGTGGCTATTGAGCAAGGTGCTATTCGTGCAGTCACCAATAGTCTTGAAACCTCACGCGCATTTTTTGAAGAATGTGGCTACACTAAATTCTCAGCACCTGTGGATTTACGTAAACTAAACCGAATTCACATGTTAAAAAAGCTCACTTCACAGCGGTTTCTTATTCACCCCAAATGGTGTCAGGAACTACAATCAACTTGGGAAGATACTATTCCCATTTCAGAGCAAATGGGTATTAAGATTCATCAATATTCAGGTTCTACCCTAGAAGTTCGTGCTTCTTTGAATAAAAACATCAACCTTCACGGTACTATGTTTGCTGGCAGCATATTTTCATTAGGTACTTTAACCGGTTGGGGAATGGTGTTTTTAGAACTTAAACGGAAAAAGCTCAATGGTGAAATCGTCTTAGGGGATGGCAATATTCACTACCATAAACCGATCACGATGCAACCTCGTGCACAGGTTCACATCGAACATTTTGAGTGTGATTACGAAATACTCAGCTCCGGCCAAAAAATGCCAGTTAATTTAACCGTTAATATATTAGATGGTGATACACCCGTTGCAGAATTTAAAGGGGTATACTGGGTGTTACCACAAAAAAAAACCACTGATTAGTCAGTGGTTTTTGAAGAATATGCAGACACTCGTTACGACATAGCCGCCTGTATTTTCTTCATTGCATTCTTTTCTATTTGTCTCACACGTTCAGCAGAAACTTGGTATTTAGCCGCTAAATCCTGCAGTGTCATTTTATTATCATTTAACCAACGAGTTTCAATAATATGCTGACTACGCTCATCCAAAGTCTTTATCGCTGAGTAAAGGCGAGCTGACGCATTACTATCCCAATCAGCATTAATGACTGCTGCTTCAACATTTTCAGATTTATCTTCTAAATACTGAGCTGGTGAGAAATTACTGTTATCGTCACCATCGTCGCTTGATAGATCAAAAGCAGTATCCTGGCTCCCCATACGGGCTTCCATTTGCAGTACTTCTTTTTCACTCACACCTAACTCTTCAGCTACTTTTTGTACTTCTTGGTGTGTAAACCAACCTAAACGTTTCTTAGATTTACGCAAGTTGAAAAACAATTTACGTTGAGCCTTGGTCGTTGCGACTTTAACAATACGCCAATTTTTCAACACAAACTCATGAATTTCGGCTTTGATCCAATGCACTGCAAACGATACCAGACGAACACCCACGTTAGGATCAAACCGTTTAACAGCTTTCATCAAGCCAATATTACCTTCTTGAATCAAATCTGCCTGGGCTAAACCATAACCTGAATAGGATTTTGCAATGTGCACAACAAAACGTAAATGTGACATAACCAATTCACGTGCTGCAGTTAGATCGCCTTCATTAAATAACCGTTCAGCTAATGACTTTTCTTCATCAGCAGACAGCATCGGTATATTACTTACCGATTGAATGTAGCTCTCTATACTACCGCTTTGAGGAATCGTTAATGCCATTTGCATGGATTTACTCATCAAATAAAACTCCGTTATTTAACTTATCTATTTAATATACCAAAGTGATACGCTAAATGCGACATGTACACTGAATTACTTAGTACATATTTATTCTAATAATAGTTTAAAATAATATGGGGATTAATTCAAAATATTCAAGGTTAGCTTTAACTCGGTTCAATTTCCTTAATATGCTTTTGTACTGAAATCAATGACCCAATTAAACCTAATGCAACTGAAATTATTAATATCACACCCAATGCGGTCCCATCCAAGCCGCTAATAGTGAAAGTGGTTTGATAAAGTCCAGCAAGCTTTGCCACACCTGATTGGATCCACCAAAGCAAAAATGCAACTAACATCCATGCCAAAAACCCACCTAAGATTCCGTACCAAAAACCTGTATATAAAAATGGAAACCGAATAAAGTTATCGGTTGCACCGACAAGTTTCATCACAGCAATTGCCTCGCGCTGAGATAAAATATTCAATCGAATGGTGTTACCAATGATTAATACCACTGAAACACATAATAAAATGGCAATTATCCATACAATATCTTTGGCAATAGATACAATTGCATATAATTTTTCTAACCATTCAATATCTAATTTGCCAAAATCCACTATAGATTGCTGTTCCAATTCAGATAATAACCGCCGTGCGGCCTGTGGGCGTAAATATTCTGGTTTTGGGGTAATTAACAATACATAAGGTAAGGGATTAGCATCTAAATAAGCCAATGAATCTCCTAAACCTGATAATACTTCAAATTCTTCTAACGCAAAGTCAGGTGAAATTAAACGTGCATTATCAATTTTATCATTCATTGCGGTAACCGCACTGAGCAGTTGTTGAGCTTGTTTTGCTGTCGTATTGGCTTGTAAATACAATGAAATTTCACCTGCATTTTCCCAGCCAGCAGTGACATTTTCAGTATTTTTAACCATAAGATACAAAGTACTTGGCAACGTAATACTTAAGCCCAACACGCCAATAGTCATGATTGTTGCAAGAGGTGAGCGCCACAGCTCACCTAAACTGGCTAACGCTTGACGAATATGATTGATGACACCCATCAAAACACGTTGTACAAAACCGACCCTGCGATTTTTCGTATTACCGGTTCGGCCGCTAAACAATAAACTCATAAGGTATACTTCGGTGGTAATTTAGTAACAGGAGCTGCATTTGGATCGTGTAAATCCATCATTGGATTGTCTGCCTCTGCTAACCCATCGTCAATCATTCGCCCTTCTTTGAGTGTTAAAGTACGATATTTCATCCTCGCAATTAACCCCAAATCGTGAGTCGCGATAAATACACAGACGCCCGCTTGATTGAAGTCTTCAAATAATTGCATAATTTCCATCGACAACTTCGGATCAAGATTACCAGTTGGTTCATCCGCCAGTAATAATGGCGGACGATTCACTATCGCTCTCGCGATACCCACTCTTTGCTGTTCACCGCCAGATAAGGCTAATGGAAGCTGATGAATCTTATGTAATAATCCCACCATATCGAGAGCCGCAGACACACGCTTTTGAATTTGTTTACGCGAATAACCTTCTATTACTGAAGGAAGTGCGACATTATCAAATACCGTTTTATCCATCAGTAGTTGATGTGATTGAAAAATCATGCCTATATCTCGACGGATATAAGGTACTTGACTCAATTTAATATCATTAAGGTTATGACCGTTAATCAGTACATTCCCAACACTGGGGCGCTCCATCAGTGAAGTGAGTTTTAGGATAGTACTTTTGCCAGCACCTGAATGACCGGTTAAAAAAGCCATTTCTCCCGGTTCAATATGAAAATCAACTTGTTGCAGTGCTTGTTGACCACCGGGGTAGGTTTTACTCACTTGATCAAATTTAATCATAATTGGTTATTTTGTTGGTTCAAACAATGCGTCTATGAATTCTTTAGCTTGAAAAGGACGTAAATCATCTATAGCTTCACCGACTCCTATGTAACGTACAGGTATAGAAAACTGATCTGCAATGGAAAAAATCACACCGCCTTTGGCTGTGCCATCTAGTTTACTTAAAGTAATACCAGTTAATCCTACGGTATCATGAAAAAGCTTTGCTTGGCTGATCGCGTTTTGTCCCGTACCTGCGTCAATCGTCAGCATTATTTCATGCGGTGCATTTGGATTAATTTTTCTAATTACCCGTACGACTTTCTCTAACTCTTGCATTAGATGATCTTTATTTTGCAAACGACCTGCAGTATCCGCGATTAATACATCCATGTTTTTAGCTTGAGCCGACTGAATGGCATCATAAAGTACAGATGCACTATCTGCTCCAGTATGTTGAGCTACGACGGGAATATCATTTCTTTTTCCCCATACCTGTAACTGTTCAACCGCGGCAGCCCGGAATGTGTCACCTGCAGCAAGCATCACTTTTTTTCCATCTTGCTGAAATTGTTTTGCCATTTTACCAATAGTTGTCGTTTTACCTACACCATTAACACCGACCATTAATATGACAAACGGACCTGCTTCACCTTCGGGGACGACAGGATTTAAGGGCGCCTCAATGTTCGTGAGTAAATGACCCATATATGTTTTTAGCTCGCCCAATAGTGCATCCCCATCTTTTAAGGTGCTTCGCTTGGTGCTTTGGGTTAAATGTTCGATGATGTTTTGAGTAGTATCCATACCCACATCAGCCACGAGTAATTGGGTTTCAAGATCTTCATACAATTCATCATCAATACTGCGTCCAACAAATAAATCCGCAATACCTGATCCAATGCTTTCTTTGGTCCGAGATAATTTTGTGGCTAAGGAACTAAAAAACGAAGGTTTAGATGCCGGAGATGGAGCAGGTGTATGAGCTGTTTGCGCTACGTCAACATGGGTATCATCAGCCAGATCTGTATTTGTCTCTGGTATTTTTGCATTCATATCAGATTGTTCTGCTGATACGATTTCTGGTGTTTTAGGCGGTTTCTTTTTGAATAAATTAAACATACAACAAGACTTTTTAAGCGTGCTCAAATAATTATTGCTATCATACCACTAAGTTCGTTCAAAAATTAACAAAGATGCGTCACAACAAACAAAAATATCTGACTACAAACGGTCGTATTCGAATTATCGCCGGTCAATTTCGAGGTCGCCAAGTCCCCGTTTTAGATGCTCCAGGTCTCAGACCAACCACAGATCGTACGAAAGAAACCCTATTTAATTGGTTGATGCAAGATGTCCAAGATGCGGTCTGTCTAGATGGTTTTGCTGGTAGTGGTAGCTTGGGATTTGAAGCATTATCACGAGGCGCTAAGCATGTCTATTTTGTTGAAAAAATACCACAAGCGGCGCAACAAATTACACGTAACGCAGAGCAACTTGGTTGTGCTCAACAGGCGTCGATTATTAATAATGAATTCGAACAGGCTTTAAAACAGATCAAACAAGATGTTATGGCTGGCTCACAACTGATTAATATTTTATTACTCGACCCACCTTTTGGACAGGGATTATTGATCTCTAATCTATGTGCGTGTGTGCAAAATCATTTATTAGCAGAGCAAGCTTTAATCTATCTTGAGCATGAAATTAATATAACATTAATGGATATTAATAAAGCGTTACATAACTTGCCCACACCATATAAAATCAAACCCATCAAGCAACACGCTACTGGCGGTTTTCGCTATGGTTTATATCAATTACTCCGACGTTAATTCGATGCCTAATGTCGTGATCCCTGTTGCTTGGGTGAGATGATACAATGACTTCATTCCTGCTGCATCGAGTGAATGATTTGTCACGTACTCTAAGAGGCTTTGTTGATATTGAATTTCAAATTCCATAAGTGGGTGGGCTTTTAGAGTTTGAGATAAAGCAAAATGAGCATTATCTTGAGCTTCAGGATTTGCAAGTGCCAACACTGCCTCATTTTCTTCGCTAAATTCAGTGGCTAATAACATGGCCTCAATACCCCCTTGAGCGAGTTTACTAACCATCACAGCTGCATCATCTTGTTCATGCTGAATTAAGCGTAGGACGGCTGCTAACCCAATACAAGCATCCATTGCCGGCAACACCCCAAAAGGCGTATCGGGCCCTATATCTGGGGTCATGGATTCAATTTTTTCTAATTGCACGCCATAATTAAATTTCGCTTTATGGTTAATCAAATAGTCCCATAGTAACCCTAGTATTTTATGTGCAAGGGTGCCTAATTCATTAGATACGGGCGCTTCAGCTAATGCTGAATTCACTTCAGGTGCGCAAAGTTCATCGTATAACACCACATGAGGTACCATACGCGTTAATACTGCGACGCTAAATGCTAAACTCTGCTTTGATGTTAGCGCTCTAATCTGTGCAAATGTGGATAATGGTGATTTTGGCACAAATAACCCCTTTTAGTTGTTATACATATGCAAGTAAGCACTTACACCGTCGAGTAATAATTGGATTGAAAGCATAATTAATATCATCCCCATAAGTCGCTCAACAGCAGACAGGCCTTTTTGTCCCAATAATTTATGTAAAGGGCCGGAAAATAACAGTATCAATGCTGATAACGCCCAGGCACCGATCAACGCTAATGTCCAATCAACGATCCGAGTTGGCGCCTGATTAGATAATAAAATCAATGCAGCCATCGAAGATGGGCCCGCAATCATTGGGATAGCTAATGGTACGATAAAAGGCTCTTCTCCAGCAGGCAGGTTCATCACTCCACCTGGAGTCGGAAAAATCATTTTTAGCGCGATTAAAAATAGAATAATACCACCGGCAATACTGACTGTTTCTTGTTTAATATTTAAAAACGCTAAAATGGCATCACCGGAGTAAAGAAACACCAACAATATCAGTAAAGAAAATATTAATTCGCGAGCCAAAATAAACAAGCGGCGTTTGGGCTCAAAAGGCTTTAATACAGACATCACGATGGGTAGATTACCCAAGGGATCCATAATCAAAAATAACATAATAGCAGCTGATAAAGTATCCATATTAATACAACATTAATGTAGCAATTCGGCGATACTCAGTACCCCCATGCCAGTTGCTCCTGCGGGTTTCAACGCCGACGCATTGCGTTGATAGGCACCGGCTAAATCAATATGCAACCATGGAATATTCGGTGTTACAAAGCGCGCTAAAAAGCCTGCTGCGTTAGATGCACCACCTGCACCACCCCCTTTTTGGGGCCGAGAATTTGCCGTATCAGCAAATGGTGATGGACACATATGTGAATGCCAGGGCTCTAATGGTAATTGCCAAAATGGCTCAGCGTGTTTTTGACCGATAAGACTTAACTTTTGCGCTAGATCAGTTTGCGGCGTAAATATCGCATTATAGTCGGTACCTACGGCCATGACCGCGGCACCAGTTAATGTCGCAGCATCAATAATCAAACCAGGTTGCGCTTCACAAGCTGCCATCAACCCATCAGCAAGCACTAATCTTCCTTCTGCATCCGTATTGACAATTTCAACAGATAACCCGTTTTTATAAGTAATAACATCACCTAACTTATAAGCATGGCCTGATATAAGATTTTCGGCACAACATAAATATAAACGAATACGCTGTTGGGATTGTTGCATGATGGCTAAACTGAGTGCCGCACTAACTGTAGCAGCGCCACCCATATCGCATTTCATGTCTAACATTCCTTCACTAGATTTAATGGAATAACCACCACTATCGAAGGTAATTCCCTTACCAACTAAAGCAACTGCAACAGAAGCATCTGGATTACCCGTCGGGTTATAATCTAATTCTAGTAATACTGGAGGACGGTCACTACCGCGCCCTACTTCGAAAATACCATGCCAACCAAATTCTACAAGAGCATCACCAACAATATGTTTAGCACTAATATGCTCAGGTGCCAGCCCCTCTAAATGATGAGCCACTTGCTGAGCTAGACTTTCTGGGGATAAATCTTCTGGCGTTTGATTGACCAAGTTACGCGCAAATTCAATTGCCATAAGTTCTTGATTAAGTGTTTCAGTATTAACACCGGCATCCTGCGTCGACCATTTTACCGAAAGATCATCTCGCCCCAAAGCTAGCACAAACACACGTTGCAATAATCCTGACCAAATGCCAGTAAAAGCAATATGTTGATGGATTAAACTACTAACAAGACGAGCAGCCTGCTGAACTTCACGCACATCATTAGCACCCGTTAAATGAATGGTGACTCCACTAGCAGTGGTTGATATCAAACTTTTCGGATTAAAGGGAGAAGGGACAGGTGACTGTGATAGTGTAATCGTAAAATTAGACATTAATTAGAGACTCTTTTTATAATAACGATGACGTATACTGCTAACAGCATATTTTAATTAAGAGTATATCATGGCTTCTACGAATGACACACATCAGGAAAACAGCTTTGCCTCCCAGTTTGAAACTTCATTATTAAAAGGTACATTGGTCAAGCGATATAAACGTTTTTTTGCGGAAGTTATTTTAGCCAATGGCGAAGTCATCACGGCACACAATCCCAACACAGGCAAAATGACAGGTTGTGCAGAACCTGGATTCACTGCTTGGGTTCAGCCAAATAATAATCCAAAGCGAAAACTCAAATTCACATTAGAATTGGTACAAAATAAGAATGAGGAATGGATTGGCGTCAATACTCAGCGTGCTAATAGCATTGTTAGTGATGCATTAAAACTTGGTTTAATCAATGAAATCGATGATATTGCATCTATCACACCAGAAGTAAAATACGGCGCGGAGAATTCTAAAATCGATTTTCTCATTACTCATAATGATGGAGCGCAAACCTATTTAGAAGTAAAGAGTGTCACTCTTAAAGACCCACAGTCCTCTCGAGGGTATTTTCCTGATACAGTATCTACTCGTGCCCACAAGCATTGCCGTGAATTAACCGTGTTAAAACAAACAACCGAAGCTCGCGCAATGATGCTCTATTTAGTGCAACATTCTGGTATTAAAAGTGTGACTCCAGCCACTCACATAGATCCCAAATATACAGAGTCAGTGAAGCATGCATTAAATAAAGGTGTCGAATTTATCGCATATGATTGTAAAATAGACGAAGAAAATATCGTTATAAATCAACCATTAAAATTTATAGAATAAATAATGAATTGATTTTTTTGAATTAAACTCCATATTCTCACTCTAGTAATATTCTGTTCGTAGATGTATGTCGGAAAGCTGTTAATATTTTCGACAGTGTAAAAAATGTGCAGTACGCTAAATGACATTCCGTTTTTTTCTTTTAAGTAACGATGTCATTATTTAAGGAGATGGGTTATGCCCACAACAAAAAACAATAAATCATTAGGATTGCTTGCGCTTGCAGGACTGACTCCATATCAGGAGAGTGCTGACGAAGAATATATGAATGAGCCACAATTGGACCATTTTCGTCAAATCTTATCCGCATGGCGCATACAGTTGCGCGAAGAAGTTGATCGAACCGTTACTCATATGAAAGATGAGGCTTCTAATTTCCCTGATCCTGTTGATCGCGCAGCCCAAGAAGAAGAGTTTTCGTTAGAGTTAAGAACTCGTGACCGTGAACGTAAACTCATCAAAAAGATTGAAAAAACATTAAAGCGTATCGAAGATGATGATTTTGGTTTTTGTGATTGTTGTGGCATTGAAATCGGTGTGAAACGCTTAGAAGCACGTCCTACAGCCGATTTATGCATCGATTGTAAAACCATGGCTGAAATCAAAGAAAAACAAATGCAGGGCTAATATGAACCTTGCGACTCCATATGTTGGACGGTTTGCACCGTCCCCTTCGGGTCCACTTCATTTAGGTTCTTTGTTGACAGCACTCACCAGCTATCTCGACGCAAAAGCACATGCAGGCATTTGGCTAGTGCGCATGGAAGACATTGATCCACCACGCCAGTTACCTAATGCCGATCGCATGATCATCGATACATTAACAGCTCATGGATTAATTCCCGATGGGCCAATCTTATACCAATCTACTCGTCAAAAGCATTATCTTGATAGCATTAAACACTTATTAGCTCATAACAATGCTTATCGATGCATCTGTACTCGTGCTCAAATAAAGGCCGCGGGAGGCACATATCCAGGGACATGCTCAACTGCAAAATTGACCACTTCGCCCAGTGCCATACGCTATCGAAATCCAAAGAACATTGAACAATTCAATGATCGATTTATGGGGCTAGTGACCTCTACGGCTCATGAAGATATGACCATTCAGCGTAAAGATGGCCTGTTTGCCTATAATTTAGCGGTTGTACTTGATGACATAGCACAAGGTATTACACATATTGTTCGAGGTATCGATTTATTACCCACGACGATTGCACAAATGAATCTTTGGCAACATTTTAGCTCCGACTTTCCTAGTTATGCCCATACACCACTACTCGTTAATCCATCTGGGCAGAAATTAAGTAAACAGAATCATGCGACAGCCATTAATAATGAGAACGCTTTAAACAACGTATTATATTGCTTAACTTTACTTGGCATGAACATATCAAACAACGCTCGAAAGCAAGGTTTAGCTTATGTGCTTCAAGAGGCTATTACCCATTGGCGACAAGGAATTCTCTTTCCAAGTCATGAAATCATTGTTACCTAGGCTATTTCAGCTTATCATTAGAAAATACGTATTACAGGAGCGTGAGTTATCTTTAAACGCGCAATAACAACAATAAAAAAAGCGATGTCTACTGGCGATAGTACTCAAGTAACATTACCGCCAATGCAAGTGATCACACAAAACGAACATCATATCCGCGTTGAAGACATCGGCATCAATGCAGTTAAAGTCTTACGCCGTTTAAACTCTGCTGGATTCGAGGCCTATTTAGTAGGCGGCTGTGTCCGAGATTTGTTACTTAATCAACATCCCAAAGATTTTGATATTGCCACAAATGCGACTCCTGAACAGATCAAAGCTCAATTCAAGAACTGTCGTATCATAGGTCGTCGCTTCCGTTTAGCACATGTTATATTTGGTCGTGAAATCATTGAAGTGGCAACATTTCGTGGCCCACATATCGAACAAAGCAATACATCTGATAAGTCAAAACAGAATGGTGAAGGTCAATTAGTTCGTGACAATGTTTTTGGTACACTAGAACAAGATGCTGCGCGTCGCGATTTTACAATTAATGCGATGTATTACAATGTGACTGATGGCACCATTCGTGATTTTGCAGGTGGTATTCTTTCCATCGAAGAAAAAATAATATCATTGATCGGTGACCCAGAAACACGTTATCGTGAAGACCCTGTGCGCATGCTGCGAGCCGTCCGCTTTGCTGCCAAATTAGATATGGACATTGATGACGAGAGTCACGAGGCGATCCTAAAATTTGCTTACCTTTTAGAAAATATCCCACCGGCTAGATTATTTGAAGAAGTCTTAAAGTTACTCTTTAGTGGACAGGGATTGATCACTTATGAATTATTACTTGAATACGGCTTGTTTGACAAATTGTTTCCTCAAACAGGACCTCTGTTAAAAGCTGATAGTCGTGAAAGAAAATTCATAGATAAAGTGATTACCAATACTGATAATCGGATTAATAACGATCAACGCGTTACCCCTGCATTCTTATACGCGGCGATGTTATGGTACCCTATTGAAGAACATACTCAAAAACTAGTCATTGAAGCGGGTTTATCGCCTGCAGATGCGTTTAACATGGCGATGAGTGATGTATTACATCGCCAATTACAACGAATTATGATCCCCAAACGATTCAGTATTACGATGCGTGAAATTTGGTCTTTTCAGCATCGTTTATCACGTCGCTACGGTCGCCGTGCTTATCAAATGCTTGCCCATCCACGTTTCCGTGCTGCATATGACTTTCTCTTATTGCGCGGAGAAATTGAAGGGGGGGAACTTTTTGAATTGGCACAATGGTGGACTGACTTCCAAGAAGTCGATAGTGATGCACGTAAAAAGATGATTGATGACTTGCGAACGCAACCCGCTCCCCGCAACACTCGTCGACGCAAAAAACCTAAACGTAAACCTAATTAGAGGAACCTGCATGGATAAACCTCTTACTGCGGATATTGGTTTTATCGGCTTGGGTGCAAATCTTGGTAGCCCTGTAACAACGCTCACAAGTGCATTATCGCACATTGCTGCGTTAACAGATGTTGAGTTGATCGCATCTTCTTCGTTTTATGACTCAGTACCTATGGGGCCTAGTGAGCAGCCCAACTATATCAATGCGATATGTAAAATTAGCACGACACTAGATGGCCTATCCCTATTAAAACAACTACAATACATCGAACAAACTCATGGTAGAATCCGGAATGGAGAGCACTGGGGGCCAAGAACGCTTGATTTAGATTTGTTACTGTTGGGTCAGCAACAATACCATACTAATGAGCTAACCTTGCCACACTATGGGATGCAAGGTCGAGAATTTGTGCTTGTACCCATGTTTGAACTACAACCTGATTTAATAATGCCAGATAATGCATCGATAGCTAAATGGGTCAGTGAATGCGATGTCAGTCAGTTACGTCGCATTCAAATGACCTAATAAACTTTCGTAATAACTAACAGTAGAATCGTCTTATGAAAAAAATAACAACGTCAAGTTTACTTGCTAAAAAACAATCTGGTGAAAAAATTACAGCACTTACAGCCTATGATGCGAGCTTTGCTAAGTTATTTGATAGCCAAGGCGTCGATATTCTCTTAATTGGTGATTCATTAGGTATGGTGTTGAAAGGCGAACCTGACACGCTAGCGGTTACGACTGATGAAATAGCCTATCATACCCGAGCTGTCGCTAGAGGAGTCACCAGTACATTTGTGATCGCCGATATGCCATTTATGTCATACGGGACTGAAATTGATGCAATGCATAATGCTGCACAGTTAATGGCGGCGGGCGCAAGCATGGTCAAAGTTGAAGGCGGCGAGTGGCTCTGTAATACAATTCAGAAACTCACAGAACGCGGCGTGCCAGTTTGTGCTCATTTAGGATTAACGCCTCAATCTGTCCATGTATTTGGCGGATTCAAAGTACAAGGACGCCAACAGGCTCAAGCTGATAAATTATGTACCGATGCGCAACGTCTTGAAGCTGCTGGCGCGCAACTCCTTGTACTAGAATGTATTCCTCAAGCACTTGCTAAGCGCGTATCACAGCTGTTAAGTATTCCCGTCATCGGCATCGGTGCAGGGCCAGATACTGATGGGCAGATCCTTGTCATGCATGATATGTTAGGAGTAAGCGCTAACTATATGCCTAAATTTTCCAAAAACTACTTAGCGCAAACCGGCGATATCCAAACAGCGGTTAGGGCCTACATAGAAGAAGTCCAACAAGGTATTTTCCCAGGACCTGAACATACTTTTACCCAATAATTTTGCTTAAAAGGAAGTTGAGTTATGCAAACTATTTCCACTATTGAAGGCTTACGCGAGATTCGTCGAGAATGGCAGCTTGCCGGGAAACGTATAGGGTTTGTTCCAACCATGGGTAACTTGCATGCAGGACATTTATCACTGGTTCAAGAAGCTAAACAACATGCAGATATTGTCGTTGTATCGATATTTGTAAATCCTTTACAGTTTGGTGCCGATGAAGATTTAGATAACTATCCTCGTACACTGGAAGCTGATAGTGAGCATCTACGTTCATTGGGTGTCGATGTATTATTTGCGCCTACTGTGGAAGCGATTTATCCAAGGGGATTAGAACAACAGACGTTTGTTGAAGTCCCTGGTATTTCATATATGATTTGCGGAGCAAGTCGTCCTGGACATTTCCGCGGTGTGGCGACTATTGTGAGTAAACTTTTTAATATGGTCCAACCAAATAGTGCATTTTTTGGTGAAAAGGACTATCAACAAGTCCAAGTCATTAAAGCTATGGTAACTGACTTATCTATGAATTTAAGCGTGCACGCTGTCCCGACTATGCGTCATGAAGATGGTTTAGCAATGAGCTCTAGGAATGGTTATTTAACTGCAGATGAACGTCAAATCGCCCCACTGATTTATCAAACTATCACTCGGATTAGAGAGTCAATTGAATCTGGTCGCAGGGATTTTAATCAGCTCATTAATACTGAGAACAACGTATTATCACAAGCAGGATTTAAACCCGATTACATAGAAATACGCGACGCATTTACTCTACAGCCTGCATCTTTTGAAGGCAAAGAGCTAGTCATTCTGATTGCTGCGTTTTTAGGTAAAACACGCTTAATCGATAATATTCAAGTTACGCTGTAACGTGATCGACACTTTCTATACATGTCATTAGGGTATTTAGTAAGGGAACTTTACTCGCAATTTTAACTTGTTCCTCTAAAATATCATTTAAATGTGCAACTGTGGTAAGAGGGTTCGCAATCACGACTCGAAACACAGTAATACACTCATTTGGGTAAGCATTAATGCCTAAACGTGTTCTAGAAACAAATGATTTGCCCGCTTCACGCTGTTGCTTTTGAATCGCTTTAATCAAACTATCAAGGTTCTCATTGATCACATGAGTATCATATTCACCCGACTGCAGCACAGTTTGTACTCGAGCTGGACAATATCGATAAGTTAATAACGATAATGTGGGCTCGGTAATCAGTTCAAAGTCAGGATGTCTATTGATCATTTCAGCAAACAGTTTCGCTTTTTGAATACTTTGGTCAATCAATAATTGATAACCTGATTTCCCCAACACATGTAATGATGAATAGACCATCATAGCCATGCCGTTTCTTGAGCCTTCGAGTGTTGTCGAACCCAAATCCTTTGAACCTTTGCGTAAAATATATTGGGCATGATGTCGAACTGCAGTAGAGGCGGCTGGATCTTTAAATAGAGTCATACCCGCGCCCATGGGCACATACATTTGCTTATGGGCATCTAACGTGACGGAATCAGCCCGTTCAATTCCTTTTAATAAAGGTTTATAAGTATCTGAAAATAATGTCGCCCCGCCCCAGGCGGCATCCACATGAAACCAACAACCTAACTCTTGAGCAACATCTGCAAGCTCATCTAATGGGTCAATATGGCCGGTTTCAGTAGTACCAGCAACCCCAACAATAGCAAGTAGGTCGTTGCCTTGGGCTTGATAAGCTTTACCTAATGCTAATACTTCTTTAGGATCAAGGGTGTGAGAATCCACTGAAGCATGTAGGATATTTGTTCGGCCTATGCCCAGTAAATCGACGGTTTTACCTAATGAGTAATGTCCACGTTTAGAGCAAATCAATCCCAAGTTGTTAATATTGTAAGCTTTATAAGCAGCCACTAATCCTTCTTTTGAAACGCCTTTAAAATCCCCTCGAGCCGCAAGTTTTGTATTTCTTGCAACCCATAACGCGGTGACATTTGCCAAGGTACCACCTGAGCAGAAAGCGCCTAGCGAATGAACTGCCGAATGCAAGTGATTAGCATAAAAGGTATCACTTTGTTCATAAACAAGATTATGCATCATTCCAAGGACTTGACGTTCTAGCGGCGTAAATGCCTTTGAGGTTTCAATTTTAACTAGGTTTTGATTCAAACCTACTAGCAACTTTGCAAGAGATAAGTGAAAATAAGGAAGCGCAGAAGTCATGTGCCCAATAAAGGTCGGCGCATAAGTATTGACCGAATTAGTCACCAACTTCTCTAATAAGTGCTCTGCATGAGTGGAAACAAATTCCGGCTGTGAAGGTAAATGCGGATCATTAAAATCTTGCTCAATTTCTTCAAGAGAGGTGCGCTTTGCAACAACGTGGCGCGACAAAAAGTCAGATAAGTTATCTGATAAATGCTGTTCTATTTGACTGAGCGTTGAGTCTTTATGTTCTGGCATAGTAAATACCCGAAATAAATGTTCTAAGCTCGCTTCCGCATTACTCACATGCTTCCCTCAAATATTGCAAATGTCTGTCTTTATCGACATGCACTTATGCGTTGCTCTATTTTATGAATCCCGAATCATACTGGTCTGTCCGGTATTCGTCTATTCTTTTATCCGCACTTTAGTTCATTTGAGAGAACCATTGGCAAGATTTTAGCACTGTATTATTTTAATTAGCGCTAGTGTGTTTCTAATTGATAGCACACTTGCCCACTGTTCATATATTTTTTTTCAAATAATGTGAGTGGTTCAAATCCTGGTTCAAATGCATCTATTGCACTTAACGTAGATGAATGCCCTAATTTTTTCAGCACAAACTGACACTCTTCTAAATATAATAACCAGTTACTGCGGACCTCGAGTACTCCACCTAGTGCAATAATATCTAAAAACGAAGATGAACCATGCCATCTTTTTTGAATTTGCGTCTTTTTTGGATACGGATTTGGATAAAGTAAAAAATGATGGGAAAGTTGCATCTTTTGTTTGACGGCTAAACGCCAAAAGTCGATGACATCGGCTCTGACTAAGATATAATTTTGTGATGTGTTATTGAATGTATCACAGTGGTGTGAGTGCTTACCCACTCGCTGTTCAGACTTATCAATACCAATGACTCTTGCTTGAGGGAAACGTTGAGCCAAAATAATCGTACTCAATCCAACACCGCAGCAAGAATCAAAAATGATGTCTCCTTGCCAATCGCCCAACCAAGCTAGCACACTATCAAAAGCTTGTTGCGTATGCGACTGTATTGGCTTACGGTTTTGAGTAAGCAAGTACTTGTTGACCAATTCACCTAATTGTTCATGTATACCGGTCTGATTGGTCTCAACAATGCGAGAGTTTCCCGCACTCATTAACTACGGATCCCTTGCCCTTTATTCAGTAGATAGTACGCTACACTAAACAAAATAATATTAAACATAATAATCACAATGATCGAATGAAAATAAGGCACATCACCATCTACTCCTAAAAAGCCATAGCGAAAGCCATTGACCATATAAACAATTGGATTCGCTTTACTGACAGTTTGCCAAAATTCAGGTAGCAACGATAATGAATAAAATACGCCGCCTAAATACGTTAAAGGCGTCAAAACAAACGTTGGAATAACTGAAATATCATCAAATGTTTTGGCAAATATACCGTTAATTAACCCAGCCGTGGCAAATAATGTCGCAGTTAGCAGTAATGTGACGATGAGAATAAACCCATTATAAATTTCTACATCCACAAAAAACATAGACACCGTCGTCACAATAACCCCAATGATCAAAGCACGTGCAACGCCACCACCGACAAACCCCAAAATAATCACCCAGGTAGGCACCGGGGATACTAACATCTCTTCAATATTACGTTGGAATTTAGCACTAAAAAATGAGGAAGATACGTTTGAATATGAATTCGTAATAATGGACATCATGATCAAGCCAGGCACAATGAATTCCATGTATGATACGCCACCCATTTCCCCGATACGTTCACCAATTAAATTACCAAATATTACGAAATACAACGACATAGTGATGGCTGGCGGCACTAATGTTTGCACCCAGATACGCATGAAACGCGTACACTCTTTAATCCAGATGGTTTTTAAACCGATAAATACTGGATGACTCATGACTGTTCCTCTCGACCTGATTCAACTAACTTAACAAATAACTCTTCTAAACGGTTCGCTTTATTACGCATCGACATCACTTGAATACCTTGTGCCGTTAACTGTGAAAACACATGATTAAGACCGGCTTCTTTTGCGACTTCCACCTCTATTTCACCTGGTTTGACTGTGTAAGAGACATTTTCCAGCGTAATATCAGAGGCATTTGAATTAATATCCAAGACAAAAGTTTCAACATTAAGTTTAGACAGAAGAGCTTTTATTGAAGTATTTTCAACAATGATCCCTTTATCTATAATCGCAATATTGCGACATAACATTTCTGCTTCTTCTAAGTAATGTGTTGTCAGAATAATCGTGACACCATCAGCATTTATTTGTTTAAGAAAATCCCACATACTGCGACGAATTTCGATATCAACACCAGCTGTTGGCTCATCTAAAATTAATAGCTTAGGTTCATGCATTAATGAACGAGCAATCATTAAACGACGCTTCATGCCACCAGATAAGGTACGGGCCGCAGAATCACGTTTTTCCCATAAATCTAACTGAGTAAGATATTTCTTGGCACGTTGTTTTGCGATATCACGAGGGACACCGTAATAACCTGCTTGATTAACTACAATCTGTAAAACCGTTTCAAACTGATTGAAATTAAATTCTTGAGGGACCAAACCGATACAAGATTTGGCTTCGGTAATTTGTGTTGCTAAGTCATAACCGAATACTGAAACTTGGCCCTGTGTTTTGTTGACTAACGAGCTAATAATACCAATGGTCGTAGATTTACCTGCACCATTGGGTCCAAGTAATGCAAAAAAATCACCTTCTTGTACAGACAACTCAATCCCTTTAAGCGCGGTGACACCACCTTGATAAGTTTTGGTTAAGCCGGATATCGATAATGCTTCCATGAAACAGATAACTCACTGATACTAAAATGATGGTGAGTATTTTATCAAGGATTCTCTGCATGCGGGGATTTATTTACAAAAAAACCCAAGGTAAGACTCATATAAAAATAAGCATTATCACTTGGGTTTCAAAGATGCCAACACTTGACATCAAATGAGCAGGTTAATTAATCATTAAATGTACTGCAATACTAGCCGCATAACCTAATGCAATAGCCCAAGTCCATTTTAAATGTGCAAAGAACGTGTAATAACCACGAGCTTGCCCCATAAGCGCGACACCTGCAGCTGAACCGATAGATAATAAACTACCACCTACACCGGCCGTTAACGTCACTAGTAACCATTGCGTCGCATCCATATCAGGATTCATTGTTAGTACAGCAAACATTACCGGAATGTTATCTACGATAGCCGATAAAATACCCACTAATATATTCGCACCAGTATTACCCAGCTCGCCATACATTAGATGTGACACCATACCTAAGTAACCCATGAAGCCCAATCCGCCTACAGCTAAAATCACACCATAGAAGAAGAACAGCGTATCCCATTCTGCTTGTGCAACTTTTTTAAAAATATCAAACCCAGGTTGTTCGGCATCACCAGGTGTTGAGTTAGGTAAGTGCACTTCTCTATGAGCTGATTTCTTAAGATAAAAGGCATATAATTTAAGGTAAGCTAGACCTGTCATCATCCCAAATACAGGAGGTAAGTGAAGGAAACTATGGAAGCTAACTGCTGTAACAATAGTGGCTAAGAATAATCCTACAATAACTAATCCACCGTGCTTGATAACACTCCCTTCGACTTCTTCCAACGGTGTAGGATTTCCTTTCGCAACCGCAAATGACATGATTGTAGCTGGAATAATATAATTCACGACAGATGGGATGAACAACGCAAAAAACTCTGTGAATTCAAGTATCCCTTTTTGCCATACCATGAGCGTTGTAATATCGCCAAACGGACTAAACGCGCCACCCGCATTTGCGCCGACAACAATATTGATACACCCAATAGCAATAAAATCTGGACGCCCCTTGCCTACTGCCATTATCACAGCACACATCACTAATGCAGTCGTTAAGTTATCAGCTATCGGTGAAATAAAGAATGCCAATATCCCAGTTAACCAAAATAAAGCCTTATAACTATAGCCTTTAGCAACTAGTCGGTTGCGTAACTCATCAAACACACCACGCTCTAGCATTGCGTTAATATAGGTCATTGCAACTAATAAAAAGAAAAATAACTCTGCGTATTCAAGAAAATTATGTCGAATACCATGCTCAACCAGATCTGCTTTATCCATATTTCCGTAAACAATGGCAATAATGACCCAAATTAATCCAGCTGCGAGTAAAACAGGTTTAGATTTAGCCAGATGGAGCTGCTCTTCAAGAATCACGAGTACATAAGCAATGACAAAAATAGCGATAGCCAGAAATCCAGCGCTGGAATGTGTTAAATCAATCAAATCATCCGCACCCGTGGCAGCAAATACCTGATTAGAAAACAACACTGAAAAAATGACTAAGCATGTAAATAAAAATGGCATAATAGTCCCTTGGAAATAGTAATTGGCAAGTAGATTACGTCATTGTTTTAACGACGGAATTAGACTTTAGTATTCAGCGAAGGAGGATATACTTATTCACCTTATTTATAAAGGGATTGAGCTGTATTTTTTTGGCGAATGTTAAATATACAAAAAACCACACAGTTAAACAAATGCATTATTTGTTAAAACTGAGTAATCAATGTAAACACAAGGAAAATAACAATGCATGATGAGAAATTTGTTGATCCTCGCCTTCAAGCAAAAGAAAGGTTATTTCAACAACTTTATACTGCGAGCTTTGATGTCATTATGCATATTAATGCCATTCAAAGTGAAGTCCAACATACTGCTATGGACATATCACCCAGCAATGAACATTATTTGGCGTTAGTAAGGAGTTATGAAATTACATTGAGCATGTGTGATGGGTTAGAAGCAGAATTATTCACTTTGACAGAAGCAACTTCAAAAGTTCTTAGTGATTCAGAATATGCCTTTGCTACTCAAGCTCAAATTTGTGCTGCCGCGGTAAATTGCTTAAACCACTGGCGAATTATAAAACAGATCCCGCAGGACTTAATCGATGTTGAAGAAGTGAGTGCGACGATTAAACAACGCTTTACTGAACATTTAGCCATGTGGGATGGATATTTTGCTCCACCTCAAACTAGCCATTGAGTACATCCCCTTAGGATTTAGCGTTTAATATTGTGTTTGGCGCTTTTTAGTGTGTATTGATGTTGTCGCTGTTGAGCAATCCCTGCAGCAAGTTCTCGCATAGATATCTCTTGGTCTTTTTCATCATCAATTTGCACCCCTAAAATACTTTCTAACAAATCCTCTAGCGTCAAAATACCTTCCAGCCCCCCATATTCATCAACAATTAATAGAATATGCACTTTATTTTTTAAGAATAATTCAAAGGTTGATGATAAAGGCATGCTACTCAGCAACGTTTGCATATCTTTATTGAATTCACTTAGAGAAAGTTCTGTTTGCTGGCGAGCTTGGGCGAGTAACAAATCATTTCGCATGACGAAACCAGTAATTTTTTCTGCATCATTGTCTTCGTATATTGGAATCCTTGAATAACCGATAGTTTCGTATGTTTGGAAAAAATCACCAACAGTAGTTTCTTGAGGTAGCGAGAATACTTTTGTCCGATGAGTCATGGCACCGCGAATTGTCAATTCGTGCATAGACATTAAACTTTTAAGAATATTAGCCTCATGTTTAGCTAATTGCCCTTCCTTACCTGATAATTCAGCCATGGCATGAAGTTCACTTCGACTTAGCCCTTTTAAAGGGCTTTCTTCAGTAAACCCTGCTGTCATTTTTTGAGACATTTTGACAAATGGATACAGCACAATGATGAGATACTTCAAAAAATGGGCAGTCACCGGGGCAAGTTGACGCCAATAAGTTGCACCTAATGTTTTTGGGATAATTTCAGAAAATACCAATATTAATAACGTTAAGACAGCGGATATAATACCTAAATACGCGTCTCCAAACACATGTGCTGCTTGAGCACCGGCCCCAGCAGCGCCCATAGTGTGCGCAATAGTATTTAACGTAAGTATGGCTGATAAAGGCTGATTAATATCATTGGATTGCGCGGCAAGTAATTTTCCCGCTTTTTTACCACTTTTTTCTAACATTTGAATATATGCATTAGATACACTTAAGATAACGGCTTCTGCAATCGAACAAATAAACGAGAAGCCCAAAGCGATCATGACATAGGTAATAAGTAGTAACATGTAATTAAGTATTGTTCATATATACGGTAAAATAGTATGCAATAAGATATTATATTTGTCACCTGACTTAGTGGCTAGTTGCTAATAATTTGAGGATATACTTGTGCAATATTGGTTAGTAAAGAGTGAACCTAATGAATGTAGTATTGAGGATTTTCATCGCTCACCGGGTATACCTATTCCATGGGATGGTGTTCGAAATTACCAGGCACGCAACTTCCTTAACCAAATGGCACAAGGTGACGCTGTGCTACTCTATCATTCCAGTTGTCAGCATATTGGAATAAGTGGCATATTAAACGTTACACGAACAGCTTACACTGACCCATTACAGTTCCAACCAGAGAGTCCTTATTTTGATGCTAAGTCTAAAGTAGACAAGCCTCGCTGGGTAGCCGTTGATATGGTATTTACCCAAAAATTCTCCGGCATCGTCCCACTCGCTAGATTAAAATCACTAACAGCACTTAGCGAATGTTATCTATTTACGCATAAGCGACTATCTGTAATGCCGTTAACTTTTCAAGAATTTACATTAATGGAGCATTTAGGCGGTTTACCAACATGAAAGGAAAAACACGAGAACGCGCAGCAAAACCCTGTCAATTTTGTCAGCATTCCTTTTCAGTATTGTATCGTGTTAAAACCATTAATGATCAAGATTGGCATTTTGCATGCAAATCTTGCCAAGTTGAATTAAAGCTTAACGAGAAAACTTATCAATATGGTGGCACTTGGAAGCAGCATAAGCGCTAGTGTGTCATTCATCGTATTCTAAAAATGTTTATTGATTAAATACACGGCATAAAAAAACCCAGCACAAGGCTGGGTTTTTAATTTGGATAGCTGTCTTAGTTCAGATTAAAAAATCTTCGCTACAACACCCGCACCTACGGTACGGCCACCTTCACGGATAGCG
>CATECQ010000022.1 GCA_949498985.1 Glaciecola sp. HTCC2999
CAGTTCAATACGTTCCATCAAAAAGAAACCGATAGTTTTGATAAATTTCATGCGATTTCGCCAGCCATGTGCAAAGTGGTGAATGAAGCTAGTCGTATGGCAAGCTTAGAAGGGCCAATTTTAATTTTTGGGGAAACCGGTACGGGAAAAGATTTGATTGCCCGAGCATGTCACGATGCATCTAATCGTGAAGAAGCCCCGTTTCTCACTTTAAATTGCACGGCCAATACTGATGACATTGTTGAGACGGAGTTATTGGGTATTTCTGCTGGGAGTTACGGCACTGAAGCTGCGCGCGATGGTTTATTAGTGCAAGCACAAAACGGGACATTACTCATTGATGAAATCGCTGATATGTCGCCAGAATTACAAGGTAAGTTATTACGAGTCATTGAAGATGGTGAATTCCGTCGAAGTGGTGATGATAAACCCATTCCAGTGGACGTCAGGATCATCTGTACTACCAGTAAAGATTTAGGTTTGTTAGTTGAGTCAGGGCGTTTTCGTCAAGACCTCTACTATCGACTCAACGTGTTAAGCCTAGTGTTGCCAGCATTACGCGAGCGTAAACAAGATATCATTCCACTGACTGAGTCCTTTATAAAGCAACATTGTATTAAACTCGGTCGGAATGTGGCGAAGCTGAGTAAGTCGTGTGTGGATTACTTAAATACTTATCCGTGGCCAGGTAATGTTCGTCAATTACAAAATGCTTTATATCGTGCGCTGACCTTGTTAGAAGGTAATGAGATCACTAAAGAACATATTCATTTGCCATCATGCGCAACGACGGTGAGTTATATCGATGAAAACTTTGAAGGGACACTTGATGAAGAGGTGAAGAAGTTTGAAAAGGATTTATTACGCAAACTCTACCCTTCTTATCCTAGCACACGACAGTTAGCGCGAAAGCTTGGATTATCTCATACGGCCATTGCGAACAAATTGCGCGAGTATGGGATCAATAAGGCCACGGTTAAAATCTAGCCGTAGCCTATCGAACTCCCCATTAGATATCTTTGATGGGGAGTTCGGTCGTGTTTTTGACTTGTTTCATGGCAAATGTTGAGCTGACATGGTCCACTGAAGGTAGGTGCGTGAGGGTTGATTTAAGTAAATGCTCATATTCTTCAATACTCTCCACAATCACTTTCAGTAAGTAATCTTTCTCGCCACTCGTCGTATGACATTCTACGATCTCATCAATCTCCTGAACCGCCGCTTCAAAATCAGTTAACGAATCTCCATCATGGTTTTTGAGTGTGACATATATAAATACTGAAACGCCCAGATTCAGTTTCTTGCTATTAAGTAGCGTGACTTTCTGACGAATTAAACCTTCCGCTTCCATCTTCTTTACTCGTCGCCAGCAAGGTGTATGCGTCAGTCCCACCTTTTGACTGAGATCAGCCATAGAAATGGTGGCATCTTTTTGCATCACTCGTAATATTTCACGATCAAATTTATCTAATTTCATGGTTAATAGTCCATTTATTCTTATATTAATAGGATATATATCCTAAACTTAACGATAAAGCAATCATTCAACTAAATAAAAAACACTTCACAAAGCAGGTGACAATCCTTATTCTAGCGCCTTTAAAACTTATCAAAGACATCCAAAAGGTAAATCATGGCCGTGTTTTCCAATGCTGCATTTGCTGATCATGAGCATATTGCGTTTCATCAAGATCCTGTTTCTGGGTTAACAGCGATTATTGCTGTTCATAACACGGCGCTGGGCCCATCGCTTGGTGGTTGTCGGATGTATCCTTATGCGTCTGATTCAGCAGCAATTACCGATGTGTTACGTTTATCTAAAGGCATGACCTATAAAGCTGCCATGGCTAATTTACCAATGGGTGGAGGTAAATCCGTGATTATAGGTAACCCACATACGGATAAATCTCCGGAAATGATGCAAGCTATGGGGGCTTTTGTTGCATCATTAAGCGGTCAATATATTGTTGCCGAGGATTCAGGTATTGCAGTTAGCGATGTTCACATGATGGCGACAAAGACAAAATATGTAGGTGGGTTAAATGCCAAGTTTACTTATGAAGGCACTCCTTCTGACGGTAATCCAGCACCTTCTACCGCCTATGGTACGTTTGTTGGGTTAAAAGCGGCGGTTGATTTTGCGTTGCAAAAAGATCTGAGCGAATTAACGGTGGCGATACAAGGTGTAGGCCAAGTGGGCTATCGACTCGCCAAACATTTACATGATGCCGGCGCGAAATTAGTGGTTGCCGATACGTATCGGCCTGCCGTAGAAAAGGCAAAGTCCGATTTTGGCGCGCAGATTGTTGATATCAATGACATACATTGCGTTGCAGCGGACGTATTAGCGCCGTGTGCCTTAGGTGCGACCATTAATCCGTCGACGATAAATCATATTCAAGCTACTGTGATTGCCGGTGCGGCAAATAACCAATTATTAACGGAATCATTGGGTCAATTATTGTTTGATAAAGGCATTACCTATGCACCTGATTATGTGATCAATGCCGCAGGGATCATCGATATTCATCATCAACATGTGCAAAGTACACCAGAAAAGATGAAAGCTCATATTGAAAGGATAGGGACGACATTGACAGAAATCTTTGAACAATCACAAAGGCAACAACGGGCGACGAACTTAATCGCAAATGAATTAGCCGAAGCAAAATTCCAATAAGTATCAATATATCCCTGATTGATACTGAAATTTGCTGAGCAAAACATTGCAATAATATGATTCGCTAGGCATAATGCGCGTCTTCAATGGTAAGTCTCTGGTCCTCTCGCAATGCTATTTTGTGAACTCGGTCAGGCCCGGAAGGGAGCAGCCGTAGCAAAAGACTCATGTGCGCGGATGTGGCTGGAGATTTGCCACCCAATTATGTGTTATTTTCCTATCTATTTGCTTAACAAAGCACCATTGCCAGACTAACCCTACCAGTAAGCTTAACTAGACTGAAAAAATTGATTAATTTCATTTTTATGACAAATATCAGACATATAGCCACACCAGGATTGTAACCAGCTGAAATCAAACAGGTTTTATTTTGAGTGATTGGCCAAAATTTAATAGAAATTTAATGAACTTTTCAAAAAAACTGCATACACACGGTTGACCCTGACCCTTTAATATGACTATCATGTCGGTGAATTAGTGGTCTGATGTCTAAAATTTAAGACTCAGACCTGATTTATATAATAAGTCGCACAGCGACATAAATTCACTATTAACTATGTAGTGCCCTAGGGAGACATATAAATGTTTACAAACACGAAACTAGCTAAATCTATTCAGTTAGCGATTGCGTTTGGTGCCGTATCTGGCCTAAGCCTATCTACTGCTGCAGTAGCTCAAGA
>CATECQ010000023.1 GCA_949498985.1 Glaciecola sp. HTCC2999
ATTATTCAGCATTCTCTAGGAGCCAAAATGATCAAAATATTTTTTAAGCTAGCGTTAATTGTACTGCTAGTACCAATGTTTACCTACGCCAACGAACATAACCAAAAAAGTAATGCTGACGTTAAACCCGTCGAGTTATTAGTTTATAAAACGCCTACTTGTGGATGTTGTAAAAAATGGATATCGCATATTGAAAATGAAGGAATTATTGCGGACTCCAAAGATTTCCAAAACATCTCCAGTTTGAAAACTAGATTTGGTATTAAACCTAATTATCGCTCTTGTCATACAGCCGTTACAAAAAATGGCTTTGTCTTTGAAGGACATGTACCTGCAAAATTCATAAAACAATTTTTATCTGAACAACACGACAATGCCATCGGGTTGTCAGTTCCTGCGATGCCTATTGGATCTCCGGGAATGGAAGTCGGTGAACGTTTTATGCCCTATAACGTGTTAATACTTTTTAAGGATGGAAATAGCAAAGTCTATGCAAAATTGAATACCTATGACGAGCAATTCTAATGAAATTAGGAATTCAAAAATTGTCAGATGATTTCCCTTAGGTTATTTTGAACAAGTTGAGAATACTAAATTTGACTTACGGACGATGATTAATTTATCAAATATTGAAACTAATCAAATTGCTTTTAATCTGTATACCGGTAATTTTTACCTGAAAACAATCTGCTATTTGTCTTGAAGCTCAAGGTTTTACAGCCTCGATGAATCATCCAAATATACCTAGTTACATCCTGCTACCCACAGAGCGATACGAACGTGAGGTTATGTTTCGTTTTTCGATTTATTGACCAGCAATCTGTGCAATAAAGTCTCCCTCATTGTTTAATTACTATGTAATCCTCCAATAAATGAGAGCAGTTTTAACTAAAAGATTACCCTTAGACTTCTTAACTCATCTATTGGACAGTTATGTTATAAATTTAAAACGCTATACTGATTTTGTCATCATAGAGAAGAGGAAATCATATATGCAACAATTATCACAAAATGACTATGCTCACATAAATGGCGGTTTTGGCTTACCAGGTGCTGGTTTTGGTGGTGCGCTAGGAGGGTTATCTTATCTTGGCAGTGCCGCCACATCCGGTAGTTTTTCATGGTCAGGTTTGGGATCAGCCGTAATAGTAGGCGCAGCATCCGGTGCTATTGGGGGGCCAGTTGGTAACGCTGTGGTCAAATATGGATTGAGTAAAGTCAGTTTCTATGGCGGTGCTGTCCAAGGCGTTATTAATGAGTAAACTAAGTTCTCGCCTCCCCGTCGGGGGACTATTTCTATTTTTTATTGCTTTGGGAATGATACTTTTTGAGTTAAATTCTGAGTCATATGCGCGTTCATTATGTTTGGCATTGATGGGAGTTAACGGAATAAACTTAATCGTCTATCCTTTTAACCAAACCTTAAATAGGTTGAGGAAAAACCCCAAGCTAAATCAATGGCAAAAAAAATGGTTATCATGGCAACTAGTAAACATGTTAATTTTGGCATTCATCATTGATGTTATTACATAAACTATTTTGCTATGGCCAGCATGACTTCAGCTTCGACTTCTGATTGAATAATATCAGTAATGTTAACGTAGGATATTAAAATGAAAACACGTTATGAAAAGGTGATTGAGAAGAATTCTGTTTTTTGTTGGTTAGGGATCAGTACAATATTTTTACTTATGATACCTGCTGCAGGGATGCTTATCAGTAATGAAATTCAATGGCAAATAATGGATTTCATCGTAATGGGGGTTATGATTTTTAGCTTTGGCACTATTTTTATCTTTTTATCCAGAATTACCTCTTCAAGCAATCGGGTTTATGTTGCTATTTTTGTCCTGTTTACTTTTTTAGTCCTATGGGCTGAATTAGCCGTTGATATGGTTACGAGGATTATCACCTAACTTTTCTTTAGCAGAATCTGCCAACTCAAAGTACCTAAGTTCAAGAATTAAATCACCGACCAGAATCACTCACCAATTAACCTTACAAAAAATATAACTGCTTAATATGGTTAACCATACCACTTCAACTTGCTGCAATGAGGCCACTTTATCGTAACTCTTTTGCATAGGTATAGCATAAAAGAATCATGGCGTTGGTTTGGACCTAATGACCCCGTTATCATTAATGAGATTAGACAAAAAAGGGCGACTGACATTGTCAGTGCATTGCACCATATTCCAGCCGGATCTATTTGGCCCATTGCAGATATTCAAGCTCATTAGGCACTCATTGTAGATTGTGACGCACACCTGAGTCCTTTGCAATATAGTATCGTAGAAAGTATCCCTGTTCATGAAGACATCAAACTAGGTAAAGCATCCATGTAGCCTTTTATTGATGCATGGATTGCCTAGATGGAGAACCTAGCCAAATACGGTAGCAAGGTAATTTGTTATAATTTTATACCAGTCATCGATTGGACCCGAACAGATTTGAATTTTCAACTACCCAGTGGCGCTAATGTGTTATTCAACGAGCTACCCAGTCCAGCCAATGGGATCACTTTATGTAAAGGAATTTACAGTAGTCGACCGGATAATGACCTTCCGCAAATGGCACAAAACGTTGCCGCAATATCGAGTGTTAGTATTCGTTATCTCATTATTGGGTTTAGTCGTGCCAATATTTGATGCCCGTCCTATTTTTATTATGATATTATCGCAAACCTTTAACGCCTTTATTCTTCCTGCTACCGTACTGTGTATTTTCTACCTAACGAATAACAGTAAATTAATGGGAAAACACAAAAATGGTATGTTTGCTAACATCTGCTTGAGCATCATTTTACTGTTTTCTTTGTTGACTTCCTGGATCCGTGTTGAAGGATTAATTGAGACGTTTACTGCTTAAATACATATAAATTTTGAATAATTACAGAGGAAAATATCATGGCCGTTGCTGTATTTGGTGAAGCACTATTTGATCTTATTGAAGCACCTGCTGGTGATATTATTGCCTGTATTGGCGGCTCACCATTTAATGTTGCCAGAAGCTTTGTTCGCCAAGGTGTCCCATGTACCTATGTCGCGCCTTTTTCAACCGACCGTTATGGCCAAAAATTATTTGATTATGCCCAAGCAGAAGGAATACAATTACCCCCAGGTAACCGTTCTGAACTACTCACGTCATTGGCATTAGTCTATACCGATGAAAGTGGTCAACCTGACTATAATTTATATCGTAGCCAAGTTGCAGACTTAGATGTCGATCCAGCTAAATTACTAGGCTTAATCCCTGAAGATATTACCTTATTCCACACCGGTTCTTTAGCATTGGTGCCCAGTATGGTTGAGACATTAGAATACACTTTCAAAGCACTCAAAAATAAAGGTGTGAAGATCAGTGTCGACGTTAATATGCGCAAAGGTGTCGTGCAAGATAATCAAGCCTATATTGATGCAGTTAATACACTAGTCACATACGCTGACATCGTCAAAGTCAGCGATGAAGATTTATCTTTATTAGGGGAAAGCGGTAACCCGTTAGATGCAGCCAATCGGCTACTAAGTCGTTTAAATAATGCGATAGTGCTACTCACTGAGGGGGCCGATGGCGCAACAGTGATGACTCACGATTATCACTCTCACTTACCTGTGTATGCCCCTGAAAAATTTATTGACGCTGTCGGCGCTGGAGATACTTTTTTCTCGGCTTTTTTATCTGAATATCTTCGCTTGGGTGGCTTTTCAAATGACGCCAGCGAGAAAACAACCATTGCGGCTTTGCGGTTTGGGTTAATGGCCGCGACAATCAATGTACAAAGAAAAGGTTGTCAGCCGCCTGCTGCTGCAGAAGTTCGCAAAGCATTGCAAACGGTGTAAAGCGTCCGATCGTGTTAACCACCCTTAGTTAGCTTAGGGGGTTTTGTTAACACGATACCTTTAATCATATATAAATCATCAAAACCGGATAAACTTTGTTACAAAGTTGTAAACCTCTTTTCATGTTAAACACTAGGCTTACAGACCGCTTCATCTTAATATATTCAGTTATTATAATAAGGAGCACTGCTATGAAACCTTCATTTACCCTCTCCGCTTTAACACTTGCATTAAGTTTGCACGTGAGCGTAGTAAGCGCAGACGATGCAACCACGCGCGTTGACAGCGATTTAATTACCCAACAGTTTACAGCACCAGTCATTCAAGACACACCTGAAAAAGGAGAAACTAAAAAAGCATCTTCTAATGATGCCGATTCAGACAATGACAGTCGCGATGATAAAAAAGACAACGAAAAAGAAGAAAAAGAAAAAACCTTCGCTGATGTTGTTGAAGACATGGCTCATATGCCCGGCTATATGGATATTTACCAAGACGCTGAAACAGGTGAAGCGAAGTTAGTTATAGCACCATCTATGCTAAATACACCTGTGCTGTATTTTGCTAAAACCGTTAATGGTGTGGTGGACGCAGGTCATTTTGAAGGGGCTTATCGTAGTGAAAATCTGATTGAGTTTCGTCAATATTTTGATCGCTTAGATATCGTTAGAATTAACGATAATTTCTATTTCGACCCAGAAAACCCGCTGAGCAAAGCAGCCACTGCCAATACATCTGAGGCGTTATTAATTTCAACGAAAATTGAATTTGATAATGAAGGTAAAATCGTCGTCGATTTAAGTAAAGTCGTGATGAATGAAAATTTACATAAAATCACACCTTACCCTTCACGCGATCCAAAAGCCGATAAAAATCGCTTTAAGCCTGGTAAGCTCTCTAAAGATAAAACACGCTTGAACCGTGTTGATAATTTCCCTGAAAATACACACATCGTGGTGGATTATGTCTATGAGAATCCAACACCTCGTAACTTTGGAACGGGTGGTAGTGCAGATGCTCGCTTCACTACGATCAGCCTCCAACACGCCTTTGTAAAATTGCCTGAAAATAATTTCAAACCACGTGTTGATGATGCTCGTGTTGGCTATTTTGGTACATTCAAAGATGACCAGACCGATCCTGGCACCACTCCTTATGTTGATTACATCAATCGTTGGCATTTAGAAAAGCAGGATCCAAAAGCCCCTGTATCAGACCCAGTTGAACCGATTGTTTGGTGGATTGAAAATACTACCCCTATAGAATGGCGTGATACAATCAAAGAAGGTGTATTAGCTTGGAATTCATCTTTTGAAAAAGCGGGCATCAGTAATGCGATAGAAGTCCGTATTCAACCGGATGATGCACAATGGTCAGCCGATGATGTGCGTTATAATGTATTACGTTGGACCAGCTCGCCTCGCCCTCCATTTGGTGGATATGGTCCAAGCTTAGCAAACCCCATTGATGGACAAATTATTGCCGCTGATATCATGCTTGAATTTGTCTTTATGTCTAATCGTTGGTTATATGAAGGCCTGTTTACACAAGGTTCAATGCTTGCCGAGGAAGCCACACATGAGCATGATACCCATGAAGAACACTTTAATGAGTTATTAGGCAAGAACTTACGCTGCTCAAAAGGTTTTGATATTCAAAGCGGAATGGTACTTGGAAACATGATTGGTGGTACCAATGTCGATATCTATGATTTAGATAAGAACGAAATACTACGCCAAGGCTTATTACATCTAACCTTGCACGAAGTCGGCCATACCTTGGGTCTGAATCATAATATGAAAGCATCACAACGTTTTTCTGCTACTGACGTTCACAATGCAGAGTTAACCCAAGGTGCAATTACCGGTTCAGTCATGGATTATGCTCCCATTAATTTAGCGCCTGTCGGTGAAGCACAAGGTGATTATTACGATTATGCCCCAGGTCCTTATGATGATTGGGCAATTAATTATGGTTACTCGCAAGCACTTGATGATAGCGCTGCAGAGGCACAACGACTAGCATCGATTCTTAACCGTTCAACTGAAGCAGGACTCGC
>CATECQ010000024.1 GCA_949498985.1 Glaciecola sp. HTCC2999
CGCCATGTATAAATTTTATCACCTATTAAGGGGTGTAATGCAGAGCGCAGCGTTAATGGTAGATTATGACGAAATGAAAAATATGCCAATATAAGTGCAACCACAGCATATATTGCCCAACCATGTAATCCCCAATGGAAAAATGTCATTTTTAAAGCTTCGCGTGTCGCTTCTACCGAATAAGGATCGGCAGTAGGAGGCGCAACATAATGCATGACAGGTTCAGCCACACCGAAAAACATCAAACCAATCCCCATACCAGCTGAAAATAACATTGCTAGCCAGCTTAACTGACTGTAATCGGCCTCAGCATGGTCAGGCCCTAATTTAATATGCCCATGTCGTGACGCACATAGATAAACAACAGCCACTAAAATACCTGCAACAGACAAAACGTAAAACCAACCAGCAGTGTTGATTAAAGTCTGTTGAACCTCGCTAAATAACGTCTCCATATACTCTGGAAATAAAACTGTAATACCGACTAATAGCAATATTACGAGGCTGGCGCTGACAAACACGCCAGGATTCAATTTATTCGCATTAAAATTAATTGCAGGGATTTTTATCATTAACTACTTTCTATAGATACTATTTGAAAACGACTACCATTTTGACGTCACGCTGAGTTTTTAGCAACAAATACTCCTAATCAGTAGATAAATCAACATGCATTGCACAAAAAACAACCAAAAATTAATGTGCGACTAATCGCTATATAGATGTAAATTCCCCCATATAAGTTTAATACAGATAATTCGTATACTATCTAAATTTGCATTATTGTTATAAATCCGTATCCTTGATTTTGAAAATATAATTTCAACACAAACTACTTGGTACTAAAATGAAACATAATATAGGCATTAAAAGCCTACCCCAGCCGTCAAAGTTAGCCTTTGCGGTGTGTTCAGCATTAGCTTTAACACAACCTATCCTTACTTCAAATGCGTTTGCTAATACCGCCGAAGAGCAAAAAATAGAAACCATTGAAGTTACTGCAACCAAACGTTCGCAAAATATTCAGAGCACCCCTGTCGCTGTTCAAGCGCTAAATGGTGAAGCTCTAAAAGAGCAGAACATTAGCAACTTTGATGATTTCGCGCGTTACGTACCAAATATTACATTGGGTGGTCGTGGACCAGGCCAATCTGACATCTTTATCCGTGGCATGGCAATCCAACCTATTACCGTGATGTTATCCGGTGCTCAAGGAACCATGCCTAACGTTGCTTTGTACATTGATGAGCAACCTGTCACTGCCCCCGGTCGTAACCTTGATTTATATGCGACTGACTTAGAGCGTATTGAAGTTTTACCCGGTCCACAAGGCACTTTATTTGGTGCCAGTTCACAAGCTGGTACGATTCGATATATTACGAACAAACCGACGAGTGATTTTGAAGCCGGTTTTAGTAGCCGTTTAGAATCGACTAAGCATGGTGAAATGAGCACTTCGGCAGAAGGATTCATTAATATTCCATTATCAGATGATTTATCTTTCCGTGCAGCTATGTACAGTGTCAATCGTGGTGGTTACATTGATAACGTCGCGGGTACTTTCACTACTGACCCAGCAATCAATCCTGCTTCAGCAATTGATTTAGGTCCAGATGCAACTTATGAAAGTGTGTCGAACCAAGCGTTAGTTGAAGATGACTTTAATGATAGTTTTTATCAAGGCGGTCGTTTTGGTTTAAAATATTTTATTAATGATGCATGGTCGTTGTTACTACAACATACGACACAATCATTAGGTGCTGATGGGGTATTTGATTACGACCCAGAAGTGGGCGATTTACAAGTTGAACGTTATTTCCCTGATTCATTAGAAGACGATGTTGATTTAACATCATTGGTATTAGAAGGTAAAATTGGCAACTTAGACGTAGTCTATGCCGGTGCTTTCTTGGATCGTGAAGTAGAACAGTCGATTGACTATACTGGTTACAATAACTCAGGTGGTTATATCGCGTATTATACGTGTACGTATACCAACCCTAATTATGTTGTAAACTACAACATATCGCCTGAGTTCATTACTGAAAACCGAGAGTGTAAAGATCCAACTAAAGGTTTCCAAGGTAAGCAAGAACATACACGTTTAACTCAAGAGTTACGTTTCTCTACTGATTTCTCTGACCGCTTAAGTGTGACAGCCGGTATCTACTATGATGATGTAGAAATTAAAACTCAAGATGATTACATTTACCCAGCTGTAGTTGAGTTAGGCTTTGCTCAAAATGCACCAATCAGTACAGCTAATAGCATCAATCCGAATACTCGTAATCCAGGTGTTTCTTTCTTTAATGATATCACTCGTACTGAAGAGCAAATTGCTGTGTTCGGTGAAGCAACTTATGCTTTAACAGATAAATTATCAGCAACATTGGGGCTGCGTTGGTATGACTTAGAAACTGATTATACCGGTTCATCTAACTTTGCTGCAGGTATTTTCCAAGGTTCTATCGACACCGATGGCGGGCGTGATTATGATCTTTCAGGTGGTCACTCTACTGAACCATTGAGTGAAAGTGATCTGATACCTAAATTCAGTTTAGCTTATCAAGCGACTCGTGAAATCTTATATTATGCAACATACTCTGAAGGTTTCCGTCCAGGTGGCTTTAACCGAGGTGGTGGTGTTGCATCAACTAATCCTGATTTTCCAACGGTTAGTGTTACTTATCAAACTGATGAAGTGACTAATTATGAATTTGGTTGGAAGTCATTATTACTTGACCAAAGTCTGCGTTTTAACGGTAATATGTACTATATTGATTGGACCAATATGCAGACTTCACGTTTTGATCCACAAAACGTGTCTATACTTACTTTCATTGAAAATGCAGCCGATTCTAAAATTATGGGCTTAGAAACTGATTTTGAGTATCTTGCTACTGACAACCTCACTATTTATGGTGCTTTCTCATTCAATGATACGGAATTAACTGCCACTAAAGCACAGGTTATCGAGCTAGCCCCTATTGGTTCTTCCCTTCCTGTGACGCCAAAAGTACAGGGTAATGTTCGTGTTCGTTACGACTGGGAATACAATAATATGGATATGGATTGGCAAATTGCGCTTCAGCATGCTGCGAAAAGCTATAGTTCAATCGTTGCTGCAGAGCGCGAAGAGCAAGATAGCTATCAGATCCTTAACGCTAACATCGGTGTAACGAAAGATGCATGGCGTGTTAAGTTTTATATCGATAATGTGACTGATGAACGTGCAACGTTATTTATCAATGACCAAGACGATATCAAACGTATCAGCACTAACCGCCCACGTACTATTGGTATGAGTGTTAACTACACATACTACTAAGCACAACATGTGCTGACATGGTTAACATGTCGAGCATCTAAATCCCTGCATTTCACAATGCAGGGATTTTTTTTTCTAATGAAAATTTTGTACAATACCGTTTTGCAATTTATTGCAGCATTTAGGAACTACGGCTATATCCATGACCAATGATCTCTCGAACACCCAGTTCAAAGACGCAGAAAAGCTTGTAAAAGCGCAACAATTTCCTGCTGCATTACAAATCTTGAATCCACTTATCAAAGCAGTTCCTGACCATCAAGGTGCGTTATATCTAAAAGCAGTTTGTCATCGTTATTTACAAGACCTTTCCCAAGCAGTAGACACCTTATTAACACTTCAAACCTACCACCCTGATTACGGCCGTACCTACCAAGAATTAGGGCATTGCTATCGCGCTCAGGCAAAATTTGCTGAAGCAATTAGTGCTTATCAACAAGCCGTGCAATTGCATCCTGGATTGATTGCTAGCTGGCAACAACTGGCACAACTATTTACTCAAATCAATGAACCTAAATTGGTCCAAGAAGCCCAAGATAAAGTTCAAGAGATCCAATCACTACCTAAGTATCTGCTCGCAGCGCAAAGTGCATTTTATGAAGGACGCCTGGGCAAAGCCGAAAATCTGACCCGAGAGTTTTTACAAAAAAACCCAAGTCATGTACCAGGGATGCGTTTATTGGCGAAAATTGCAGTTAAACTGAATATTTTAGAGGACGCTCAAATTCTGTTAGAGAATGCCAATGTCATCGCTCCTCACAGTACCGACTTAAAACTTGAATTGATCCAAGTATTACAACAACGACAACTATTTACCCAAGCTCATGAGCTCGCACGTGAGACTTATCACCAATATCCAGACCATCCATTGACTGAATTAGCTTATGCCAATCAGTGTGTGGCGATTGGTTGCACTGATATTGCCATCACTCATTTCACTCATGTGCTATCGGAGTTATCAAGCCATGCTGCTGTTTATGTGCAGCGAGGCCATGCTTATAAAACCATTGGTGAGCCAGACAAAGCCATTGCCGATTATGTAAAAGCCAGTGAACTTAAACCCGATTTTGGTGATGCTTACTGGTCTTTAGCCAATTTAAAAACGTTTGTGTTTACCAATGAACAAATCAATACTATGAAAGCCATGTTAGGGCGACCGGGTATTCAACTTACTGACAAATATCATATCTGTTTTGCCTTAGGTAAAGCATTTGAAGACCATCAAGATTACGCTCAAGCGTTTAGTTACTATGAGCAAGGTAATACCCTTAAACATCAGCAACTACGTTATGACCCCGATGAAACCACCCAACAACTTCAGGCACAGATCCAGTATTGTCCACCTGAACTGTTTGCTAACATTGAGACCGGCTATGATTCCTCAGCACCCATTTTTATCGTCGGTTTACCGCGTGCAGGCTCAACGTTAATTGAACAAATTTTAGCATCACATTCCATGATTGAAGGTACGAGCGAACTACCCAACATACTCGCTCTTGCTCGCCAACTAGCAGGACGGTACAAGACCGATAATCATTACCCAGAGAATTTAGCGAGTATCGCGCCTGAGCAATTTACACAATGGGGCGAAGCATTTATCAAAGATACGCAGATTCATCGCAATGATAACACCCCTATGTTTATCGATAAAATGCCGAATAATTTTCGCCATCTCGGGCTGATTAAAAAGATCCTACCTAATGCAAAAATTATTGATGCCCGACGGGAACCCGTAGCCTGTTGTTTCAGCGGATTTAAGCAATTATTTGCCGAAGGTCAGGAATTTAGCTATCGACTTACCGATATACGTCAATATTATGATGACTATGTCACCTTGATGGCTCATTGGGAAACTTGTTTTGGTGATAATATCTTACGTGTTCAACATGAAGAATTAGTCGATGACTTGGAAGGACAAGTAAGACGAATGTTAACGTTTTTGGAGGTCCCATTTGAACATGCCTGTTTGGACTTTCATAAAACAAAACGCAACGTTAAAACACCCAGTGCAGAACAAGTTCGCCAACCCATTAACCCAAATGCACAACATCAATGGCAACATTTTGCGCCTTATTTAACTGCGTTAACCGAACATTTTCAATCAGACTGATCCACGAGCCGACTCATTATGGCGAGCGAAAACTTTTACCGCGCCTGTATTTTTTAGCTCGTTTAACGTCATGCATCCACTTGGATCGAGTGAGTGCATTTGGGCCATCCATAACTCCAAGGTTGCCATTGCATCGGATAGAGCATTGTGCGCTGGCGCACTGGCTAATTCGTAACGCTCTCGACAGTTACTTAATAATACCCCTCCGGTAGGAATGACATCCATTTTCTTATGTAATTGATATAATGCCAATTGCATCGTATCAATACACACGATTGTAGGTAAAGGTTGTTGCAGACGCTTACTTAACTCTTTGAGCATCCCCATATCTAATTGAGCATTATGTAACACCCATACATGCGAGGTCGCAAACTGACAGATATGCTCATACATATCTCGCACATGTACACCCCGAGCGATATCTCGTGGGGTTAAACCATGAATAATGGGTGTTTGGGCTAAATCTCCTTGTGCTCTTATTAACCGATAATAACTACTTTGTATATCGATCCCGGTATGATTGCCTTCTACCCAACCTGCTGACATAAATTTTGCTGTTGATATCTCTAAACTACTATACTCAAAATCGACTGCAAGCCAATTACAGGCGTTGATAGGGGTGTGTTTAAACGTATCTGGTAAACCTTTATGTTCGACCATTAAAGATGTAATCTTATCCCGCAGATGAGACCAAAATGCCATTATGCAATACCACCGGATAACTTCATGACCACAGCCTGTTGAGCTCGATGGATAGCTTTAAATGACGCTTTGAGTTGATGTTTTTCTAACGAAGATAGTTCTGAAACACTAATAATATTATCAGTGACGTTATTGCGTAACTGATGACGCCAGCGTAAACGATTTAAGAATAACCATATATCACGGAGATTTGTCGCATCTTCTTTCGAAATAATCCCGATTTGTCCCAAAAGATTTAAGCGCTCAACAGTGTTTGGTACCGTGAGACCCACAGATAAAGAATACAAGCGCGCTAAGTTATTAATTAAGGCTATCGCATTCACTTTGAGATTAATGCCGTCTTTTTTACCATTATGTTTGCGATACACAAATTTATTAAACACCGATAATGGGACTGCATCACTATTGGCAGCGCGTGCCAGTGCAGCCAAGAAAAAATCATTTTTGAACAAGGGTTTACGGCGTTGTTGTAAATTTTTAAATAGTGCTCTGTCCCCTTCTACCGCTCGCGCATCCAAAAAAATATTAAACTCCAAAATTGCTTCTGGCGTCGGCTGTGCGACCCACTTTTTAGCTTGCAGGACGGCAGCATCGACACTCAAACGCAGTTCAGGATTAGATGCCATAATATTACCGTCACATAATTTTATTCCACATTTGCCGAGTCCCTTACACACATATTCTGCCATTGATTCAAAATATTGAGCCTGTGATGTATTTGGAGTCGCGGCTAATAGCAGCGCGTTATCTTGATCGGAGCCCATAGTTTGATCTTCTCGCGCTTGGGAGCCATATACCACCCAACAATACCCTAGTGGTGGCTGTCCGTGTTGTTCAATATAAAAGGCGATCAGTTGACGAGTCATAATATCAGTGGCTTGAGAGAGTACCTTACCAGCAATATCAAAATCTCCAGCACGTTTAGCATTCGCAGCAAAATACTGCGGCATTTGCCAAGCAATACGCGTTAATTCATACAAATTAGGCGCTTTAGATAATTCACCGATCATATATAACACATTGCCACGTTGTTTTCGGATCACATCAGAGGTAGTGACCATACCCATCGGTGAGCGATCATCGGCATGTAATACGGGTAGATGGTGAATGTTCTTTTCACTCATCAAAGCAATTGCAGAAAACATATTCTGGTTATGAAGCATATAAGCAGGCCGAGGGGTCATGATCTCACTTACCGGTAAGTGAATATCCATGCCTTGGGCGACGACTCGATTACGTAGATCGCGGTCAGTTACAATACCAATGAGATGATCATCTTCGGTCACAATTAATGAACTGACCCCATGTTCAGCCATTTTTTGCGCAGCTGATTGAATACTAGTATGTTGTGCAGTTTGAACAGGCGCTTTCGTTAGTTGTTCATGTAACGGTTTATACAGCCACATGGAATTTGAATCTTCTACGGCCTGATTAAGTAACACATCATCTTTAGCAGCAGTAAAAAATTTTTTCACCCGACGATTTTCTAATGCCACATCGAACATTGTTTTAGGAATACAATACACTACCCCAGGACTATCAATTTCTACTTCTATTTGACCTTTACCAGGTTCCATTAATGCGATAAAACCAAAATAATCACCGTCACTTAAAAACCGTTCATTACCATTTTCATCGGTAATGGTGAACTGCCCAGTTTGAATCAAAAATAACGACGCTTGATGTTCTTTTAACAGCGAAGTTTGGTTATCAGGTGTGAGATAAATTACTTTAGTTTTAGTGGCAATCGCGCTGACGGCATCTTTATCTAATACATCAAAGGGGGCTGATTTAGAGATAAAGTCAGTGACTTGGTGAGGAATATCGCTCATACATTATGTCCTTATAACAAAAAGCCTGAAGACAACAATCACTTTCAGGCTTAACTGTGTCATATAACTAATTTTTTGCAAACACTATCTAAAATACTATAAAAGACCATGCTTTGATGGCGCACACGGTTTGGCTTCGTTAGCTGCTTGTTACAGAATAAAATTCAGATATGTATTGTCCACCCTTAACCGTCGCTACTAAACGCAGTTTTTGACGGCTACCCGGTGATTTAGCTAAAACTTCTAGTGGTGTAGTTTGATACCAATAGTAAGGACTGTCTTTCATACCCATCTGAAACACACTCGAAATGTCATTTTCATCAACTAGAAACAAAGTGGCGGTATCTAAAGGAAAGGTCGAGTTAATGGTGGTTAAGCCATTTTCTTGATAAACACTGATTTTAAATTCACCTGATACCAACACACACTGGTTAGCCAAAATATCACACACCCCGGACTCTGGTGTCATTTGAAAAAAACGGACTTCATAGGCTTTATTTTCAAGCCATAGGTCAGAAGCAGCAAAACCTAAAATGACTAAAATTGGGGCAACAAATATCGCTATTTTTGTATGCCGGTTAAGTTTGCTTAGGGACTTAAGAATCATGCGGTAAACCTACTAAAATTATTACAATATTAAGGACTAATATAAGACTGTATTATAAAACTATCACTTATTCAAAAATAAAAAAACCTCCAAGTATTGGAGGTTTTTTATTCAACGTTTAATCAAGTTTAGTGATCATGTGCTGATGCAACTTCACCGTGTGGTGAACGGAAGTTGTCAACTAAATCTCTAATTTCCTGAGGAGCAGGTTGCGTCATTTTAAGAACAATGAAAGCAACTGCGAAGTTTACTATAGCACCCACAGCACCGAAGGCGTTAGGTGATATACCTAAGAACCAATCTGGCTGCATAGAGCCTAAGAAACTAGTACCAGGGATAAACATAATCCCTTTATGCTGGAATACATAAAGCATAGTTACACCTAGACCTGCACACATACCGGCTATCGCACCTTTGTCGTTCATTGTACGAGAGAATATACCCATCATTAAGGCTGGGAATATTGACGAAGCTGCTAATCCGAATGCTAATGCAACAGTACCTGCGGCAAACCCTGGAGGATTAAGTCCTAGATAACCTGCGAATAGAATCGAAATAGACATAACAACACGCCCAGTTAACAATTCTGTTTTCTCAGTCATATCCGGCGTTAATATCCCTTTAAGTAAATCGTGAGATATTGAAGAGGATATAGCCAATAACAAACCCGCTGCCGTTGATAGCGCCGCTGCCAAACCACCTGCTGCTACTAATGCAATTACCCAGTTAGGAAGATTTGCAATAGAAGGGTTAGCAAGTACCATAATGTCACGGTCTACTTTAACCATTTCATTTGTATTTTTATCAGCAGTATATTGAATTTTGCCATCGCCATTTTTATCAGAGAATTCTAAAAGACCGGTTTTTTCCCAATCTTTGAACCACTGTGGACGTTGTTCATAATCTAAGTTTTGACCTGCGCTTGGCTCAATCGTATTCATTAAGTTATAACGAGCCATTGCACCTACTGCCGGAGCAACAGTGTATAATAAAGCAATGAATATTAGTGCATAACCAGCTGAAGCACGAGCGGCTTTAACTGATGGAACAGTAAAGAAGCGCATGATAACGTGTGGTAGACCTGCAGTACCAATCATTAATGACAAGGTGTATGCAAACATATTTAATGTGCCACCCATTTTGCCGACAGTATATTCTTTAAAGCCTAAATCGGTTACCACTAAGTCAAGTTTATCTAACAGATATACCCCGCTGCCATCAGCTAAGGTTGAACCTAGACCTAATTGCGGAATTGGGTTACCTGTTAACTGGAATGAAATGAATACAGCTGGAATAGTATATGCAGTAATTAGTACGACATATTGGGCAATCTGTGTATAGGTAATACCTTTCATACCGCCTAATACAGCATAAAAGAAAACAACACCCATACCAATGTATAAGCCTGTGTCATACTCAACTTCTAAGAAACGAGAGAATGCAACACCTACACCTTTCATTTGTCCAATGATATACGTTACCGAGGCAACAATAAGACAAATAATAGTCACAATTCTGGCCGTTCTCGAGTAGAAGCGATCACCAACAAATTCTGGAACAGTAAACTTACCGTGTTTACGCATATAAGGCGCTAAACACATCGCGAGTAATACATAACCGCCAGTCCATCCCATAAGGAAAACTGAACCGCCATAACCTAAGAAGGCAATTAAACCAGCCATCGATATAAACGAGGCTGCAGACATCCAATCGGCACCAATTGCCATACCATTTTGAAGAGGAGTAATACCACCACCAGCTGCATAAAACTCACTGGTTGATCCAGCACGAGCCCATATTGCTATCGCAAAATAAAGACCAAATGTGCCAAATACTGCAATATAAGTATATAACTTTAATTCATCCATTATTCTTACTCCGCGTCATATTTTTCGTCAAGGTCATTCATTTTCTTGGAGTACCAGAAAATCAAGCCTAAAAATGCGTATATAGATCCCTGTTGTGCAAACCAGAATCCAAGTTTATAACCGCCTAGGCGGAATTCGTTAAGCTCGTCTACTAATAAAATGCCAAACCCAAATGATACAATAAACCAAATGACTAAGCTGATTAATATTAGACGGAGGTTTTCTTGCCAGTATGTGTTGTTATTCTCCACAAACGTCTCCTAAAATAATCCGCGTGTCATTAATGACTACTTGGATTACGATTTTTATAAAAGTACGATGGTATAACTTGATTAACTGTTTGCTAATGTCATTCACTTGAATCTCATTGCAAACGGTTAAATTAAACCATCCCCGATCAAAAAGTTTATATAAATGTTAATTTTTTGATATAAAACTTTAGTCTCGACTCATGCTATTAACATAACGATGTATAATTTATGCTAAAGTTAATTGCTTTTTTAGTTAAAACATTCCTATGGATTTTATTACTTCTAAACTTTTCGAGATATATGCAAACAGCGTTGAGACATCAGCCCCGTTATTAACAATTTATGGAGCTAGCGATTCATAATTCAGTGATGTGACGATTGTAAAATCGTTTCGAAGATAGAGGTTTAGTCGATAAAGTATTAGCATGCAATGGCTTTATAAACCTATTGTTAATAGGAAGATTAGCCGAACTACCGCTAGTCACATCCACTTATAACTGCTGTCTGTGGGTCGTGATTGATTTTTGTATAAAGAGGGGTGTGATGATATTTGTTAAATTCGACGTTGGTCTTATCGCTAGGTTTATGTCTTAGCCTCATGCTAAATTGATGGTGTTTAGTCAGAAGATAAGTATTAGAAAATAAAGGGTAATTATGGTTTTTGGTTGGCTGTTCTTGGCGCTGATTTATTTAGCTGGCTTGTTTTGGATTGCAAAATGGGGAGATCGTAATACTCCATTGGCACGTAAAATTACATCTAATGCATATGTATATTCCCTTGCATTGGCTATATATTGTACAGCCTGGACGTTTTTAGGTGCAGTAGGTCAATCTACCCGCGAATATTGGATGTATCTGCCAATCTTACTTGGCCCAATGTTAGTCTATTTATTTGGCTATCGTTTTATAACTAAATTAGTTCAAGTCAGCAAAAAACAACGTATCAACACCGTTGCTGATTTTATTGCCTCTCGTTATGGAAAGCGTCAAGCTGTCGCATTATTAGTTACCTTTATCGCACTTTTAGCGACTATTCCTTACATTGCTCTGCAACTCAAAGCTATAGGCTCCGCTTTTGCTATGATGTCACAACAAGACGACCAACAACTTATTGTTGTCATAGCGACGGTTTTTATTGCCATCTTTGCGATTTATTTTGGAACGAAACAAACTGATGTGACGGAATATCGTCGAGGATTGATGCTTGCTATTTCCTTTGAATCCATTATCAAATTGTTTGCGCTAATATTAATTGCATATATAGGTTATTCAGCATGGCGAGGATTATCAACAGAGGTTTTTTTACATGAATATCGCACTAGCGAAGCACTGGCTATTTTTTCTTCTTATAGTTTCTGGGCACAAACACTCATAGCTGGCGCCGCTGTTATCTGTCTACCTCGACAATTCCATGTCGCAATTATTGATAATTTGAACATTGAGCATATTAAGACTGCTCGTTGGGTATTTCCTTTATATCTGGTGTTGACTGCGCTAGTCATTCCTGTGATCGCTATGTCAGGTAAAGTCTTGTTTGCAGATCAGGACATTGCTTCGGATAATTATGTTCTGCAATTGGCGATTTACTCCGATTTGTTGATAGTTAAAATTATTGTATTTGTCGGAGCACTATCTGCTGCAACAGCGATGATCATTGTCGCGACACTCACATTATCAACTATGCTAGCGAATGATGTCGTTTTACCCAAATTACTGGATAACCCTAATCAAGCCGGTCACAAAGAAGATTATGGCCGCACTATTCGCTTAGTACGCAGATTAATTATCGCATTAGTTTTATTGTTATCATATGTTTACCAGCAACAGCTTACTGGCTCTCGTTCATTAAGCTCCATTGGTTTAATTGCCTTTTCATTAGTTATTCAATTACTACCTGCTATTGTCGGGGGATTGTATTGGAAAAGAGGCCATGCTCATGGTGTTTATGCCGGTTTATTGATGGGTTTAGTGAGTTGGGCATTATGGCTGATTATTCCATTGGTTAATGAAGATATGAGTATCTATTCACAATCAGAAATACTTAGCCAAGGTGCATTGGTCAGTTTATTTGCAAATTCAATCGCCTATATCGTGTTTTCTAAAATTGCACCCGCTCGTCTTATCGATAAAATTCAAGCTGAAGCCTTTGTTAGGCCGACTAAACTCAGTCAAGATAATACAAAACGGGTCAGTGTTAATGTGCATTCTTCTGACTTAGTGACATTACTTTCAACGTTTATGGGCCCTAGTCGTTGTAATCAACTGATTTCAGAGTTTGAACAACTGCATGATATTTCATTGCCTAAGGATCAAGTACCTGATGAAGATTTTATCTCATTTTGTGAACGAGCATTAGGCGGAGTAATAGGTTCATCCAGTGCTCAAGCCCTCATCAATAGTGTATTAGAAGGTAAAAAACTCGATTTCACAGAAGTAATTAACTTCTTTGATGACACCACTCAAGCGATGCAATTTAATATGACCGCCTTACTTACCTCATTGGAAAGTATGGATCAGGGGATCAGTGTTATTGATAAACACCTAAATTTAGTCGCATGGAATAAGAAATACGTCGAATTATTTAACTATCCAGATGACTATTTAATTGTGGGTACGCCAGTTGAAAAACTGATGCGATTTAATGCTAAACGAGGTGAATTAGGAATGGGCGATATTGAGGATATGATCCAACGTCGCTTAGAACACCTTAAAAATGCAACTCCCCATCGTTTTACTCGTCAACGTAGTGACGGTCATGTCGTCGAAATGATCGGTAACCCACTTCCTGGAGGTGGATTTGTCACTAGTTTTAACGACATTACTAATCACGTTGAAATTCAGAAAGCGTTGGAAGAATCCAATATAGATTTAGAATACCGCATGAAAAAACGGACAGAAGAAGTTCATTCTATCAATGCAGATTTACGCCTAGAAATAGAACGACGTAACGATGCTGAAAAAGAATTAATTCGGGCTCGTCGAGCAGCTGAAGAAGCCAATGCCAGTAAAACACGATTTTTAGCGCTCGCTAGTCATGATATAATTCAACCACTCAACGCAGCAAAACTTTATCTATCAGCGCTTCAAGAAGCTAAATTATCAGATGCTGCTCAAGGTATCTTAAACAAACTCAATGACAGTGTTACTTCATCCGAGAGACTGATATCAACATTACTCGACATCTCTCGTTTAGATCAAGGTGAACTTGCTCCTAATAATGAATCATTTGAATTATCGTCGTTAATTCAATCTCTCGTATCTGATATGAAAATGGCAGCCAATACAAAAGGACTGAACTTGTCATCGCGATTGCGTCCTGTCTGGGTTAAAGGGGACCGAACGTTCACCTATCGAATAGTGCAAAATTTGCTAACTAATGCGATCAAATACACTGACACCGGTAAAATATTAATTACTCTGCGTCAGCGTAATAATCAAGTCGAGGTCCGTGTTTTGGATACTGGAATTGGTATCGATGCAGATAAACAACAAGCGATTTTTAGTGATTTCTATCGGATCCAAGACTCCAAAGAAACGGGGGTTGGACTCGGTTTAGGTGTCGTCCGTCGCCTTACTGAGCAAATGAACGCTACGATAGATGTCATATCGGTAAAGGCAAAAGGAAGTTGTTTCAAATTAACGATGCCTGAAGGTAGCCCTATTAAAGTATCCAATGTCACTTTTAATAAAGTGAAACAAACATTATCCGGTTTACACGTGCTCTGTGTCGATGATAAAAATGAAAATCTTGATGCATTAGAAACATTATTATCCCGCTGGGAAGTCAACGTTGTCATGGCGAATACTTATGAATCAGCGCTTACATTATTATCAAGTAACGAGCACCCGATACCCGATGTATTACTCATTGATTATCAGCTTGATAAAGACCAAGATGGATTATCTCTTATTAAAGATATCGAAGCACAAGTAGGCAAGCATATTCCATCGGCAATCGTGACTGCTCTCCAAGATCCAGCCCTGAAAGAAACGTGTTTAAGCCAAGGGATAAAGTTCCTAAATAAGCCATTGAAACCTGCTAAACTAAGAGCGTTATTACAATATTTGTCCAAACAAAAAAGCACCTCCTAAGAAGTGCTTTTTTAATTAAGATTAATTAATCGTTAATTATTTCTAACTGGTGGCTCAAGCTCTAACTGTGAAGCAATTAATACGGCTTGGGTACGGTTATTAATGCCTAATTTTCTGAAGATAGCAGTAACATGTGCCTTTACTGTGGCTTCAGCAATATCTAAATTATATCCAATTTGTTTATTTAACAAACCATCACGCATATAACACAGCACTTTGTATTGTGAAGGTGTCAGACTCGACACATTATCCGCTAATTGTGAAAACGCCTCATCAACTTCTTCTATTTTATCGCTAACAGATTCCGGTAACCATACATTGCCATCTAATATAGATTTAATCGCTTTGGCAATATCATTGGCACCCGCTGTTTTTGGAATAAAACCTAATGCGCCACAACCTACGATTTTTGAAATAATCAAAGGATCTTCAGTACCCGATACTACAGCAACAGGTAAATCAGAATAGAGTTTAAGAACGTGGAGTAAACCGAACAAATCATTACTACCCGGCATGTGTAAATCGAGTAGAAGTAAATCAACATCCTCTTTCTCAAGAATATCGATGGTGCTCGGCAAATCGCCAGCTTCTAATAGACGTATATCTTGAAGGGAAACGGATAACGCTCCTCTTAATGCATCACGGTATAAGGGGTGATCATCTGCTATGAGTAACGTTATCATATATTTTCCTTTCAAATAGCTTATTTATTTAATCGTTCTTCAATCAAAGTATCGACTACTGAAGGATCGGCTAAAGTGGAAGTATCACCGAGTTGATCGTGCTCATTGGTAGCAATTTTACGTAAGATACGGCGCATAATTTTACCAGAACGTGTTTTGGGTAAACCCTTAGTCCACTGAATCAAATCTGGCGTAGCAATTGGGCTTAATTCTTTACGAACCCACTTACGGATCTCAGCAGTCAATTCATCATTTGCCTCAACACCTTCATTTGGTGTCACGTAAACATAGATACCTTGACCTTTAATATCATGAGGATAACCCACAACTGCAGCTTCGGCAATCACTTCATGAGCAACCAATGCACTTTCAATCTCAGCGGTTCCTAAGCGGTGACCCGAGACATTTAGCACATCGTCTACACGACCTGTAATCCAGTAGTAACCATCTTCATCACGACGACATCCATCACCGGTGAAGTAAACATTGGGATAAGCGCTGAAATAAGTTTCAATAAAACGCTTATGATCGCCATAAACAGTTCGAGCTTGTGAAGGCCAACTATCTTTAATCACTAAGTTTCCATCTGTCGCACCTTCTTGCTCCACACCATCTGCATCAAATAATGCAGGCTGAATACCAAAAAATGGACGTGATGCAGAACCTGGTTTATTAGGCGTAACACTCGGTAATGGTGCAATCATCATACCACCGGTCTCTGTTTGCCACCATGTATCTACAATTGGACAACGCGCTTCACCGATAACATTATAGTACCACTCCCAAGCTTCTGGATTAATTGGCTCGCCAACAGATCCCAAGATACGCAATGATGATAAATCACAACCTTCAACTGGTTTAGTACCATGCGCCATTAACGCTCGGATAGCGGTAGGAGCGGTATATAAACTGTTTACTTTATATTTTTCGACGACTTGAGCGATGCGACGCACATCAGGATACGTTGGGACCCCTTCAAAAAATACTTGAGTAGCACCATTGATTAATGGGCCATAAGTCATGTAACTGTGACCGGTAATCCAACCCACATCAGCAGTACACCAATAAATATCGTCTTCACGATAATCAAAACCATATTTAAACGTCATTGCAGTATAAAGTGCGTAACCACCTGATGAATGAACAACGCCTTTTGGCTGCCCTGTAGAACCTGATGTGTAAAGGATGAATAAGGGATCTTCTGCATCCATGATTTCTGGTTCACACTGAGCTGAACAATCTTCAACTAGTTCGTTCCACCAGACATCAACATCATCGTTCCAGTTAACTTGGCCGCCTGTTAATTTATGCGTTAAAACAGCCGTAATAGATGGACATGCATCATTTGCAAGTGCTTCATCAACATTCGCTTTTAAAGGAACACTTCGGCCAGCACGACGACCTTCATCACTAGTGATAACGACTTTAGCAGATGCATTATTGATTCTGTCTGCGATGGCATTAGGCGAGAAACCACCAAAAATGACTGAATGAACCGCACCAATACGTGCACATGCAAGCATAGCATATGCTGCTTGTGGGACCATCGGCATATATATCGCTACGACATCTCCCTTTTTAACACCTAACTTTTTCAAACCGTTGGCAAGCTTACAGACTTCATAATGCAGCTCTTGATAAGTAATGGACTGACTATCTGTTGGTTCATCACCTTCCCATAAAATAGCTGTTTTCTTACCATTTTCAGCTAAGTGACGGTCTATACAATTATAAGATACGTTTAACTGGCCATCTTCGAACCATTTAATCGATACATTCTCAGGATCAAATGTCGTGTTTTTGATAATAGTTGGTTCTTTGTACCATTCGATCATGTTCTTATGTTCGCCCCAAAACTGTTCAGGGTTATCTATCGATTCTTTATACATAGCATTATATTGCTCTTCAGAGATAATTCCGTTTGCTTGTAATGTCTCTGGAACTGGGTAAAGCTTGGCAGTCATTCTTGCCTCCATGTGCTAATTAAATTTTTGTTAAATATTACTCTTTATAATGTAACGTTTATCTATGATTTAAAAATAGGACTTTGGTCTATGGAAATATCTTGATGCAGATAGGCTAGGCCTTGATAGGTGTGGCTTTCAACCAAAGTCTCGCGGATTACTTCAGTATATATAGGACTTAATAATCGGCATAAAAAAACCCAGCACAAGGCTGGGTTTTTAATTTGGATAGCTGTCTTAGTTCAGATTAAAAAATCTTCGCTACAACACCCGCACCTACGGTACGGCCACCTTCACGGATAGCG
>CATECQ010000025.1 GCA_949498985.1 Glaciecola sp. HTCC2999
ATATGCTTTTCTTTGACGTTACGCGTGCTAACAGCAAGCTTTTCAGCTTCATCGCCAATACGCTCAAAATCCGTAATCGTTTTAATTAAACTTAGCACAAAACGTAGATCAGTCGCAGCCGGCTGTCGGATGGCAATAATACTAGTACACGCTTCATCAATTTTAACTTCTAGCGCATTCACCTTGTTATCACGTTTAATGACTTTTTTAGCGAGCTTTTCATCACCGTCTAATAATGCGGTAAGACCATCACGTACTTGCTTTTTAACCAAGGCGCCCATCTTAAGCACTTGGCTTTTTACATTTTCTAACTCAACATCAAATTGTTGGGAAATGTGCTGAATCGGTTGGTATTGGTTTTCCATTATGACATCCTTTTAGCCAAAGCGACCAGATATATAATTTTCAGTTAATTCATGAGAGGGATTTGTAAATATTTGTTTAGTATCCCCCATTTCCACTAATTGACCTAAATGAAAATATGCTGTCTTTTGTGACACTCGGGCCGCTTGTTGCATAGAGTGTGTCACAATAGCAATCGTATACTTCTCTTTTAATTCGTGAATAAGCTCTTCAATAACCGCCGTTGCAATTGGGTCTAATGCTGACGCAGGTTCATCCATCAAGATCACTTCTGGACTCACTGCAATCGTTCGAGCAATGCATAAACGCTGCTGTTGACCACCTGATAAACCTGTACCAGGTGAGTCTAATCGATCTTTAACTTCATTAAACAGACCGGCTTTAATTAGGCTCGTTTCAACAATTTCGTCTAATTCCGCTTTATCTGTGGCTAATCCATGAATTTTAGGCCCATAAGCGACATTTTCGTAGATTGATTTTGGAAACGGATTAGGTTTTTGAAACACCATCCCGACGCGAGCACGCAACAAAACAGGATCCATTTGTTTCCCGTAAATTTCTTCCCCATCTAACTGTAATGAACCTTTCACATTACAGATAGGAATCAAATCATTCATCCGATTCAAGCAACGTAAAAATGTTGATTTACCACAACCTGAAGGACCGATAAGCGCAGTAACTTGGTTCTTTTCAAGATCAAAACTTATGTCATGTATTGCTTGGTTATCACCGTAAAATACATCAACATTACGCATAGACATTTTCGCGTCATCACAAAATGGTTCGCCGACCGCCCCTTCGATTTTAATATCGTTAGATCCGAGACTCTTAGCAGAAATAATATCAACCATGATTTGTCCTATTTTGATTCAAAGCGACGACGTAAGTACGCCGCAGAAGCATTCATTAAAAATAAAAAGCCCAATAACACAAGTATTGCGGCAGATGTTTTAGCTAAAAAGCCACGCTCTGGACTGTCTGCCCATAAGAAAATTTGTACAGGCATAACAGTCGACGCATCTGTAATAGATGCCGGGACATCAACGATAAATGCAACCATCCCAATCATTAATAAGGGGGCCGTTTCACCTAACGCTTGTGCCATTCCAATAATCGTACCCGTTAAAATACCAGGCATTGCCATGGGCAATACATGACTAAATGTGGTTTGTATTTTTGAAGCGCCTAAACCTGTAGCAGCTTCTCGTATGGAAGGTGGTACGGCTTTAATTGACGCTCGACTGGCAATGATAATCGTTGGCAATGTCATCAGCGTTAATACAATCCCGCCAACTAGGGGTGCCGAACGAGGTAAGCCAAATATATTAATGATGACAGCGAGACCTAACAGGCCAAAAATAATTGATGGGACGGCTGCTAAGTTATTGATGTTAACTTCAATCATGTCAGTCCATTTATTTTTAGGGGCAAACTCCTCTAAATACAAAGCTGCTGCTACACCTAAAGGAAATGACAGTGCCAGTGTCACAAGCATCGTGAGCATTGTTCCAGTTAACGCTCCACGCACCCCTGCTAACTCTGGTTCACGCGAATCACTGCTAGTAAAGAATTCAATATTAAACCGCTTATCGATACGACCCGTTTCAACTAATGATTTAATCCACTGAGCTTCTTTTACATCGACACGGACTAATGGCTCTCCCAAAGACGTTGTTTCTTTGAGGTAAATATCCACATCATCGTCAACTCTTACCCATATATTTTGTATCGTATCCAGCGTATTTGGATTCGCAATTAAAAAATCTTTAATCGCAAATTCAGCATTAGTGGAATATAAACCATATAATTTGCGCTTATCACGACGCGATTTCACATCGGGAAACTGATTAGCTATGGCTTTTCTCAAAGTACTTCGATAACGTAAATCTTCAAGGGAGATACCTTCAGAGTAACGTAAGTTATCTTCAGAAAAATCGACTTCCAATTGCACCCAATGCTGATGAAATGCCGGTAATGCTTTACTAGTAATATCAAATAACAATACAAAAACCAGTATAAAGCCTAACACTACAGCGGCTAAACCAGTTGATTTAAACATCATTTCACTGCGATGACGTTTTGTTAAGCTTAATTTGATTTTTTCTGTCACTGCCGATGTCGGAAGTGATTCATTCACTGCTTTAGTCATATTGCTCTCGATACTTACGAACTATTTTCAATGCGGCTATGTTTAATGCTAATGTAGTAATAAACAACATCATTCCTAACGCAAATGCTGCTAATGTTTTAGCACTATCAAACTCTTGGTCACCTTTAAGCAATGATACTATTTGAACGGTGACCGTAGTAACTGATTCAATCGGATTAAAAGTTAGATTCGCAGCTAATCCAGCCGCCATGACCACAATCATTGTTTCACCGATTGCGCGAGAAACCGCTAAAAGAATCGCACCCACAATACCTGGTATGGCGGCAGGTAAAATAACTTTTTTGACCGTTTCTGATTGCGTAGCACCCATCCCTAATGAACCTTCTTTCAACGCCACCGGCACTGCTGTCATTGCATCTTCGGATAAAGACGATACAAAAGGTATAATCATAACTCCCATTACCAGACCAGCTGCTAATGCACTTTCAGCGGCAATAGGCAAATCAATAAGCAAACCGAAATCTCGGATTATAGGTGCCACTGTTAAAGCTGCAAAAAAACCATACACAACTGTTGGCACCCCGGCTAATACTTCAAGCATAGGTTTTGCAATAGAACGTATACGCTTGGTCGCATACTGAGATAAATAAATAGCAATCATTAAACCAACAGGTATGGCTAAACACATCGCAATTGTACTGATTAATATCGTCCCAACAAATAACGGAATAGCACCAAAGGCCCCCGAGCCGCCCACTTGGTCAGCACGCATGGCAATTTGTGGACTCCATTGGGTGCCAAATAAAAACTCGGTAACAGGGACTTGAGAGAAAAAAGCAATAGACTCAAACAAGACAGACATGACGATACCGATGGTCGTCAATAATGCGATCCCTGAACAGGTAAATAACAACCCACTGACAATACGCTCAAGGTTATTACGGGCATGAAAACTATGCTTTATCTTTGCTAATATTGACGACACACAGCCAACTGCAATGACCAAGGTCAGTAAGGTTTTTAACAATGTCGCTTTTTCATTTAATAATATATAAAACTGTGCATTCTGAAGCTGTAATTCAGTCGCAGCGGAAAGGTCTTCTGATAAAGTTATTTTTTCTGCAAGCAACTTAACATTATTGACAACTAAACCCATATTTTGTTGAACTTGCCCGTCCGCACTCAATATAACTTGGTCTATAAGGAATGCATCTATTACACTACTTTCTATGGCAGACCATAATAATAAAAATAATATCGCAGGTATTCCACACCAAAAAGCGGTCAGTAGACCATATTGACTGGGCAATGAAACAAGATGCTTTACTTGTTGCTTGCCACCGGCCACTTTTATGGAACGTTGAATGCCTAACCAATAACTGGCTAAAGCAATTAACATCACAATAAAGACTAAGTTCGCAGTGGTCATGAATTATTCCTTAGCTAAAAAACAAATGACGAGATAGTGATTACCACTATCTCGTCATATACCAACAAGTGTAAAACTATTTTATAGTGAAACGCTTTGAAGTGACATAACTGATTTTCTCATTTCTTCTAACTTATCACTGCTAAGCGGAATGAGACCTTTGTCAGTTGTGTAACCTTCATCACCAATTGCATCTTCACTGGTAAACTCTTCTAAGTATTCCATTATACCTGGTACTTTACCAACATGCGCTTTTTTCACATAAAAATATAGCGGACGTGATATAGGATAAGTACCGTCTGCAATATCTTCAAACGTAGGATAAGCCCCATTAACCTTTGAACCTTGTAATGTATCTGAATTTTGATCTAAGAAACTAAATCCAAAAATACCAAATGCTTTGGGGTTAGTGGTTAACTTCTGAACAATCAGGTTATCATTTTCACCCGTTTCAATATATGCACCATCCTCACGCACAGAATGACAGATACTTTTATAGCGATTTTTATCTTTTTTCTTAAGATCTTTAATCCAGCCATATGCTTTACAGCCACCTTCAAGTCCTAATTCTGCAAATGCATCACGCGTACCTGAAGTTGGTGGTGGACCATATACAGAAATATTCATATCCGGAAGTGAAGGATTAATTTCATTCCACTTCATATACGGATTTTCAATTAATGTTTCAGAACCGTCTGGGTTAGGAATCTCTTTAGCAAGGGCTAAGAAAATATCTTGCAAACTAATTGAAATGTTAGGCGCTTCGATAGCATTTGAGAAAACAATACCATCATATCCTACTAATACTTCAACCACTTCATCCACGCCATTTTCTTTACACATTTTAAGTTCAGAAGCTTTAATACGACGAGATGCGTTTGACATGTCAGGTGTATCAACGCCTACACCGGCACAAAATAATTTCATTCCACCGCCAGTACCGGTAGATTCAATCTTAGGTGTCGCAAAATCAGTAGCTTTTCCAAAACGCTCAGCTACTACTGTTGAAAAAGGGTAAACAGTTGATGAACCGACCACTGAAATCGTGTCACGCCCTGCAGCCATTGATGTTGTAGCTACTGCCGCTAAGCTTAATGCCATTAATTTTCTGTAAAACATTGGATTACCTTTGTTTGTCAATTTAATTATATTTTGATGGATGGTGATAACACACCATCTCATCGGTTAATAAAATTCGTTATTAGTAAGTTAATTGCAAACGAACTCTAAACTCTTTACCTTGTTCATCACTTCCGGCTTCGTTGCTTTCACCATCAGAGTAATTCATACCTAGCTTTACATTATTAGCTACGTACCAGTTAACACCAACAGAGTATGCACTTGCATCCACTCGACCTAACTCAATGTCGCTATGGTTACCATCGCCTTCCTCAATTCGAGCAAACACTTCCCATGCTCCAGTACTATTACTAGGTTTGACTCGACCAAATTTACCACCTTTATATGGACGGGTTTCACCAGTTAAAATATAACCCGCTTGAATGTAATAACCATCGCGGTCTGTCACATCTTGTTCCTCATCAAAATACTCAGATTGGATATGGAATGACCCAACATTTGCAGCTAACTCAAGTCCCATTGCTTGACGATCGCCTCCTCGTTGAACATAGCCAGCACCAACATGAACTAACATGTCATCGTTTTTGATAGGCAAGTAACCTACTCGAGCTCCAAAACCAAAATCATCATTATCCGCGCTGCTATCTTCAAATACTGAAACTGAATAAAAAGCATTACCTACAGCACCATTTAACTTCACCGCGTTTTGACGACCAACAGCATATTGCTCTGTGATCCCAGAACGTTCTAAAGCGGTGATATCTTTTGAACTTGTCATTTCTTCTAAGCCAAACGCTACTTTTTGTTTACCTACGGTAAGCTTTGCCGCTTTACCCCAACCACCATAAGAAATATATAAATCTTCTGGTGTACCACCATTACCGTTACCAATATTAAATTGAGCTTTATAAGACCAATCATCACCAATATTACCTTTCGCATAAATGCGAGCTCGGCGAATACTTAATGTATCTTCGTCTGTAACTCCATCCAACTGAGCATTATTATAATCCCACATAATACGGCCGCCAAGCTGGAATGCAAAATCACCATCTGTAGTTTTAACTGAAAATCCACCTTTAGTCTTAATTTTAATATCTGCACCGTCAGTTGTTACATTGCCTGCCACAGCTGGCGCTGACGCTAATAAAAAACTAATGGTTGTTGCAAGTACTGTTTTAGTTGTTGTGCACATCGACTTATTTACCTTGAATTGAATAATAATTACAGTCTGCACATAGTAGATTACAAATATTACAGAAATATTACAGTCCAAGAAATCAGTACTTTTCTAGCATGTAGCTATTTTACATATTTGTTGCGACACAAATATTACAGTTAAATTAAATTTATATTACAGTTGTTTTTTTTGCTTTTTGACAGTTTTATTACTCTCTATATGTGGTGGAAATAAGCTCTTTAACTGCTGTTTTTGTAGCCCATATGAGATAGGAAAATATCCAGCTTGCTCCACAACTTGTTGCCCTTGCTCAGATAATATATAGCGTAAAAATTGAGCGACTCCAGGTGCTAATGTTTTATTGGGGGCCTGATTGACTAATAGATAAAGTTGGCGGGTTAAAGGATATTCTCCTGATTGAACAGTCTGGGCACTCACCACCACAGGCTTACCTTTATTTGCTACAGATAATATTTTAACCCCAGAAAAAGCTGAACCGACTGAAGCATACCCAATGGCCCCTACACGATTAGCGACCGTTTGAATAATCGACGATGAGCTAGGTAACTGCTGAACAGTATGTAAATAGTCGCCGTCACACAATGCTTTTTGTTTAAAATAGCTATACGTACCAGAAGCCGAATTTCGACCATATAGGCGAACCGGAAACTCAGGGAATGTTGCAAAGTTTGCTAACTGATATTGTGTATTATTTAACAATTCATGCCAATACATTATTGGTTGATCAAATTGGCAATATCGAGTTGCACTAAACAGTCGGTCAAGTTGATCTAAGCTTAAACTTTCTAAAGGATTAGTCTCTTGAACAAATACACCAATTGCATCAATCGCGATAGTAATCAATGTAGGTTCATACCCAAAGCGGTTAACAAATGATTTGCGTTCTGATGGTTTTAGCGGTCTAGACATTGGGCCCAATGAAGCCGTACCTGCCGTTATAGCAATCGGAGCAGCAGAAGAACCGGTTGTTTGTATTTGAATTTTAGCTTGTGGATGTAAACGATTAAATTCAATCGCCCATGCCGTCATAACAGATGATAAAGTCTCTGAACCTATTGACGTCATATTGCCAACAACACTCGGAGATATTAACGTATTAGCATGCACCGGAGTAAAGCAAAATACGGTCAATAATAAATTTTGAAATAAAATCTTAATGCTGTGGAATATTTTCATTATCTTTATAGGGACTATCCGATGGAATCAAATCACTACTTAAGGTAAACGAAAATTCAGCACCTTGTCCAACCTTACTTTTCACTTCTAAAAACGAATTATGATGATTTAAGACATGTTTAACAATCGACAAACCTAACCCTGAGCCACCAGTATCTCGAGATCTCGCTTTATCCACTCGATAAAATCGCTCTGTTAGACGTAGTAAATGCTTTTCATCAATACCATCTCCATTATCAACTACTTTAAATTGTGCATCCTCACCAGACATTGACCAATATACATCAATGTGACCTGCTTCAGGTGTATAACGAATAGCATTGAATATTAAATTAGAACATGCAGAACGAAGTTCACTTTCTACGCCATATACATTTAAACCTGTTTCAATATGAAATTGAATCACATGATGTTTATCTGTATTGAGCTGCTCCGCTTCCATCTTGATCTGCTTAAACATATTAGTCATATCGACAATATTTTCATAGATACGCTCTGAACTCGATTCAATACGTGATAATACTAATAAATCTTCAATCAGGTTTTGCATCCGCCTAGTTTGTGTACTCATTTCATAAATTGCTTTATGTGCAAGCGGGTCGTCATTTAAACTTGTCATGGGTAACATTTCTAGATAACCATTAATCACCGTCAAGGGCGTGCGCATTTCATGTGAAACATTAGCCACAAAATCGCGACGCATATCTTCGAGCTGAGAAACTCGTGTGATATCGCGTGATATTAGTAATAAATTATCATCCCCGTAAGGCATAATCCGATATTCATTTGTTTTTCTAGAGTTCGCAGGCGATGGCACCTCAATTGGATAGGTGAAATCTCCGGTTTGGAAATACTCAACAAATTTAGGGTGCCTTAAAAGATTATCAATCCGCATACCCAAATCATCAGGCCACTTTATACCCAGTTCAAAACGGGCTAATCGGTTACACCATAATATCGTGGCATCATTATCTATAATTACTACCGAGTCAGGAAGTGCCTCAGCACCTTTGCGAAAGCGCTTAACTAATTCACCTAACTCTTTACGCTTGCTTCGCTGACGCCTTTGTAGTTGATAGATCCCTTCGTAAATATATTCCCACGTACCATGAACTTTTGGAGGAGAAAGTTTTTTACTTTGCCAAATCCATTGATTTAATTTATACAACTGGTACAAATTAAATACCAACATGATTAATGTTGAAAGGGCTGCCCCAAACATATAATTATCCAACAACCCTCCTAATACCAATACTAGTATTGTCAGAATGATTAGCTGAGATATATTTTTTGACCATGAAAATGGGTAGTACATATAATGAATAAACCTTGTTGCTATCTATTTTACTGAAAAACGATATCCCGAGCCGCGCACGGTTTGGATCATTTTATCATGTCCATGCAAATCGATTGCTTTTCGTAACCGTCTAATATGCACATCAACAGTTCTATCTTCTACATACACATTGGTCCCCCACACATTATCGAGTAACTGTTCTCGTGAATAAACACGCTCAGCATGGGTCATAAAAAAGTGTAATAATTTAAATTCAGTCGGTCCCATCTCGACACTGTCACCGTTGGCCGAAACCCGATGAGAAATTGGGTCGAGTACTAAACCCGAAAAGCTAATGGGTTCCTCTTTAGCCGTAGGTGTTACACGGCGCATCACCGCTTTTATTCGAGCAACTAATTCTTTTGGAGAAAACGGTTTGGTAATGTAATCATCCGCACCTGAGTCTAACCCTCTGATTTTATCATCTTCTTCTCCACGCGCAGTCAAAATGATCACGGGTATATCTCGAGTAAATTCATGTTCTTTGAATTTACGCGCTAACTGCACACCACTACCTCCGGGTAACATCCAATCTAAGAGGATTAAATCAGGGTATGGTTCGACCATTTTCTCCAGCGCAATATCGAAATCTTCTGCTTCTGTCACAACGAATCCAGATTGTTCCAGCACAATTTTTAGCATTTCACGGATGGGTGCTTCATCTTCAACCAACATGATAGTGCGTGCCATTTCTACTCCTACCTAAAATATATGTAACGACTTAATCATATCAATTATGGCGCGCTTGTATGACACTTTTATGAAGACTTTGTCATATTTGTTAATTTACTAATGCAATTGTCATCATACACAATTATTGCTACTCTGCGCGCACTTTTCCTCTTCCCTTTGGAGCCGTGCACCATGTGGTTTAAAAACGCTAAAATCTATCAATTAACCCAGCCACTAACCTTTACCGATGATAACTTGCAAGACTGTCTTGAGAGTGTCACATTTCGCCCCTGTGGCTCACAAGAGCTAGCTACTATGGGCTTTGCAGTTCCGCTGCCAGACTCATCACAGTTATTTCATCAAGCTAATGGTCGTTACCTATTTACGTTAAAAAAACAAGAACGTATCTTACCTGCCGCGGTCATCAATGCAGAATTAGCAGACAAAGTAGCTCTGATTGAACAAGAAACGGGGAGCCCGGTCGGGAAAAAAGCCCAACAAGACTTAAAACAAGAAATTGTGGCGCGTTTACTCCCGCAAGCCTTTACCAAAAACTCATACTCACACGGGTATATTTGTCCTAAGCATCAATTGGTGATCATAGATGCCTCTGCCGATGGTAAAGCAGAAACCTTTCTAGCGATGCTGCGTAAGGCTCTTGGTTCTTTGCCAGTAGTACCATTATGTCGTTCAGGGATCCAAACATACCTAACTAATTGGGTCACGGCAAATCCACCTGAACAAATTCAATTACTCACAGATATTGAGTTAAAAGCTCATGACGATGAAGCTGCTGTGGCACGCTGTAAAAACCAAGATTTACAAGCAGAAGAAGTGCTACGTCACATTGATGCCGGCAAGTGGGTAGAAAAATTAGGGATTGATTTTAACGAGCAACTAACCTGTATGATTGAGAGCGATGGGTCAATTAAACGAATTAAATACGCAGATTCATTGAAAGAAGAAAATCAAGATATCCCTAAAGATCAACAGGCAGCCCGTTTAGATGCTGACTTTGTCTTAATGTCAGCAGAACTCGTCGCTTTAGCCGATTATTTAACGCAAGTATTAGAATTGGATAAAGAGTAAAAATAGGGGGGCTGAACTTACACGCCCCTTTAATTTTGTGACTTACATACAGCATGAATCACTTGGTTAATTTGACTGGCAATAAAGGGCTTATTTAAAGACTCTTGGATTAATTGTAAGCCATTCACTTTTTCTGTGAATCTATCCGTAAATTGTTCGTTTGCTGCTGAGATAGCAATGATAGGTTTAGAAATATTCATGTTTCGCAATACTCTAGCAGTTTCTAAACCATCCATACCAGGCATCATCATATCCATTAATATCACATCAAATTCATCAGATTTTTTGCAGAAATCAACACACTCTTGACCAGAAACACACGAAGTCACACTAAACCCGCCCATCTGAAGCTGTGCCGTTAATATTTCAATATTAATTACGTTATCATCAACCACGAGTACCTTCTCAGCATCCGATTTCAATAACTCAGGAGCATATTCAAACATCATCGGTTCGTGAGACTCTGTAATTGCCGTGAACCTTATCGTGAACGAAAAGGTCGTCCCTGCTCCTGGAGAAGATTGAATATTTAGTTCACTACCAAAGACATCTAGTATCCGATTAACAATATAAATACCTAAACCTGACCCTGGGTTTTGATAATTAGTTTGATAAAATTGTGTACCTAGCTTTGTTAATTGTTCAGCAGTCATGCCTCGCCCAGTATCATTGATGATAAAAGTTACATCATGCATTCCCGCCGAGGTTAGTTGATGCAATGCTAATATTTTAATCGTACCCGAGTCTGTGTATTTGACCGCATTAGAGCATAAATTTTGAATGACCTGGTGAAGCCTATCACTGTCTGTATTGACTAAGTTTGGAATAGTATCATCAATAAATAACTACACAGTAATCGCTTTATTATTTATGGCTGCTTGTGTTTCTAGATACTCTGATTCAAGTAACAACACTAAGTCAGTTGGCTGTAACGACAAATCAATCTTAGTCTGCTCAACTTTCGTCAGATTTAAAATATCATTGATCATTCGCAACAGGTGTTTTGACTGTTTTTGTGCCGAATATAAGTAGGCAGCGTGTTCAGGATGAACTTTTTCCTTAATAATGTCTTGGGAACCGATAATAGATTGGAGTGGCGAACGTAATTCATGACTAATACTGGCTAGAAAACGCTTCAACTCTTGAGTTTGTGATTGTTCTTTATCTCGAGCAATGAGCAACAATTCGATGTAGTAATTTAACACAAAAGCTAATGTCGTTAAGACAATAACAAGTTGTATATAAGTATGGATACTTCAATATCCAACACGGCTTGATTGAATAACAACAACCCACAAAAACCGCTACAAAAAGCAATAATAAAAGGCCAAGAAAATACCGTCGAAATGATCCAAGCTGCGCCAATAAATAATTTCAACCAGGTAATGAAATCAATCCCTTGATACAGACGAATAGCCGCTGTAAGAGAAATAATCAGGACAAACAATAACGCAGCATGTTCCAACTTAATATGATATCGATACTTGTCGACGGTCAATGCAATTAAAAAGAATAATGGCCCAGTAAAGGCCAATCTTTCCGGTACTAATATAAAATTATAAAAACTTATCAATAATCCCAATATTGAAATAATGCCCATTGAAATATTGAATATGCGCGCTTTTGGCTCACCATCGGCGTAGTTTAGAAAACCACGTTGTGGAAACTCAATCCAATAGGTGAGTGAAAAAAAAATGCATTTCTATCCCTAATTTGCTTACTGTGACTTTAAAGTCTCTTGATACGGTGGCCAACCCAACGGTTTACCCGCGAGCACATGAAGATGAATGTGATATACCGTTTGTCCGCCATACTCATTACAATTCATGACTGTTCTAAATCCTTGCTCAGCCACATCATACTCTGCCGCTACCTGAGCAGCCACCCCGGATAACTTACCCACTAACGCATAATCATCAGGTGTAATATCATTAATAGTGGCAATCGGTTTTTTGGGAATAACTAAAAAATGTAAGGGTGCTTGAGGGTTAATATCTCGAAACGCCAACACATCATCATCTTCAAACAATATATCGGCAGGGATCGATTTATCTATAATTTTAGTAAAAATGGTCTCACTCATGTGATCACTCCTTCGTTTAATAAACTATATATAAATGAATAAAATCAGCACGGCGCCTAATAAGAGGCGATAAATAACAAACGGAAACATTCCAATGCGATTAATCCAAGTCAAAAATAACGCAATACAAATATAGGCGGATACAAACGAAAACAGTGCACCATATGCTAGTGCAGACCAATCCACAGCATTGGGTTCAGCGATTAAATCTAATGTGGCTAGCAAGCCAGCACCTAAAATTACCGGAATAGACAATAAAAAGGAAAAACGGGCACTACTTTCGCGGTCGTAACCCAGTAATAGTCCTGTTGTCATCGTGATCCCTGACCGAGAAGTTCCAGGGATCAGAGCGATCGCTTGCGATAACCCAATGATCATACTATGTTTCCAGGTCATGTTATCGACTACTTTATTGCATTTAGCTTTCGCATCTGCATACCATAACAGCAATCCAAACACGATCGTGGTAAAGGCAATTACAGCGCCCGAGCGAGCATAGACTTCTATAAATGATTTGAATGTAAATCCGATGATAATCGCTGGGATAGTAGCAAGTACAACATACCAAGCCAGTTTACTATTGGTCGTTTGTTGACGAGTAAACCCAAAGCGACACCAATCAATCGTCATATTGATAATGTCTTGACGAAAGTAAATGATCACCGCCAGCAAACTACCCACATGGACTGCCACATCAAAAGCCAAACCTTGACTGTCCCAACCCAGTAATGTCTCGGGTAATATTAAATGAGCGGATGACGAGATGGGTAAAAATTCTGTGATCCCTTGAATGATGGCCAAGATCACAATTTCAAAAAAGGTCATGTTAGGTCTAACTCCATGTTATGTCGATTGTCCATAATTTCTGTTCGGGCTGATCAAATTCCGCCCACATTTGTGCATAGCTTAGCTGGGTACTAGGATGGACTTCTGTCGGAACCAATTCGGCTAAAGGCGCCAATACAAACGCATGAAATTCAATTTCAGGGCGAGGTAAGACGACCGGTTCTACACACACTACATCGTCATAAGTTAATAAGTCGATATCTAATGTCCGTGGTGCGTATTTTATATCGGCACGAGTTCGGCCATTTTGATGCTCAATTTCTTTAAAAAATCGGACAACCTCAACAATACTCATATCAGTGTAGGCGCTCATGACGAGATTATAAAATGCAGCACCTGCAAATCCCACGGCTTCACTTTCATATGTACTTGATAAACGAACGTCACTCAAGTGCTCAGTCAGAGCCGTTATCCCTACTTGTGTATAGTGCTCTCGCTCTACGTTAGAGCCTAGGCTAATTAAGATATGGTGCTGACTCATACTAAATTTCACCGCTTTGACGATGACGTGTAATAGCAATAGCTACTTGAACATTATTAGGCATAATATCAGGTTTATGAATGGTCACTTCGATCACTAACACTGTCATAAATTTTGCCAATACCGCTGCAGCGACATGCTCAGCGAGAGCTTCTAATAATTGATATTCACTTTGCATACTGATATCGGTAATTAACTGAGTCACACTGGCATAATCTACCGCGTCTTGGACATTGTCACTGCGACCGGCGGGACGATTATCAGTATGTAAATCAATTTCGAAAATAACACGTTGCGGCGCTTCACGCTCAAAATCGTAAACACCGATAAGCACATCTAATTGTAAGTTACGGATCATAACTCGGTCGGTATGGAGTAAAGATGACGTCATAAATTTGGACCAATAGAAAATAGTAAATAGCTGGTATTGATAGTAGTAAATACCTAGTCAAATGAGACTTTATCTAGTAAATTGTTGATAGTGTAGCGTGAATTAAGGGGATAAGTATATGGAAATCACAATTATCCTAGTGATTTTAGCCGCTTATATCCTGGGTTCTTGTACCAGTGCTGTATGGATTGCAAAAGTGTTTCATATACCAGATCCTCGCGTTTCCGGATCGACCAATCCCGGCGCCACAAATATGCTGCGTGTAGGTGGCAAAACCCCTGCTATTATTGTTTTAATTTTAGATATATTAAAAGGTAGTGTCGCGGTATATAGCGCCCATGAGCTGGGTTTAAGTCAATTGTGGCTAGGCGTTGTAGCAATCGCAGTTTGTGTCGGCCACATGTACTCTATCTTTTATCACTTTTCTGGAGGAAAAGGCGTAGCGACGGCTTTTGGTTGTTTTGTACCATTGGGATTCGAAATTAGTCTGACACTGTTAATTGTTTGGATCACGACATATCGATTATTTCGCTTTTCATCCCTAGCAGCTTTATTCACAGTATGTATTGCGCCACTTGCTACCTATTGGTTTAATCCTCAATACACCATCGCTGTCAGTATGCTTGCTGCACTCATTGTATGGCGCCATCAACAAAACATTCAACGGCTCATAAAAGGGACCGAACCTAAGATTTAACCGCTTATAGTGGTGGAAGTGTATCAAGTGGCCAGCGCGGTTTGACCTGTTCATCATAATTATCAAATTGCTTTGCTTTCAAACGTTCCATACCGGCATAAGCAATCATTGCGCCATTGTCGGTGCAAAAAGCTAACGATGGGTAGAAAACGTGAGTACCGTTAGGCCCAATCTTAGCTTCAAAAATCTCACGTAAATGTGTATTAGCACTGACCCCACCAGCAATAACAACACGTGAATAGCCCGTTTGTTTTAATGCCCGCTTACATTTAATTAATAATGTATCGACTACCGCTTCTTGAAACGCAAACGCAATATTAGCGTGAGTTTGTTCATCATTGGCAGCAGCACGAATGGTATTTGCAGCAAATGTTTTTAAACCACTAAACGATAAGTCCAAACCCGGTTTATTAGTCATAGGTCGCGGGAATGCATAATGACCAGGCTCCCCCTTAGCAGCTAACTTTGCTAATAACGGCCCACCTGGATAATCTAAACCGAGTAACTTAGCCGTTTTGTCAAATGCCTCACCTGCAGCATCATCTATCGACTCACCTAACACTCGATATTCTCCGATACCTTTCACATCCACAATCATGCTATGGCCCCCTGATACCAACAAGGCGATAAACGGAAAATCAGGGGAATTACCCTCATCTAACATTGGCGCAAGCAAGTGTCCTTCCATATGATGCACACCTACTAACGGTTTATCCCAAGCAAAAGCTAAACTGCGGGCAACCGAAGAGCCTACCAGTAATGCACCAATTAACCCAGGACCTTTAGTATAGGCAATCCCATCTAAGTCTGCGGCCGAAGTACCTGCATCTTTGAGGGCCCGTTGCACTAAAGGCACAATTTTTCGTACGTGGTCGCGTGACGCTAACTCAGGCACCACCCCCCCATAATCAGCATGAAGTTTTACTTGAGAATAAAGTTGATGGGACAATAAACCTAGCTTATCGTCATAAACGGCAATGCCCGTTTCATCACATGAGGTTTCAAAGCCTAAAATGCGCATAGAATAAAAGTACTTGTCGGTTGGATACCAAATATGCAAGGAAGTTTACCCAGTTCATCTTGTAATAACTAGACCTTGATTAAAAAAATAGTGTCTATCTTGAATTTGTACTTTACAAGCGAAAAGAACATGTTTACTATTACGCACCATTTTTAGACAGAGTGACTTTTCTGATAATAGAAAATTCGAATGGTATCGATTTGAATAGAAGTATATTACCTTTATAAAACTCGCTCTGAAGATTCATATTTTTTGAGGTTTACATTTAAATGCCTATCGTTAAAGTTAGAGAGAACGAACCGTTTGACGTAGCTCTTCGTCGTTTCAAACGTTCATGTGAAAAAGCGGGTGTATTATCAGAAGTTCGCAAGCGCGAGTTTTTTGAAAAGCCAACTTGGGAACGTAAGCGTAAGAAAGCTGCCGCTAAAAAGCGTCATCTGAAGAAGCTTTCTCGCGAAAACGCACGTCGCGTAAAACTTTACTAAGCAATTTTTAGTAAACATTCCTATTGAATAGGAATGCATATATTAAGGCAGCCAATTAGGTTGCCTTTTTAGTTTGTGCGATCGCTATTTTTCAATTTAATACTCTGTTAATCTGTGTTAATAAATAAGGAATAATCATGACTTTACTTGAAACGCTCAAAGAAGCACAAAAAGAGGCAATGCGTGCCAAAGATAAACTACGCCTTGGTACAATCCGAATGACATTAGCCGCTGTCAAACAACGTGAAATTGATGAACGTATTGAATTAACTGATGGTGATGTGTTGGCTATAGTGACCAAAATGGTCAAGCAACGTAAAGATGCAGCACAACAGTTTGCCGATGCCCAACGTCAAGATTTAGCCGATAAAGAATTAGAAGAAATCGTTATTTTGGAAAGTTTTTTACCTCAACCGCTCACACCGGAAGAAATTGATGCATGCATTGCAACGGCAATTAATGAGACTGGTGCCACGGGTATGCAAGATATGGGTAAAGTCATGGGACTATTAAAACCACAACTGCAAGGACGTGCAGATATGGGTAAAGTCAGTGGTTTGATCAAAGCTAAATTAGGCTAATCTAACCACTATGACCGGCAGGATCCCCCGAGATTTTATTGACGATTTAATTGCACGTACCGATATCGTGGATATTGTTGATAGCCGTGTCAAACTCAAAAAAGCAGGTAAGAACTATCAAGCCTGCTGCCCCTTCCATAATGAAAAATCTCCCTCATTCACAGTATCTGCAGAAAAACAGTTTTATCATTGTTTTGGTTGTGGTGAGCATGGCAATGCATTGTCTTTTATTATGGAGTTTGACCGCTTAGAATTTGTTGAAGCTATTGAAGAACTCGCCGCACATCACTCAATTGAAGTACCACGTGAAAAAACGAACACACCATTTAATCCACAAGCCTCTCAACAGAAAAAAAAGCAACGCGCAAATGATTATGATCTCATGGAAAAAGCAGCTCAATTTTTTCAACATCAGCTCAAACATCACGCCAATTCTAATAAGGTTATCGATTATTTAAAAGAGCGTGGACTTAGCGGTGAGATTGTCAAATCTTGGGAAATAGGCTATGCCCCACCAGAGTGGCAAACATTAGCAGATACACTGGGAACAACACCAGAAAAAGCACAGCAATGCATTGATCTAAAGGTGATGACCCAGAATGATAACGGTAAACGCTATGACTTTTTTCGTGACCGGTTAATGTTCCCGATCAGAGATAAACGTGGGCGAGTAATTGGTTTTGGTGGTCGTGTGATTGATGCTGACCAAGGTCCAAAATACTTGAATTCTCCTGAAACGCGAATTTTCTTTAAGGGCTCAGAATTATATGGTCTGCACCGTGCGCGCAATATGCAGCGTCATATTGACCGAATCGTTGTCGTCGAAGGATATATGGATGTGGTGGCCTTGAGCCAATTTGATATTAATTATGCCGTCGCATCACTCGGGACCTCCACCACGCCAGAGCATGTGCAATTGATGTTACGCAACACTGATGAAATTGTATGTTGTTATGACGGTGACAAAGCTGGACGTTCTGCCGCATGGCGGACTATGGAAAATGCATTACCTATGCTCAAAGATGGGAAACAGATGAAATTTTTGTTTCTGCCTGATGGTGAAGATCCCGATACGATGGTTCGGAAAATAGGCAAGCCTGAACTTGAGGCATTATTTTCTGAAGCCATGCCTTTATCTAAATTCTTGTTTGATAATTTACTAACACGCCATAATGTTGCATCGATTGAAGGCAAAGCTTCTTTACGTGCAGAAGCCGAACCTCTGATTAAACTCGTCGGCGGAACCATTCAAAAAGAAATTCTTCAAGGTGAGCTGAGTAAATTACTTGGTGATTATGATCGACATCAACTGGAGCGGGATATATCAAAGGCCAACGCCTCATCTAATCGTATAACACAGCCTAAACGTGGTGCCCCGCAAAAATTATCACAAACGCCGGTTCGGATGTTGATTCGTTTATTAATCGAACATCCTGCATTGGCACGCGAACTGCCCAAAGTCAATCCAGCTGCCATTAGCGATGCGGGATTACCTGGACTTTCCTTTCTAATCGAGTTGCACCAATTTTGTACTCAACAGCCCAACGTCAATACGGCACTTGTCTTTGAGTATTTCAGAGAACATGATTTTGCTCGTCATTTACACACATTACTGGCGCAAGAGTGGTTAGTAAACGAACATGAAATTAAAGCGGTATATGTCAGCACTTTCAAACGACTTGTCGACCAATTTTTGACCGGACAAACAGAAGCGCTAATCGCTAAATCTAGAAGCATTGGATTAAGTGATAAAGAAAAAATAACACTAAAAAAATTACTCATGAAAAAATAATGGGTGTCTCTCATTTGACTTTTCGCTAAAAACGTCAATATTTATAAGATACATGACGATAAAAGTCATCATATTCAATTGAGCAGCTAGTGATTTTTATCCATTATCTGTTATAATTATCAATCCGTAAACGTCTCAGTGAAGAGTAGCGTTTCCAAACATCAACGAATCAATGATCCACAGCACCGGACGCTAGGATAAGTTTTACTTCATTGAATCGCATGAGAAGTGTAAATATTTATGCAAAGTAAGCAGTCTCAGATTAAGCTCCTGATTGCCAAAGGTAAAGAACAAGGTTACTTAACGTTCGCCGAAGTCAACGATCATCTGCCTCAAGATATTGTTGATTCAGACCAAATTGAAGATATTATCCGCATGATCAATGACATGGGCATTCAAGTTTTTGAATCAGCTCCTGACTCTGATGAATTGTTGATGGCAGAAACTACCACTGATGAAGAAGTTGCTGAAGCGGCAGCTCAGGCCCTCGCAACCGTTGAGAGTGAAATTGGTCGTACAACAGATCCTGTTCGCATGTACATGCGCGAAATGGGAACAGTTGAGTTATTAACGCGTGAAGGCGAAATTGAAATTGCAAAACGCATTGAGGATGGTATTAACCAAGTTCAATGTTCTGTTGCTGAATACCCAGAAGCCATTACATATTTACTTGATCAATGGGATTTATATGAAGCAGAAGAAATTCGTTTAAGTGATATTGTATTAGGCTTTGTTGATCCTAACGAAGACCAAGACCTAGCTCCAACAGCGACTCATATTGGTTCTGAACTTTCCGAAGACGAACTTGAAGAAGAAGATGATGATGATGTTGAGGAAGATGAAGAAGAGCAAGATACGGGTGTTGATCCAGAATTAGCGCGCGAGAAATTTGATGCGCTACGTAAGCAATATAATAAAACGCGCGATGTTATTGAAGCGAAAGGCCGTTCTAATGTTGCTGCGAAAAAGCAAATCGCCATGTTATCTGAAGTTTTTAAAGAATTTCGTTTAGTCCCGAAACAATTTGATCGTATGGTTAAAAACATGCGAGGCATGATGGACCGTGTTCGTATTCAAGAACGATTAATCATGAAGCACTGTGTTGCACAAGCAAAAATGCCTAAGAAAGACTTTATCAAGGCATTTGCAGGTAATGAAACTTCGACTGATTGGTTTTATAAGATCCTAAAAACGTCTAAACCTTATGTATTGGTTTTAGAAACGTTCCAAGAAGATATTGAACGTAGCGTCAGTAAAATGAATGCCGTTGAAGCAGAAACAGGCTTATGCATTGCAGATATTAAAGATATTAACCGACGCATGTCTATTGGTGAGGCGAAAGCTCGTCGTGCTAAAAAAGAAATGGTTGAAGCCAACTTACGTCTTGTTATCTCTATCGCTAAAAAATACACTAACCGTGGTTTACAGTTCTTAGATTTGATCCAAGAAGGTAATATCGGTTTGATGAAAGCTGTTGATAAATTTGAATACCGTCGTGGTTATAAATTCTCAACTTACGCTACCTGGTGGATACGCCAAGCCATTACGCGCTCCATCGCTGATCAGGCACGTACTATTCGAATCCCGGTACACATGATCGAAACGATTAATAAACTCAATCGTATCTCTCGTCAGATGTTACAGGAAATGGGTCGTGAGCCAACACCTGAAGAATTATCAGAGCGTATGATAATGCCTGAAGATAAAATTCGTAAGGTACTCAAGATAGCCAAAGAACCTATTTCGATGGAAACACCTATTGGTGATGATGAAGACTCACACTTAGGGGACTTCATAGAAGATAATACCATTATTCAGCCTCTAGACTCAGCGACAGGTGGTTCTTTAAAAGATGCCACTCAAGATGTCTTAGCAGGCTTGACGCAACGTGAAGCAAAAGTATTGCGCATGCGTTTTGGTATTGATATGAATACTGATCACACATTAGAAGAAGTGGGTAAACAATTTGACGTGACACGTGAGCGTATCCGTCAAATTGAAGCTAAAGCATTACGTAAATTACGTCATCCTAGCCGCTCTGAACAGCTTCGTAGTTTCTTAGATGAATAACGATATCATTACGCTGGTACTTTAATCTAGTACGTACGACAACACTAAAAAAGCCCTGAGATTATTCTCGGGGCTTTTTAGTTATAACACGCTTATTTTAGATAAATAGCCAGCCTAAAATTCGAGTTCATCAGGTTAAACGCCATCTCCCTTTCGATACGGGATCTGACTTTCAAATTCATCGACTTGTTGGCTCAATGCTTCGGGTGAAGACGTGTTACGCGCTAAAATATAGTACATCGTCGGGATAACAAATAGCGTTAAGAACGTCGAAAATAATACGCCAGCAAAGATGACCATGCCAATGACAGCTCGACTTTCTGAACCAGGGCCGGTTGCTAATACTAATGGTAAGGCGCTAAATACAGTCGTAAAACCGGTCATAACAATAGGACGTAATCGCTGTGTGGCTGCAGTACAAAGTGCATTCTTAAACTCCATTCCACTATCACGTAACTGGTTAGTAAACTCGACGATAAGTATGCCATTCTTAGCCGCCAAACCGATCAGCATGACCAATCCAATCTGAGAATAAATATTCAATGACATACCATTAAGATATAAACCAATAAATGCTCCTACTAAAGCAAGAGGCACAGTAAACATAATCACTAATGGATGGATCCAACTTTCAAATTGAGCTGCTAGGACTAAATAAGTCACAGCTAGTGCCATTGCAAAAATGAACAAGAATGAATTGCCTGATTCTTGATAAAGTAACGACTCCCCCTTGTAGTCAATAGACACATCCTCTGGAAGTTCAGTCGCTACGATATTCTCTAAAAAACTCAATGCCTCACCTAACGTATATCCATCAGCTAAATTCGCATTAATCGTAATTGAACGCATCCGATTATATCGATTTAAATTAGAGGCAGTCGCTTGCTCTGAGACACTGACTAAATTATCTAGTGGTATTAACTGATTAGTCGTCGACGAGCGTACAAAGATATTATCAATACTATCAGGACTTCCAAAATCACTTTCTTCGCCCTCAAGAATCACGTCATACTCTTGCCCACGATCGAGATAACGTGACACTCGACGTTGCCCTAACATGGTTTCAAGGGTGCGACCTACTTCAGATATAGATACTCCTAAATCCGCAGCACGCTCACGATCAATATTGACAGATAGTTGTGGCGTTGTTTCTTTGTAATCCGAATCTAAACGCAATAAATTGGGATTTTGAGCGGCTTTTTCTAACACGATATCACGCCACTCAACCAGCTCCTCATATGTATTACCTTGCAACACAAATTGAACAGGACGGCCAAGACCACGACCTCCAAGTGACGAACGCATAATTGAAAAGGCACGTACATCAGGTATTTGCGATAACTTACCCGTAATTTCATTCATTAATTCAAAGGTACTACGTTCACGTTTATCCCATTTTGCGGCACCTACTATTGCGATACCTGCTCGACCACCAAAACCGGGGGTACGAACCAGTACACGTTCAGCTTCACCTGTGGCTAAATAAGGTAATAATAAATCTTCAATTTTCTTTAAGTTTTCGCTGTTAGACTCAAAACTGGCCCCTTCCTGAGCTTGCATCAAAACAAAAAAGTTACCTCGGTCTTCTTTAGGTACAAATTCACGCGGTAATAAATGATTCAACTGATACATGAGCAGTAAACTCGCGCCGATCAGCACAAAAACAAGTAAAGGCTGATGAATCGTTTTTTGTAAACGCTGATTATAAGCTCCTTCGACACGTTTAAATGCGCTTTCCACCCAAGAACCAAAGCCACTACTGCGACTACGTTTAGTTAACAAATATGAACTTAACATGGGCGATAGGGTGAGCGCGGTAAAGCTCGAAAACGCGACCGCTGCAGCAATCGCTAAAGCAAATTCCGTAAATAATCGACCGATATTCCCCTCTAGGAAGACCAACGGCACAAATACCGAAATTAATACCAGCGTTGTTGCGATGACGGCAAAACCGACTTCGCGCGCGCCGCGATACGACGCAAGTAAAGGCGGTTCACCCATTTCAATTCGTCGATATATATTTTCTAATACGACAATCGCATCATCTACTACCAGTCCTATGGCAAGCACTAATGCAAGGAGCGTCAATAAATTAATCGAAAAACCTAACGCATACATAACGATAAACGCCGCGACCAGGGAAACAGGGACGGTGATCGCAGGAATAATGGTCGCACGCACATTACCTAGAAAAATATATATAACAACTACGACCATAAACATTGCGATTGCAAGGGTGTTGTACACCTCATTAATTGATTCCTCAATGAAAATAGAAGAATCATAGCTAGGTACAATAAATATGTTGTCTGGTAGTGTTTGGGAAATTTGCTCGATAGCTTTTTTAGCATTTCTTGCAACTTCTAATGTGTTGGATTTAGACTGCTTGACGATCCCTAATCCAATCATATTGACACCGTCTCCCCGAAACTCCGTTTCATCATCTTCAGCGGCTAGCTCAACTCGAGCAACCTCTGATAAACGGACCAAATAACCATCAAAATTGGATTTTACGGTTAATCGGGCAAAATCATCCGGGGTCAAAAATGAACGGGTAACTCGCACTTCAAAATCACGCGAATTTGATTCAACTCGGCCAGCTGGTAACTCTACATTCTCACTGCGTATAACACGCTCAATATCCGCGACAGTTACTCCACGAGCAGCCATTGCTTGCTTGTCCAGCCAAACTTTCATCGCATAACTTCTGCCGCCACCTAAACGTACACGAGCGACACCATCCACAATAGATAATTGATCTGAAATAAACCGATCTGCATAATCGGTGAGCTCCATAACAGAAAGATTAGTAGAACGTAAGTTATACCAAACGATGACATCTTCATCTGAACCAGACTTAGACACCTCGGGCGGGAATGCTTGATCTGGAAGATTATTCAACGCGCGACTAATACGCTCTCGGACGTCATTAGATGCTGCATCAATATCTCGTGATAAATTAAATTCTATCGAAATTCTAGAGCGACCATTACGTGAAGAAGAGCTGATATTTTTAATTCCTTCAATACCGCTGATACGATCTTCAAGTAGCTGAGTAATACGAGTTTCAATAATCGCAGCGGATGCGCCCGGGTAACTCGTACTCACCGATACAATAGGTGGATCTATATCAGGGTATTCACGTAAAGATAATAAGCTAATCGCAACTAAACCAAATACGATTAATAATAGATTAACAACACTTGCAAATACCGGTCGTTTTACCGATAAATCAGATAACAACATGCTAATTACTCTTGTCCTGGAATACTTGAAGACGGCGCATTATTAGTGCGTAAAATCCGTAGACCCGAGCCATCACGAATACGTAATGTACCTTGTACTACTACTTCATCATTTTCACTAATACCGGATAATATCTGCACTCGACCCGGTCGACGCTCATCAATAATGACTTGCGTTTTGACTGCTTTACCATCAACAACTTTGAAAACGAATTGCTTGTCTTGATCAGGAACCAATGCTTTTTCATCGATCACTAAGGTACTTAATACGCGTTTTTGTAATGTCACTGTCAATAACATACCTGGGCGTAATTGTTGTTGTGAATTATCAATTTCAGTACGAATATTAAATGAGCGCGTCGCTGGATCAATACGCGAGTCAACGTTTGTAATCCTGCCGGTGAATTGGATACCGGGATAAGCAACCGATTCGGCAAAGACTGTTTGTCCCTTTTCGACGGTGGGTAGATGCCGCTCTGAAATGGCAAAATCAACTTTGATAGTATCTAAATCATCCAGTGTCGTCAGCACATCACCCGGTTTCACATAGGCACCAAGTGAGACTTGACGTAAACCCAGTTTACCTGAAAAAGGAGCGACGATTTGACGCTTATCTAAATTCTCTTGAGCGACTTCGCGTTGCGCATTGAGTGCTTTGACTCGTGCTTCTTGTTCATCAAGCAATTGCGCTGATGTTGAATTAGATAATGCGAGATTTTTGATGCGTGTTAATTGTCGCTCAGCCTCGTCAAGGTTAATATTAATTTCATTCAAACGCGCTTTTTGTTCATTACTGTTTAATCGTGCCAAAACGGTACCGGCCTCGACACCTTGTCCATCAGAAAAGTGCAGTGCAGTAATCACATCTGAGACTTGTGGTGTAATATTAACAGATTCATTCGCTTTCGCGGTTCCTAGCGCTTGTAGTGTGACCGGAAAATCAGCTATTAGAACACGTTCTGTCACGACGGGCGTTAGACGCCCACCACGTTGAGATGACTGTTCTTTGACGGGTAGGTTAATATAAATAAGTAAACCGGCAATTGCGATGACGCCAATCCATAATGGGGAAAAACCGAAACGCTGTGACATAATATTCCTTTAGTGTTAAAAGCGAAGTTGCTAATGTTTTATTTTGCTCGTGAAAATATAACGCAAAGTGCATATTATATGCATATTAGAAGTGTTTGTACTGATTTATGTCTTGTTTAGATTAATTTGTTGTGCGCTTTTAATCTTCTCCTTTCAATCTGCAGTTTAACAACATCATTAACTAATTGATTACATCTACTTTATATTTGCCTGTTTTTGCATTAAGATAAAACAACTGGTCTAACCACTTATAAAGGATAGTTATGGCGACATATAACGCACCCTTAGTCGACTTTAAATTTTTACTTAATGAATGGCTAAATATTGATGCGCATTATCAACAGATTAATGCAGAAGGGATGGACAGTGAATTAGCCTTAGAAGTCTTAGCACAAGGTGCAAAGTTTGCTGAAAATGAAATAGCTCCATTAAATCAACACGGCGACGAACAAGGTTGCCAGTTAACTAATGGGGGGGTCACGACACCTGATGGTTTTGCTGCAGCCTACCAAACATATATTGCAAATGGTTGGAATGCGATGTTGGGTAGTGCCGATTTTGACGGACAAGATTTACCCTATTCAATGGCTGTTCCTGTCCATGAGATGCTTAATTCTGCCAATTTAAGCTGGCGTCTAACGACTATGCTAACTGAAAGTGCCGTATTAGCCATTACTAAACATGGATCTGAGGAACTAAAACAACGCTATTTGGCTAATATTATTTCCGGTGAATGGACAGGTACCATGAATCTCACCGAACCTCATGCAGGTACCGATTTAAGTCTCTTATCCACTAAAGCCGAACCACAAGCTGATGGTTCCTATGCCATTACGGGTAATAAAATTTTCATCACCGCAGGTGATCATGATTGGTCTGAAAACATTATCCATTTAGTGTTAGCTCGTTTGCCTGATGCGCCTAAAGGTGTCAAAGGTATTAGTCTATTTTTAGTCCCTAAAATTAATGTCAATGACGATGGTTCTCTAGGTACCCCAAATGCCGTGAGTGTCGGTAGCATCGAAAAGAAAATGGGTCTCAAAGGTTCGCCGACTTGCGTCATGAATTATGACGGGGCTCGAGGTTTTTTAATCGGTGAAGAACATGCCGGATTAGCATGTATGTTTACCATGATGAATGATGCGCGCTTTCAAGTTGGCTTGCAAGGATTAGGGATTGGCGAAGCCTCTTATCAAGGTGCTCTAGAATATGCAATTGACCGGCTACAATCTCGAGCACCTCAGGGAGTTCAGGCACCAGACAAAAAAGCAGATCCTATTGTCTTTCAACCTGACGTGCGCCGCATGTTGTTGATCCAACGTAGTTTAACTGAAGGCTGTCGAGCACTTTCAATACTTTATGCTAAATATATGGATATTGAAAAATATGCTAACGGTGAAAATCAATCGAATGCTGAAGCGGTGATTGCTTACTTAACTCCAATTTGTAAAGCTTTTTTCACCGATATGGCAACTGAAGTATCAAACCACGGTATCCAAATCTATGGAGGCCATGGTTATATCCGTGAATGGGGTATGGAGCAATATGTGCGTGATACGCGAATCGCACAACTATATGAAGGAACAAATGGTATTCAAGCGGCGGATCTTATCGGTCGTAAACTGACCCGATCCAATGGCGAAATGATGAAAATTACGCATGCCGCCTTTAATGAAATAGTCAATGATATGGCCAATAGCGAATATCAGTCTCATGCCTTAGGCCTGCTGACCCAGTGGCAAACGGTTTCTGAGTCATTGCTTGACAAATCACCTGAACATTGTGCGGCAATCGCCTGCGATTACTTGAACTATTGTGCTTATACACTGATTGGGATCTTATGGTTATCGATGCTAGATAAATTACCTAACGCTGAAAACCAAGATTATGCCGCGGGTAAAATCAAAACCGGTGAATTTTATATCGCTAGTATTCTACCTCGTGCACAACAATATTTGCATACGATTGAGCACGGTGCGGAATCTGTAAACGCAACTGATTTAAATGATTTTGTCTTTGCATAAACGTTAATTTAACAGGCTTGATTGTTCTTAACTAACTATAGGCGAAGAAAAGTTCAATTAAACGCTCAATTAAAAGAAAGGCCCAATGTGTGTTAATACATTGGGCCTTATTCTAATAACATTTAAACTAAAGAAGCAGCGAGCTAAGCATCAATAAAGGTTTCATTAAACCATTTGCGTAGCATGTTTTTTTCATACTTCAGAGAATCTGAGCGAGACACAGGATTATGCTGTGAAAGAAAACTCATATCTTTGATATTCACTTCACCTTGTTTTAATTCGACCCCATCTTTACCGGTATAAACATAACTTAATTTAATTCTCGGGATATCTATGTTTTTTATCACGCGAATATTATCTATGGTATGCATCCCTAAGCCAGCAAAGCTTGCCGGAAGTACGCGTCCGGCTAAATCTAAATCAATGACCTTAATACTAAGTTGATGACCTTCAGGTAAATCTCTTGCTAATTTAGCAATATATTTTTCAAGATTCGCAAAGGTACGCTCAGCAAAACGTTTTCGTGATTCATTAGCAGATTTGATATCAGTAAACTCTGTATAATCTCCCCAGGTCACTTTCACTTGAGCAGAACCAGTATCATGATTCAGTTCTGCAAGTGAGACTGGACTCAATATGGCGAGACTAAGCATTCCAGCACTTAGCACTGATTTTTTCAATACAGTATATGGCTTCATCATCCTCTTTACACTCAACTTTTATATGCGAATAATATCAATATAACAACCTCTCATTATTATGACCAGTTTTGTGTCATAGAGTTCCATGTTGTCCTGATTCAAAGCTCTTATTTAATGTCTGATTCATCACGGTCTAACCACAGATTAAATGAGTTGAATAACATTTTACTAACACGAAATATCATATAATCGCTATAAATATTGATATACTTCAAAATACTACCGTATTTTTTGAAGTATGCTGTTAGGTAAGCAGAGAAAATTATATAAGGCAATGACCCATGAGCGAACAAATTCCCATTAAAGTCATCCCGACTGAAGCGAAAGGTCGCAAAGAAATCCCTGAAAACGTGACGATCAAACCATCTCAAGATGCTGGAGCAGAAACTTATCCGGCCCGCTCACAGATTTATGTGAGGGCTGTTAAAGGCACGTTAGAAACCTTCCGTCGATTTTTTGGTTTTGTATTTTTAGGAATTTTCGCGCTTATCCCATGGCTGCAATATAATGAGCAGCAAGCGATTCTATTTAATATCCCTGAACAGCGTTTTAATTTGTTTGCCATTACATTATGGCCTCAAGATCTCACTGTACTGGCCTATATATTTATCGTTGGGGCCTTTGCGTTATTTTTTGTCACTACTTTTGCAGGTCGCGTATGGTGCGGCTTTATGTGCCCTCAAACGACCTGGACCTATATGTATATTTGGATTGAGGAAAAGATTGAGGGAAGCGCAAACAAACGCATGAAGCTTGATCAACGTAAAATGGATCTCGATAAATTCTTCCGCAAAACCTTCAAGCATATTGCCTGGATTGCTGTGGCATTGGTCACCGCATTAACGTTTGTCGGATATTTCACTCCCATAGATAGGTTATTTATTGAGTTTTTCACATTTGAAACCGGTTTTTGGATCAGCTTTTGGGTCATATTTTTTACCTTTTGTACTTATGGCAATGCTGGTTGGATGCGAGAAATAATGTGTATTCATATGTGTCCTTATGCTCGATTCCAATCCGCTATGTTTGATAAAGATACCTTTACCGTTGCCTATGATGCAGGCCGAGGAGAAGGTCGAGGTCCACGCTCTCGAAAAGCCACCGCACAACAACGTGCTGAAAAAGGCTTAGGCGACTGTATTGATTGTAATTTATGTGTACAAGTCTGCCCTACCGGTATTGATATTCGCAATGGGCTACAATATGAATGTATCAACTGTGGTGCATGTGTCGATGCCTGTAATGGGGTAATGGATAAAATGGGTTATGCCAAAGGCCTCATTAGTTTCACCTCTGAGCATGAATTAAATGGTGGGACCACTAAAATATTACGACCAAAGCTTATTGGCTATGCGTTTGTGCTACTTATTATGGTGGGGTTATTAGGCCTTGATTTTGCGATGCGCAAACCCCTTGAAGTAGATATTATTCGAGACCGTAACTCTTTGTATCGGGAAACAAATGAAGGGTTAATTGAAAATGTATATACCCTTAAAGTACTGAATAAATCTCAAACCGAACAAACCTATCATATCGAAGTTCGAGGGTTAGTGGAGGCGACATTCATTGGTGCACAAGAGGTTACTGTTGCTGGCGGTGAAGTATTTAGTTTACCCATCAGTATTGCCACCGATGCCTATAACTTAGAACAAGCCGTCACCGAAATTAGCTTTTATGTGTCGACCATCCAAAATGATGGTACATTAGTGGAAATAGAAGAACCTAGTAAGTTTTTATACCGTTAATGAATCAATTACCGACTCCAATCCACTCATCAGGATTATCTAATACCGATGCGTCTGCTGATTTCAGCTTTGCCACACTTAATCCTGATGTCATTTTAGACGCATTAGAAAGTGTTGATATCCAAGTGGCTACCGGCTTACTCGCTTTGAATAGCTATGAAAACCGCGTTTATCAGTTTGCTGATGATTATCAGCGTTATGTCGTGAAATTTTATCGTGCTGGTCGTTGGACGAATGAACAAATTCAAGAAGAACATGATTTTGCATTAGAGCTGGCGAAGAATGAAATTCCGTTAGTCGCTCCTAGTGTAATTAACGGCAACACGTTGCATCATTATCAGGATACCCGTTTTGCCATATTCCCTTCTGTCGGAGGACGACAATTTGAAGTCGATAATCTCGAGCAGCTCGAATGGATGGGGCGTTTTATCGGACGAATGCACCGCGTCGCTCAATCATCACCCTTTACCCATCGCGCACCATTAAATACCACAACCCATTTACAAATACCGTTGACTCAATTGCAACACAGTCAGCTCGTGCCCTCTCACTTACAAACCGCTTTTTTCGCTATTCTTAACCCCGTGATTGAAGCAACGACTGAACTTTATCAGCCAACAAATCAGCTTATTCGTTTGCATGGGGACTGTCATCCTGGGAATATCCTGTGGCGAGATGGACCCAGTTTTGTAGATTTAGATGATTGTCGAATGGGGCCCGCGGTTCAAGATTTGTGGATGATGTTATCAGGTGATAAGCACCAACAGTTTATTCAGCTCGATACTTTGATTGAAGCATATGACGAGTTTCATACCTTCGCACCTGAGCAAACCCAGCTAATAGAACCCCTGCGTGCGATGCGCATGGTGCATTATATGGCTTGGCTTTCTGAACGCTGGCAAGATCCCGCATTTCCACAAGCATTCCCCTGGTTTGCAGAGGATAAGTACTGGGAAGGGCAAATCTTAGCGTTAAAAGAGCAAATGTCAGCACTCCAAGAAACTCCTATACGTTTGTAAGTAGATCATGACTAATTTTCCTATACCATTATTACCTTCTAGGCTATAATCCACCTCGCTTAGGTGCTACTTAATCATAAAACTAGTTAAACGGGAAAAAAGTGAAATGCTTTTGCTGCCCCCGCAACGGTAAAATAAAGTTCCCTTCATTCATATCGAGTGTCGTCTCTAACGACGGTACTTTGCCACTGTTTATCTACGGGAAGGCGAATGATGGGCTTGTGAACGCTAATGCTCACTACTTATTGAGCCCGGATACCGGCCTAGGTATTGATAACGTCATACTCTGTGACGTTGCGATTATTTACCCTGTTCGGTGGGAGCAGGCTCTGGAATACACTAACGATGACATTTCATAAAAACTCTTTTCATGCGGCTATTTGCGGTAGCTTAACTTACGCTTTATTGATGACAACAGTCACTAATGCACAAAATAATGACACACTACTAGAAACGATAGTGGTCTCTGGCTCTCATAGCGCTATGCCCATTGCGCAACTTGCCGGTAATGTATCTGTGATGACCGCGGATGATATTGCTAATAGCCAAGCTACTTTTGTATCAGACCTGTTAGTCCAGTTTGCAGGTGTTGATATTTCGACAAACGGTGGCGTAGGACAATTTGCCGAACTGCGTTTACGCGGAAGTGAGACCAACCATATTTTGGTGCTATTGGATGGTATTGCGATTAACGATCAGGGACAAGGTGGACTGGTTGATTTAGCACATTTACTGACACAGAACATTGCTCGCATTGAACTATATCGAGGCCCACAAAGTGCACTGTGGGGAGATGGTGCAGTCGGTGGTGTACTCAATATCATTACTAAGAATGGGGCCGATAGCGATACAACTTCCCATTCAATCAATGCAGGGTTGGGCATGAAAAATACCCAACAGCTCTATTATCAACAGCAAGGTCAATTCACACATGGCCATTATGGGTTAACAGCTAGTCGCCAGAAAACCGATGGTCAGAATATTAGTCTCGCAGAAGGAAACCGCGAGAAAGATGGCTATCAGAATACGTCTATTAGCATGCAATTAGGCTATATGCTTAGTCCAGAACATACTCTTAATGGGGTAGCACATAACATCGAATATCTGACAATGTTTGACGCAACCGATTTTGTTACCACAGGTTTACCTGTAGATGCTGATAATGTGACCGATGGTCGTCAACAAAGTGCAGCGCTGCACTGGGCCTTTGTTCCAACAGTCAACACAAACGATCGCTACACTTATTCTATGGATGCTTCTGTAAAATATCACCGTAACTTCGTAGAAAATACTAGTAGCGGCGAGTTATCGGGTTTAACCGATGCGAAAACTGTGTCATTACGCTCCGTGGCGCGCTTCGCTTCCAATGATGGTCTGACGCGTCAATATCATATCGGAGTAAGTACAGATAGTACTGATTTTGACCAACGTGGACCATCAGGTTTTGGCGATCCGAATCAATCTCAACGGATCAAAAGTACCAGTGTCTTTGGCGATGCAGTGATTGCGTTATCTGAGAATATTTATACAAATAGCGCCTTTCGCTATACCGACAACAGTGAATTTGAGGCGGTCGTTGATTATCGTATTGGCGCTAATTACCAAAGCTCCGATCGGTTCACATGGTTTGCCAGTATTGGACGGGCAAGTAAAAACCCCTCTTTCACTGAGCGCTATGGTTTCTTTGCCGGTACCTTCCAAGGTAACCCAGATTTACAGCCAGAGCAGTCCAGCAATATTGAAATAGGCTTACGCAATAATTATGCACTCGCAGACAGCAAACTTACTCAGCAAGTTAATGTATTTATCGGTAAACTCGAGAATGAAATTAATGGCTTTTTATTTGATGCTGAGACAGGCAACTTTACTTCTGGCAATGTTGAAGGGAGAAGCGATCGTAGAGGATTTGAGTGGGAGCTATCATGGATAAGTCATGCGCTCCGCGTCAATGCCTCATATAGTTACCTTGATGCATCTCAAGGTGATGAGGAAGCTGTAGAACTGCGACGTGCACAACACAATGGGTCCATCAATGTATCATACGCTTTGACCCCGACGCTAAATACCTACGTCAGTGCCAGTTATGTAGGCAGTAAATTCGATCAATTTTTTCCGCCATTTCCTGAACCATCTGAAATTATTGGTTTACACGCTTATTGGTTAGTAAATACCAATCTTAGATACCAAGTTTCACCAGCAATGAGTCTGACTGCAAAAATAGATAATGTATTTAATCATCATTATGAAGATATCGTTGGTTACCGCGGTCTGGAGCGTAAAGCGATGCTTGCAGTGCAGTATCAATGGTAATCGAATAGTGAAATGCTGAAATTATTTGTCACAATCTTGGGTTTAAATCCCTCTCGAGCCTGTGTATTATCAGGTTAATTCCATTTATATGAGCGTTTATTAGTATGAAAAAAATATTTAATAGTGTGTTATTGGTCATTATGACTGCCTTAGTTTCACTGCAAGCTTCTGCACAAATTCGATTTGTCGAAGGCGAGCATTATAAAATCATCAGTAACCAAGCAACCTCAAAACCTGAAGTCAAAGAATTCTTTTCATTCTGGTGTCCACATTGTTTCAACTTTGAGCCATTGGTGGCGGAAATGAAAAAGAAGCTCGATCCCAGTGTCAACTTTGACAAAGTCCATGTGAATTTTATGGGCTTTGCAGGAACAGACTTGCAGGATGATGTCACGAAAGCCATGATGATTGGCCGAGCGATGAAAAAATCAGAACAAGTCAATTCTGCAATCTTTAATTACATCCATCGTCAACGTGGTAAAATCACCAGCTCTGATGATGTTCGCAGCCTACTCAGCGTTAGCGGTATTGACCCAGTAGAGTATGACAAAATGAATAAAAGCTTCGCCGTCAATTCTATGCTTAAAAAGAATAATAAGGCCATCAATGAATATCGTCGCTTTGTAAAAGGGGTGCCTAATTTTATTGTTAATGGTAAATATCAAGCACAGTTCACTCGAGACATGACTCCTGACGACATGGTCGACCTCATCGTCTTTTTATCTGAAATGAACTAATGTCTGTTTTGATATAAACACTAAAGGAAATCAACAAAATGAGTGGCGAAACCAACTTAAATAAACTGCTAGCGAGCATGTCTCCAGCATGTGATAAGGTTATGTATGGCTTTGCCACTCTACCGTCGAAAGACTTTAAGAATCTCTCATTTATGCCTAAATGTATGTTTCAAGAAGCAGAAGGTATGACGGTGATTGCGACTATCGATGAATTTGTGGATAACAACATCGAATGCATGGGACCGTTTGCGTGTATTACTCTTACGATACACTCATCGCTTGATGCGGTAGGTTTGACAGCAGCGTTTGCTACCGCACTAGGTGATGCTAAGATCAGTGCTAATGTGGTAGCTGCTTATTATCATGATCATATTTTTGTTGCATGGGAAGATAGAGATAATGCGATTACAACATTAAACGCATTATCTACCCATCATTAATTCGAAGCTAAGATAGTCTCATTTTGCTCAAATGAGCGTTTTTCTCCTCGCACAAAATTCTGCCATTGTTCTGCCATCTTCTTGCTGGATTTAAATGATTCAGCTTTAGCCAATTCTTCTAGTGCTTTGGCAAACTCATGCTTATTATAATATGCCATACCTAGCACCAAGTGAATGGTACCTGGATTACGCAGACTGCCTTTTTCAATTGCTAGCTGAGCGCTTTCAATAGCCGAATCAAATTCATCAATGTTTAATAATAGCTGGCTAAGTTGAGCGTAAATTTGGCCGTCATCCGACAAATCTGCAGCCGCTTGCATCACAGGCACAGCTTTGTCGATTTCTTTGGCTAATTGATAACATTGGCCTAAGAATTTCAAGTTCCGTAAATTCTCTTCTAAAATACCGTCATCCATTGCTTGCTGCATCATATCTGCACATTTGTAAGGGGCTTTATGGTAGTAATAAAGTTGCGCCATATTAAAAATGTCAGATGCTTTTTCTAAGTAGCCTTGCTGCTTGGCAGCTTCCATGATTGCAATTTGATGCTTTTCCATACCAAGCTCACCATACATGCCACCAAGTTGAATCCAGTACTTAGGTTCATTAAACAGCTTGACCATTTTTACTAAAATATCTTTGACTTTTTCAGGCTGTTTTAACTCGTAATAAATTGCACGTTGCAGGATCAACCAACCTTCATCGGGGATCATGCCAGCCGCTTCTTTATTTTCAATCGCTTGAGTGACAAACGTGCCAGCTTGCTCATATTGCTTATCTTGATAGTAAGCTTGGGCTTTAATAAATAAGTTCTTAGGGGGAGTGTCACCTACATTTAAGTCTTCCCAACGCTCCAAAAACTCAATAGAATCTTTATAATTACCTTGCATTAAAGATAACTGAGCAAGCGTAAATAATGTACTTTGCTCGAAGGATTCTGGTATCCCTGGTTCCTGGATAACTTTCTTAAATGAAGCGAGAGCCTCATCGGTTTGCTCAAGATTATAATAAATAAAGCCATAAAAGTTATAAAGCATGGCTATCTCATAACTATTCATCGAGCTTTTTTTACCTTCAATTTCTTTTAATGCAGCGAATGCTTCTGGTGTTTGATCATTGTCAGCATAGGATTGCGCACGAGCAAGTTGTTCATACACCTTTCCACGCAACGTGGGTACACGACGGGTCTTTTTCTGACTGGCTTTTTGCGTATCAGCGCTTTGGTTAGCTGAAGCAGAGAACGATAATGTGGGTAAACTAATTATTGCACCAACACAAAATGCTAACACTATATTTTGAAAAGAACGGGTCATAAAATATTCCTTAACCATCAATTTTAAACGTAATACGGTTTTGCACACCTGAGACTTCAGTGGCTTCACCGTTTACTACTCGTGGCTTATACTTAAACTTTTTAGCAGCATCAAGTGCTGCTTGATCAAATATACCTTCGGGTTGAGCTTCAACAACAAATGGCTCTTTAACTGCGCCAATGGTATTTACGGTAAACTCAACAATTACAAATCCTTCAATACCACGCTGTAATGCACGGCGGGGGTATACGGGTGCTACTTTAACAATCGGCAAATACTCACCATCACCTGACTCTAAGCCTAAACCACCATCAAGTGACACATCCGTAGCAACATCAGCGGCAAAATCCATACCTGAGGCTTCTGCATCGGGTGAAGGCGAATCCATTTGTGGTGTTTCCATCTGAGGAGGTGGCTCTTCTGGTTGAGGTGGTTTCTTTGGTTTGCGATCTTTTTTCTCAACCGTTTCTTCTTTTTTGACTCGAACAAAATCCATGACGCTACCCTTGGGTGGATCGGTTAGCGCACTGCCTCCACTTTTAATTAGCGACTGCATCAAAAAGAAAAGACCGAGGGTTATCGCAGCCGAAACTAAAATCGCAATGATAAGACGTGAAATCATAAGGTTATGGCTCTTGAGCGGCTATCGAAACATCAAATACACCAGCAGAACGCGAGGCGTCCATGACTTTAATTAACACCTCAGTCGTCGCTTTCTTATCCGCTTGAATAACAACACTTCCTTGAGGGTTTTCTGCGTATAAACGTTCGATGTTGGCTTGTACTGCACGCTCATCGATACGACGTTTGTTAATCCAAATTTCGCCTTTATCACTTATGGCAATCAAGATATTAGCGCGATCTTTTTTAACAGCTGTCGCTGCGTCTGGACGGTTCACATCGATACCAGCTTCTTTCACAAACGAAGCAGTTACAATGAAAAATATCAACATAATAAATACGACATCGAGCATGGGTGTCATGTCGATTGCTGCTTCTTCTTCGTCTATTAAATTTTGAAAATGTTGTTTCATACTTTTACCTATTATGCCTATAACACCGTATTACGCTGATGTGATAGGACGATCAATTTCGATGGCATCTTCTAAATGCATTCGTTCCGTTTTTACTGTTCGAGTTAACCATGTTGAGGCAAACACCCCAGACAACGCACCCACCATACCAGCCATTGTTGGAATCGTTGCTTTAGAAACACCTGAAGCCATAGAACGAGCATTGCCCGAGCCTGATATTGCCATGACATCAAATACTTCAATCATCCCTGTCACAGTCCCCATCAAACCTAACAAAGGACACAATGCAACAAGTGCCTGAATAATCGGAATACTGCCATTCAAATTTAGAATTAGGCGCGATATCACTTTTTGGCGAACTTGTTCTGCATTCCAAGAAGATTTATCTTCTCTTACCTGCCACTGCTCCACAGCATCGCGTTTATGATTTTTGTGCCATACAAACACATATAAAACACGTTCTAGAATGAGCATCCACATCACAAAAATCAGTAAACCAATGACCAAGAGTACTTGGCCACCTGTCTCTGTAAAATCGCGAATGGCTTCAAAAAACTCGGTCATCATTTAGCCTCGTTCTGAACGCTCTGCAATGACACCTGAAGCTTGCTCTTGCAGAATATAGACAATGTTCTTACTGCGTGTATTGAGTATCGCATACAATAATGTCATCGGAATCGCGACTACTAGACCTAATACAGTTGTCACAAGCGCAGTAGAAATACCACCTGCCATCAATTTAGGGTCACCGGTACCGAATAATGTTATGGCCTGGAAAGTATTAATCATACCGGTCACTGTCCCTAGTAGGCCCATTAATGGAGCCACTACGGAGATAATTTTAATGATGGTTAAGTTACGCCCTAGCTTAGGTACTTCACCTAAAATAGCTTCTGTGAGGTGTAATTCTAATGACTCAGTATCAGCACTAGGATAATCATCTTTCACTTTCATCACACGTCCGAGTGGATTATTACTACTAAACGTCTCTGATTTTAGCTGTCTATCGACTTTAGCTTTGATGATAGTTAACGAAATCAAACGTTCTAGCGCTAACAATAAACCAATCGCACCGACGATTAAGATGATGTAACCCACTAAGCCACCTTGTTCAACACGTTCTTGTAGATTGGGGGCTTGGACTAATAGGCCGAGAATCGAGCCACCTGTTGGATCAATACCAAATTGCACAGACTCACCATTTGATGCTTCAAGTGCAGCCACTGATGCACCAAAACGGTCTGCAGGTTGGCGAATCAATTCTGAAACTGTTCCAGTTACTCCGTTATATTCAAGGTATTTTCCATCTGCAACTAACGCAAAAGGACCAACACGTAACACTTCTTTATTAACTTTATTACCGTCAGCTTCAACAACTGATGTGTTAAATCGAGTGACTTTGCCCGCTTCAGTCATTTCACGTTGGATTTCAAACCAGACCCGTTCAATTTCATCAATCGAGGCCAATTTAGATGATTTACCCATTGATTGAGCCATCTCATCTAAAAATTCAGAGCGGCCAGGAATCTGTGCTGATATCACAGAATTGTAAAATTTATTTTTGGTATCACCAGACACTTGTTGCAATACACCAAATAGCTCTTTTAATGAACCAAGGCGAGTATTTAATGCGTCATTTAAATCCGCTAATTTAAATTCATTTTCTTCAAATTGAGTTTCTAAACGCTCTGAAAGAGCCAAGGCTTGATTTCTGTCTTGCGTAGTATCACGAAGAATTTGGTCTTGCTCTGCGCGTTTTTGGATAAACGCTTGCTCACGTTGAGTATTTTGTGCTTTTTGAGCAAACTGTCCTTGTTCAAGCTGTTGCAATAATGCATCTAAATCTAATGCACGTTCATTTTCTGCCATTGCAGCCACACTGAATAATGAGGCACACACGATAGCAATGATAGGGGTAAATAATCGTTTCATTGTTATGACCTTAGTCTGTAATCGCTACAGGGAGCATTAATAAATCAGGGGCTAGCTGTTTCTTCGCCATACGTAACCCTTTAGTAATCTGGGTACGGTAACTTGAGTCTAATGCTTCCCACTGGCGCGTTTGTTTATTCCAGACACCTTGACTTGACGCGTCGCGAGTTTGGTAAATAAGTGCGGTACGACCTAGACGTAAAAATTCCACATCACGCTCTTGACCATCAATCGTATGTAAACCTTGATAAGCTTCTAACGTACGGCCGTAATCCATTTCAACTTGGAATGCTTCCATGACCCGACGAAACTTTTCAGAAGGTGCTACATCAGCACGATCCATCATAGTACGCAAACCAGCCACACGCTGCGCACGCTCTTCAGGCAAGAAAGGCACATCAAGTTCAATAAACTGGGCTAAACCATCAATCATATTCATCATTAAAGGAGTTATTTGACGTTCAATAACACTCACTTCATCAATCGCAGCATTTAAGTCTGCCATTTCTTGATTCTGATTATTAATTTGTTTTTGTAACTGACTGTTGTAGACATTTAAGCCTGCAATTTCTTTATTTAGCGCTTTAAATTGCTGTAACTTGCTATCAATCTGATCGGCAATATTATCAATCTTAGCTTGAGAATCGGCTGCTGATTGGTTAATTTTGGCCGTTTTATCAATGACTTTTTTGACCGTGCTATCTTCTTGAGCAATTAAGCTAGTGCTTACAGTTAATGTACTCAATAAGACGAGTATGAGTGAGCTTACGCGTTTCATATTATGAAGACCTATTTAGATGTTGGTTGCTATGAAGTGGCAACTATGAAATCAGCGGAGAGTATAAATAAACAATGTGACAGTTTTATTAAAATGAACTATTCAAGTGTAGTTTGGTAAGTTAAAGTTTTTTTCAGCCGAAAATAAAAAAAGGAAGCACATGGCTTCCTTTTAAACGATGATGCTGTGTTCAATTAAAAATCGTATTTAAATGAGACACTTACACCACGACCTTTGGTTTCTGAACGAAGTAGGACGTTTTCAAACTCGAGTTCTTTTTGTTCATCTAAAATGTTGTTGAGCTTAAATGTAACCGTCGTATTGAAATCTGGATAATATTTATAAACTGCATCTAAAGAATGAAACGGCAGTTCCATATTATCATCAAATCCATCAATACCAGGGATTAATATACGCTCGCCAAAGACGTTATATACTAATGAAGCACTGTGTTCACCATTGTCTGAGTCAAAACCCAATTGCAAGTTAACCACGTACTCAGAGTGACCTGTTAAACGTCGAGTCGTATTGGTTATCGCTGCAGATACACCAGTCTGGTCTACAATATTTTGACGGTCTAGCTCGATTTCTGAATCAGAAAGCGTCACGTTACCTGACAAGAACATGTTATCCCATATACCTTCACCAATAACTTCAAGACCTTGTAAAAAATCGATCTCAACACCCGCAAGTGTCCCAGTTTCAGCATTTGCAATACGAATTAACGGAGGTCCATCCTGTGCAGGTGATTGCACCGACTCAATTGGATTCGTCATATCTTTATAAAACAAACCAATTGACAGGTTATTACCTGCTTCACGGTACCATTCCCAACGTAAATCATAATTAATGATAGATGTTGTAAGCAATCCAGGTGTACCTGCTACTGGAAACTCAGTTAATGGGTCGATATATGTCGCAGAAGATACTTCACGTAAATCTGGACGCACAACTGTCTCACCAATACTGGCACGAAACTGCATTGAATCATCTTTGATGTAAGTCACAGCAAGTGCAGGATAAAAATCATCCTCTTGGAACGCAAGCTGTGCGCGGTCATCTTCATCAGATAAATCAATTTGATTTGTACGAGGATCCATAGGTACGACCGCTTGACGGAAATCTTCAAAGCGAGCTCCACCGCTAAAACGCCATTTACCTTGATAAAATAAATCAGCCTCAAAATAGAACGCATCTACTTTTTGTGCCGCTGAATAATCATCACCCGCAATGGTAGTATCTCGAACTAAGAATTGACTCGATGAGTATGCTGCATTATCCAAAGCACTATTACTCAAAATAGTAGCAAAAGAATTACCAGATAACGCACTATTATCAGAAAACGCACGTGTATTGATTGCAATACGACGGTTATCTGCAACACGAGCTTTAGTTAAGAAATCACCACCGATTTTAAATTCCATTTCCCAATTTTCAGTAGTCAATGGAATGGTTGTATTCCAACCATAATTTTCAACTCGGTCATGCAATGTTTGGAAATCGTACTGAGCTGCACCGGTCGAGTTTGATAGGGTACTTTCGTTAACCACATCAAAAATACCGTCTTCATTCACATCAGACAGAATAAAACGTGCTCCGAAACTACCTGGTGCATTTCGAACTGAACGGCCCAAAGAATATTTCCAATCAAAACCGGCAAAATTCAACTCAGGGAACGTATGCATACCTTTAATTTGATTGGTATACATTTTACGCTCTTCGTAATCAACGCTAATGTCGCGAACACGAAGGCCGTCGTTTTGATTCAAGTTTTCTGTATTACCGAATTTTTCTTTGACTTCGTCAGAGGTATCACTTAACGCGATTAAAGAATAATCAATTCTGTGATTACGTTGGTAATCAATACCCATGTTCAAAAGAGTCGACCATTTAGTCGTATATTCTGTCACCAGCACATCATCAAAAAAACGTACAATTTCAATAGTGTCACCGACGCGGTTAGCTTGCTCTAACTCATATTCTTCAGAGACATTCACACCACGGCTATAACCAGAAGCTAATAAAAATCCAGTACGGATATCATCGGACAAATCAAAATTGTTACCTACAGAAACGTTAAATCCATAATTAGGATCGACGGATGCATCAACCGGATCATAATCGCGTTTCATGCTTTTTAAGACATTAACGGCTTCACCCTGTGTAAATGCATTATCTGCTTGTCTTGGAATCAGTGGGTTACTGCCCAAGAAATCTTTAGTCGCCCAGCTGTTTACCAAAGTTGCCGGTGCGGCAAGATTACCATCGTCTTGACCAAGAAAATTATCGTCACGACCATAATCAAGTGCATCACCCGAGTTTTCAGAGTTTGTGCCAATACTGCCTGATACATTAAAAATAAAATCAGATGGAATGGACTTTAAGCGAATATCAACGTTACCACCACCAAATGATGCTGGCATAGACGGAGAATACGATTTTTGCACCGATAAACTTTCAATAATATCTGATGGAAATAAATCCAATGGAATTACATTACGTGTTGGATCTGGTGAAGGAACATTGGCACCATTTAATAGCGTACTTGAATATCGCTCACCCAAACCACGTACATATATGAATTTACCGTCAACAAGAGTCAGTCCCGTTACACGCCTTAATGCTGAGGCTGCATCACTATCACCCGTTCGAGAGATCTGTTCTGCACCTAAGATATCAGCGACAAAGGCTTGATTCTTACGCTCTTCGAGAACTGCTGTTGCAGTCCCTTTTAATCGAGTACCCGTTGCAACAACTTCTTCAATAACTTCTTCATCTGATTCTTGTGATAACGCAACTGGGGCAATTAACAAGGAAGATAATATTGCTAAAGTAAGTGTTTTTAACGGAAACTGAGTATTAGGTTGTTTCATTTTAAACCTCAATTCACTGCTTTAATAACTGTTGTATATTGGAGTATTCGAAACACAAGTGCGCTACCTAGGTAACGCACTTGAATATCAAACATTGTTGACTTACTTAATTAAAGACCTACGGTCCAACCAGAAGTCCAGTTATTATCAGCGTCTTTAACAGCGCCAATGAAATCAGTAGTGGTGAAGAATGTATCTACAGCGTTAACGTCTGTAGCAGTCACACCAGATGCAATAGTGAAGATACCATCGACAACAGAAGCTTGGTCCGCTGCAACTGCATTGTTACGTGCTGCATCGTTCCACCATGCTTCTACACCTGCAGTGTCAAGTCCTGGGGCATCGACACCTTTGAAGTTTTCTGCGCAAGCTACAACTGATGTTTGAATGTTGATATCGCCATCAGTTAAGTTACCTTGAACTGTGTCATCGTTATCAAACTCTAAACATTCGCCAGCTGCACCGGTAATAACAAAGTTATAAAGCTGTGCAGAAGTTTGGTCACGTAATAATACACCTTCAGAATCTGTGTCAGCTGTATCAAATGCGTTACCAATGATTGTCATGTTTGCAACTGTTGGGTTTGAGAATTCAAAGCCTTCGCCTGAACCCGCATTACCACCATCACCGTCGCCTTCGATACCACGGTTAGCATCAGAACCATCATCAGCATGCTTAACTAATACGAACTGCATCTTACCGTCATAACCGTTATCCCAGTCAACTGAATCATCTTGGATTCCTGTTAAAACAACATACTTCGCATTAACAGCACCACCAAAGAATTCAACACCATCATCAGCATTTTTGTGTACTTGGACATACTCAACAGTCGTTCCAGAACCTACACCACCGAATGTAATACCATTTAACTCATTATCAGGTGCGATTTCGAAACCACCGTGCATAACACGGACATAACGTAATGTACCTGAGTTATCAGTATCATCAGTACCACCAAACACTGCTCCTTCTTGCACACCTTCAACCTGAAGCGCACATGCGGTACCGTCTGTTGGACACTTAGTAGAACGACCGTTACCTAAAATAACCATACCGCCCCATTGACCAGGTGCACCATTTGCTAATGTACTTGGGTCTTGTGCATGTTGACGAGACGTGAATGTAATTGGATTAGTCGCTGTGCCGTTAGCATCGATTTGTGAACCACGGCTAACCACTAAGTAATCGTTACCAGATGAACCGTATACAATAACTCCAGGCTCTACTGTTAAAGTAGCAGAATCCGCATTATCACCACCAACAAATACTGCACCAGAAAGCGCATACATGTTGCCTTGGGTAAGCGTTAGGTCAGAAGTAATACGACCTGATACTTGACATGTATTTGTTTCACCATCAACTGAAGCAATCGTAGTGGTACCTGCAGGACAGCCAGATTGTGAAGCAGCAACCGCAACTTGACCACCGCCAAATCCAAATGCCCAACCTTGACGCCAATCTGTCGCACCAACTGCACCTACAAAACTGTTTTCTGCGAAGAAACCATCTAATGTAGAAGCATTACCACCAGCTGTTAATAGTGCAGACTCAGAAGTTAAAGAACCATCGTTGTTAATACCTAACGCGTTACGTGCATCAGCATCTGTATAATCAACAATCTGGTTGCCAGTTTGACCTTCAAACCAAGCCGCTACTTCTTCAGTTGTCTTTCCAGGTGCGTCAACGCCTTTAACAGGTTCACTGCACACTAACGCAGAGTAAGTGATTGTTAAATCGCCATCATCTAAGTTACCTTGAACTGTCGCATCACTATCGAATTCTAAACACTCACCCATTTGCTCAGGACCAGTAACGAGTAAGTTCATAATTTTCGCTGCGGTTTGGTCACGTAATAATAAACCTTCAGAATCAGCATCTTCAGTATCAAATGTGTTACCAATAACGGTCATGTTAGCAACCATAGGTGCTGAGAATTGGAACGCACCGCCATCGTCGTTTGCGTTACCACCGTCACCGTCACCTTCAATACCACGGTTAGCATCAGAACCGTCACGAGCATGTTCAACATAAACATACTGTAATTTACCGTTATAACCGTTATCCCAATCAACTGAATCGTCCTGGTTGCCGGTTAACACTAAGTACTTAGCATTGACAGAACCACCAAAGAATTCAACACCGTCATCTGAATTAGCATGAACCTGAACATACTCAACAGTGGTTTCTGAACCTACGCCACCAAAAGTAATACCGTTAAGCTCATTATCAGGTGCTATTTCGAAACCCGCATACTTAACGACGGTGTATCTTAAGATACCAGAGTTATCAGATGAATCAGTACCGCCGAAAACAGAACCTTCAACAGCACCTTCGACTTGCAGCGCACATGCTGTTCCGTCAGTTGGACACTTAGTTGATGGCGCGTTACCTAAGATAACTAAACCACCCCATTGACCAGGACCAACCTCGGCACCGATTACATCATTATAAGATGTCATAATTACAGGATCAGTTGCAGAACCCGTTGATTCAATTTTTGAACCACGGCTTACTACTAAATAATCAGCGCCTGAACGACCAAAAATAATGGTACCAGGTTCAATTTCCAGTGTGACTGAGTTTTCATTGTCATCACCAACAATTACAGGACCTTCAAGTGCCCATACAGTGTCGTTCGTTAATGTTACAGTTTCTGCAGCATCACCTGCAGATGAAATGCGACCTGATAAAGAACGCACTTCTACAGAAGAACCTAATGCAGTAGATACTTGAGAGCTCAAGAATGGAGACGCTACACCAGGTGCACTATCGTCAACAACAGGAGTAGTAGGAGTACTTGGCGCATTGTTATTAGTCGTGGTAGTGGTGTTAGTATTAGAAATATCACCTTCAGAGATATTGATGTCACCACCACAACCGGCTAGAACTAATGCAGATGCAATAGCAGATGCTTGAAATATATGTTTTATTTTCATATTTAATCCCTATGAAATATCTTGAGTAAAAAAACTTACCGAATACTAACGAGGGAAGATGACAGAATTGTTACATCAAGCAATTGTCATAAAAGTTTCATTTTAGTCGATTGGCGGGAATAACTTGAAATGCACATACAGGTGGATTTTACATATGAGTAGAACAAAAGTTACCGACAACAGACGCCATTTATAATGACAACTGTTGTCGTTGAACATAGCTAGATTTAGCCTAATTCATCTGTTGCCACAAAATAACGTGGATCTTCATTCACATTAATTTCAACGTAACGCGATGCCTTACGCAATAAAATACGGCACTCGGGAGAAATATGACGAATATGCAGTTTTTTTCCTGCCGCTTCGTATTTCCCCGCTAACGTATCTAATGCATCGATACCTGATGAATCCCAAATCCGTGATTCATTGAAATCAATAACGACATCGTCAGGATCGTTGGCAGGATCAAAAATCTCTTTAAAGTGAGTGACTGAGCCAAAGAATAGAGGCCCCTCTAGCTCATAGACTTTCCAGCCATCTTTATCATCATGTGTTTTAGCGGCGATATGAGTGGCGTGCTTCCAAGCAAAGACGAGGGCAGATACGATGACACCCACGACTACTGCAATCGCTAAATCAGCAATCACGGTGACAAATGTTACAAGGAACAAAACAAACGCATCTTCTTTGTTAATACCACGAATGATTTTAAATGATGCCCATTCAAATGTGCCTATTACGACCATAAACATGACACCAACCAGAGCAGCCAATGGGATCATTTCAATCAGTTGTGAGGCAAATAAAATAAAGCCAAGTAATACCAGCGCAGCAGTAATTCCTGATAATCGACCTCGACCACCTGAGTTAATATTGATCATAGACTGACCAATCATCGCACATCCCCCCATTCCACCAAAGAAACCATTGACGGTATTTGCAACACCTTGACCAATACATTCTTTGTTACCACGACCACGAGTACTAGTCATTTCATCGATTAGCGTTAAAGTTAATAACGATTCAATTAACCCCACCAAACATAAAATAATTGCTGTAGGTAAAACAATATAAAGTGTTTCAAGCGTGAACGGGACCATTGGAATAGAAAAGCTCGGTAACTCACCAGCGAGTGTGGCTGAAGCTTTTTCGGCTTCTGGTAACATATCACGGACAAAGTCAATGACCGTACGCGCTTCTAAATCCAAACCATGCACAAGCCCTGTCACTACGATTATGGCAGCAAGCGATGCCGGGACAGCTTTTGTTAATTTGGGTAGGAAAACAATAATAGCCATAGTTAATGCGGTCAAGCCGAGCATTAGATAGAGCATCTCACCTTGCATCCACGTTTGGATACCTGTGGTTTGATCAAAAATTTTGAACTGCCCAAGCTGAGCTAAGAAAATCACAATCGCTAGACCATTGACAAAGCCTAGCATAACTGGATAAGGGACTAAGCGGATAAATTTACCCAGTTTAAATACCCCAGCCAGGATTTGCAGTACACCGGCGACCACAACGGCAGCAAATAAGTATTGCACACCGTGCTGAGCAACCAATGCAACCATGACAACAGCCATCGCACCTGTTGCACCAGATATCATACCTGGACGACCGCCTATAGCAGAAGTAATCAAACCCATCATAAAGGCAGCATAGAGACCCACCATGGGCTCAACCCCAGCTACGAAAGCAAAAGCAACGGCTTCTGGCACCAATGCCAATGCCACGGTAATTCCCGATAACACATCGTTTTTCACGTTGTTATTAGCGAATTTACCGGCAAAATCAAAATTGAACATATTTTTTTACACCCATAAAAAATTCGGGTGCAGGGTAGCATATATAAGGATATATTGCCGTTAAATATGTGTTAACGGATTCATTAGCCAATCGCAATGGGTTGGTCATGAAATACTTTACGCATAAGTGGAATAAAACTTTCAAGCGAATCCACAGCATAATCAGGATCAAAAGCAGGTGCATCCCATTCATCTACTAATTTACATGCTAATGGATACCAAGATTCATTTTGCCACTGCAAACGCAAATCTGTGGGTGCACCAAGATACTCATAATAATATTCACCTTGGAAAGCTTGATGGTTATATACGACATGATAACTGTCATCTGAAATGTATGGACGCATCATTTCAGCAGCGATTGCGCCATGATTAGGTACATTAATCACTTTGGCAATATCATGGCACAACGCAATTACAATATGTTCATCACTCGCGCCATCTCGACGTGCTAATGTGCCAGCCATTAGCGCATGCTGAAGTTGGTCGCACGCAAACCCTAGAGTATGCTGCTCCAATGACTGAAGCATTGATATGAATCGGTCTGCAGTGTTTTTGAACTCTTCATAATGGGCAGCGCCAATAATCTGCCAATCTTCAAGTGTGCCATCTTGCATCCGGGTAAAAGTTGCTTGCTGAGTCATACTAATGAGCCTTTTAACGAATCAATACCATGTTAGATTAGCAAACAATAACTAATCTCGTCCAAACAATGTTATTAATTTGTAAAAATCAATGACATTCATAGTCGAATTCCATTCAGTGACAAAATTAGCATAATAATTTGTGCATTGATTTCATCTCACCATAGGCATAAATTGACGATTATCACGTGAGTTATCTCGAGTAACACCCTATAATTACCTCTATTCTCACCAATATAAATAATGTCAATGAATTCACCAGCCCTCATTACTGCGCTTCTTGTTATTACTCCGGTCATGTGTTTGATCATTGCTGGAGTGGTATTTAAACGTGTTGGATTAATGAGTGAGGCCTTTGTTGAAGGTGGCTCAAAGCTTATTTACAACATATCATTGCCCGCGTTACTTTTTAATGCCATCTATACCGCTGATTTTGCTACCGCCGCGAACCCTAATTTAATCCTCAGTAGTGTCATTGGTACTATCGTGTTTGTTCTTTTGATGGTGTTAATTTGCCAATTTATTATTCCAAAGCGAACTGACCGAGGTGTCGTAATACAAGGAGCATACCGTTCTAATATTGGGATTGTCGGGCTGGCACTTAGTGCAAATGCTTATCCTGAATTTTTTGCCACCGCATCAGTATTCATGGCCTGTACGACATTGATATATAATTTATTGGCCGTATTGTTACTCAATTTTTATTCCAATAAGCAACACTCTATTAAAGATAACATTATCGCCTTGCTTAAAAACCCCATCATCATTTCGATTGTGCTCGCACTTACCGCATCGTATTTTTCAGTGCAATTACCCGGTGTCGCTCAAATTAGTTTGGCGTATTTTGCACAGCTGACCCTGCCACTTGCGTTGTTGTGTACTGGAGCTTCATTAGAGTTTTTTGCTATGCGCGCAGCGATTGGTTCGATGATCATCACCAATATTGCTAAATGTATGCTGTACCCAGTTGCTATTTTATCTATTGGATATGCATTGGGTTTAAACGACATTGAAATGGGAATTTTATTTTTGATGAGTGCATCACCCACAGCGGCTGCTAGCTATATCATGGCAAAGAAAACAAATTCAAATCCGGTATTAGCAGCTAATATTGTCGTATCAACGACTATTGTTTCTATCCCAATTATGATGCTATCCATGATTGTATTAATCCAATACGGCATCATTGCCCCTGCGACTATCCAATAAGGTCACTATTTACGCCGGCAATTGTTCGATTATTATTATCTGCGTTAGTCGCATTTTGTTTTTATGGCGGATGGGCGTACTTTGCGAATATGACATCAGCAGTGTCAACAAAAGCGTTATGGCAAGTAGCACTGGTCCAAGCCACTACGAGCGCAGCTATTACACTGGGGTTTACGTTAATGACAGAGTGGAGCTATCGAAGATTTAAATCTAGCTGTGTCTCTTTTGCATTTGTTACGCCGCTTTTATGTTTACCTTACCATCATTCGCCATATGCATCTCAGATCAAACGTAGCTTTAACCAATTATTTGACCAATCCGCAAAATATCTTCATCATAAACGTTTTTCTGGAGCACTATTTAGCCCGCTAATCCCAATGAGCATACAAGGCATTATTGTCATCACAGTCAACGTTATTAACGGGACACCTAATTTAGGGTTAACAGTGACCCCATCAATCGTATTTAGCGGGATTTATGGATATATTTACACGTTAAGTTTATATAAAAACGAAGCATAACTAAGCCTGTCTTATTAATGTGACAAACTCATAATCATGCGGGTTTTTTTCATCTTTTTGATGCTTTTCTCGGCTTATTTCTTGCCACTTGCCATATTGATTCCAATCTGGAAAAGTTGTGTCTCCAGCAACAGCTTTATCAATAAATGTCAAATGTAGTGTCTGGGTATGCTCAATTAACAATGCATAAATACTCCCACCACCAATAATCATGACCTCTTCTTCTTGAGCACACAGTGCAAGGGCGTCATCGACACTGTAAACTACCGATGCATCTTCTAACTGATAATGGGTGTTTGTAGTGATAACAATGTTATGACGACCAGGCAATGCTTTACCAATGGACTCGTAAGTTTTACGCCCCATAACAACAGGCTTCCCCATTGTAGTTCGTTTAAAATGCTGCAAATCGGCCGGTAAATGCCATGGCATATCGTTATCAGCCCCGATGATCCGGTTGTGCGCCATCGCTACGATTATAGCAAGTTGGGAATTAGGTGTAGTCATCATTATTTTGCACTTTTATGGTTAATTTGTTTAACTATAGTTTACTGCTAAAGTGATAAATAAGACCATGAATTTCTTAGAATTAAAAATACCACCTGTTGCTTTATTGCTCATCGCTATATCAGGGATGGGCTCAGCCCAACTCTATTTGCCCCATTTAGGCTTGCCCCATTGGCTCGCATTGGGCTTATCCGGTATCAGTTTTACTATTGGAATGACCTTCATCTTGTTAGCCGTTTGGGTTTTTCGCAAACACCGTACAACTGTCAATCCTCATACACCTGAAAATAGCTCAACTTTAATCACATCAGGTATTTTGCAACACACTCGTAATCCGATTTATTTAGGATTTGTATTGTTAATCATTGCTACAGGCTTAGCTATGCAAAGTATTATGTTTCCACTCTTTACTATTGGGTTTATTTTTTATATCACTCGTTTTCAAATCAT
>CATECQ010000026.1 GCA_949498985.1 Glaciecola sp. HTCC2999
CCCTCCAGAGATTGATGGTGCCGACTGCCGGAATCGAACTGGCGACCTACTGATTACAAGTCAGTTGCTCTACCAACTGAGCTAAGTCGGCACGTCATCAAGAGGTGCGCATATTAGAGGAATCATTCAGTGTTGGCAATAGCTATTTCCAAAAAAATGCTAAAAAATTGCATTTTATTAAAAAATCATCATGATCGTTGAAATTTTCATCTGATTTGATGGTTTTTAGCGAGTTGAATGAGCCCAATCAGTACCAAGTTATCCTTATATATTGCAACGTTTTTTTCACCTTTGAATATTTTTTCACGATCTCCACCTGAAATAATTACTAAAAAATCTTCGCTTAAAGTACTTAATTGTTTTATCGCTTCATTCACGATTCCGTTTATCTGAGCTAAGCAACCATATTCAACACAGTCAGCTGTATTATTTCCTAAATTTAATTGATCAATACGTACTATATGTTCGTGTTCAAATACTTTTTCTGTATTTTTTAGCAAACTCGCTTTAATAGATGAAAAGCCTGGTGCTATCCATCCACCTTGATGAACATGTCTGAAAATCACATCACAGGTAATCGCAGTTCCAGCATCCACTATGACAAAATCGGATTTATCTGGATATAACCCAACTGCAGCCATCATGGCTAACCAACGATCACACCCCATTGTTGTAATTTCGCTGTAACTGTTTGTTAAAATGCTATGATTAATCCGTACATGTTTTTCTGCATTCGCAATATGTAATGTGACGTCTTGCATGCTGATATGTGCAAGAAAGGATTCAAGCCATCCAGGCTCTCTAACATAACTTAAGTACACACTTGTAATGTTAGACATTAATGTTAACGGAGATTCATTTTTACCTAATACGCCAATCCTGATATCAATATCTACCAATGCTGAATTGACGATTGCTTCTGAGTCAATGATTGTATATTTGGCAACACTGTTACCGACATCTATTAATAATACACCTTTAGATTGCTCGGACACTTATTTCACCTCCATGAAATGATTGCACTGACCCATTTACTTGCATCCTAAGTGCACCCTCATTGTCGATACCCAAACAGACACCTTCAATCGATTGATCCCCCATTATTAACCTAACAGGTTTATTTTCAAAAACATTTAATGCTTCCCAACGAGACACAAATGTTGCCAAACCCTCTGATTCAAATTTTCTAATGATACGTTTCATATTATTGAGAAGTAATGCTGCCAGTTTGTTTCTATCTACAAGCGGAGTTCCAAGATGAGATTCTATATCTGTGTATGATTGCTCAATGCCCTCTATATTACTTGGTAATTTAACATTTAAACCAATACCTATAATGCAATTTACTGCATCACCAACAGCTCCTTCTACTTCAATTAGCACACCGGCTATTTTTTGCATATCGATATATACATCATTAGGCCATTTTAATTGTGCAGAAGGAAGGCCAATTTCTGTTAACGTATCAACGACGGCCAGCCCTATCACTAAAGATAACCCTGACAAAGCTTGATAACCACCATCAAATCGCCAATACATTGATAAATAAATACTACTGGCAAATGGCGAAACCCAAGTCCGTCCATGCCGACCTCTTCCCGCACTCTGAGATTCAGCGATGACCACGTGACCTGAATTGAACTGTGATAAATGTTCTTTAAGGTAAGTATTCGTTGAATTAACTTGTGACAGTATGGTTAAGTCTAAATGTAAATTCGTCTTGTCTTGAGGTGGTACTAAATATTGAGAAATCACATCTTTATCTAATAAAGATAATGGCGATGATAATTTATAGCCTTTACCTTTTACCGAAAAAACATCAATACCTAACCCTTTTAGCCCTTCAATGTGTTTGGCTATTGCGGTTCTAGATACCCCACAAATTTCACCTAACTCGGTACCTGAATAAAATTCACCACGTGCTAATGCTTTCAATAAAGCGATGCGTGTCTCATGCATTTATAATTTTATCCGTTCTGTCTGACCCATTAACTGCACTTCATGTTCTAACGCAATTCCAAATCGTTTAAATACCGCAGCCTTTATTTGTTTCGCAAAATCAATAAGTGCTCGACCTGTACCACTTGCATAATTCGTTAACACAAGCGCTTGTTGAGGATGACATTGTATCCCTTCGTGTATCTGTCCTTTAAAGCCTAGTCTTTCAATCAACCACGCCGCAGGGATTTTTACATGTGTATTAGAAACTAAATAATGAGGAATATCCTCATATTCATTTTGCAACCTTGTAAATATATTAATTGGTACTATTGGGTTTTTAAAGAAACTCCCTGCATTACCAACATTACGTGGATCGGGTAACTTATTTTCCCTAATTTTAATGACAGTCTGAAAAATGCTTTCTATAGACGGCAACTTCAATGCTGCCAATTCACCATAATTAACGACATACTCGTACTGCTTTGGCAGTCTAAACATCACTTTAGTAATAAAGGCAACATCACGTAACTGATGCTTAAAGATTGATTCACGATAGCCAAATTGACAATCTTCAGTACAAATTATTTTTAACGATTTATCTTTTAAATCAAAATATTCAATTTCTGTAATAAATTTTGAAACTTCAACACCATAAGCCCCTATATTTTGTATAGGAGCAGCACCCACTGTGCCTGGTATTAATGCTAAATTTTCAAAACCACCTATATTTAAATCAACGCACCGACATACCAATGCATGCCAGTTTTCACCAGAAGCGGCAGATATATAATGACAATCGGCATCCTCACTAAATGTAATACCTGATAAACAATTTTGCCATATAACACCGGTATAGTCTTCAGTAAAAATCGTATTAGAACCTTCGCCTAAAATGAGATTAGGAAACTGCTGCTGAGCTAGTGCAAAGAGTGTAGAAACAGTATCAACACGTGAAACTGTTTGGGCAGAAGCGTCTAATCCAAAGGTGTGAAGTGCTGATAGTGACGGCAAAATTTATCCTACTGTTTTTTTAGAGTATATCAGGCTGTAAATCGACCATCCATAATTTATGAAACAATTAAAGCCCGTATTTTAACCGTAAACAGAGCATAAAAACCATAATTGTTAACATCATAGTAACAAACTTAATGCAATTGAACTTTATCTCATGTATGTTGACTAATTGATGAACAATTTAGTTCATAAGTATTATAGGTGTCGATAGTGTTTAGATTGTTAACGAAAACTACCGTGTTTTGTAGTTGTTTAGTGTTTCCTTTGGGTGTGCTTGCTTCAGATGTATTAAGTGAGCAAACCTGGAAAATAGATGAAACCTTTTTCAAACAACAAGTTAATCAAAGCATGTCACCTGGCAGAACGGTTAGGTCTTTAATTAGTCATTACCCTCAAAGTACAGCGGGTATTGTTGATGTTGCCTTGGGTTTATATCCAGATAAATTTAAAGTGATCATACACAGCGCTGTTTCCACACAACCATCTTCCGCTGAAGACATCGTTACTATTGCCTTAAAAAAAGGCCTTACTGAATGTGAAAGTATTGTTGAAGCTGCAATAAAAGCTGAGCCGAGTTATGTTAGCTTTGTTGCTCGGGCTGCAGCAAATGCATCTCCAGATGACTTTAATGACATACTTAGAGTGGCGGTACTTACTGAGCCAGACTCCGCCGATAAAATTGTCCAACATATGGCAACGTCTTATCCGGAAAAAATTGCCGTAATATTATCAAATACGGTAAAGCATGTTCCCTTAGTTGGTGAGTATATTGTTGATGCCCTTCTGGCAGTTTTTCCTAATAAAGCTGAAGAAGTCGTGTCTGTGGCTGTGAGAGAATCATCGGCTCAACGTGAACAAATTCAAAGGATCATAACAACCGCATTAAATGCGGGTGTTACTGTTGATGATGTCAGTAATTATGCAACTATGGGTGGGGCTACTGAAGCAGAAATCATCGCAGGTGTAAATGCATCTCCACAAGCCCCCATGAATCCCACAAATGATGATTTATTTGATTAGATTAACAATGTATAAATAACAAAAAACCGAGCTTAAGCTCGGTTTTTTTATGGCTAAATACAAAATATATTTAGCTATTTGAGTAACTTACTCTTCAGTTATTTCAACTACTTCTTCAGCTTCAACAACTGGTCGGTCAACAAACTCAACGTACGCCATTGGCGCTTTATCACCAGTACGGAATCCACATTTAAGAATGCGAATGTAACCACCTGGACGAGCTTCATAACGAGGCCCTAATTCGTTGAACAATTTGCCAACCACTTCTTTGTCGCCAGTGCGAACCATTGCTAAACGACGGTTAGCAACACTATCGACTTTCGCTAATGTGATTAACGGTTCGATAACACGACGAAGTTCTTTTGCTTTAGGCAAAGTAGTTTTAATCACTTCATGCTTTACCATTGAAGAAGCCATGTTTTTAAACATTGCCTTTCTATGGCTGCTGTTGCGATTTAACTTTCGACCACTCTTACGATGGCGCATAGCTATATCCTTCTTTCAAGTAACGTGTGCTTAGCACACGTTAATACATCTTAGTCCGCAATGCTTTCTGGTGGCCAGTTCTCTAGGCGCATGCCTAAAGATAATCCACGAGATGCAAGCACGTCTTTGATTTCTGTTAATGACTTCTTACCTAAGTTAGGAGTTTTTAATAACTCAACTTCGGTACGCTGTACAAGGTCACCAATATACTGAACCGCTTCTGC
>CATECQ010000027.1 GCA_949498985.1 Glaciecola sp. HTCC2999
ATTGGCCCTTCTAAGCTTGCCATACGACTAGCTTCATTCACCACTTTGCACATGGCTGGCGAAATCGCATGAAATTTATCAAAACTATCGGTTTCTTTTTGATGGAACGTATTGAACTGTTGGCCTAAGCGCAGTTCTGATTTTAATATGACGACGGCCCCGGCTAAGATTTCTTCATCATGATCAACATTACTGTCAGTAACTGTGATAGGGAGAATGTCTGCAATATAATCTTGCTCAACAAATTTGACTTTTTGGGTCTGGGCAAAGGTTTCTTTTGATTCAAGCCATTTCTCAAACTTAAAGCCATCCACCCACTCTTCGATATCCGCTTTAATTAGTGAGTCAATATTGTTATCAACACTAAATCTGGCCGCGTCATTAAATAGGACGATGCGTCCTTTAGTATCAATAGAAAAAACCGGATCTGGCATCGTCTGGATAATAGCTTTTAATTCATTACGTTCGCGTTCAATCGGCATAAAGAGCGTTGTTTTGACATCATCAACGCCTTGGATACGACGTATTTTCGGCATGAATTGCTGAAAATCTGCAAACTCTATGGTGGGGAAGCTTAAATAAATTTTACCGGCTTCATTTATCTCGATCCCTCGAAGATCAATTTCTTGAGCTCTTAACAGCTCCAGCACATCCTGCGCAATACCCAATCTATCTTGACAGCTTATTTCTAAACGCATTAGTACTTACTCTCTTTTTACTTAGTGTAATAAATACGTTGCACTAAGAGGTAAGATCACTAATTTTGACTACAAACGGCTCAATTCTCTATCGAGCTGAAATGCTTTACTGGTCACATAAGTTTCAACATCTTGTAAGCGTCTTTCACTATCGTCAAATAAGGCTTTTACCTCATGAAACGCTTTTTCTGGCGCTTGACCTTTTTGCCACACTTTTTGTTTGATTTCGATTTTATGTTTAGTATTGGCATAACCCGTGGTCGTCGTTGAACTCTGTTCATTACCGGTATAATGGGTATCCACGGTTAAGCCTTCAGGACGTACATCTAAAATAAACCAACACGCAATGTAAACAACGATAGCAAATGGCCCAGCCAATAAAAAAAACGCAGTGATCATTAAAATTCTCACTAACCAGGTTTCAATACCAAAATAATCGGCAACACCTGAACACACACCGGCAATTCTTTTATCATCGGGGTTACGATATAGTCTTTTGGCAGTATTCATACTTTTTGTCTCCACTGAGGGGCTTCAGTATCTAAAATCGTTTCTAACGTTTTGATGCGTTCTGACATCTGTTCAGCTTTGTCTGCTAAGATCTGCAAATCTTTATAATCGCTTTCCGACAAACCTTTATTAATTTGGCGCTTACCACGGTAATGTAATACTAGCCATGTGGGCGCGACAAACAGCATGAATAAGATCATGGGAACGCCTACGGCTACAATAAAAAATTCTTCCATTAAATTGTCCTCTTTCGGGTCTATATTTAATTAACATGAATCGTCACTGCAAAATCTTACTTTGCACTTTCCTGTTTTGACATTTTTGCTTTGAGTGCGGCTAGTTCATTTTCTACCTGATCGTCAGCTTGGAGCTCAGCAAATTCATCATTTAATGTTTTTTGACCTAAATCGTAGGCATCCACCTGCGCTTCAATGTCGTTGATTTTCCGCTCGTATTGTTCAAATCGTCCCATTGCATCTTCAACTTTTGAACTATCTAATGTTTTTTTAACATCCAAACGAGAAGACGCTGTCGATTGACGCAATAATATTGTTTTCTGGCGGGCCTTGGCATCCGCTAATTTTTCTTGTAACTGGGCCGTTTCAGCCTGAAGTTTCAATAGTTGCTCATCAATATTTTCTAACTCGCGCACTAACATAGCAACTGTCTCATGACATTTACTGCGTTCTTGTAACGCGGCTCTGGCTAAATCCTCTCGTTCCTTACTTATCGCAAGTTCTGCTTTTTCAGACCAATCTTGAACTTGGTGAGTCAATTTATCGATCTGCATTTGAATGTCTTTTTTCGTCGCAATCGTTTTCGCTGATGCTGTCCGCACCTCAACTAACGTGTCTTCCATTTCTTGGATGATCAAGCGAACCATTTTCTGTGGATCTTCTGCTTTATCTAACAATGAATTGATATTTGAATTAATAATATCCGTAAAACGTGAAAATATGCCCATAAATTTCTCCTTAATTAACTACTGATAAATTATCCAACTATCATGCCACTTTATAAAAAATCATAAACCATTGATTTAGTTGTATTAATTAATCTTATAAAGTATTCGCTTTTTGCCCCATTAATGAATTACACTAAATATTAGTCTAAATGACCAATTTTGCACGTTGATTACTACCCTAACAGAGAATATCTACTATGAGTCGCTTTCGCCAACAAGACAATCTGATCGGTCAATCTAATGTGTTTCTGGAAGTCCTTGAACAAATTTCCCAAATTGCCCCGCTGAATAAACCGGTATTAGTGATCGGTGAACGTGGCACAGGTAAAGAACTGATCGCCGCACGATTACATTATCTCTCGACCCGTTGGGATCAGCATTATCAAAAACTCAACTGTGCCGCATTGAGCGAAAGTCTATTGGAAAGTGAATTATTTGGTTACGAAGCCGGTGCCTTTACCGGCGCGAGTAAACGTCGCGAAGGTCGGTTTGAAGTCGCCCATAACGGAACGTTATTTCTTGATGAGCTGGCTAATACGTCAGCCATGGTCCAAGAGAAATTATTACGGGTAGTAGAGTATGGTGAATTTGAACGTGTGGGTGGCTCCAAAACCGTCAAAGTCGATGTACGCTTAGTCGCAGCGACAAATGAAGATCTACCTGCTTTAGCTGCCAGCGGAGAGTTTCGCGCAGATTTACTCGATCGTCTCGCCTTTGATGTCATCACGATCCCTCCTTTACGAGAGCGGCCTGATGACATCATGATATTAGCTGAGCATTTTGCTATTAATATGGCACGTGAACTCGAAATGGAGCTGTTTAGTGGGTTCAGTAGTAAAGCGACTGATGTGTTAATGCAGTATGATTGGCCGGGCAATATTCGTGAACTTAAAAACGTTGTGGAGCGTGCTGTGTATCGAAATAATAATGCACATGTGCCGGTCCACAATATTATCCTGGATCCATTTAATTCAGCATTCCGCCCGAAACAACGGATCAAAGCGACGCCTATATCTCAAACCACTCCTATCGCGACAGTGTCATCCCATCGCGAGCCAATTAACTCTCAGGATCCAGCCGTCCCCACAAATACTATCCAAGAGTCGTTGACAAACTCCCCTAAAACACCTGACAATGTCAACCAATCATTGACTTTCCCACTGGATTTAAAAGCCCGCTCTCAGGCATTTGAAATAACCATGATCAAAGAAGCGTTAAAAGACAGTCAATTTAATCAAAAGAAAACAGCGCAGAAACTGTCTTTAACCTATCACCAACTGCGCGGTTATTTGAAAAAATACAGCCTCCTTGATGAGGGTCCAGACTCACAATGAAGCGCCTATGTCATACTTATTCAACCTTATTGTGCTTGTCTATTTTATGGATAAGTGGGTGTAGTCCGGCGGAAAATACGCAGCAACCATTTCTAACCGATTCGGTTAAGGCTCCTAATGGTGTCATTTATTGTTCTGAAGGTAACCCTTCATACTTTAATCCTCAGCTGGATACGTCTTCTACCACTTCTGATGCAAGCACGCATCAAATCTACAGTCGCTTACTTGACTTTGATGAACAAACCGGTCGGATCCAACCTGCACTCGCCAGTAGTTGGTTAGTCTCAAGTGATGGTTTGACGTATACTTTTCAGTTACGACGCAATGTAAAGTTTCATACGACGGATTATTTTTCTCCTACTCGCACATTCAACGCCGAAGATGTGTTATTTAGTTTTAATCGTTGGCTCGATCCACAGCACCCTTACCATGAAGTGAATGGCGGAAATTACCCTTATTTTGATAGTCTTAATTTAGCCGGTAAGATTAAGTCGATCAAACGTATTAATGGATATCGGATAGAGATCAGCTTATATGAACGCGACTCATCGTTCCTAGCGAATCTTGCCACCGATTTTGCCGTGATTTTATCAGCCCAATATGCCGACGCATTAATGCTTGATAAACGCCAACATGAGATTGATTTTTATCCTATCGGAACAGGCCCTTATCAATTTGATGCCTACCAAAAAAATCAGTTCATCCGGTTTTTACCGCATCACGATTATTGGCGAGCCCCCCCTAAAGCACAGCAACTCATCTATGATATTACTCCTTCCAGTGCCATTCGTTTTGCTAAGTTAATCACAGGTGAGTGCGATAGTATTGCCTACCCTTCTCAAGCAGAAATTGATGTCATGCGAGCTGATCCGAATATTGTCGTGGAAGAAGCGCCTGGTTTAAATGTCGGTTTTTGGGCATTTAATACCCGTAAACCGCCCTTTGATCAGCCGGATGTTCGGCGTGGTTTAGCCCTGGCAATTGATAAAAATTCGATTTTAGATGCGATTTATTTTAATTCCGCATCACGAGCTCGCTCACTGATCACCCCGTCTTCTTGGGCATATAATAGTGATATTGAATCACTGAGCTATAATCCCGTTAAAGCCAGAGAGCTGCTCAATAAAGCCAATATTCCTAAAGGTTTCAAAATGACATTATGGGCCATGCCGGTTGTGCGCGCTTATAACCCTAATGCCAAACGCATGGCACAACTCATTAAAAATTACCTGGCCGCAGTGGATATTGATGTCACGATTGTAAGCTATGACTGGCAAGCGTTTCGGGATAAATTATCACAAGGTGAGCATGATAGTGTGTTGATTGGTTGGTCGGCAGATAATGGTGATCCTGATAATTTTTATCGCCCCTTGTTAAGTTGTGATGCCATCCCCTCTGGGACAAATCGTGCGATGTGGTGTAATGAAGAATTTAATGCGTTAATTAACGCTGCGATACGTATCCCCGATGTTGATTTGAGAGCGTCGTTATATGCAAAAGCTAATCATATTATTGCGCGTGAAATGCCCTTAGTACCGATTGCTCATGCCAATCGATATCAAGTCAAAGCCAACACCATTAATGGACTTTCCATTAATCCGTATGGCAGTATTCGATTTGAGAATGTATATAAAGAAATAAACCCGGTAGCGCTTGAGAATCAAGGTGGTCAGCCATGATCACGACCTTATTCCGCTATTTCAATTTAACCTGTATCACGCTCTTTATGTTGGTCGTGTTATCCTTTGCATTAGCCTACTTATTTCCCGGAGACAGCACATTAAATCTCTTTGGCGCTGAATTCATCCAAGATCAACCGACGCTGATGCTCGTCGCTGAACAAAACAATGTAGTGATGGCATTTGGGTACTATGTGCAAGCGTTATTTGCAGGTGAATGGGGAGTCAGTTTCACCACTGGCAACGCGTTATACCCTGACATTATGCGCTTATTACCGGCGACGTTAGAATTAAGTATTTATGCGGTAGCTATTGCATTATTAGTTGGGATCCCATTAGGGTTTATCGCCGGTATGCAATATCATAAAAAGCTCGATAGTATTTTCATGTCATCGAGTATGATGATGTATTCGTTTCCTGTATTTTGGTTAGCCCTGTTACTGATTTTGTTAGTCAGTATACAAGCGCAATGGTTGCCGATGTCTGGCCGCTTAAGCTTATTGTTTGATATTCCTCATCGAACTGGATTTATTTTACTCGATATTGCGTTATCGGACTTACCGTATAAACGTGCCGCTTTTTATGATGCGCTTCAGCATCTGATTTTACCGACATTATCAGTGTCATTTATTGCGTTTGCGGTTTTTTTACGAACGACTCGCCGTTCCGTAGCCGACGTATTAGAAACCCAATACATTAAATGTGCTCAAACAAGAGGCCTCCCCGCTTCTACCATTTTCTTTAGACACATCTTACGAAATGCTTTGCTCCCCGTATTACCGCTATTGGCATTACAAATCTCAACACTACTGACAAATGTGATGATTGTAGAGACGATATTTTCTTGGCCAGGTATTGGTGATTGGCTCATCCAAGCTATTTATGAGCGTGACTTCCCCGCTATACGCGCAGGTATGTTACTCGTAGCGATGGTCGTTGTTGTCATCACATTAAGTCTTGAATGTTTAAGTCAACTGATAGACCCAACCCGCGATAGGTTTGCTTATGCCAGACACTAGTTTGTACGAAGAAGAACATTATCCGACCCCACTGCAAGGCACTTGGCATGAGTTTCGCCAACGTCATGTCGCGGTTGTGGGTTTGGGAATATTAATCTTCTTTATCATTATGGCGATAATGGGTCCGATTTTCACACCATTCGATCCTACCACTCAACATACCGATGCATTACTTATCCCGCCGGCTTGGAATGATAATGGCAGTATATTACATATTTTAGGGACTGATGCATTAGGTCGGGATATGATGACCCGCCTATTTTACGGTACACAAATGACCTTATTTGCCAGTATCATCACCGTATTAGCCGCTTTATGTATTGGTGTCATACTCGGTGTCATCGCGGGCATGGCACCAGGTATTCGTTCAAGTTTAATTAACCACGTACTCGATATACTAATGCTAACCCCTACGTTACTGATCGCGATTGTCATTGTCGCCATCTTGGGGACAGGGTTAACTAATGCGATGTTAGCTATTGGCTTAGCATTAATCCCTCGATTTGTGCATGTAACACGAGATTTTGTCCGCTTAGAAATGAGTATGGATTATATTCTTACCGCTAAGCTCGACGGCGCGACCTCTACAGCATTATTTACTCACAATATATTGCCTAATATGGTGGAGCGATTAATCGTACAAGGCACGTTAGCAATCTCGGTAGCGATATTGGATATTTCAGCATTGGGCTTCTTAAATTTAGGGGCTCAAACATTAATGCCAGAACTGGGTGTTATGGTCGCAGATGCACTATCCACTGCTTACATTGCTCCTTGGAACATTTTTCTACCGGGCTTGGCCATATTTTTAATGGTCTTATCAGTGAATATTGTCGGTGATGGGTTACGCTCAGCGCACAGAAGTAGGATGTCTCATTAATGGTTATTTTAGATATTAAAAATTTAACCTTAGAGATTGAAAGTAACGGTGTATTAATTAAAGCACTCGATAAAGTCAGCCTGACTATCCAAGAAAATGAAATTCGAGCGCTGGTGGGCGAGTCAGGTTCAGGTAAAAGTTTAATCGTGCGAGCGATATCTGGCGCCTTACCTCCACAGTGGATTGTCACCGCAGATCGATTAACTTGGCGCGGTGAGAATCTATTAACCATGACTCGGGCACAACGCCAAGCGATCATGCGCCGTGATATTGCGGTGATTTTTCAAGATCCTATGGCCGCGTTAGATCCCTCTGCACGTCTCAAAGAACAACTGCTTGAAAGTGTCCCTGACGAGTTTATTGAAGGACGATACTCTTGGGAGCGGAAACGCTCAAGAATGAAAATTGCAGAACAAATATTACATCGTGTTGGCATCAACGAAGTCGCAAGCTGCATTAACAAATACCCGCATGAACTGTCATTGGATATCTGTCAAAAATTCATGATTGCCATGGCATTGATTTCCCAACCGACATTATTAATTGCAGATGATCCCACGCGCGGCATGGAAACCAACATAAAAAAACAAATTCTGGCGCTGCTGACGCATTTAAATAAAACACGTGAGTTGAGTATCCTGTTTGTCGGTCATGATTTATTAGCGATATCAGCTATGGCGCACTCAATGACTGTGCTGTACTGCGGCCAAACAGTCGAATCAGGCAAGATGAAAGCATTACGTAAACGTCCATTACATCCTTACACTAAAGCACTGATGGACAGTGCCCCTAGTTTTAGTCCTGATTTACAACCAAAATCCATGTTAGTCGCACTGGAAGGTACGATCCCTACATTACAACATTTACCCATAGGTTGCCGCTTAGGACCTCGTTGTCCGCGAGCGACTAAGGAATGTGTGCAAGTACCGATGGAACGTACGATCAATGAACATAAATATCGTTGCCACCACCCACTCCACTTGCAGGTGATCTAAATGCCTATTACCCCGTTACTGGCCATCAATCAACTGACCTATAATCCACCCAAGCGTTGGTCGTTATTCGCACCGAAACAATCGTTTGTTTTAGGCCCTGTGGATTTGTATGTCCATGAAAGCGAAACCATTGCGATTATAGGCGGCAATGACTCGGGTAAATCATTATTAGCCAAGCTCATTGGCGGAGCCGTAACACCGACCTCAGGTGACATCCTTCTCAATGGCCAGTTAATCAATAACAAACAAACAAAAGCGCGTGCCAATAATATTCGCATGGTGTTTCGTCACTCTGCTGAATCATTAAACCCGGGGGTGTCGATTGGTAACATGCTCGATGAACCGCTACGTTTAAATACCCAGCTTAGCGCGGCGATGAGATTTGAAAAAGTGAACCATACCTTATCTCTGGTGGGTTTAATGCCTGAGCATTACTATTACTATAAGCACATGTTATCCGATGGCCAACAACAACGTGTTGCGTTAGCACGTGCTTTGATCCTCGATCCGCAAGTCATTGTGGCAGATGAACCATTCGCCGCACTTGATCCTTCAGTACGCTCACTGACAGTGAATTTATTATTAAAACTACAAGCAGAGCTGGGATTGGCGTTCATTTTCGTGTCTCACAACTTAGGTATAGTTAGACACATGGCAGATAGAACGATAGTGATGAGTGAAGGGCAAATAGTAGAGAGTAATCTTACTCAGACGCTGTTTGCTGCGCCTGAGCATCCTAGCGCACAGAAATTGATCCATGCGCATAATTCCTTATTAAATTATTAACCTACCAGGGCTAATAATATACCTGCTGCAACTGCCGAGCCTAATACACCGGCGACATTGGGCCCCATAGCATGCATGAGTAAGAAGTTATGAGGATTGGCTTCTAAACCCACTTTATTGACAACCCGCGCCGCCATAGGTACCGCTGATACCCCTGCGGCACCAATTAACGGATTAATCGGCTCTTTGCTGAACTTAGCTAAGATTTTCGCCATAATCACCCCAGCTCCCGTACCGATAGAAAAAGCCACCGCTCCGAGCCCTAAAATACCTAAGGTTTCTACGGTAAGGAAGGCTTCTGATGAAAGCTTAGAGCCAACCGCTAGACCAAGGAAAATGGTCACAATGTTAATCAGTTCGTTTTGTGCCGTATTACTTAACCGATCAACGACTCCGGATTCTTTCATTAAATTCCCTAAACAGAACATCCCCACAAGTGGCGAGGCACTGGGTAAAAATAAAATGGTGAGAAACAGCACCGCAAGAGGGAAGATGATCTTCTCACGTTTCGTCACAACACGTAGCTGATTCATTTGAATTTTGCGCTCTTGTGGTGTCGTTAAGGCATTCATAATTGGCGGTTGGATAATGGGTACTAAAGCCATATATGAATAAGCTGCTACCGCTATCGCACCCAATAATTCAGGAGCCAACTTTGACGCCAGGAAAATGGCCGTTGGGCCATCTGCGCCACCGATAATTGCGATTGCAGCGGCATCTTGAAGACTAAATTCAAATCCCGGAACAGCATTTAGTGCAATGGCACCAAATAATGTAGCGAAGATCCCAAACTGAGCAGCAGCGCCGAGTAACAGAGTTTTTGGATTCGCAATTAACGCACCAAAATCTGTCATTGCACCCACACCCATAAAGATCAGTAGTGGAAAGACGCCCGTATCGACACCAATATAATAGATATAATGGAGTAAACCACCGACTTCACTAAAACCGGCTAATGGAATATTCGTCAGTAATGCACCAAACCCAATAGGTAAGAGTAAAAGTGGCTCAAATTTTTTGACAATAGCTAAATATAACAAGCCAAAGCCAACGAGCATCATAATAATTTGCCCCATTTCAAAATGAGGTAAGGCAGTGGACTGCCACAAAATTTGCAGTTTTTCCATGAGTTTATCCTAAAGTAATGACGGCTTGACCCGCTTGAACCGCATCACCTTCATTCACATTGATGGTACTCACAACACCGGTATGCAATGAACGTACTTCGGTTTCCATTTTCATGGCTTCCATAATCATCACGACATCACCCTCATTGACTTGGTCACCTTGACGTACCAGCATCTTAAAGATATTACCGGCAAGAGGTGCATTAATGTTTTCACCTGCCCCTGTTGCCTCAGGTACTGACGCGCTATTGCCACCCGCATCAATGTTCGTCACATTTACAGGTTTAGCATCAGTGATTTGACCATCTGGTGCGACCGTCACCGCATAATCAGTCCCATTTACACGCACACTGTAATGCGCTTCACCTGAAGCCGACACAGATGCATTCGTCTCGACGGGTGCGGTGGGTACAGGCTCAAATGCATCCGGATTATCACGGTTTTTAATAAACTTAAAGCCGACTTGTGGGAATAAGGCATAAGTGAGTACGTCATCGACTTTTTCAGCAGCGAGTGTTGCATCTTCTGCGGCAACAAGCTCATCTAACTCGGCTTCTAATTGACCCAGCTCAGGCTCAAGTACGTCCGCAGGGCGACAAGTAATGGCTTGAGCATCACCTAACACCTTGGCTTGGAGTTCTGTATTCACTGGCGCAGCTGTTGCACCGTATTCACCTTTTAATACGCCGGCGGTTTCTTTAGTAATCGACTTATAACGTTCACCTGTTAATACATTAATCACAGCTTGTGTACCGACAATTTGTGATGTAGGCGTAACAAGTGGAATAAAACCTAAATCTTCACGAACGCGAGGGATTTCTTTTAACACTTCATCCATTTTGTCAGTCGCGTTTTGCTCACGTAACTGGTTTTCCATATTCGTTAACATACCGCCAGGCACTTGTGCAGTTAAAATACGTGCATCCACGCCTTTCAGTGCCCCTTCAAATGAGGCGTATTTTTTACGCACATCTCTGAAGTAAGCAGCGATGCCTTCTAAGTTTTCTAAATCTATTCCAGTATCACGTTGACTACCTTCTACGATAGATACCATGGTTTCAGTAGCCGTATGACCATACGTCATACTCATACTAGATATGGCGGTATCGAGCATATCAATTCCTGCATCGACAGCCATCTGATAAGTCGCCGTAGATAAACCTGTCGTTGCATGACATTGCATGGCAATAGGCACATCCACAGTCTTTTTCAGCTCAGTAATTAACTCTTTGCAATCATATGGTTTGAGCAAGCCAGCCATATCTTTAATACAAATAGAATGCACCCCCATATCTTCTAAGCGTTTTGCCATGTCTAACCACAAAGATAAGTTATGGACCGGTGAAACCGTGTAAGAAATCGTACCTTGAGCATGTGCACCGACTTCGATAGCCGTTTTTACGGCTGTTTCTAAGTTACGTACGTCATTCATCGCATCAAAAATGCGGAATACATCAACGCCATTCGTGTGAGCGCGTTCGACAAACTTGGCTACCACATCATCTGCATAATGACGGTAACCCAGCAAGTTCTGGCCACGTAATAACATCTGATGCTTGGTATTTGGCATAGCGGCTTTTAACTGGCGAATACGATCCCATGGATCTTCGCCTAAATAACGGATACAGCTATCAAAGGTCGCTCCCCCCCAAGATTCAACCGACCAATAGCCGACTTTATCAAGCTCAGCAGCAATGGGTAACATGTCATCGATACGCATACGTGTCGCTAACAACGATTGATGGGCATCACGCAAGACTAGCTCTGTTAACGCTAATGGTTTAGTCATGATATGGGTTTCCTACTTTGATGATGGCTGATTAGTCTGCCGATAGGCAGTCACAGCATGAGTGATCGCCGTGATCACGTCTTTTTGATTAGATACAGAGGCAGATGCTTGGGCATTCACTGCTTGAGATGAAACTGCTGGTGCCGGACGAGCAGGCTGATGAGTGGTTGCTTCTGGCTCTGGAAACACTTCAACAAACTTGGTGATGAGCTTCACACTAATAATCAACACACTTAAAAAAATGAACACGGTGAGCATGCCAATCATTAATAATGAAGCAGCTTCAAGTAGTTGTTCAGACATAGTTGGTGTATTCATACATACACTCCACAATATTTCGGTAGTCTATTTATATCGATCTATGAATAAAAACACAATAATTTTTTACCAATTTACGACTTTTGGGTATCAATTATATTATTTGACTTTTCATATTCTCATTCAAAATAAACGTAAATATAAAAATAAAATATTATATTTCAATAGTTTAAATACATAAAAAAATAAAATCAATAAAAAACAGTAAATTGGTAAGACCATTTTACTGATTATGCAATTTTTTGAATAAATAATCGCTAATAGTAAGTAAATATACTCACAATAAATAGGGTTATACGGTGACAATATAACCAATAGATAGGATGTCAGATAAATGACAAGAATAAAAAAACCACCCAGAGGGTGGTTTTTAATAATTGGCGCGTGCGGAAGGATTCGAACCTCCGACCGCCTGGTTCGTAGCCAGGTACTCTATCCAGCTGAGCTACGCACGCGCACTAAAACTGATATAACACATTTACTAACACAGAGTATAGGTCAATTAATAATGTGTAATTCCTTTTTACTAAAAGGGATTAGAAAAAATGGCGCGTGCGGAAGGATTCGAACCTCCGACCGCCTGGTTCGTAGCCAGGTACTCTATCCAGCTGAGCTACGCACGCGCACTAAAACTTTTAAATTACGTCACCACCAAAAATATATGGCGGAGAGGGAGGGATTCGAACCCTCGGTACGAATTAACGTACGGTTCCTTAGCAGGGAACTGGTTTCAGCCACTCACCCACCTCTCCAGAACGTGGAAGCGCATTCTACTTTACCCATTAGATAAGTCAATGCTTTAGTCATACAAAATGTTAAAAAATTAACGATTCATGGTTTTTTGATGATTAATCCATCAAAAGCCCTTCTGTCGTGTCACCAAGCCGCTTTATTTCAACCCTTTGGCTTATCTTGATCTTGGGTAAACTCGGCATCAACATCATGTTCTGAGTCCCCGACGACATCCTCTAAACGCACTTTTTCAACGCTTCTAAAGGTATTGATAGGACCCGCTAGAGCATATAATGCAAAAACAATAAATAAGACTAACGCAGGCTCCGTTGCCACCACCACAAATACCAACATGACAATTAATAAAGCAACAAACGGCACTTTACCTGCCCAATTGACTTCTTTAAATGAGTTGTATTTAAAATTACTGACCATCAGCAGGCCACACAGAGCTGTTACTCCGGCTAATAGCCAACTTAAATAAGCCGTATCCAGGGCATATTTTTGAGCGACCCACACAAAACTTGCGACTACACCAGCTGCCGCTGGGCTTGCTAGTCCTTGAAAAAAACGTGAATCAGCGATACCCACTTGGGTATTAAAGCGCGCTAACCTTAATGCGGCTCCCGCAACATAGATAAAAGCAGCTAACCAGCCTAATTTACCCAGCTCAGCAAATCCCCAGTTATATGCCACCAACGCTGGCGCAACCCCAAAAGAGACCATATCAGCCATAGAATCATACTCTGCACCAAACTCGCTTTGGGTATTAGTGATCCGCGCCACACGCCCATCTAAGCCATCAAATATCATAGCCACAAAAATTGCGACGGCAGCAGCTTCATAATGACCATTCATACTGGAAACAACGGCATAAAAACCAGAAAATAATCCAGCCGTAGTTAATAAATTAGGGAGTAGGTAAATGCCTTTTTTAGGGACAGGGGACATAAATTTAATCTCGTCAATAAAGAATCGATAATGTAACACAGATAATAGTATGGCATAAAGATAGTGTTGTATCTTTATACTAAATAACGAAGGCAATATCTTGCATAGACGCAATGATATCGCCCACACTCCTAATAAGGTAGGCAACATTGAATCGCAATGACGCCTGTTGAGAGAACAACCGAAAATAGTTTATTTTATTTTCGTTTATCTGTAACCTCTTCATGATAAAACGTCCAAGATACTAAAAAATTTAATAATTAAATGTATGGAGACACAATGAGCTTGTTTTTTGTCATCGCTCTATTGCTATTAGGTGCCATCGCACCGATTTTAGCCGACCGTTATGGCCGTGGGATGACCACATTAGCAACCGCTATTGCCCCGGCTATTGGCTTTGCCTATATCGTCAGCTTAACCCCTCAAGTTCTCGCCGGTGAACATATCATCGAATACCTTGAATGGATCCCCGCTGTTGGATTGACGTTATCCTTACATTTAGATGGATTAGCATTAATGTTTGCCTTACTCATTTTGGGTATAGGTCTGCTGATCATTCTCTACGCCAGCTATTACTTATCTGATAAAGAAGATACTGGACGTTTCTTTTCCTATTTGATTTTGTTCATGACCGCAATGCTATCAATTGTGTTATCCAATAACATTTTACAAATGTGGATGGCATGGGAAGTCACTAGCATCAGCTCTTTTTTATTGATTAGTTTTTGGGGACATCAATCGGGCTCTCGTAAAGGTGCCCGCATGGCACTGACCGTCACCGGCGCAGGCGGATTAGCATTACTCGCAGGCTTATTATTAATCGGTGATATAGTCGGGAGTTATGAACTCAGTGTCATTTTAGACAGTGGTAATCTACTTAGGGAACATGGGTTATATCCGGTGGTATTGATACTCGTATTGCTTGGCGCATTTACTAAATCGGCTCAGTTCCCGTTCCATTTTTGGTTACCCCATGCCATGGCAGCCCCCACTCCCGTGAGTGCATACTTGCACTCCGCGACGATGGTTAAAGCCGGGATCTTTCTGATGGCCCGATTATATCCTGTACTCTCAGGTACTGAGATGTGGTTTTTAATTGTTTCGACCGCTGGATTGATCACATTATTACTCGGGGCCTATGTCGCGCTGTTTAAACACGACTTAAAAGGGTTGTTAGCTTACTCAACCATCAGTCACTTAGGGTTAATTACCTTATTACTGGGCTTAGATACCCAATTATCTGCCGTCGCTGCACTTTTTCATATCATGAACCATGCTGTCTTCAAAGCCTCGCTGTTTATGGCGGCGGGGATCATTGACCATGAAACAGGTACCCGAGACATGCGTAAGCTTAACGGTTTGTGGAAGTTTATGCCCTACACGGCGACCCTAGCCATGGTTGCAGCAGCTTCTATGGCCGGAGTGCCTCTCTTTAATGGTTTTTTATCCAAAGAGATGTTCTTAGCTGAAACCTTAAACCAGCATGCATTTGGCTTTTTATCCTGGATGATCCCTGTCCTAGCTACGATTGCCAGTATATTTTCGGTGGCGTATTCGACGCGTTTTATCCATGACGTGTTCTTTAATGGTGAGCCTATAGATTTACCTAAAACTCCTCATGAGCCCCCTCGGTTTATGAAAGTACCGATTGAAGTACTCGTTATATTATGTATTGCGGTGGGTATATTTCCAGTGTTAATGGTCGGTGATTTTTTAGCTGCGGCTTCTCAAGCCGTCCTGCATACCACAGAACTCCCTTATTACAGTCTGGCGATTTGGCATGGTTTTAATTTGCCATTGTTGATGAGCGCGATGGCTATTGGTGGTGGTATTTTTATTTATACCTACCGAGCACGGTTATATCGCTCTCAATCTGAGTTCATGGAAACCGATGCCAAAATGATTTTTGAAGGCGCTATTCAGCACATTGTTAAAACCGCGTCTAGCTACTATGAAAAGTTTGACTCTGGCTCTTTGCAACGATATGTCGCGGCACTCTTAATTTTCACCATCGTGCTAATTGCCCTGCCCCTCTTTAGATATCAATCAAGCTTTACCATCACTCATATGCAGCCGGTAACCGCACTGGAAATTACTGCCGCTGTCGTGATGTGTTTAGGAGCGATAGCCACAATGGTTTTTCACCGCCGACGCTTTATTGCTCTGCTCGCAATATCCGTAGTCGGATTAATATTGTCGGTTGCGTTTGCCCGCTTCTCAGCGCCTGATTTAGCCTTAACTCAATTATCGGTGGAAGTAGTCACGGTCATATTATTAATGCTGGCCTTGTTTTTCTTACCCAAAAAAACCGCTCCAGAATCAGCTCCGGGACGGGTGGTCAGAGATTTAGCCATCGCTGCGGCTTTTGGTGGCTTGATCGCGACCATTAATTACATCTTTATCACACAACCTTTGACGAGTATTTCTGACTTCTACCTCGCCAATAGTAAAACTGGAGGCGGCGGTACAAATGCTGTCAACGTTATTTTAGTTGATTTTAGAGGGTTGGATACCTTAGGTGAAATTCTGGTACTGGGGATTGCTGCATTAGGTATCTTTAAGCTAATGGCACGCATTCGACTATCCATGCCAAACGCTGATGAAAAGGGTCGTCCCTGGACCAATGACTCGCATCCAACCATCTTATCGATGATTTCGCAAAGCTTATTACCGCTCGCATTACTCGTTTCTTTCTATATTTTCTTACGTGGTCATAACATGCCAGGCGGAGGATTTATCGCAGGCCTGATTACCTCTATTGCGATTATTCAACAATATATTGCCCATGGCGTTGAATGGGTCAAACCTAGAATCAAAGTTGACTATCAAAACCTCATCGCGCTGGGCGTGTTAATTGCGGCACTAACCGGCGTCGCAAGCTGGTTCTTTGGTTATCCGTTCTTAACGACTTGGTTTGATTATTTTGATCTTCCGATTATTGGTGAAATTGAATTAACCAGTGCATTAATCTTTGATTTAGGGGTATATCTGACTGTGGTTGGAGCAACTTTGTTAATTTTGGCTCACCTAGGCAAGTTATCAACGCCTGATCGACCTAAGGTAGAACGCTAATGGAATTGTTATATGTAATTTGTGTGGGAGTACTCACGTTTAGTGGTATTTTCTTATGTCTTCGTGCACGGACTTTCCCTGTCGTTGTAGGACTCACCATGCTCGGCTATGCGGTGAATATGTTTTTATTTTCAAGTGGTCGATTAAATCTTGAAGGGGCAGCTATTTTAGGCATGGCACAGAACTATGCTGACCCACTGCCTCAAGCTCTAGTATTAACGGCTATCGTGATTGGATTTGCCATGATCGCATTTGTGGTCATTCTATCAATGCGGGCACGGGCAGATTTGGGCAGTGACTTAGTCGATGGCAGCGAGCCACCGGATACGCGTAAACTCGTTAAATCTAAGCGAGGTGATGCGTGATAGAACATATGATCATTTGGCCTATTTTATTGCCAATGATAGGTGGGTTACTCATGTTACTGCCCCCTTTCAAAGGCGTTGAACGCTATGCATCGCGACGTATATTTGCTGTCATTTTAATGTTGGCACAAATCACAATTGCAGCAACACTGCTCATTACAGTCAGTAGTGAATCCCCTATTTTTTATGCCGTAGGCAATTGGCAACCTCCCTTTGGGATCATTTTATATGCCGACACGCTATCCACTATGTTGGTTTTATTGACGACATTTTTGGGTCTGGGTGTGGTCTTGTATTCCTTAGCAGGTGAAGATCGAGCCGGTCGTTATTACCATCCACTCATTCAATTCCAAATATTAGGGATCAATGGGGCATTTCTCACCAATGATTTATTTAATATATTTGTATTTTTTGAGGTCCTCTTAATTGCTTCTTATAGTTTACTTATCCATGCCGGAGGTAAACAAAAAACCGAAGCGGCATTACATTACGTCATTATTAATCTGATTGGTTCGAGTATTTTCTTATTTGCATTAGGGACTATGTACGGTGCTTTAGGCACATTAAATATCGCAGATATGGCACTGAAAATTAGCACGTTATCCGAGTCAAATTTACTGCTAGCACAAATCGGTGGGGCGCTCTTGCTGGTGGTATTTGGTTTGAAATCGGCTATGTTGCCGCTGCATTTTTGGTTACCCAAAACTTATGCTGCCGCTCCGGCACCGGTTGCTGCTCTTTTTGCGATCATGACAAAGGTGGGTATTTATTGTATTTTCCGGGTTTATACTGTGATCTATGGAGTAGAAGCAGGCGAATTGATTGATATGATCCAACCGATCATCTGGCCATTGGCTATTGTCACTATTATTGTGGGTGCTGTAGGCGCCCTCGTCAGTCCGACACTCAGAGGCATGGCTGGCAACTTAGTCATTGTTTCTGTCGGCACCTTGTTAATTGCTTTTGCTTTACGCACACCTCAAGCAACCGCAGCCGCATTCATGTATTTGATCCATAGCACTGTCGCTACTGCCGCATTATTTTTAATTGCTGACATGATTGGTTTACAACGGGGTAAAGCGATCGATCGGTTTGTCATATCGCGCAAACTCAAAAGCCAGCGTTTCTTGGGCGGCTGTTTTTTTGTTATCGCAATGGTAGTGGCCGGCCTTCCCCCTTTTTCAGGCTTCTTAGGGAAGTTACTGATTTTACAAGCGCCGTCACTCAACGCTGACAAGTTCATTATTTTTAGCACCATATTATTGAGTAGTTTAGTCACGATTGTGGCTTTTTCTCGAGCCGGTACGACGATCTTTTTTCGCCATGCCCCCGTGCGTGATCCCGCAAAAGATCTTAGTGATTCTCCGGATTTATCAATCTGGCAGATACTTGGCGTAGTCTTACTGTTAGTGGCTTCACCCTTATTAACGCTGTTTGGCTCTCACGTGATTGATATCACCCAACTGGCCGCGCAGCAGTTACATGACGTTAATATGCTAATCGATATTATGCGTATAAGAGGAGCTCAATGATGACTCGTATTTTCCCTCAGCCTTTCCACACAATATTGCTGACAGTGGTTTGGTTACTACTCAACAATAGTATGAGTCCAGGACATATTTTATTGGGTGTCGCATTGGGTATTGTTATCCCCATTTTATGTCAGCCACTTCGTATTCCACAGCCTAAAGTCGTCAAGCCCCTAAAACTGATCCCGTATGTTTTCATCGTAATCAAAGATATTATTGTAGCGAACATTGAAGTGGCGATACTGGTATTGGGTCCAATGAAACGGATCCAACCTGGCTTTATTGCTTATCCTCTCGATCTAAAAGAAGATTTACCCATTACACTGCTAGCCAGCACGATAACGATGACGCCAGGGACCTGTAGTTGTGAGTTAACCCAAGACAAACAATTTTTATATATTCATGTGTTACACATGCCTGCAAACGAACAACAATTAATAGACTACATTAAAGTCCATTATGAAGGACGCGTACGGGAGATTTTTGGATGTTAGATTATGCGATTTTATTTGTATCAGGTGTATTAGGTATCGCTTTGGTAATGAACTTAGCCCGCTTACTTATGGGGCCTAACGCGCCGGATCGAATTCTTGCTCTTGATACTATGTGTATTAATAGTATTGCTTTGATATTGGTGTACGGCATGCATTCTGGTTCGCCATTATACTTTGAAGCGGCATTACTGATTGCCATGCTTGGCTTTGTTTCAAGTGTTGCCTTTGCCAAATATCGCCTGCGCGGCGATATCATTGAGTGAGATTATGATGTCTGTTGAATTTGAATTAGCGATTACGCTGTTATTGGTCATTGGTGGTATCTTTATCTTTATCGGATCATTTGGGTTATTACGGTTACCGGATTTTTATACCCGGTTGCACGCCCCTACTAAAGCGACAACGGTTGGTCTAGGCAGCATATTACTGTGTTCGATGCTAACAACGTTTGCCACTGAAGGGCGTGTGAGCATTAGTGAATTATTGATCACGTTATTTTTAGTCATAACTGCGCCCGTTGTGGCGCATATTCTAGCGAAAGTCGCCATGCACCATAAAGTGCCTATGGTGAAACATACTCAGTATCCAGAAAGGGTGGATACTGCACGTATGCAGCAACCTCCCGTCAATCCATCATCCACCAAACTCGATAGTTAGCTGGTCTCCAGATACATCCACTTGAATAGTATCAAACGGCTTGTCACACAAAGACAGTAATTGTGTGGCAAGAGGGTTTTCTAACTCTTGTTGAATGGCACGTTTTAACGGCCGCGCGCCAAAGACTGGATCAAACCCGACACTGGCTATCTGATTTAAAGCGTCTTCAGAAACACTCAGTGTCAACCCTTTGTCTTGTAGTCGTTGACGCAGCCCGAGTAATTGAATTTTCGCAATGGCTTTAATATTTTCTAACCCCAGCGGATGGAAAACAACAATATCATCCACGCGATTGATAAACTCGGGTCTAAAATGCATGGCTACCGTGTCCATGACATTTGCTTTCATGGCCTGATAATCATTGTCATGAGCCTGTTCTTGGATCACATCGGAACCCAAGTTTGACGTCATAATGATCACCGTATTTTTAAAGTCGACCGTGCGCCCTTGCCCATCGGTTAAACGCCCATCATCAAGCACTTGTAATAAGAGATTAAACACATCAGGATGTGCTTTTTCAACTTCATCTAATAAGATCACCGAATAGGGTTTACGACGGACGGCCTCGGTCAAGTATCCCCCTTCTTCATAACCCACATAGCCAGGCGGTGCGCCTACTAAACGAGCTACCGAGTGTTTCTCCATAAACTCGGACATATCAATGCGTACCATGGCTTCTTGGGAATCAAATAAGAAATCGGCTAATGATTTACATAATTCCGTTTTGCCTACGCCTGTTGGTCCTAAAAAGAGAAACGATCCGATGGGTTTATCCGGATCAGCAAGACCTGCACGTGATCGACGGATAGCATTCGCGACACTCGTCACTGCTTCATCTTGGCCAATGACACGATCATGTAACACCGCTTCCATGCGCACCAGCTTATCGCGCTCACCTTCAAGCATTTTGGCCACCGGGATCCCGGTCCAACGCGACAGCACATCGGCAATTTCAACATCTGTCACTTTGTTCTTAACTAACTGAGCGGTAAACTCATCGGCTGTATTGGCGTTTTTCAATTGCTGTTCTAATTCGGGTATACGTCCGTATTGGAGTTCAGACATTCGACTCAAATCTCCTGCCCGACGTGCTATTTCCATATCTTGTTTAGCTTGTTCTAGTTGGGCTTTGATCCCCTGAGTTCCTTGCATAGCATCTTTTTCTGTTAGCCAGATGGTTTCTAATGCTTTATAACGAGACTCGGCATCTTCACGTTCGACTTCAATGATCCCTAACCGTTTCACGCTTGCACTGTCTGTTTCTTTGGCTAACGCTTGTTCTTCAAGCTTAAGTTGTATAATGCGTCGGTCGAGCTTATCCATTTCTTCAGGCTTTGAGTCTATCTGCATGCGAATACTTGATGCTGCTTCATCAATGAGATCAATCGCTTTATCAGGCAGCTGACGATCGGCAATATACCGATGCGATAAACTCGCTGCTGCGACGATAGCTGGATCGGTAATGTCAACAGAGTGATGTAACTCATAGCGCTCTTTCAATCCACGCAATATTGCAATGGTATCCTCGACCGTCGGCTGGTCGATTAATACTTTTTGAAAACGTCTTTCTAATGCTGCATCTTTTTCAATGTATTGACGATACTCATCTAACGTTGTCGCTCCGACACAATGCAACTCGCCACGAGCTAAGGCTGGCTTCAACATGTTTCCAGCATCCATTGCACCATCACCTTTACCCGCGCCAACCATGGTATGCAATTCATCAATAAACAAAATGACATTGCCTTCTTCTTTGGACAGTTCGTTTAACACCGCTTTAAGTCGTTCCTCAAATTCCCCACGGTATTTCGCACCGGCAATTAAGGCGCCCATATCCAGTGATAACACGCGTTTATGTTTCAGTCCCTCAGGCACTTCACCATTAATAATGCGTTGAGCAAGTCCTTCGGCTATAGCGGTTTTACCAACACCTGGCTCACCGATTAACACTGGATTGTTTTTGGTACGTCTTTGTAACACTTGAATAGTGCGACGAATTTCATCATCGCGACCAATGACTGGATCGAGCTTACCTTGTTCAGCGCGCTCGGTGAGATCACTGGTGTATTTTTCTAATGCTTCACGCACATCTTCAGCATTAGGATCATCAACATTTTGTCCTGCACGAACTGATTCTATGGCTTCTTGCAGGGCTTTTTTCGTCCCTCCCAAAGTGACCAGTAAATCGGCGAAACGCGATTTTGTCTCTAACGATGCTAATAAAAATAACTCAGAAGAAATAAACTGATCATTATTTTGTTGGGCAATTTTGTCGGTTAAATTTAAACAGGTAACTGTGTCACGGCTGAACTGGACATTACCAGCGTTACCTTGCACACGGGCTATTTTTTCTAATGCTTGAGCCAGGCCAGAGCGCAAAGCACTCAGGTTAATACCGGCTTGTTGCAATATAGTACGCACACTGCCACCTTGTTGATTCAACAACGCGGTCGCAATATGTTCAGGCTCAATATATTGATGGTCTCGCCCGAGTGCTAATGACTGGGCATCAGAAATTGCAGATTGAAATTTAGTCGTGAATTTATCAAGTCTCATCGCAGTTCTCTTCCATTATTTATCTTGGGATAAATATAAAGTGGGTACGAGAACCGCTTTATTCAATACGATAATTGAATAAAAAACCAACAATTTGGCAAACATTTGATCTGGCGCAAGCCAGACCCATAATTAATCTTCGGCAATACCGTGGATTTCAGTATCGGCACGGACATCGGCTAACAACTGTACAAAATCATCGGGTAATGGCGCATTAAATGTTAGCCAATCTTCAGAAATCGGATGTGCAAAAGAGAGCTGAGCCGCATGCAGTGCTTGGCGTTTAAAATTACGTAGGGATTGCATAAACGCTTCACTGGCAGCTTTAGGCATGCGTGGACGTCCACCATATAATTGATCCCCCACCAATGGATGACGAATATGTGCCATGTGCACACGAATTTGATGCGTTCGTCCACTTTCAAGTTTTAAACGAAGATGTGTATGTGCGCGGAATTTTTCTTTGATCCGATAATGGGTGGTCGCTTCTTTACCCGTAGCACGCACAGCCATCGAAGTTCTTTTCGTGGGATGACGCCCAATAGGCTCATCAACAAAGCCACCGGCTACCATTGTGCCCATGATCAGCGCCTCATATTCACGACTCATCACGCGGGTTTGTAACTGCTCAACCAGATAAGTTTGAGCAATTAAGGTTTTCGCAACGACCATCAATCCGGTCGTATCTTTATCTAAACGGTGAACAATGCCGGCGCGAGGGATATTTTCAATTTCAGGGTGGTGGGCTAACAAGGCATTCAATACCGTCCCATCCGCATTACCGGCACCGGGATGCACGACGAGACCAGCGGGCTTATTGATGACCAAAACATGTTCATCTTCAAACACGATATCCAGTTCGATATTTTGCGGCGTGTTAAGTACTTGTACAGCGATCTGAGCGTGAATATCAATTTGCTCGTCACCTTGCATTTTTTGGCGTGCCACAGTCACTACTTCATCATCGACTTTAACAAAACCAGCTAAAATCCATTCTTTTAACTTACTACGCGAATATTCGGGGAACAAATCAGCTAATACCTGATCTAATCGTTTATCAAATTGAGTTTGATCGACAATACCGGTGAGTGAAATGGTTTGTTGCTGAGATTGAGTTTGAGACATAAAGTGATTAATTTAGAAAAACTGTGATAAATAAAATACAATTATATCAGTTTCCACACAAAGGTGTGCAATAATACGCTTAGTATAAACCAGACTATCAATAACAAAGGTTACTTCGTTGATGAAAATAAGATTATACGCCCTGAGTTTAATTGGATTGATCGCGTTAGGCGGTTGTAGCTCAGTGCCAGAAAAAGCAGTTGAAGATGTTGAGTTAAGAGGCCCTCAAGCTATTTATGCAAAAGCAAAAACAGCGATGGAAAATGGTAACTTTGGTGGCGCTGCTGAAATATTAAGCGATTTAGATTCGCGTTATCCGTTTGGTGAACTTTCTCACCAAGTGCAGTTAGATTTGATCTATAGCTATTATAAAAGTGGCGACAGCGCTCAAGCCTTAGCGACTATCGATCGTTTTATTCGCTTAAACCCGAATCATAAAGACATTGATTATGCTTATTTTATGCGCGGTCTTACGAACATGGAAACCGATGATAACTTATTCCAATCATTATTTAATATTGACCGTTCTGATCGCGATCCATCCGCATCAAGAGAAGCGTTCAATGATTTTCGACAACTACTGGATCAGTTCCCTGAAAGTAAATATGCCACCGATGCGCAAAAACGTATGGTGTATATTAAAACACGTCTAGCAAAATATGAGATTGCAATTGCCCGTTTCTACATGCGTCGTGAAGCTTACGTCGCAGCCGCTAATCGTGGTCAATATGTATTAGAATATTACTCTGATACCGGTATGGTTCAAGAAGCCTTAGAAATCATGGTGTCATGCTATGACCAATTAGGTCTTGATCAACTAAAAAACAATGCCATTAAAATATTAAAATTAAACTACCCTGACAGTGAGTTTATTTCCTAGAGACTCTATTTCGGGTATAAAATTTTAGATACAAAAAACGCGTTAACTTTTTTAGTTTAACGCGTTTTTTTATGTCCGATATTGACATTTATTTGAAGAATAAGTGACTAAATGGATTTAATAATCGAGCAATGCCCGAGGTAAATTGTAAAGGCTTATCGACAATTGAGAAAACCAAACATCCTTCATCGGCATTTGAATGTGGTGAATGGATATGTTCATCATCCATCACAATCAAATCACCTGAGTCATAATCAGCTAAACCATCTGAAAATTCACCATTCACAACCAATGTAAATTCTGTTCCGCGGTGAGTATGCTCTGGTACACGGCCGCCTTTTTCCATAAATATGAAATGCGCCATGCTTGAATCACCTAAATCGACAGGCGCTTGCCACACTTTGCCAAGTAGCTTGGACCAATTTCCTGTTTTCTTAACAAAACGTTGTAAAGGTCTAGGCACATCAAAAAAACGTCCATCCAATTCAATACACGGTGATTTTTGTACCGGTGTGTCTAGAACAGGTAACTGTGTGATACTCGCTAACATTTTTTCAAAAGCTGGGTCGGTAACCGTATGAGCCTTGATGTTCTCAATGTTGCTGGCCAATTCTGAGTTAACTTCGTCAACTTTAGTTTGGCACTGAACACACACGTCACAGTGAGATGCGACAACTAACGCTAAAGCCGAAGAAATATTGCCTTCAGCAAACTGACGTAGTTGCTTGTCAGTTGGGTGGTAATTAATCATGGTCTTCTAACATATCCTTTAATCGCTGCAACGCTAACCGAGTCCGACTTTTAACTGTACCTAGTGGTATAGCGAGTTGGTCGGCGACTTCTTGCTGCGATTTACCATCAATGTAGATGGCTTCTATTACGGCTTTTTGTTTATCAGGTAAGTTGTTAAACAATTGGCCAACTTGTTGCAATGTTACTTGCTGATCTAAAGAAACTTCATTCTGATCTGGCGTTTGTTCACAAAGAACAGGCCATAAATCATCAGAACAGATATCTTCTTTTCGATTTTGCAATTTACGTAACATATCAAAACGGATATTTCGCGCAATTGTGAAAATCCATGTTGATGGAGAACCTTTTTCTGCATTAAACAAATGGGCTTTTTGCCATACATTTGTCATGGTATCTTGCACTAACTCCATCGCTAACGCTTCATTACCCATTTGCTTTAGGGCATATGAACGTAAACGCGGGGCAAAATACCCAAACACTTTTGCATAAGAACGTTTGCACCGCTCTGCAGCCACTTCCATGAGAAGTGCTGACATCTCTTCTGCGCAGTCTTTTGGCTTGCTGGTGTTCGTAAATTTATTTTCCAAGGAAATTCCAACGAGCATATTCACTACCTTACGATGTTTATTGTTTATACGTAGTGAATATGATTAAGATCATAAAATCACTCTACCAGTTTTGTTAAGTATTGTACAATTTTGGAACAGTCATTTTCTGCAAGAAATAGTTGCTTTTGTTCCGCGTCAACTGGGAGTAATTCCAACCAACGATTGATCACCCAGATAGGATCATCAAATCGTGTTTCTTCATATAACGTGTTCACTTCTGGGTATTTTTCAAAGATCTCTTTGAGTTTGACATCCATCGGGTGCAAAGCGTCCTTCTCAAGATTGAATTGCCATGGCGAAATAATCTCGCAATCAGCAATCCTCAATTCATCTTTCTCAATCCGAATATTATCTATCGAAACACACTTCTGACCCTCAACAGTGATCCCTAATAAACCATCATCTAACATATTAAAATCAACGACAGTCACATAAGTTCCAATCGAATGAATATGGTCATTTGTTTCTTTGTCGCCTTTTGCATTCAACATGCAAATCACAAATCCCGACTGCGAAGCACAGGCTTCTTTTACCATTCGAGTATAACGAGGTTCAAATATACGCAGCGACATTCTTCCACCTGGAAGGACGTGAGCTGATAATGGAAATAGAGGTAACGTTACCACAATTAAATTGCCCTTAAATTAACTAACCTCTAAATATACGGTGCTAAATCGACTTAAGTTTAAAAATAGTTGAGTAATTTTTTGTTGATCCGTCTATTATAGATAGATGTAAATATATTAATTATTATCGTATATTAAGTACATATGACCGCGATTGAACGTTTCACTACATTCTACCAAGAGCTTTCACCCCAAAATATCTCACAACTGCCTGATATTTATAGTGATGATATTATTTTAATTGATCCTGTTGGGACGCATCATGGCCTTAAAACACTCCATACATATTTTGACAACTTATTAAGCGGTGCAACATCATCCGATTTTGCTATTCACCAAATAGCACCTCATCAAACCGACGCGAATCAACTAGACACGGCTTACACTGTCACTTGGACGATGTCATTTGCGACTCCCAAACTAAATGGTGGACAGCTTATTCATGTCGATGGCATCACCTTCCTGAAAGTCCGTGATGACAAAATATTTTTTCATCAAGACTATTACGATATGGGGCAAATGGTGTATGAACATGTCCCGGTATTAAAATGGGTCGTGAATAAAATAAAATCAGGTATGCGCGGATGAAACGGTTGTTAATTACCGGTGCCACCTCAGGTATTGGCGAGGCCGTCGCTTTACTCGCTGCAAAAAATGGGTTTCACGTGATTGCTTGTGGTCGAAATCAAACGAAATTAAATACGCTGGCTCAACAACCAAACATCTCCATTTGTCAATTTGATGTGACCGATTTAGCTGCCACAAAAACAGCACTGGCAGAAGTTAAATGTGATATCGCTCTTCTCAACGCCGGAACGTGTGAATATGTGGATAGCAATTCCGTTGAAGCGGGAATGTTCCAACGTGTATTTGATGCAAATGTTTTTGGTGTGGTCAATGTCATTGAAGCACTGACGCCTCAATTAGTTGCTGGTAACAAACTCGTTTTTGTCGATAGTCTCGCTCGCCTCTTACCTTTTTCAAGAAGCCAAGCATACGGTGCCAGTAAAGCCGCATTGCATTATATGGCAAAAAGTTTTGCGGTGGATTTGGCCGACCAAGGAATTGCCGTACAAACTATTTCACCGGGTTTTGTCAAAACCCCATTAACTGATAAAAACGACTTCCCCATGCCGATGAGTATTGAAGTAAGTGAAGCTGCACAAGATATTTTAGATGGGTTAGCGAGTCATAAAGCCAGCATTTATTTCCCGACTCGCTTTAGTTTATTGTTACGTTTATTGAATGCATTACCTGAATTCATACAACACAAATTATGCCTTTCTATGCGGCAGTCACCCTCCACAGAATTAGAACAACACAAGAGAGATTCATGAAAAAGCGTATTGCGATTATTGGTAGCGGTATATCCGGCCTAACATGCGGATACTTACTTAACAAAGACCACGATATTAGCGTCTTTGAAGCTAACGATTACATCGGTGGGCACACGGCCACTAAAGATGTATATATTGACGATGTGCATTATGCCATTGATACGGGTTTTATCGTGTTTAACGATTGGACTTATCCAAATTTTAATAAATTAATGAGTCTGATTGGAGTAAATGCACAACCCACTGAAATGAGTTTCAGTGTGAAAAATCGCGCAGCAAAACTCGAATATAATGGTAATACCCTCAATTCATTATTTGCCCAACGACGAAACCTGTTACGGCCTCGTTTTTGGCGCATCGTGTTAGACATTTTAAAGTTTAACAAACTTTGTAAATCCGACGATGCACAAATGCATGCTAAAGCAGGTATGACATTGTTTGATTATATTAAGCATCACCATTTAAGCGAAGATTTTAGTCAAAACTATATTTTGCCAATGTGTGCAGCGATTTGGTCCATGTCATTAGAAGATTCAAAGTCATTTCCTTTGACGTTTTTCTTGCAGTTCTTTAACAATCACGGGTTATTAAACATCACGGATAGACCTCAGTGGTATACGATTATCGGCGGGTCACGTGAATATATTGCCCCATTAACCGAGTCATTTGCGGATAAAATTAAACTGAATGCCCCCGTTCAGCGAGTCAGCCCACTGAGTGATAAATCCGGTTATACGGTCAGTTTTGGTTCGGGTGATAATATCCAAAATGCCGATTTTGATGAGGTTATCTTTGCTTGTCACTCGGATCAAGCTTTAGCCATGCTTGCCGCCCCTAATGAAGCGCACCAAGCGGTCTTAGGTAATATCGAATACGCCATGAATGAGGTTGTTTTGCATACCGATGTGAACGTACTCCCCGAACGAGAATTAGCTTGGGCAAGCTGGAATTATCTTATCAAAGGGGACGCTAATGAAGCGTCGCAACCCGCTTCAGTCACCTACAACATGAATATCTTACAGCGCTTACAATCTGAACACACATTTTGTGTAACGTTGAATAATACTGCTGAAATTGACCCCACTAAAATTATCAATACGTTTCATTACGCACACCCTCAATTTAGCCCTAGTATGGTCAAAGCCCAAGGTGAACGTGAACGGATCTGTGGTCAAGATCACCTGCATTTTTGTGGCGCATATTGGTATAACGGATTTCATGAGGATGGTGTGCGCAGTGCATTAGATGTATGTGCGCGTTTTGGAGCGACGCTTTGAGTTCAGTACAACCCTTACCCTCATTAGAAAGCGCCATTTACCAAGGAACCGTGACGCATAAACGCTTTACGCCAACGCGTCATGAGTTTCAATATGGTATATATTTGTTTTGGGTAAAACTCAAAGAGCTTCATGCACTATCACAGATCCCTGGCTTCAACGTCAATGCAAAAGGCTTGTTGGAGTTTCGCCGCAGTGATTATTTGAACGAACAAGGTTTATCACTTGAAGACGAGGTATTGTACAAAGCCAACCAGCTGCGTTTCACCTTGCCCACCCCGGTGAGTGATGAGATCACGGGCGATGTCTATTTTCTCGGACAGACGCGTATGCTCAATCTGTATTTTAGCCCGGTAAATTTTTACTATATCCAAGATCCACTATCCCAACAATATGACTACATGCTCGCCGAAGTCAGTAATACCCCATGGCATGAACGTCATTATTATTTGGTAGATTTAACGATCCAAGAAGACACCCCAAAAGCATTTCATGTGTCTCCGTTTAATCCTATGGATATGCAATATCAGTGGCATATCCCACAACCTGATCAACGTATTCAGTTATCACTGACCTGTCATAAAGAAGTCAAACATATGGTGGCCAGTATCGATTTACAGCGACAGCCTCTGACTCAGGCTAATCTATCTTCGGCCAAGCGCCGTATACCTAGCATGACCTTAAAAACGGTCGGTGGTATATATTGGGAGGCGTTAAAACTATTTATAAAACGCACGCCTTTTTATGGCCACTCCAAACCCATTACGCAATCTGAGGAATCATAAGTATGTCTCAAGCAGAACAAACAATAACCAAACCTAGCAGTGGATCCATTTTAGATACGTGGTGTAAACGGGCATTCATTAATGTATTGGGCAAATTACCTCAAGGGGGTATGACCCTCAAAGAAAACGGCATTATGGTGGCTCAATTTGGTGATACCCACAGTGAGCTGCAAGCAGAGGTTAATATCCTAGATAAAAAAGCATACCGTCACCTACTTTTTGGTGGCAGTGTAGCCAGTGGTGAAACTTACATGGACGGGATGTGGAATACACCTAACCTAACGAATGTTATCCGGGTCTTTGCTCGCAATTTACCGACCTTAGACAAATGGGAAAATCGTTTCACGTGGCTGACATTTCCTATTAATAAGATCCAACATTTCTTTAATCGTAACTCAGTGGCCCAAGCTCGCAAAAACATCCAAGCACATTACGACCTAGGGAATCAATTATATACACAATTCTTAGATGAAAGCATGATGTATTCAGCTGCGGTCTATCCTCATCCAGGAGCTGATTTAGCTGAAGCCCAACAAAATAAGCTCAAAGAGATTTGTGAAAAACTCCAGCTCAAACCGACCGACCATTTAATGGAAATTGGAACTGGTTGGGGCGGTTTAGCCGTTTATGCAGCCAAACATTATGGGTGTAAAGTCACCACGACCACAATTTCAGATGAACAATATGCATGGGCTGAAGAGTGGGTCGCCAAAGAAGGCCTCACTGACAAAATTACGTTACTCAAACAAGATTATCGTACTTTGGAAGGCACTTACGACAAGCTTGTATCCATTGAAATGATTGAAGCGGTAGGCAAAGCCTATCTGCGTAACTTTTTTGAAAAGTGCACATCGTTGTTAAAGCCTGAAGGATTAATGGTACTTCAAGCTATCACGATTGATGATCGCCGCTATGCAACCTACAGTAATGGCGTTGATTTTATCCAAAAATATATATTTCCTGGCGGTTTTTTACCTTCTCAATATGTCATTAATCGTTGCATAAAACAGTACACCGATTTGAGTATCCGTGATTTACATGACATTGGGTTAGATTATGCACAAACCTTATCTCATTGGCATGATCGCTTTTTCGAAAACGTCGACAAACTCAAAGAAAACGGCTATGACGAGCGCTTTTCTCGTATGTGGAAATACTACTTAAACTATTGTGAAGGGGGGTTTAGAGAGCGTTCTATTTCAACTGTCCAGTTAGTCCTTGGCCGCACGGCACATACAGATGAACTGACCTTTAGATAATAATCGAGAGATGATGAACTGATGGTATCGTAAGATTACTATGCTTTTTAGTCATATTTGCGATATTATCATAAGCACAAGTATTAATAATTGATGAAGAGTAAGTCATAGATGGAACAAGACCAAGCATCTGACAAAGCTATCCCTAACTTTGAACAATCCATGCAACAACTTGAACAGCTCGTTCAAGAGATGGAACGTGGTGAATTATCATTAGATGTTGCTTTAGCCAAATTTCAAGATGGCATTGAACTGGCTCGTGCCTGTCAAACCTATCTAAAAGACGCTGAACAAAAAATCAGCATTTTAACTAAAGATAGTGCCACCCTAGAACCTATGAACAGTGGTGCAGACGACGCTGATGACGGATTTTAAGCAATATCACACACAAGTTGTTGCCGATACTCAAACACTACTGACTCAATCTCTTAAACACTACCCCGACTTGCCATGTGATTTATTACCGGCGATGGAATATGCGCTTCTAGGTCAAGGCAAACGCATGAGACCATTATTGATTTGCCTAGTAGGACAAGTATTAGAGATCCCCAAAGAAAAATTAACTCCGTTGATGGTCGCGATTGAATGTATTCATGCTTATTCACTCGTGCACGACGATTTACCTGATATGGATAATGATGATTTACGTCGCGGGATGCCTACGTGTCATATTCAATATTCCCCCGGAACGGCAATATTAGTCGGCGATGCGTTACAAAGCCTCGCTTTTGAGCATCTTGCCCAACATCCTCAATTAAGCGCGGATGAAAAAGTATCGCTGATACACATTCTTGCCAAAGCAGCAGGCTATCATGGAATGTGTGGTGGCCAAGCAATTGATTTACATTTTACTGATCAAGATATCGATTTAGAGACGCTAACCCAATTACACCGACTTAAAACAGGGGCATTGTTAGTGGCTTGTGTGGATATGGTAATGGCACTCGTCCCAACACTACCTATCGAACACCGGACATTATTTAAAACCTTTAGTCGTAGTCTTGGCTTAGCATTCCAAGTCCAAGATGATATTCTTGATATTACCAGTGACAGCGATACCCTAGGAAAACCAAGTGGTTCAGACCAAGATTTAAATAAATCAACCTTTCCAGCGTTACTCGGTTTACAAGCGTCTCAAGAATATTTAAGCACATTGTACTCACAAGCACTTCAATCATCGGACCAATTACCTTACAATACTGCACCCTTAAACGAGTTCGCCGCCTTCCTGGTCAAGCGTAACCATTAACCGACAGAGCGTTTTCATATATGTCATTGGATTTAGCACATTACCCGACTCTGGCTTTGGCAAATACTCCCGAAGAATTACGGACATTACCCAAAGATAAGCTCCCTCAGGTTGCGGATGAACTGCGTCAATTTTTACTCTCCAGTGTGAGTCAATCGAGTGGTCATTTTGCCTCAGGCTTAGGTACTGTTGAACTGACTGTTGCGTTGCATTATGTATATAACACACCCGTCGACCAACTGATTTGGGATGTCGGCCACCAAGCTTATCCTCATAAAATTCTCACTGATCGCCGTGATCGAATGAATACCATTCGTCAACAAGGTGGGTTACATCCGTTCCCATGGCCTCCAGAAAGCCCATATGATACGTTCGCAGTAGGTCATTCATCGACCTCTATTAGTGCGGCAATCGGTATGGCTATTGCAGCAGAGAAGGAAGGGCTTGGGCGTAAAACCGTTGCTGTTATTGGTGATGGCGCATTAACCGCTGGTTTGGCGTTTGAAGCACTCAATCACGGTGGTGATATTGCAAAGGATTTAGTCGTTGTCTTAAATGATAACGAGATGTCGATTTCAGAAAACGTGGGGGCTTTAAATTCTCATTTGGCCCGTTTGTTAACCGGTAGTTTTTACAATACGATCCGTGACGGGAGTAAAAAAGTCTTATCTAATGTGCCGCCACTAAAAGAATTTGCATCAAAAGCTGAAGAACATATTAAAGGCATGGTTGTTCCAGGCACTATTTTTGAAGAGTTAGGTTTTAATTATATCGGTCCTATTGATGGACATGATGTTAAAGGAATGGTCGATACGCTGAAAAATATGCGTAACATTTCTGGTCCTCAAATTTTGCACGTGGTCACTAAAAAGGGCAAGGGCTATACCGTCGCGGAAAATGATCCCATAAAATTCCACGCGGTGCCTAAATTTAATCCCGCCGATGAAACCCTGCCAAAATCAACACCCAGCTCACCTTCCTATTCTGCTATTTTTGGAGAATGGTTATGTGATATGGCTGCACAAGATCCATTACTCAATGCCATTACACCGGCAATGCGTGAAGGCTCAGGAATGGTTAAATTCTCTAAAACGTATCCACAACAATATTTTGATGTCGCAATTGCTGAACAGCATGCTGTGACATTAGCTGCAGGTATGGCTATTCGTGGCTTAAAACCGGTTGTCGCGATTTATTCCACATTTTTACAGCGAGCATATGATCAATTAATTCATGATGTCGCTATCCAAAACTTGCCGGTATTATTTGCAATCGACCGTGCTGGTATTGTTGGTGCTGATGGCCCTACTCACCAAGGTGCCTTTGATATCAGTTATTTGCGTTGTATCCCTAATATGGTCATTATGACACCCGGTGATGAGAATGAATGTCGACAAATGCTGTATACCGGTCACCAATTAAACCAACCAGCAGCCGTGCGTTATCCTCGCGGTGGTGGTGAGGGTGTTGACGTCGATACGACCATGACACAATTAGCCATTGGTGTATCACGTTCACTGCGCACCTCAACAGCGGCAACCAAACGAGTGGCTATTTTAAACTTTGGTACATTATTGCCTGAAGCGAAAAAAGCGGCTGAAATCCTCGATGCCACACTCATTGATATGCGCTTTGTCAAACCCCTTGACCAGCAAGCATTAATCGCTGCAGCCGCTGGGCATGACTTATTTGTAACATTGGAAGATGGTGCAATTAAAGGCGGAGCAGGCAGTGAAGTCGCAGAGTTTATTTTGGCTAACGACATTAGCGTCAAACTTCTACAATGCGGATTACCGGACGAGTTCATTATGCAAGCAACTCAAGCTGAGATGTATGCGCAGTTACAAATCGATGCGCCAGGCATTGTCGCTCAAGTACAAGCACGGCTATCTAAGATTTAAAAATCTTCTGTGTAACACATTATGCGCGATACTTTAGCTTATGCCTGACAAGCATAAGCTAAAGTATCGTTAAAATGTATAGGGTTTAGATGTATAAGCTTTAAATAAAATAGAGCATTATATGAAGCAGGCCGCACGCCACTAAACCGGCAACAATATCATCTAGCATGATCCCTAGCCCATCAGTAAAGCGTTGATCGATCCAGCCAATCAAAAGGGGTTTTTGAATATCCAGCCAGCGAAATAATACGAAACCTAATAAAGCGGTATCCCAAGTAAGAGGGATGGCGATGAACACACATAGCATCCCAGCAATTTCATCCCAAACAATGGCACCATGATCATGCACTTGCATGTCTTCGGCAGTTTTACCGCAAATATAGATCCCAAGCAGACAAGCAATGACAGTTATCGTAATATAAGCCGGTAATGTCACCATACCACATAGCATGATAAGGGGAAATGCAGCTAGTGATCCAAAGGTACCTGGCGCTTTGGGCGCTAAACCTGAGCCAAAACCTAGCGCTAGAAAATGAATCGGGTGAGTTAAGCGAACCCGTGCACGTAATTCAGGAGTCATCGTTTATTCACCTTATAAAATTAGGAAATTATATCTTCGGGATGGGTGGTACCATAAACTGATGCTCGTAAGCTTCAGAATCTGTTTTGTAAGGGCTATCTTGATACATTAATGTCAGTTCAGCTCCGCCCACCATTTGCCCTACACAAGTGAAATTAACCCCCGAAGAGTTTAACAATGTTTCTAATTCAGACACATTCTCTTCTGGCAAAGTAAAGCATAATTCGTAATCATCACCACTCGCTAACGCATAATCGATAGCTTGTTTAGCTGAGACGACGTTCGCTAAGTGAGTCGAAATAGGTAATGCATCAACATTGATAAGCGCCCCACACTGTGATGCCTTCATGATATGTCGAATGTCCCCTAGCAAGCCATCTGAAATATCAATGCAACTAGAAATGGTGCGTCGCAATGCTGTGCCGGCTAATAAACGAGGTGTCGGTCGATGATGACGCGCTTGTAAAAATGCTTCAGCGGAGGCTTGTGCTTGGTGAGATAAACCTTCAACCGCATAACAGTCTAATTTACCCAGTAAGATGTCTAGGCCTGCTCCAGCATCACCTAACGTTCCAGTCACATAAATTAAATCACCACGATTGGCACCAGAACGTGTTGCAACACTTTCTGGTGGAACAAACCCCTGTGCCGTTATCGTAATACTTAATGGCCCTTTTGTGGTGTCTCCCCCAATCAGGTTAATCCCATAATATTCGCATAAGCGAGCCAAGGTATCAGAAAATTCATCCAGCCAATCCTCATCTATCTCTTGTAACGATAACGCTAGACTTATCCACGCAGGGACCGCACCGACTGCAGCAAGATCGCTGAGATTGACTGCTAATGCTTTATGCGCAACATCACTCGCGCGGGTATCAGGTAAGAAATGAGTGCCTGCAACTAAAGTATCCGTTGTTGTGGCTAAGGCTTGATTAGTAGGTACAGTCGTAATGGCACAATCATCCCCAACACCAATAATGACGTCTTGACGAGGTTGAGATTGAGCGGTAAAAAACCGCTCGATAATGCTAAACTCTTTCATCCGTGGGTCACGTTTGCCTATTTGAGTGATTAAGCGAGCTCGTGTCTACGTAGTGTCTTAACCGCCTTATCTAGAACACCGTTAACAAATTTATGACTTTCTTCAGCGCCAAATGACTTAGCTAATTCAATCGCTTCGTTTATGACGACTTTGTAAGGCACATCAATACGCTGGGTCAACTCTAATGCGGCTAAGCGTAAAATGGCTTTTTCAATCGGATCAAGCTCTTCTGGAAGGCGGCCTAAATAAGGTTTAATGGCCACATCCAATTCAGCCACTTTTTTAGCCGTGTCACGCAACAGCTCTTGAAAAAATGCCAGATCTATTTTTGACATGTCATTCGTTGTCGCTAGATGTAACTCAACACTTTCGATGGTATTGCCATTCATCTGCCAAGAGTAAATACCTTGTAAGGCTAACTCACGCGCTTTGCGGCGCGCGGCAGGTTTCATTTTTGGTTCACTCACGCAATAGCCTCATCGATGGCACTCATAACGTTAACCATCTCTAGTGCACCCATTGCTGCTTCAGCGCCTTTGTTACCTGCTTTTGTACCGGAACGCTCAATCGCTTGTTCAATCGAATCGGTCGTAATAACACCAAAAGACACTGGAATATTATGTTCAAGTGATACCTGTGCTAGACCTTTATTACATTCACCAGCAACAAAATCAAAATGAGGTGTGCCACCACGGATAACAGCACCTAATGCAATGATCGCATCAAACTTGCCTGATTGCGCGATTTTTTGTGCCGCAATAGGTAACTCATAAGCACCTGGTACACGCACAACAGTGATATCATCACCGTTCACTTCACCTAGGCGATCAAGTGTATCTACAGCGCCTTCTAACAGGCTCTCAACTACAAAGCTATTGAATCGTGATACGACAATGGCAAATTTCTTACCAGTAGCGCGCATATTACCTTCGATGATTTGCATATCAGGGTTCCTTAAATGCTAAAATTACAACACTATAAAAATTTCGGTGCGCAGTATACCACAAAAATTACGCGATACCTTAGTATTAACTTATGTATTCAACGACCTCTAAACCATAGCCTGACAGGCCTGAGTATTTTACTGGCTTAGATAATAACTTCATTTTCTTCACACCTAATGACACGAGAATTTGACTGCCCACACCGACTGTCCGAGAAGAGCCCTGCCAAGTTTTACCCGCTGCAACTTCACCACGATCTTCTGCGGCGAACTGTTGCACTTGTTGTTCAACATTTTCTTTGGCTCCAAGTAATACCAGAATGCCACCTTCAGCACCAATCCGTTGCATCGCTTTAGGTAAATTCATAGAGCGATTCACGCCACGGGTCGAGCCGAGTAGATCAGAAAACGTATTATGCAAATGGACGCGCACTAAGGTTGGGTCAGTCGGATCGATATCCCCTTTCACTAATGCATAATGAATTTGTTCATCAATCACATCTTTAAACATATGTAATTGGAAATCTCCATACTCGGTGGGTAACTCACATTGAGCAACTTTAGTAATGGTGGTCTCGTTAAGGTTTCGATATTCAATTAAATCGGCAATCGTGCCTATTTTTAAGCCATGCTCTTGAGCAAATACTTCCAACTCTGGGCGACGCGCCATGCTGCCATCAGGATTCAATATTTCAACAATGACTGCTGCTGGCTCACTGCCCGCTAATCGAGCTAAATCAACACCCGCTTCAGTATGACCGGCACGATTGAGAACCCCGCCTTCTTTTGCGATTAATGGAAAAATATGACCCGGTTGGACGATATCAGTGGCGACTGCATCGGGGTTCACCGCGGCTAAAATAGTTTGTGCTCGATCGGCTGCTGAAATCCCGGTTGTAACGCCTTCTGCCGCCTCGATAGACACGGTAAAATTCGTCGAAAATTGCGCCGAATTCTTATCCACCATCAGCGGTAATTTTAACCGACGACAACGTTCTGCCGTCATTGGCAAACACACTAGACCACGGGCATGGGTGACCATAAAATTGATCGCCTCAGGCGTCACGTGCTCAGCAGCCATAATCAAATCGCCCTCATTTTCGCGATCTTCATCATCCATTAACACCACCATCTTACCTTGGCGAATGTCTTCGATTATTTCTGCTGGAGAGTGAAATGTCATAGTTTATTTCCTGTTTAAATAGCCGTTTTCTGCTAAAAACGCCATACTAATATCTGATTGTGGTGTGTGGTTATTGTTACCTTGGCCGCCTTGCATCAAGCGCTCCAAGTATCGTGCAATCACATCTACTTCTAAATTCACACGCGTACCTACTTTATAGGTGCTGATCACAGTTTTTTCTAAGGTGTGAGGGATGAGCCATAACATAAACTCATCTTCGGTGATTTCATTCACCGTTAAACTCACACCGTCTACCGTAATTGAACCTTTATGAGCAATATAATGACGGATCTCTGGGGGCATATGCACCCAGACTTCGATGTATTTTTGTTGGTCGATGATTTTAGTGACATGACCCACTCCATCCACATGGCCCGAAACAATATGGCCACCAAAACGACTGGTGGGCAACATGGCTTTTTCTAAATTCACTTTAGCGCCCGTTGAATAATCACTAAAACCGGTGTATTTAATTGTTTCTTGAGATACATCAGCACAATAGTAATTATCGCCGAATTCGACTACAGTAAGACACACGCCATTAGTCGCAATACTATCACCTAGAGCGACATCTGACATATCTAAATCATGACATTGCACCGTTAAACGGATGTCTGAACCGTTGTTATGTAGTTGTGAGATCTCACCAACCGCTTCAATAATTCCTGTAAACATGGTTATCCTTTTGGGTAAATCACGTGACACGTGTGTTTAATATCTTGACCAACGGTTCGAGTATCGACAATATCAAGTTCAATACGCTGGTTCATTTGCGTGAGTTGGGCAATGTTAATCGCATCCTTGGCCGCTCCCCCTAATAATAGGGGCGCTTGATAAATGATCAACTCATCAATCAAACGCGCCTCGAGCATGGCACCTACTAGCCCAGCACCTGCTTCAACCCAAACACTATTCATACCTTGCTCTGCAAGTGCATCAAGCACGGCAACTAAATCACATTTACCCGCTGTCGTAATTGTAACATTATCAGGTGTGAAAATATGTGTTGGGGCGTTGGGATGGGCATCACGTAGAATTTGGTATTGCTCATTGATCTGCCGGTTAGAATCAACTACCGCGCGCAGTGGTTGAGTCAAGTGCGCTAGAGGGTTACTTGCTAATGTCTGCTGCACCGCATCAGGTAATTCATCTAAGCGCACATTGAGCTGAGGATCATCAGCGATAACCGTTTGCGAGCCAGTCAAAATACACATATGTTGGGCACGATGCCCCTGAACATCACGACGCGCTTCAGGACCTGTGATCCACTGACTAACACCATTGTTTAACGCAATTTTACCATCTAAAGACGTCGCTAACTTAGCGGTAACAAAGGGGCGTCGGCGTTCAACGAGTGACAAAAAATGTCGATTCAAAGCAGCACTCTCATCTGCCAATAAGCCCACTTCCACTTGAATATTAGCATGCGTTAGTTTCGCAATACCCCGACCAGCCACTTCACTAAATGGGTCTTGCATCGCTATCACTACACGCCCAATCTGTCTGTCAATAAGGGCATCTGCACATGGCCCCGTGCGACCGGTGTGACTACAGGGTTCTAAGGTGACATAAGCGGTGGTATATTTGAGTTGGTCAACGTCAAGTTTACCTTGAGTCAATAAATCATCGACTTGGCTAAGGGCATTAACCTCTGCATGTGCGGTACCGGCCTGTTGATGATGTCCTTCACCAATCACTTTATTATCCAGTGTAATGACGCACCCCACCATTGGATTAGGAGCAGCAGTGTATCGACCTTTTTGGGCCAGACGCAAGGCACGGGCCATCATGGCATGGTCAAACGCACTGAACGTGGTCATGACTATTTGGATTCTCCATCTTGGATTTGGCCGAGTTTGGCTATTTCTAAGCCAAATTCACGAATGTCCTCAAACGAGCGGTAAACCGATGCAAAGCGAACATAGGCCACTTTATCTAACTCTTTAAGTTCATCCATAATCAAATTACCCACCCACTCACTCTCAACTTCTCGTTCTCCAGTGGCACGTAACGCTGATTTTATTTGATTAATCGATTTCTCTACACTTTCAGTGCTGACCGGACGTTTTTCTAACGCACGTTGCAAGCCTAACCGCAGCTTTTCTTCGTTAAACGGCTCGCGTGAACCGTCACGTTTGATGACTCTTGGTAATACCAGCTCTGCGATTTCAAACGTCGTGAAGCGTTCTCTACATGCTAAACACTCACGGCGCCGACGGATCTGGTGTCCTTCGGCAACTAGACGTGAATCGATCACTTTGGTTTCTTGTTCGCTACAAAATGGACAAAACATATTTTTGCTCTTTTAAAAACAAATTAACCGGCAAAAGCCGGCTAATGAGTCACTAAATGGCTACCAATTAGCCATAAACTGGATGTTGTTCACATAAGGCAACAACTTCTGACTTAACACGTTCAATAACGCTATCATCACCCATATTATCAAGTACATCACATATCCACGTGGCTACTTGTTGGGCTTCAGTTTCACCAAAACCACGACGTGTAATAGCCGGTGTACCGATGCGTAAACCACTCGTCACAAACGGTGAGCGTGGATCATTAGGTACTGAGTTTTTGTTCACCGTAATGTTCGCTAAACCTAGAGCTGCATCAGCATCTTTACCCGTAATATCTTTATCTATTAAATCAAGTAAGAACAAGTGATTCTCAGTACCGTTAGAAACGATATTAAACCCGCGCTCTTGCATCACTGCTACCATGGCTTTAGCGTTCTTCACTACTTGTGCCTGATATGTTTTAAACTCTGGCTGCAATGCTTCTTTGAAAGCCACCGCTTTTGCTGCAATCACGTGACATAATGGGCCACCTTGATTCCCAGGGAAAACTGAGCTGTTTAATTTTTTATAAATATCTTCATCACCACATGCAGATAAAATCAATCCACTGCGAGGACCCGCTAAGGTTTTGTGTGTTGTTGTGGTAACAACGTGTGCATGAGGAATAGGGCTTGGGTAAACACCCGCTGCAACTAACCCTGCAATATGCGCCATATCCACTAATAAATAAGCACCGACTTTATCAGCAATCTCACGGAACTTCGCCCAGTCAACAATTCCTGAATAGGCCGAGAAACCACCAATAATCATTTTAGGTTTGTGTTCTAATGCTAGCGCTTCAATTTGTGCATAATCAATAATACCGGTTGATTCATCAATACCATATTGCACTGCATTATAGATTTTACCCGAAAAATTCACATGTGAACCGTGAGTTAGGTGACCACCGTGAGCAAGGCTCATACCTAGTACAGTATCACCGGCATTCAGCAGCGCACCAAATACGGCAGTATTTGCTTGTGAACCAGCGTGTGGCTGGACATTAGCATACTCAGCGCCAAATAGTTCTTTAGCACGCTCAATCGCTAAATTCTCAACCACATCAACATGCTCACAACCGCCATAATAACGCTTACCAGGATAACCTTCAGCATACTTGTTAGTCAGCTGTGAACCTTGAGCTTCAAGTACACGAGGTGAACAATAGTTCTCTGACGCGATTAATTCGATATGATGTTCTTGACGTTGATTTTCAAGATCAATAGCTTTGGCTAACTCTGGATCAAAATCAGCAATATTCATGTTGCGTTCTAACATTTATGGCACCTGTTGCAAAAGGGTAATCAAAAATTTTCAATGTGTACATTTTAGTCAAAAACCGGCAAAAAAACTACTACATATTGTGTTTTGGCTGTTTTACCTATCGTCCGGGGTGGATTGAATTCGTTGCACTTGACCTTCTAACGCTTTTACTCGTTTGAAAATACTGTCCAACTGCTTGATACGGACTGAATTTCGACGCCACTCGCTATATGGCGTATGCGGCATGCCAGATGAGTAAACACCCGGTTGTGTGATATCACTGGTCACCATTGTATTGCCGGTTATTTGTACATTATCACAAATACTAATATGACCATTAATTGCTACTGTTCCAGCAATGACCACATTTTTACCAATATTCACACTACCCGCCATCATCGTTCCACCACATAAACAGGACCCATCACCCACCACGACGTTATGCGCAATATGGACCTGGTTATCGATAATCACATGTTCACCAATGATCGTATCATCCAAAGCACCGCGGTCAATCGTCGTACTGGCACCGATCTCAGTATAATCTCCAATTCGCACAATCCCCGTTTGCGGAATAGTAATCCACGTCCCAGCGTTAGGTGCATAACCGTAGCCATCACAACCCACTGACGTGTTGCTATGCACAACAACATGATGTCCAAGTTCACAACTATGATAGACCGTGACATTCGGGTGAATATAGCTATCATGCCCAATACGCGCGTTGACGCGGATCACTGCCCCTGCCCCAATCGATACGTTATCGCCTAATACAACATCTGCCTCTATCACTGCATTAGGCCCAATGCTCACATCGTTACCTAACTGAGCTGTCTCATCGACAAAAGCCGAAGGATGAATAGCATAGTGAGGTTTAGGTGTAGGATTTAATAATTGTGCAGCTAGGGCAAAACCGACATAAGCGTCTTTAACCACTAACGCGATACCTGGATAATCATTGGCTAATTTCTCAGTGAGAATCACTGCGCTGGCTTGAGTCGAAGATAAACTCGCTACATATTTTTTGTCATTCAAAAATCCGACTTCCCCCTTTTGGGCCCGATCCAGAGGAGCGACGCGTTCGATGATGACTTCTGCGGCACGTGCAAGTGTCTCTTTATCAGGAGAAGATATTGTGGCATCGATATGTTGGGCGAGTTGTGTTAGCGAAACAGCAGTCATAAATAGCCTATTGAATATAAGAAAAACCACATGCTATTAAAAACCGTCACACATATCTAGTAGTTACCCGCTATTATCTATTACAATACACAAAATTTTACGAAACAAGGCAATTTCATGGCACAGTTTGTTTATTCAATGCATCGTGTGGGTAAAATCGTTCCACCGAATCGTTTTATCCTTAAAGATATCTCATTAAGTTTCTTTCCTGGGGCAAAAATCGGCGTACTCGGTCTCAATGGTGCAGGTAAATCAACTCTTTTACGGATTATGGCAGGTGTTGATACTGAAATTGAAGGAGAAGCGCGCCCGCTTCCAGGTATTAAGATTGGTTACCTACCCCAAGAACCCCACCTAGATGAGACATTAAATGTCCGTGGTAATATCGAACTTGCTGTGGCAGATGTCGCAGGAGCCATTACCCGACTCGATGAAGTCTATGCCGCTTATGCCGATCCGGATGCCGATTTCGATGCTCTGGCCAAAGAGCAAGGTGAATTAGAAGCGATTATTCAAGCTAAAGACGGCCACAATCTGGATAACGCGCTCGAACGAGCCGCTGATGCACTGCGCCTGCCACCTTGGGATGCAGATGTCAGTAAACTCTCTGGGGGAGAACGTCGTCGCGTTGCTTTATGTAAATTATTGCTCGAAAAACCAGATATGTTATTACTCGATGAACCAACTAACCACTTAGATGCAGAGTCTGTGGCTTGGTTAGAACGCTTTTTACACGATTACGAAGGGACGGTTGTTGCTATTACTCACGATCGGTACTTTTTGGATAATGTGGCGGGTTGGATCTTAGAGCTTGATCGCGGCATGGGGATCCCTTGGGAAGGGAATTATTCGTCATGGCTCGAACAAAAAGATGCTCGTCTGCAGCAAGAAGAACGCACTGAAAATGCTCGCCAAAAATCCATCCAACAAGAATTAGAATGGGTTCGTACTAATCCTAAAGGTCGCGGGACTAAGTCCAAAGCACGGATGGCACGTTTTGAAGAGCTCAATACCAGTGATTACCAACGTCGTAACGAAACCAACGAACTATTTATTCCACCCGGTGAACGTTTAGGTGACAAAGTCATCGATGTGACGGGCTTGAAAAAGTCCTATGGTGATCGCTTACTTATCGACGATTTAAGCTTTTCAATTCCGAAAGGGGCAATTGTCGGAATTATTGGGCCTAACGGCGCCGGTAAGTCGACCTTATTTAGGATGTTAACAGGTCAAGAACAACCTGACGCAGGTGAGATCGTTCTAGGAGATACGGTCCAAATTGCTTCAGTCGAACAATTCCGTGATCACATGAATGAAGACAATACTGTCTGGAAAGAAATATCGGATGAACAAGATCTGATTCGCATTGGCAACTTTGAAATCAATTCACGTGCCTATTGTTCGCGCTTTAACTTCAAAGGCAACGACCAGCAAAAGTTCATCAAGGATTTGTCTGGAGGTGAGCGTAATCGGGTTCACTTAGCTAAATTACTCAAAGCCGGCGGTAATGTCTTATTACTCGATGAACCTACCAATGATTTAGACGTAGAAACCTTACGCGCGTTGGAAAATGCCCTACTGGAGTTCCCGGGTTGTGCCATGGTCATATCGCACGATCGCTGGTTCTTGGATAGAGTAGCGACGCATATTCTGGACTATCGTGATGATGGTAAAATTAACTTCTATGAAGGTAACTTTACGGATTATGAAGCTTGGCTTAAAGCGACATATGGATCAGATATCGTCGAACCGCATCGACTTAAATATAAGAAAATTAGTAAGTAAATGGTGAGCCCATTAATGGCTCATTAAAGACATAAAAGCGGGACACTGAGTCATCAGTGACCCGTTTTTTATTTGATCAACTCAAGTAATTCGTGAATCGTTTTGACCGGAATAATACGGGCCCCTAAATTTTCCATGGACTTATGATAATTGCGATGTGGAATATAAATTTCGGTAAAACCGTGTTGGGCTGCTTCTTTGACTCGTGGAACTCCACTATCAATGGGTCGAACATCCCCATTTAAACTTAGCTCTCCCATGATACAACTGGTTCGAGGGACGACAAACTCATGCAATGAACTCAGTAACGCCGTGACCAGCGCTAAATCAATGCAGGTTTCTGATTCATCAATTTTCAGCCCCCCGACAATGTTAAAAAACGTATCGTGGAAAATTTTTGTTTTCGTATGTTTTCGTAACACACCCGTTAGCATTTTGATGCGATTCATATTCAAACCCACACACACTCTTTGTGGGTATTCCGCTTCAGTATCGGTCGTCAAACATTGGATTTCGAGTAGTAAGTTACGATTGCCTTTGCGGATACACGTAATAGTAGCGCCTGGTGATTGCGTACTTGAACCGGATAAAAAGATCTCACTGGGATTATCGACACTGAGCATACCGCGCTCAGTCATCCGGAAAATACCGACCGTATCTATATCACCAAAGCGGTTTTTATTAGCTCGTAAGGTTCGCACCTGACCATCATTGGTATCGATATGGAGTAAAGCATCCACTATATGAACTAAGGTTTGTGGACCTGCAATTTCGTTATTTTTATTCACATGGGCGATGATAAACATCGTGACATCATTTTGCTTACAGTACTGCGTCAAGGCTTGGGCTGCACTTTTGACTTGAGATGGTGACCCTGGACTCCCATTGGCATTCTCCGTCACTACCGCTTGAATAGAGTCGATGACCGCAAACTTAATTTTATGCGTATCCAGCTCTTCAATAATCGCTTCAACGGATGTTTCTGATAATAAAAATAACTGTTCTTCGTTGTAGGTTAATTTAAGGCGATTAACCCGATTTTTAAACTGTGAGAGTGACTCTTCAGCGGTACAATATAATGCTTGCATCCGCATCGACATTCTCGCCACTAAATCTGATAATAATGTCGTTTTACCTGCACCCGGATCGCCAGAAATAATATTCACCGAACCGATGGTGATCCCACCAGATAATACCCGGTCTAATTCTCCAATTTCGGTAGGAAATTTTTCAGTCTCCACCGTCGCGACATCATTAATTTTCTTAGCGCCTCCTTGAACAGCCCCAGCGTAACCAGCAATACTGGCTGCAGCACGCGAAGGTGTTTTGGCTGAAGAGACTTTGATTTCTTGCATGGTATTCCACGCACCACACTTACACTGCCCTTGCCAGCGTGGTGATGAGTCACCACAGTCAGTGCATACAAATGCGGTTTTGTCTGCTTTTGCCATTTAATCGGCCCTTAATCAATAATAACGATATCTATTCAATACAGTATAGTCGTTTAAATCAGCGCATATAGCGTATTTTCAACTCCACCAAAACGAATGGCAGCATCGGCTTGAGCTTCCACTACCGGTTTAGCATGAAATGCCATACCCAAGTTAGCTTGCCCCATCATGACTAAATCATTGGCCCCATCGCCTAATGCAATCGTTTGCGATAAATCGATTTGATGTGACTGGGCATACTGCACCACGGTATCGGCTTTCTTTTGTGCATCCATAATATCCCCAAGCACTTGACCTGTCAGATGACCGTCAATTGTTTCTAGTTCATTGGCATGCGCTCCATCCAATGCCAGACGATCTTGCAGATAATGTGCAAAATAAGTAAAGCCGCCAGATGCAATAACTGTTCTCCAACCACATCCTTGCAAAGTTTGTAATAATGCATGAATCCCTGGCATTAATGGAATACTGTCACGAATGCCTTGTAATAACGTCACATCAATACCTGCAAGTACCCCCACACGTTGACGTAAACTTTGTGCAAAATCTAATTTTCCTTGCATTGCCAATTCAGTCACTTCGCTCACTTCATCGCCTTTACCACATAATTTGGCAATCTCATCAATACACTCAATCTGAATGACCGTTGAGTCCATATCCATCACAATGATGCCAGGTGTATCTAATCGAGGGGCGTTAGCAAGACAAAACGCCTCAACGTAATATTGTTGAGAAATCTTCGCTAACCAACTTTTATCCACCGATTCCGTTAAGATGATTTGCACTACAGTGGCGCTAAAGGCATCGGATAATGGATGTAAACGGACTGACTCATGAGCGATTGCTTCAGGCAGTTGCTGTAAAATTGATTCAAGGATATAAGCATTCAGATGCTGTCCAGCAATCGTTAATATCGGAGTATTAATCAGTTCCTCGAACTCATTATTACTTGATTCCCATGTCAACGTATCTTTAGCGAATTGTTGATAAGGATATATCGATAAAAATTCTAATAGTGCACGATGTGAGTTACGTGATTGAGGGGAAAACATGTGAGCCATCTAAAGCACCTTTATAACGACAATTTAAGAGAAAAAAACTTGGCAACAAACAGACATTGCTTTACTGTAATTAGTGTATCAATTAATTAAAGCGTTGCCCATGACAAGGTACCTGTTCAGAACAATTTTCATATCCGTTAGCCTATTTGCGGTTGCATGGGTATGGCAGGTTCAGCAAGATACGACTCAAGCCCATTACAGTGTGTATACCCAGCAACTAGGACAGCGTTTGAGTCAAATTGCGGCAGGGAGCTTATCTCCTTGGCTCAATGACACGATGATTAACACCGATCAAGCCAATTATCGCGAACAACTTGAAGATACGCTAAGTACCTATTTAACATTAGGACATTTTCGCGGGATCTCAGTATATAACCGATATGGCGTTGAATTAGGAAAAGTAGGTGAAATTGATTCAATTATCGAGTTTGTCGAACAACACGAAAATCCATTTTCTGTCTTTATCGCGCCGATTATCGTGTCGAATGAAACCGCAGGTTACATCCGCTTTGTCGTTGACGATGATATTGTCGCAGCTCAACAACTTCAACTCCAAAAGCAACAACAAGGCATGTTCAGTGTCGTGCTGTTGTTAGGAATCTTTATTGGTGGGTTTGCAATTCGCTTATATTATCGTAAAGCACGCTATGCTTTCGTCAAATAGCGCCGTTCTACCATCCATCTAAATCTATCAGCTTGCACGCTCAATACGCCATATCCGTTGTACATTGTGTGATGTAATACACGCAATTTGATTCCCTGTCAGTTCAGGAAAAGCGTGATCTAATACGGACAATACATCACTCAGGTAAGCCGGTTCATTGCGTTGACCTTGACGCCCATACATGGGCATATCGGGGGAATCTGTTTCTAACACACAGTGTTCAATACCCACCTGTTGAAGCGCACTCAGCGTTTTTTGACCTCGAGGATAAGTAATGGTACCTCCCACACCTAGACAAAAACCTAGATCGATGTATTGTTGAGCTATTTCGGCATTGCCTGAGTAAGCATGGATAATTCCACCTTGGTCAAACTGTGTGGCTTTGAGCCGACCAATAATTTGATCATGGGATTTTCGATGATGAATAATAACCGGATATCGATGCGCTTTGGCTAATCGAAGTTGTGCATCAAACAACTCAATTTGAAGAGATAGGTCTGTCGCTAAGGTCCGATCAATACCAATTTCTCCCACCCCCACGAATCCTCGTTGAACACTCGCTTTATCAATAGCTGCCGCCAACATCGTTATCATAGATTTAATTATTTCGGGATTAAGGTGTCGCGGGTAGAAAAAAGGGTGATAGCCTAAGGTGTAATAACATTGTGGAAACCGCACCGCAATTCGCTGAGACTTACTCCAGTGGTCAGGTTCAATCCCAGGAATAATAAATTGTTGAACACCTGCATCCAGGCCACGCTGGATGACTTGATCAAGTTCATCATCAAAGCACGCTAGGTCCAAGTGACAATGACTATCAATCATCGATAATGCTACGGATTAAGACGCTGGATGCGCCAAGTACTATCAGACTGTTTAGTATATTCAAAGCGGTCATGCAAGCGATGTTCTCCCCCTTGCCAGAATTCAATTTGCTCTGGTTTCACTAAAAAACCTCCCCAAAAATCAGGTAAGGGAATGTCACCGTTTGTATATTTATCTTTCAATTGCTGAAACTGTGTTAATAGCATTTGGCGTGATGATATGGGTTGGCTTTGTTTTGAGACGATTGCGCCTAACTGAGAATCTTTAGGACGTGAAAAAAAGTATTTGGCAACTGCAGAACGACTCAGTGGGGTCGCCACCCCGTTCACTCTGACTTGGCGCTCTAACATATGCCAAGGAAAGTGTAGAGAAATATTAGGGTTATCGGTGAGTTCTTGCGCTTTTCGAGAGCCTAAATTGGTATAAAAAACAAATCCATCAGTGGTGAGATCTTTAAGCAACACAATCCGCTGTGAAGGCTGACCTTGTGCATTCACCGTAGCTACCGTCATTGCATTAGGATCCGGGATTTTCGATTCAACAGCTATATCTAACCAGGCTTTAAAGAGTGCCATGGGATTAGGATGCAAATCTCCCTCTTCAAGCGAGCCTAATGTATATTCACGACGATATTGATTAAATTCACTCATGCAAGGATCCTTGAAAATAATGGATTAGTGTTCACCGTAACCTAGACTGCGTAACGCTCGCTCATCATCAGCCCAACCTGATTTCACTTTTACCCATAGCTCTAGAAACACTTTATTATCAAATAAAGTCTCGAGATCCTTACGGGCATCAGAACCGATCGTTTTCAAATGACTTCCTTGTTTACCAATAATCATCCGTTTTTGAGTTTCACGTTCAACTAAAATTAAACCATTGATACGATAAATACCAGATTCAGTTAACTTAAACTGTTCAATCTCTACCGTGACTGAATACGGTAACTCATCACCGGTGTAGCGCATGAGTTTTTCACGAATGATTTCTGCTGCCATAAACCGACTAGATCGGTCCGTCACATACTCCTCAGGGTAATAAAATTCACTTTCGGGTAGCTGTGCCATCACCATCTCTCGAAGCTCGGGTAAATAACGGCCTAACTTAGCCGATATTGGCATCACATGAGCAAAGTCATGTTGTGCATCTAACCATGTTAAATGTGTTAATAGCTGTTGTTTATCTAAGACATTATCCGACTTATTCACAATCGCCCAACATGGGATCCCTGAGGCTTTAATTTTTTCTAATACCATAGCGTCATCGTCAGTAAAACGTGTGCCTTCTACGACAAACAAGACCAATGAAACTTCACCTAATGAACTCGATGCCGCGCGGTTCATATACCGATTAATCGCACGTTTTTCCTCAATGTGTAAACCTGGAGTGTCCACATAAATAGCCTGTTTATCACCTTCAGAGTCGATCCCCATGATACGGTGTCGAGTTGTTTGAGGTTTGCGTGATGTAATACTGACTTTTTGGCCAATTAAACGGTTGAGAATAGTCGACTTTCCGACATTCGGGCGCCCTACAATAGCGATCATTCCACAGTACGTGGTTGGAAACTCAGCGTCGGTCATCTTGTAATTTCTCTAAGGTCAGTTGTGCAGCGCGTTGTTCAGCTCTTTTTCGGCTGGGTCCTTGCGCTTCAATAGGATCAGCTAACGTTGCCGTTACGCAACTTACGACAAAGGTTTGATTATGATCTTTGCCTTTAATGTCGACAACCTCATAGACAGGTAACTCAATAGCACGCGATTGAAGGTATTCTTGTAAACGGGTTTTAGCGTCTTTCGGGTGAATTTGTGGATCAAGTTTCGTGATCCGAGAACCAAACCAAGCATGAATAAAGTCATGACATTTTTGCATCCCAGCATCTAGATAAATGGCACCAATAATCGATTCCACGACATCAGCTAGAATCGAATAGCGATGTTTACCACCACTTTTCAATTCGCCAGCACCAAGTTGAATAAATTCACCCAGTCCCTTTTCTAAGGCTATTTCAGCTAAAGTATCCCCTTTGACAATCGCCGAACGCATCCGCGTTAATTGACCTTCAGGGGAATCAGGAAAGACTTTATATAAATGTTCACCAACGACCATACCTAACACTGCATCACCAAGAAACTCTAAGCGCTCATTATGTTGTCGATGTGCTGACTTGTGGGTCATTGCTTGCTTAAGCAACGAAATATCATTAAATTGATGATCAACGAGACGCTGAAGCTTCATCAGCGGCTCAATGCTTGCTTTATTTGGTGCTTGGGCAGATGAACTGGCAGATGCCTTGCTCATTGCAGCCCTCCCACTCGATTAAAGCGTACACCTGATGGGATCCATTGTGGCAGGAAACTATCTGTCGCTCGTTCAAATTCGAATGATATCCAAATCGCAACGGCTTTTCCAACCAGATGTTCGTTACTGACAAACCCCCAGAAACGGCTATCACGGCTATTATCTCGGTTATCACCTAACACAAAATATTGCCCTTCAGGAACTTGCCATTCATCTGCGGCAGTGCCTGGTTGACGGTAAAACTGAGATGGACTAGCCGATAATACCGGATGCTGTAAAATTTCATGTTCCGCTTCACCTAGCACTTCTGTGAATTGGTTTAATGGCACCATATTTTGCGCAAATTCACTGGTTTGTTTTTGTGTCAGTGGCACTAAATAAGGTTTCGCACACTCATTTCCACTTTTACAAGCAGGTACAACAGTAATTTGTTTAGCTCGATAAAAAATACGGTCACCGGGTAATCCTACTACCCGTTTAATGTAATCTAGTTCTGGTTGTGGCGGGTATTTGAATACCACAATATCACCACGTTTAGGCTCACCAACATCCCAAAATTTAGTCCGTGTAATGGGATCTTTAAGGCCGTAAGTAAACTTTTCAACTAAAATGAAATCACCGACCAACAAAGTCGGCATCATCGAGCCGGACGGAATTTGGAAAGGCTCATATAAAAAAGACCGTAGCACCATGATAAAGGCAATTACAGGAAAGATTTGTTTTGCCGTATCCACTACGTAAGGTAACGGAGGCTCAAAATCTTCAATTTCTTTAACACCTGCAGCCAGGGCAGCACGTTCACGACGCTTAGGCGCAAATACAAGCGAATCAATTAACCAGATTAAACCGGTAATCACCGTCAATAAAACTAAGAATATGGCAAATAATTGAGCCATTATTTACCCACCTTCAGTATCGCTAAGAAAGCGTCTTGAGGTAACTCAACATTACCGACTTGCTTCATTCGCTTTTTACCGTCTTTTTGTTTTTGTAATAATTTCTTCTTCCGACTTACGTCCCCACCATAACATTTTGCAATAACGTTTTTACGGAGTTGCTTAACGGTACTTCTTGCCACTACATGGGTGCCAATAGCCGCTTGAATGGCAATATCAAACATTTGACGTGGGATCAATTCACGTAATTTGTCTACTAAGTCACGACCACGGTATTGAGCATTATCTTTGTGGGTAATAATCGCGAGCGCATCAACACGTTCACCATTAATTAGGATATCTAAACGACACATATCTGCAGGATTGAATTTTTTGAAATTATAATCCAATGAAGCAAAACCGCGAGAAGTTGATTTTAAGCGGTCAAAGAAGTCAAGTACCACTTCTGCCATGGGTAACTCGTAAGTCACAGCGACTTGCTTCCCATGATATGCCATGTTGGTTTGTACACCACGTTTTTCAATACACAAAGTAATCACATTACCCAAGAATTCTGAAGGGACTAAAATATTCGCTTCAACAATGGGCTCACGGATTTCAGCAATATCGTTAATCGGAGGCAGCTTAGATGGATTATCAACAGTTAAGATTTCGTCTTTGGTGGTTAATACTTCGTAGACCACCGTCGGTGCTGTCGTAATAAGATCCAAATCATATTCACGCTCCAAACGTTCTTGAATGATTTCCATGTGTAACATACCTAAGAAACCAATACGGAAACCAAAACCTAATGCAGCAGAGCTTTCCGGTTCAAAAAACAATGAAGCATCATTCAAACTCAATTTTGCTAAGGCATCACGAAAATCTTCATACTCATCGGAACTGACAGGAAATAACCCTGCGTAAACTTGCGGTTTAACTTTTTTAAACCCAGGTAGCACCTCCATTGCAGGATTATTCGCCAGAGTTATTGTATCCCCGACCGGTGCACCGTGAATCTCTTTAATGCCCGCAATGATAAAGCCCACTTCCCCACTGCGAAGTATTCCAGTGTTGTTTGCTTTGGGTGTAAAAATACCGACTTTATCGACTTGGTGAACCACACCGGTCGACATGATTTTAATCTTATCTTTACTGGTAAGCTGTCCATCAATAACGCGTACTAACGACACAACACCTTGATAATTATCGAACCATGAATCAATGATCAACGCTTTTAATGGCGCATCAGGATCACCTTCTGGTGGTGGTATTTTCGCCACAATCTCTTCTAATACTTCGGCAATACCAACACCTGTTTTGGCAGAGCACTGGACCGCATCGAGCGCATCGATACCGACAATGTCTTCAATTTCTTCAGCGACCCTGAGTGGATCGGCTTGCGGTAAGTCGATTTTATTCAAAATCGGCACCACTTCCATTTCCATATCGATAGCGGTGTAACAATTTGCTAATGTTTGCGCTTCTACTCCTTGGCCCGCGTCCACGACCAATAGAGCCCCTTCACAAGCAGCTAGTGAACGGGATACTTCATAGGTGAAATCAACATGCCCAGGCGTATCGATAAAGTTCAATTGGTATACTTCACCATCATTAGCTTTATAGTCCAAGGTCACTGACTGAGCCTTGATCGTGATCCCACGTTCACGTTCTAAATCCATAGAATCAAGTACTTGAGCTGCCATTTCACGATCAGTCAACCCTCCACAGTCTTGAATAAGGCGGTCGGATAACGTGGATTTGCCATGATCAATGTGGGCGATAATCGAAAAGTTACGAATATTTTTATGTTGCATAAATGCTGAAGATACCTAGGTTAAATAATGCTCTATCAGTAATAATTTGGGTACTGATTATTAATCGCGTGATTTTACCTTGAACCGGGGGCAAATGCGAATTTTAGTCGATCGGGTTGTACCTAAAACACAACATGTGTTAATCAATAGTTTGGATATTAATCGCTTGTGCAGATATTTCTGGGCTGGTCGGCAAAATTTTAATTAGCGACGGGGTGGATTGTTGTTTATCCGCTTTTAATTTCCCTGAAATTAACCCAAACGTCCCTAAGGTCATGATCAACCCAATTAACAAAGCGACCAATTCATGTTCAAAGGCTGTGTTAGCTAATAGCTCAATACTCAGGGCAGTTGCGATAACAAACACCAGAATAGGCAGTAAATACAAATAAAACGAGACAGCTAATAACCGGCTTTCAGTAATCCCTAGTTCCACTTGTTGGCCCACCGAAACCGTTTCATGGACGGTGAACTGCATTGCTTCAGCTTTAGGGGTGAAAAACTTAGCTACCACACTGGTACTACAATGACTCTCAGCCTGACAACTCCCACACGTTGTTTTAATCGCGGTCGATACACAAATCACCTGCTCATTTTTAGCATTTTGGGTAATACCGGTTATCACTCCGTGCTCGATAATCATGGATTAATGAGCTCATTAACAGATTCAACTGACACAATCATCTGCATGAGTCGTTGCGCTGTTGCGGGAGGTACTTTACCCACAATAGACACCTGAATATTATCAGTTACTCGCGATAAAAAAGTCACCGCATCTTTGGTAAATAATAAATCCTCTGATTGTGGATATGTCGCTTTCTGCAAGTAAACAGACACCTCGACCATTCCGTCAGATAATAATAAATATTCCACAACATCTTCATTAATCGATAAACGATGAATATCTCGCTTCACCTCTTTCATTCCCAAGGGTAAGCGAGAAATACCCCAATTTAGACGATATGATTTAGGAGGGTTAAGATGCATTACGGCGGGTAGGTCATTCAACGTTAAATCAACAAAGGCGTCATCGATGTTATCAGTAATGGTAAGATTGGTGGCTTGTACTTGTTCAATTAATTCACCTTTCACCGTGACTGTATTTAACTTTAACGGTAAAAAAGACGATGTATCCACCCACAAAATATAGTGATAGCGACTATTATCACGGCTCAGTACTCGGACTTGCCATGCTTCATTACCGGCCACACGACTTTTGCCCACGACAATAACTTCATAAGCAGTTTCAATAGCCTCAGGTTGACGAATCAAATTATGCGCAAAGGGTCCATGAATATGAGACTGCAATAATGAATGAGCCGACGTATCAGAATTAAAATAACTCACCCGGTTACCATAACGAATTGTTTTGGCATTTGGGCCGTTGAGTTCACTGAGCATTTCAACTGACACATTATCTTTGCGACCATGCTTCCACACAAAGGGAACCGGTTCAGTCCCCGGGCGATAAACAATCAGAGTGCTAGCGTAATTGAGTGTATTGGTGGCAATTGCCATTTGTTTGAGTAAGTCCGCCGCTTCTATATTGTTGGCTTGCGGTAGCTCGTTAGCCGTTTTCGCAGTCACAGGAGTGCTGTAGAGCACAAACACGATAATTAAAAATGAAAAAAGCGACACAGCTGTAAAAGCAGGTCGCTGTAAAAGATAAGTCTGAGCTTGCATTAGTCTGGATTCACCTGCTTTTCGAGTTGCTCGTTATTATTCGATTGGGCCGCCTGTAATCTAACTTGTTGTCGATGATCAACAAGTAATGCATTAACACGTTTACGCTGCTCCATTAATGCTTGACGCTCGTTTAATTGCTGTTGCGGGGTTTGGACTGTACGTGACTGGGTTAAACTCACCGGCGCTAAGCCACCTTGTGGTCCCGAGGTAGGTGCAGTCATAAATGGTTGCGTCGCTTCGGTATTATAATTTTGTACCCCTAATATCATCACTGCAGCAACCCCGGCTGCAACCGCAAATTGTGAAGACTGTTTAGCCAAAGAAACAACATTTTGCCAAATTGGGACCGTACGAGATTTTGCAGTCGGTGCTAATATAGTAGGCTCATCATCAAGTGCATCGGCAATATTTTCTAAGAGACTTTTATCCGTCAGTAATACTTCGTCACCACGAAGTGTGTCACCTACTAAGTGATAATCTTGCCATTTTTGTTGTAATTGAACATCGGCTTTTACATCCTCAACACGTGTCGTCGATGCTTCTCCATCGACCCATGCTGAAAGTTGTTCAAATTTTTCACTCATATGTCATTTCTCACAGTTATCGCTCGGGCAATATATGGTTATATTATCGTTAGTATACTTATTACACAAATAGTTCAATGTAATTAAATAATTATTTTTCATCATGAATCAGTGGTGCAATAACGGTATCTATTGTTTCACGTGCTCTAAATATCCGAGAACGTACAGTACCCACCGGACAACTCATGATTTGAGCTATCTCTTCATAACTCATGCCTTCCATTTCTCGCAACGTAATAGCGACCCGAAGTTCATCCGGTAAGCGATCAATGGCACGTAATAAAGCAGTCTCAATTTCTTTAGTGAGTAGTTTGCTTTCAGGTGATGCAATTTCATGCAGTGCATCTGCCCCTTCATAAAATTCAGCTTCTTGGGCATCAACATCACTTGCTGGCGGTTTACGCGAGTGAGACACCAAATAATTTTTTGCACTGTTCACTGCAATGCGGTACAACCACGTATAAAATGCGCTATCGCCACGAAAATTAGGTAATGCTCGATACGCTTTAATAAATGCTTCTTGTGTCACATCCGCTACATCGCCATTATTTTTAATATAGCGAGATACAATATTGGTGACTCGATTTTGATATTTAAGGACCAATAGATTAAATGCTTTCTTATCGCCTTCTTTGACTTTTTCGACAAGCTGTTGGTCGGTAAAATGCTCACTCACTTGAGCTAATACTCCTTTGATACGTAAAAATAGGGCGACTGGCGTTCATGTTTTGGGAAAAGCCCTGACATTTGCATATCATCTGCAAATAAAATATAACTTATCACGCATTCAATCCCTTATGTAGACTGCCATTTATCACTAAAGTTCGCTATTATTCGTTTTTTTTAAGGATAAGTGAACTTAAACTTATTGTTATAAGGTAACTGATTGTGTCAATTCAACATACATGTGATGTATTAATTATTGGAAGCGGTGCAGCAGGATTGAGTGTTGCGCTGAGTTTGGCGGATCACTGCCAGGTTATTGTATTATCAAAATCTAACGTTAAAGAAGGCTCTACCCGCTATGCTCAGGGTGGTATCGCTGCTGTGTTTGATGAAGAAAACGATTCAGTGGATTCGCATGTTCAAGACACACTTATCGCCGGTGCCGGTTTATGTGATGAAGACGCAGTGCGCTTTACTGCATCAAACGCCGCAGATGCTATGCAGTGGCTGATCAATTTTGGTATGCCATTTGATCGTCTTGATGAAAAATCAGACAGTGAATATCATTTGACTCGGGAAGGTGGCCATAGTCACCGTCGGATCTTGCATGCTGCTGATGCAACGGGTGAGGCCGTTCAATTAACGTTAGTCGATGCCGTGTTACAGCATACTAATATTCACATTTTTGAAGATTACAACGCGATAGATCTGATTAAATCGCAAGATAACGCCGGCCATGCACTGGGTGCTTATGTGTATAAGCGCGAAACCAAAAGGGTTGAAGTCATTAAATCTCGTTTTGTGGTATTAGCCACCGGCGGTGCGAGTAAAGTCTATCAATATACTTCAAACCCGGATGTTTCCAGTGGTGATGGGATTGCCATGGCCTGGCGGGCTGGCTGCTCTATTGCAAATATGGAATTTAATCAATTTCATCCTACTTGTTTATACCATCCCGATGCAGGCACATTTTTAATTTCTGAAGCGTTGCGTGGTGAGGGAGCAAAATTAGTGCATGCTGATGGCACTGCGTTTATGCACCGATTTGACGAGCGTGGTGATCTAGCTCCTCGAGACATTGTCGCGCGAGCCATTGACTTTGAGATGAAACGACTTGGTCAAGATTGCATGTACTTAGATATCAGGCATCAATCTAACGAGTTCATTATCAAACATTTTCCCAATATTTATCGTAAATGTCGTTCTGTTGGCATCGATATTACCCGTCAACCAATCCCTGTTGTGCCCGCAGCACACTACAGCTGTGGAGGAGTGGTAACCGACAAACATGCTAAAACTGATTTAAATAATGTTTATGCTGTTGGTGAAGTGGCTTATACCGGATTACATGGTGCAAATCGTATGGCAAGTAATTCATTATTAGAGTGTGTTGTCTTTGCTCGAGCCGCAGCACAGCATATTCAAAGTCAACTCGATTGTGCTTCTTACTCAGAAACCATCCCTGCGTGGGATGAAAGCCGCGTCACCGATTCCGATGAAGAAGTCATTATCCAACATAATTGGCACGAATTGCGGCTATCGATGTGGGATTATGTGGGGATTGTACGCACAGATAAGCGCTTGCAACGTGCTTTACGTCGAATTGAGTTACTGCAGCAAGAAATCCATGAATATTATGCTAACTTCCGTGTATCAAATAATCTATTAGAACTTCGCAATCTAGTGACTGTGGCTCGACTGATTATACTGTGCGCTATGCGCCGTAAAGAGTCACGCGGATTACATTACAACTTAGATTATCCAGATACCTTACCAGAAGCTAAGCCCACCGTCCTGAGTCCAATAGAGATTGAACACGAATAGCGCGAAATTGCTGTTCTTTATTTGATGGACAACGTCATTTGTAAATAGGGTTTAGGGACATCCTGGTGAGTCACCCATAAAACGGCTGAATGCGTCGCTGATGGCTTGATTGTCAGTTTGCATTCAACTTGGCCAGGCAAGAAGATCATCTGCATAAATTGAACGTCTATTTGTAGTTGATTGGGGAGGGTCGGTGGTGTGTGATGTGTAAAATCATTTTCCCAACGTTGTTTTGCCAGAACACTAAACGCTTTTGCTTTGGTCCACATCCCATGGGCGATGTGCCGTTTTAACCCAAAGAGCTTAGCGCTAAACGGATATAAATGAATAGGATTATAATCGCCAGAAATTTTTGCATATACTTTGCCCAATTCGCCCGGTAAATAAAGTGGTTGAGAGTAAATTTGTGCATTCCCAGCACAGAGGATATCAGGTTTAGGGTAAGGCGATAAGTCGGTATCAATGGTGACTGATTGGCGCGCTAAATTATGCGCTTCAATTTCCATGACACATTCCTCTCCACACATGACATCGGTCAACACACTGAACATATAACCGCGTTTATGTGACCATACTTGCCCAAATCGACTCTTAATCGTGACCGTCTCATCAGACCGTATCCAGCGATATAGCGTTATACGATTAGCGACATGCACCAAACCAAGGGCTTTAAATGGTTGCGCTTTATCTTTGAACAAATCAGCTTGTAATGCAATTGCACGCATCGCAAACCAACAAGGATGGACGACATTGAGCCCGACAGACCAATCCACACAACAATGATATTGATAGATATTATCAGCGACATCACTCAAAGCAATCGTATTGGCAATTTCGAGTGAGGGTAAAACCGGTAACGCTTTACCTGAAGTCACAGCTTTATCACCCGAATGAAACAACAATCTAAGCATAATATCACCTTTTAAAATGGGGGTATCCTATGCTATTTAGCATACCGAAGCGCAATGATAATTCGTGTCAGGCGTCGAAAGCTTCTCGCTGATAATTGAGAGCGATGCACAAAACGGGTAAACACACCAAATACTAACATTAACCAGCTACCAAAATGATTCGACAATGGCGATAATTGTGTCTGATAAGTATTTACACAGATACTCGCTTTATTGGGTAACCCTAAATAATGCGTAATGGTGATTTCATAACGTAAATTAGCTCGTGATACGGTACAGCTACCTAGTCGATTCCAAGCAATATAGAAAGTCTTATTACTCGAACCTAATGAGTTAGTCACCATACACTTTGACGCGTCGCAATACCATGTCCACCATACTAGCGAGCTCAGGATCATGACATTGTTGATGCCCCATAAACCATGCAAACAAATCAGGATCATCACAGGTTAACAGACGCTCAAACGTTAACTTTTGACCGTCATCTAATTCATCAAATGCAGCTTCAACAAATGGCAAAAATAATACATCTAGTTCTAACATGCCGCGACGACATGCCCATTTAAGTCGGTTAACTCGTTTTTCCGTGAACATTCACTTTCCTCAACATTATCGCATTGCGATACAGATATTTTGATTAATTGATATACTTAGCATAATAACGCAAATCGTCATAAAATCATCTGTTCGTTAGTCTTGTTTACGATTTTAGGTGTAAAAATGTCGGCCAGAGACTTGTTTTTTTAGCCAAGGCACGCATTATTGTACCAATAAACATTCATAGGAAATCGTTTTGACTCAATTTACACCTCAATGGCAAGCTCTCCTGCCTCACCTTGGAATTATCAAAATTACAGGTGCCGACACTGTCAAATATGTGCAAGGTCAAGTCACATGTAATGTGGAAACACTAGGTTCAGACCGCTGGACGTTCGGCGCGCATTGTGATTTTAAAGGTAAAATGTGGAGTTTTTTCCAAGCGTGTTTTTGGGATGAAGCACTGCTACTGATTTGCCCTAAAGATGTCATTCCTTCAGCACTCAGTGAGCTAAAAAAATACGGTGTCTTTTCGCAAGTCGAGATTACTGACGCTTCAAGTGAATTCTCCCTAATCGGTTGTGGGACTGATGCAGCTACTTACGGTCAGCTAATGCGCACCGCTGAACATATACAGTTATCGATGTCGACAGCTAATTTAACGCGCAGCATCATGATAACACTGTCATCAACTAACACTGACTTGGCCGATGGCTCAGCTATCTGGCAAGCGTTAGATATCCAATCTGGAATCGGTGCTATTACTGCACAGACAAGCAATGAATATGTACCGCAAATGATTAACCTCCAAGCATTGAATGCTATCGATTTCAAAAAAGGCTGTTACATGGGTCAAGAAGTCGTTGCACGCACCAAATATTTAGGCAAAAACAAGCGTGCCGGATATATCCTTCGACATACTGGCCTTGTCGATGTCACTGCAGGTGAATTATTAGAAATACAAGTCGGTGATAATTGGCGCCGTGGCGGTCAAATATTATCGTCTGGCCAATGTGATAATCAAACGTATATTTTCGCGGTATTACCCAATGATACTGAAGTAGGTACAAGCTTAAGACTTAAATCCCAACCCGACATTTTGTTTCAGACACAACCGCTTCCCTATTCCATCGAAGCATAACTCGGAAACTCATTGTTTTTAATAAATGTTGAGACAGTTTGAGTCGTCTTGAGAATGAATATAGCGCATGATAACCTATTACTCTTTATATCAAGGGGTTCATAGCGCCTCATCCACTTCGTTTGTCTAACTAAGGATTTTATTACATGAATATTGCCAAAAATACCGTTGTTACAATGCATTACACTGTTGCAACCACAGATGGTACTCAAATTGATTCATCTCGTGATGGCGAGCCAATGGTGCATTTACAAGGGAGTCAATATTTGATCCAAGGGTTAGAAGATGCACTGAACGATAAAGTCAAAGGTGATACCTTTGTCACTCAAATAAAACCTGAAGATGCTTATGGTGAACGCCATGAACAACTAGTCCAACATGTACCTAAAGACATGTTTGGTGATAATGAAGTTAAAGTAGGTATGACGTTTCGAGCAACCACGGACGAAGGTGAGCAAACAGTCATGATCGTCGATGAAACTGAAGATGAAGTGGTAGTTGATGGCAACCATCCATTAGCTGGCATGGATCTCACTTTTGATGTTGAAATCTTAGATGTCCGTGCCGCAACCTCTGAAGAGATAGAGCATGGTCATGCGCATGGTGCTGGCGGTTGTGGACATAGCCACTAAATACAGATAACACACAAGCTTTACGCCAAATAGAAAAAGGGTATGACAGCAACTGTACATACCCTTTTTTAATGCGCTAATGTAAGTCTTTAATACCTACTTTATTTATAACGCTTCGTCTCCCGCTTCTCCAGTACGAATACGTACTGCTTGTTCGACATTATATACAAAAACCTTTCCATCACCTATCTTGCCCGTGTTTGCAGCCGTGGTAATTGCTTCAATAGCTCGCTCCACAACATCATCAGATAAAATGATTTCAATCTTCATTTTAGGTAAAAAGTCGACTTGGTACTCAGCACCACGATATAGCTCTGTATGACCTTTTTGACGACCAAAGCCTTTGACTTCAGACACCGTCATACCATTGACACCTACATCTGCTAAGGCTTCACGGACATCATCCATTTTGAACGGTTTAATAATTGCTTCAATTTTTTTCATCATTTACTCGCTGTCGTAAATAGTTGGAATAGGAATACGTTTGTGTTGCGTCTTTTGATAAATCGCAACAAGCTTATCGCTCACTGCAGGGCTGACGTCACGCCCTTCTAAAAAATCATCAATCTCATCATAACTCAAGCCGAGCGCTTGTTCATCTGCTAATTGTGGTGTCAGTGACTCAAGATCTGCAGTTGGAGCCTTGGTAATCACTTTCTCTGGCGCCCCCATATAAGCAGCCAATTGGCGTACTTGACGCTTATTTAAACCAAATAATGGTGCTAAATCACAAGCACCATCCCCATATTTAGTATAAAAACCCGTTATGTTTTCGGCACTATGATCAGTTCCCAGCACCAAGCCGTTCAACATACCGGCAATTTCGTATTGAGTCACCATACGCGCTCGGGCTTTGACATTACCTTTCACAAAATCGATATGGTGAATATCATTAGGCATTAGACCCGCCTCAGATAATGCTTGTGTCGTTTGCGCATGAATCGCATCAGTACCAGGTTGCACATTGACGCTCACACTTTGACTGGGTTGAATAAATGCAATTGAATCTTGTGCATCTTGCTCATCAGCCTGCGTAGAGTAAGGTAAACGCACTGCGATAAATTGATATGACTGATGATCTTGTTCATTGAGTCCATCTACCGCAAGTTGAGCTAAACGTCCTAAGGTACATGAATCAATACCACCACTGATCCCCAAGACTAAAGCTGTGCATCCTGAAGCTTTAAGCTGCTGCTGAATAAACGCGACGCGGCGTTTTACTTCTTGAGCGGGGTCGATTGTCGGGAGCACTTTCATTTCCGCTAAAATAGTAGCGATCATAGTCAAACCTTTAGAATTGAATGATTGAGCCTTAAAATCTAGTCTTTCAGGCAGTTACCTCAGCTTAATAACACCTCATAATTGAAATATCAAAACGCTCGTAATTTGGCTTTTAGCATACCTAAAATCTGCTATTAATGCATCAATATTATAGTGTGTGTTACATAATTATTTAAGGTGATTAAAATGATTAAAACCGATTTAATGGCAGGATTTTGTGCCAAATCCGCTTTCAATAGTCTGCCATTTAGATTAAGTCAGGCGGGCCTGACATTGTTAGAAATGATGATGGTAATGAGTATTGCTGGGATCATTGCCATGTTAATAATTCCCAGTGCTCAAGATATCTTCACTCAACATCGTATTATTAGTGAATTAAATCGCACCAGCCGTTTATTGCAATATGCCAGGCTACAGGCTATTACAACTCAACAAAATATTACCGTTTGCCCGAGTGCTGACTATATCCAATGTGTCGATAATTGGACCCTTGGTAAAATTGTATTTGCCGATGTCAATGATAACGCCCAAATTGATGGCGACGAGATTTTATTGATTAGCACTGAACAAAGTGAGTTACAAACGCAGGTCAGTGGACCTAAAACAGGGGTGACATTTTATCTCAATGGAATTGGTGCCTCTCCTGCAACGATTCAGCTTTGCGATACCTCAACCCAAGCGCAGTTTAGCCGCGCTCTATTTGTTAGTTTACAAGGACGTATCACCACGAGCAAAGATACTAACGGGGATAATGTACATGAAAAGAACAATGGGAACGCATTACGTTGTTAATCACAAAAAAATATGTCGACTTGAGTATCAACATTGCCAACAATATTCATCCTCTCCAATAATTCCATCATTGTTTTTGTCCCATGCTTTGCGTCCATCACTAAAATAATACAATGCACCTTGACCATCCATGACGCCATCAATAACAGGAGTGGCTTTAATCGTGTACTGTGACGCTTGAGTATTTAACTCACTTATAGTCAAATCGTAACGCTTGTTAGCAACCGGTTCTTGAGAGGGTGAGTATGGAGCAAAGATTAGCGGCTTGCCGGTATCCGCTTGGTTTATTGCTGCGGCTTTATATGTATAGTTAGTTAACTTATGGCGTTCCATGGCACCTGCAAAAGCCATTAAATCACTCTGTCCTGCACTACGATATGTCGATTGAGTGATATTGATATAAGTTGGATATCCTACTGTGGCGATGATCCCGACGATGGCTATCACTATCAATAACTCGACTAATGTAAACCCACAACATTGACTTAATCTTGTGACCTGTATCGGTTTTAATTTCATGGTTTTCTCTCTATTTCAGTCGTCCATGACTGTGGTTGGATCCGCTCAAAACGCCCAAAAATCTCTCGCGTTAAACACGCAAATTCATGTGAACAGGGTATCTCATTGCCCTCTTGATCAAATTCAATTACCGCTACACTGCATTGTTCTCCTAAGCAAACCATAGGCTTAGCCAAATTATTAAGAACGATTTCAGTCTTTGAGACCATTCCCGTTTGCTTCAGTGAAGTATAACGATCGATTGACGTTGTTTGCCTATCTTGATTGAGATCTACTACCGCATTACCTGTCAATAAATCGACTAAGTAAGCTCGAGCATGTCCTACAGAAAAATCACAATCACTGTGTTTATTAATCAAAGACTGACAAGCATCTGTACTATTAGGTAGATACGTCGTAAAGAAAATTTGATGATTTAGAATGATAGGCACCGTTAACACTTTCTCACCGCTGCCCCCTAAATCAATTCGCCAACCTAGCTGTAATTGTAAACTCGCTTGCGCAGTATTTAGCCCCCCAACATCATGTGCCGTTAACTGATGCGCAGTGACATCAAATAAATCATCGTGTCCTATGGCGGTACTGGGAAAAGTATAATGACCCTGTTCATCTTTGATATACACCCCTTTATCTTTCAAGAGATAAAAACTATCTTGGACCGCTGTATTGGATGGCTGATATTGAAACCCAGAACCGATTGCAATAACAAAATATGATTTCCCTTCTGTCACGATATTCGTCACATCAGGGCCAGAATAAAAACGTCTGTTACTTGCTTCAGTGTCACCATTAAAATCAGCTAGCAGCCCTCCTTTAACTAGATGACGACCCGTCATCCCATTATATATATCAAAGCGAAAGATCTGCCCACCTAAATCTGCGACATAGACATGATCGGCAAGTCCATCTCTATCACGATCGACTGCAGCAATGCGACCGGTAATAGAATATTGCATCTCACTGATGTTTAAATCCGCATTACTCGGGGCTATCTCATAAAGTGTTGTCCCCGTTTTCACATCAACAATAACGATGCCATTGCCACCTCCAGTGATCATGACTGCTTTTACTTCAGAACCAATGCGCACCTTAGAGAACGTAGAAGAAAGCAAGCTATCATCAGCCACTAGTGCATCATCAGCTTGGGCTGGAGGTGCAATCATCACACCCAAACAGAGTCCCATCAGTAAGGTGATTCGCCATTGAACGAGATCTAAAAAGATTTTCATAAACACTGCTTTTTCATGATAAATAGGTTGTTCATTATTGGATTGATTGAAGAGTAAACACGTTAACCGATAAGGTATTGGCGACTGCGTAAGGACTATTTGGCACTTGACCACAACCTCGGATCAAAAAAACTTGGCAAAGCATCGTATTAGCACCAATGACATTGGATGATCCTCGACATGCTGCTTCCTGAACAAAAGCGGTACGTGACCAGCTATAGATGCGTGCCTGACTATCATCCTCCCCTGTATCACTGGCTAGTGAAACGGTTTTGAAGCCGTTTTGGGTAAGCTGACTAGGCACATAGCCTTGCTCTGCAAAACAACTAATCGCTGTCGTACTTAAATCAATTGCTGCGCTTTGGCGAGCTAAAGATATAGGATCAATGAATGACCTATCGATTAACCCTGAGCGTTCTTGAGCTTCAAAAATAACCGCAGATACTGCCGATTCCGCAGCTTCAAAGGCTAATGACTGTTGTTCCATTGCACTGGCCATTTTAGTTTGGATCAGACCACTAGACACTGAAGCTAATCCCATAAGCGTTAATGACAACAACACTAGTAATGCAAATACCATCGCCACACCACGCTGCATGGCGGCTTTTTTATTTACCAGAATAAGCGCTTGAATCTTTAGCATTACACGCTTCTCGGGTATATCAAGTTTTGCATATTTCGAAGCATAATGGTGGCTTCAAACTGACGATACAAGTATGCGGCAGACAGTATTACTGATGTTTCGTTTAACAATGTAAACCCTTGCACATTATTAATATTGATTGGCTCATCGCTGCGAATCAATAACGCAACTCGGATCGCAACTATCCGCTGAGGATCTGTGATTTTATCAGCTGTAATATATTGATTTAGTGACATATGTGCACCACTAGCATCATCGTTAGCCTCCCCATAGAGCACGTGAAATGCCTCAACATGATCTAAAAGAGTAAAGGCACTATGCCTATTATGACCCGTGGCTTCTTTTTGGCCACGTAAAACACGTAAGTCAAACCCACGACACTTGAGTTTATTATCCTGGATAAAATATTCATTCACGACGGGAAACTCTTCATCACTTCCATAGCCTAAGTGGTACCCTCGACAGTCAGTTTGCGCCACTTTACTAATGACTAAAGAGTCATTTGCGCCATTGATGCCTTGCATGCTGCCTAACGTTTGGCGGTAAGAAAACGTAGCGGGTAAAACAACAGCATGATTTTGTAAAAATGACGCTTCTTCTACTGTGTCAAAAGCTCGGTTTAAACTAGTCGATAAGCGATCATAGCGGCCAGTGAGCCTGATATCTTGTTGGAGTTTAATGATAGCAAATCGACCATTCTCTTGCACCGATACCAGGCCACGATTAAGATTCGCCGTTACGGTTTGACTGACCATTACTTGGATGATGGTGGCAGTTATTATTGCCCCTAATAGAAGGCTGATCATAGTTTCGATTAAACTAAATCCAGACTGTTTCATAAAAACAGTTCAATCAGGATGCAATCATTATCATCACTTGTTAGTTGATTACAAACATGATTTTTCATCGTCGCACTTTGCCAACGTTGTACCGGCCAACTTAGTCTAATGGTATAACGAGAACCTTCACTACACGAAGTCATATCACTGGCATGACTATCGACGCACGTGACGTCAATATTCATGTTGGGATTATGTAAAATACTGGCACATGAGAGCTGATAAGCATCAAATGTGGCTAATTGCGTTGCACTACATTTATTGACTTGGCAATTTGCTAAAGTCGCAGGAAACGATTCACAAAAACAAGCAAAATCAGAAGTGCCCGATGTGCAGGTTAAATTACCAAAATTATATAAACTGGCATCGACGTATGCATTGTCGACGACTTTACCTCTTGCACCTGTGACGCTGACTGCTGACAGGCGCAAACGTTCTGCAGCTTGCTCAGCGACCAAGACTGCATGCGAACGGGATAACGCATCGGCATTGTTTAAAGAGGCAATAAATTGAAGTGTCCCCACACCCAATAACCCAACCGACAATATCACCAAAGTGACTAATACCTCTATCATGCTCAAGCCTCGAATCCGTTTAATGGACTTTATCGATGGGATAATTGACAGGCAGATAAGATGACTTGAATTAGCTGGCATAATGACTTAATTATCTTGATTGGTTGTGTACATGAGATAATTAATATGTAGATTGAGTATGCAATAATATCCAGTTAAAAAGCTTCAAACCGTCCTTTAGTATCGGCATTTTGAGTTAAACTGACCTAACAATCAGTCAGTATCACCACATAGAGTGATAGGAACACTTTGTGATGAATGAGTGAAATAAGCCCATTGAATCTCTTCTAAGATGATCCGTTTTATCGGTCGATGGTTGCGTTTATGACTGTTTGTCTATCTGCTCTTTCTCAGCAGAGCTGGATAATCGTTGACGCCACCAATTAGCCAGCATAGAACCCGTAATATTCATACCAGGACCAAAGACGGCTGGAGCAAGACCCATTGTAGCAACACGTCCCATTTCTAGAGCAATACCAGATGCTAAGCCTGAATTTTGCATACCGACTTCAAATGCAATTGTGCGTGATGATGCTTCATCCATTCCCAACAGCTTTGCTCCACCATAGCCAAAGACATAACCCAAAATATTATGAATGAGAACGACCGCGATCAGAACGAAGCCAATACTCAACAAACTATCACGCCCCACAGCAGTGATAATCGTAATAATAACCGCAATACTAAACATCGAGATCTTAGGCATTGCTTTATCAATGATTGGGAATTTACCATGTAAAAAATGATTAAATACCAGTCCTGCAATGATAGGTAAAATCACGATTTTACTTATGCTCCAAAACATCGCTACCGCATCAATCGGGACAAATTCATTTGCTAGTATGGACATATAAAAGGGAGTAATAAAGGGAGCAAGTAAGGTAGATACAGCCGTTAAGGTAAGTGACAAGGCAAGGTTCGCTCCAGAGATATATGCCATGACGTTAGACGCTAAACCACTTGGCGAACAGCCCACGAGAATAATACCTGCAGCTATCTCAGGAGGTAATCCTGATGTTGTGGCTAAACCAAATCCGACAATCGGCATAATCGTAAACTGGCAAACTAAACCAATCAATACACCTTTCGGCATTTTCGCTACGCCAACAAAATCATTCACACTCATCGAAGTACCCATACCAAACATAATTAACATGAGTAATGGCACAATTAACGACTTAGTCTCAAGACTGCCTATACTGGTGAATGTATCTGGCGTGATCATCGCAGTGGTGACCGCAAGTAAAATCAATAAAGTAAACAAGTTTTGTTTAACGAATGAGCGCATATTTTTCAATCTCTAATATTCTAAAACGAAGTGTGCATTGAGATTAAACGGGTTTGACTTGTAATTCTTTTGGCACTGCAAATTCAATATTTTCCTCGCGCCCAGTTATTTCCGCCACACTGTTTGCACCATGCTGATGTAATGCATCTATTACACCTTGAACAAGCACCTCTGGAGCTGAGGCACCGGCGGTTACACCCACAGCCTGTTTACCCTCAAGCCATTGTGGTTGGATCATGCTTGCATCATCAATTAAATATGAGGGCGTACCTAATTTGACCGCCAACTCTCGGAGTCGATTTGAATTAGAACTATTTGTTGCTCCCACCACCAGTAGTAAATCACACGTTACTGCCATTTCTCGAACGGCATCCTGACGGTTTTGCGTGGCATAACAGATATCATCTTTACGAGGGCCATCTATCTTGGGGAATGTCTCACGCAGTGCATCAATGACATCAGCCGTATCATCAACCGATAATGTCGTTTGCGAACAGTAGTAAAGCGCCTCAGGATTTTTCACGTTTAAAGTACGTGCATCTTGCGCAGTTTCCACTAAATATATACCGCCTTCAGGATTATCGTATTGGCCCATAGTACCTTCCACTTCAGGATGACCTTTGTGACCAATTAAAATACACTCAATCCCTTTCTTACTTGCACGCATGACTTCCATATGCACTTTAGTTACCAACGGGCAAGTAGCATCAAAAACTTTTAAACCTCGCTCAGAGGCCTCAGTACGGACCGCTTGAGATACCCCATGAGCAGAAAAAATAACAATAGAGTTATCGGGCACTTGATGAAGCTCTTCCACGAAAACCGCACCACGTGCTTTTAAGCCATCTACCACAAATTTATTATGAACCACTTCATGACGCACATAAATTGGATGCTCAAACATCTCCAGTGCACGCTCAACAATAGTGATAGCACGATCAACACCGGCACAAAAGCCGCGGGGGTTAGCTAACTGAACTTGCATTAGGTATTAATCACATCAATGATTTCGACATCAAAGATCACCGTTTGACCCGCTAGAGGGTGATTAAAATCGACGGTAACTGAATGTCCTGCAATACTGCGGATGACGCCGGGTAGTTCACTCCCGTCAGGTTGAGCAAAGGCGATGATCATGCCTTCCGCCACTTCCATATCGGCAGCAAATTTAGTGCGGTCAACATGATAAATATTATCAGGATTGGGCATACCAAATGCATCATCTGCGTTTAACGTAAATGACGCTTTTTCACCTTGAGTCAGCCCACGTAAACACGCTTCAAAATTCGGTGTTAGACTGCCATCTCCCATCACCATTTTAGCAGGCTTATTATTAACACGTGTACTATCTGCAGCAGAGCCATCTTCTAACTTTAAATCGAAATGTAAAATCACTTCGGAATTATCCGTAATCACTGCGGTATTTTCACTCATGGTTAGACTCTTTAGGTTGGTCTTCATCTTTGTTGATGAACATATCAATAATTAATAATCCTGCTCCTATAAATATTACACTATCGGCAATATTAAAAGCAGGGTAATGGAATGTATCATAATAAAAGTGTAAAAAATCGACGACATAGCCATGCACAAGTCGATCGTATAAATTGCCAATCGCACCGCCTAAAATAAAGGCAAAAGCAATCGGTAATAGACGCTGTGAACGCGGCGAATGATAAAGCCACCAGACAATCACACAGCTGACAATCAATGCGATAGCGGTGAAGAAATAACGTTGCCAGCCACCGGCATCACTTAAAAAGCTAAACGCAGCACCATAATTATGTACGTAAGTCAGGTTGAAAAATGGCAATACCTGCACAGATTCATATAAGGTAAAACTATCCATGACTGCATATTTAGTCACTTGATCAAGGATCAGCCCAACCAACGCTATCCACACAAAGCGAAGACCTGTTTGACTCACATGAGACCAACCACGTAAACGCGTTGACTCATCTTTATCTGGTGTTGATGTCAGTTGCTCGGTCACGAATATTCCTTAATTCAATTTGTTATGTCTTTCATTGACTACACTTAAGTATCCAGCGCTTAGGCAAATGAGCGAGCTTCACCTACGCCATCGACATTCTCGACACAACGGCCACAAAGCTCTGGATGCGTCTCAATCTTGCTGACATCCTCACGATGGTGCCAACAACGAACACATTTTTCACCACTCGACTTAGTCACCTTCACAAACACGTTGTCTAAACCAGTCGCAGTTGCCGCAGCCGTTTTTTCAGCAAGGGGCCTAACTTTCGCTGTCGAAGTAATTAGTACAAAGCGTAATTCATCGCTGAGTTTCGCTAATTGATCCGCTAGCACATCATCAACAAAAATCACGACATCAGCTTCTAATGAACCACCTAATACATCCTCTTTACGGGCTTGTTCTAAGGCGCCGTTAACAGCGTCTTTAACTTGTAACACATCAGCCCAAAATGCATCATCATAACCGGCTTTGGCTGAAACCGCTGGCCATGCATCATACCAAGTACCTGTAAATACGAATGCATCAGTATTTTGATCAGCTTGTGGTAACACTTCCCAGATCTCTTGAGCGGTGAAACTCGTAATGGGTGCCATCCAACGGACCATTGCTTGAACAATATGATATAACGCCGTCTGACAAGAACGACGAGCTAAACCATCTGCCTTGGCGGTGTACTGGCGATCTTTAATAATGTCCAGATATAAACTACCCATATCAATTGAACAAAATTGCATGAGTTTCTGGGTAACGACTAACAGATCATATTTTTCATATGCAGCAACAATCTCATTTTGCGTCATTTGGGCTTTAGCCATTGCCCAGCTATCCAATGCCACCATGTCTTCAGGTGCTACACAATCAGTAGCGGGATTAAAGCCATTTAAGTTAGCCAGTAAGAAACGCGCAGTGTTTCTTATCCGACGGTATGCGTCTGCTGAACGTTTTAAAATTTCATCAGATACTGCAATCTCTGAACGGTAATCCGTTGAAGCCACCCATAAACGAAGAATATCGGCACCGTATTTATTAAATACTTCTTGTGGAGCGACGACATTACCGACCGATTTCGACATCTTTCGACCGTGTTGATCTACCGTGAAGCCATGAGTCAACACTTGTTTGTATGGAGCATGACCATGCATAGCTACACTCGACATTAATGATGACATAAACCAGCCGCGATGTTGGTCAGAACCTTCAAGATATAAATCAGCAGATGCAGGAATGTCATCACGACGGTCTACGACAAATGAATGCGTCACACCGGAGTCAAACCAAACATCTAAGGTATCAGTGACTTTTTCATAATCAGCCGCTTCATCACCGAGTAAAGCCTCAGCAGAGAAATCCCACCACGCTTGAATACCTTTTTCTTCAACGGCCAGTGCAACCGTTTCCATGATCTCGGCTGAACGAGGATGTAATTCACCGGTTACACCGTGAATAAATAATGGGATAGGTACACCCCAAGTACGTTGACGAGAGATACACCAATCAGGGCGACCTTCCACCATCGTTGAAATACGCGCTTCACCCCATTCAGGGATCCACTGAGTCTGTTTAATTTCTTCTAATGAGCTACTACGCAAGCCATTTTTATCCATCGAGACAAACCACTGCGGTGTCGCACGGAAAATAATAGGTGTTTTATGACGCCAGCAATGTGGGTAGCTGTGCTCATATTGCGTATCAAGCATGAGTGCATCAACCGAACGTAAATGCTCAACAATTGGTCCATTAGCTTTGAATACATGTTGCCCAGCAAATAACGGAGTATCTTCGGTATAAACGCCATTCGCCCCCACCGGATTATACACTTCAATACCGTATTGTTTGCCGACATTAAAATCGTCTACACCGTGTGCAGGAGCTGTATGTACACAGCCCGTACCTGATTCAGTCGTCACATGCTCACCTAAAATTAAAGGCACGTTAATATCCAAGTAAGGATGAGCCGTTAATGCATTCTCTAATGCTTGTCCCTGACACGTTGCTAGAACCGTAAAATCTGCTTCAGCAATGCCATAACGCGCCATGCAATCTGCAACAAGATCCTGTGCAATCACAATTTGTTGACCCTCTAGAGCCACCAATGCATAGTCGAGTGAAGGATGAATTGAAATCGCTCGGTTTGCAGGAATGGTCCAAGGCGTTGTTGTCCAAATGACAACAGATGTCTTGGTAAGTAACGCCGCATCGACACCAAAAGCATGAGCAAACACTGATGAGTCATCAATTAAAAATTTCACATCGATGGCTGGGGACATTTTATCTTGGTATTCCACTTCCGCTTCAGCTAATGCAGAACCGCAGTCGGTGCACCAATGTACCGGTTTAAAACCTTTTTCTAAATGCCCAGAATTCACAATCCCTGCTAACGCTCGAATAATATCGGCTTCAGATTGGAAGTTCATTGTTTTATATGGATTTTCCCAATTTCCTAACACACCTAAGCGAATAAAGTCTTTCTTCTGACCTTCAATCTGACGCTCAGCATATGCACGGCATTTTTCACGAAACTCTGCAGCCGTCACTTTTTTACCAGGTTTACCCACTTTTTTCTCAACCATTAATTCAATTGGTAACCCGTGACAATCCCAACCAGGTACATATGGCGCATCAAAATCAGACAATGTCTTCGATTTAACAATCACGTCTTTTAAGATTTTATTGACCGCGTGGCCAATATGAATATCACCATTTGCATACGGAGGACCGTCATGAAGGATGAAGGGCGTTTTACCTGCCTTTGCTTCTCGAATTTTCTGATAGAGTTTTTTCTCAGTCCAATCTTTGAGCATTTTAGGCTCTTTTTGGGCCAAATTACCGCGCATGGGAAACGCGGTTTCTGGTAAATTGAGGGTGGCTTTGTAATCACTCATAAAAAGTCTATCCTAAAAAGCTATTGCTTCGTCTGCGCAGAAGAAGACTCAGCTAACAAGTTACGTGCTTGTTGAGCATCTTCAGCAATCTGTTTTTGTAATTGTGCAAAGGTATCAAATTTTTTAATACCGCGCAGTTTATGTTGTAACGAGACACGTAAATATTGACCGTAAATATCTTGGTCAAAATCAAATAAATGGACTTCTAATAATCCATGATGGCCGTCGGCAGTAGGTCGAGTGCCAATATTTGCGACCCCATCTAGACGTAATCCTTGGCATTCAGCTTGTACTGCAAACACACCTAAAATGGGTGCTTTAGCTCGTTGAAGGTTAACGTTTGCTGTAGGAAAACCAATGGTGCGGCCTCTAGCCTGACCATGTACGACTCGACCATTGATAGTGAATTCACGTCCGAGCATTTCATTCGCTAACATAAATTGGTTGCTCGCTAGTGCCTCACGAATGGCGGTAGAACTGATTCGACAATCATCGTGACGAAAGCTGGCCGTATTAACAACATTGAAACCGTATTGTTGACCGGCCTCTTTTAGCATCGCAAAATCACCACGACGTGCCTGACCAAAACGAAAGTCATCGCCTACGACTAAAAACTGAACACCTAATGCGTTAACGAGGGTATGCTCAATAAAATGCTCTGGTGACTGTGAAGCAAACGTGGCCGTAAAATGAACACAAATTAGTCGGTCAATACCAATTTCTTTTAGTGCTTCGTATTTATCACGCCAACGCGATAAACGAGCAGGTGCATTATCGGGTGAAAACACTTCTTCAGGCTGTGGTTCAAACACCATAACAGTAGAGGGTAATCCCAGTGATTTTGCTTTGGCAATCAGTGAGGATAAGACGGCTTTGTGCCCAAGATGCACGCCATCAAATTTACCTATCGTAAGCACGCATGATTTATGGTGTGCTCGGATATTATGTAACCCTCGGATTAATTCCACAAAAAGCCCTGTTTCACTCTACAATTGCGTTGATTTTCAAGCGCGTGATTATAAACGAGTCAGGCACTATAATCTATTGTAAATCATCGATTTTTGTGGACGATAACCGCGGTTTTGGAGACTATTGGTCGGTTTCGTCCAGAAATATCGCTTCAATTGCTTGGTCAAATAAACGGGCCGTTTTAAACGCTAACGTCAAACTCGGATCGTACTTACCTTTTTCAATGGCGACGATCGTCTGCCTGGATACGTCTAAGCGCTGAGCAAGATCGGCTTGGGTCCAGTCTCGCTCAGCTCGTAATACTTTTAATCGATTTTTCATATGGCAATACTCAATTGGGAAGCCTTGGAATTAAGCATACTTGCGATGCGCAAGAAACATACCTAGTCCATAAGTCAGTCCCATTACGAACAAAATATTAGATGGATTAACAAACAGACCATTGGCTGGATTGCTAACATCATCAAATAGTTTAACCGCGTCTAACAGGCCATACACCGCACCAAATACCATACTACAACCTAACGACAAGGCCATGGCTTCAAGATGAATGCGTTGTTGTAGTTCATCTAACCCCTCTAAATGGTGTTTGTTTGCCATGATCATTTTAACACCCATGAGCAAATTAACGCAGATAGCGATCACCGACATCACTTTGTGATAATCCCATAATAACGTCGGTCCAAATGCAACCAGCGCGAGTGACACTAGCCACAGACCAGTCCAAAGGGCCAGCTGTTTAGTATTTTTAGAAGTGCGACGAGCTAATGATGATTGTTCCATAGGTATACCCTCTTTGTCATTAAGTAAAACAAGCTTTACTTTCGACAATAGTAGTAAGACCCAATAACAAAGTCAAGTAAACTTTACTTAATGTTTGGTTATACTTACTTTCATATGATGTATCATGCGCTTTTAAAATGTTGAGGTCTTAAACCTAAGAGCCCTAGACAGCTTATGTAAACAGCTACCGCGGCTACTAACCACCCCACAACATACAGTATGCGCTGACTAAACAGCAATGCTTCCCAATCAACAGATTGCTTTAACATAAGGACTGTACTGGCCATTATTAGAGCACTCAATAGCATTTTTGCAATGCGCCATAATATCGCTGTATCAAATTGATATACCCCAGCTGTAACAAGGCCGCGATATAATAGAGCAGCATTTAAAGTCGCTGAGAGACTCGTTGCAATTGCCAACCCGACATAACCAAACTCAATGGCAAATATGACATTGAATCCCATATTGGCAATCATGGCGATAATACCAATCTTGACGGGCGTTTTTGTGTCTTGTCGAGCGTAATAACCCGGTGCAAAAATTTTAATCAGCATAAAACTGACCAAGCCAGCTGCATAGGCCAACAGACTCATACCAGCCATCGTAACATCATTACTGGTAAAGGCACCACGCTCAAAAATAACAGATAAAATAGGCTCTGCTAACACCATCAACCCCAGACATGATGGGATACCTAAAACGCAGACCATAGTCAAAGCCCAATTCATATTCTGTTTGAATTGAGTGCTATCTTTAGCGACATGATCTTTTGATAATGCTGGCAAGATGACCGTCGCGATGGCAATACCGAATAACCCTAAAGGAAACTCTAATAATCGGTCAGAATAATACAACCAACTCACAGAGCCCGTCATGAGAAAACTGGCGATCAATGTATCAAATAATAAATTAATTTGACTGACTGACACACCGAACAACGCTGGGATCATCAGGGTACGAACTTTTGTGACATGCGGGTCAGACCATCCCCAACGTGGGCGAACTAATACGCCAGCTCGGTATAAAAACGGTAATTGAAATGATAATTGCACCACTCCCCCGAGGAATACCCCCCATGCTAAGGCAAAAGCAGGCGTCGAAAACTGATCATGTAAGCCCCATGCACAACCAATAATAGCCAGATTCAGTAATACCGGAGTGAAAGCTGCTACCGCAAATCGGTTAAGGGTATTGAGGATGGCGCCAGATAAGCCTGTTAAAGTAATAAAAAACAAGTAGGGAAAGGTAATTTTGAGCATGGTACTGGCTAATTCAAATTTTTCTCCCTCAACAGCACCATCTAGATATGCAATAAACCAACCGGTACCAAAAAGAGCGGCAATCACAGGCGATGCCACTACACCAAACAACGCAGTAAAAAATACGATAACACCTAACGTACCGGATATACGCGCAATAAACGTTAAATGGGCGTTGTGATCCCCCTGAGCTTGAACTTCAGATAATACGGGTACAAATGCTTGCGCAAAGGCCCCTTCCGCAAATAATCGACGTAAAAAATTAGGGATCTTGTTAGCAAAGAAAAATACATCTGCACTGGCACCTGCGCCCATTAGATTCGCGACAACAACGTCACGGACTAATCCTAATACACGCGATAATAGCGTCATGATGCTGACAATAAATCCAGATTTTAACAGCATAATACAGAATAATAAGTGATGATTAAGTGGATATAGATTAGCACTAAGTCATCTACTTGTGTATAAACAAACAAAAAAGCACATAAAGCCGTTGACATTATCAAGATAAAAACAGATAATCTGCGCCCTAAATTTTACATGAATTTTTTTCGGAGTTCACATTGGCTAACATTAAGTCTGCTAAAAAACGTGCAATTCAGGCCGAGAAGCGTCGTCAGCATAA
>CATECQ010000028.1 GCA_949498985.1 Glaciecola sp. HTCC2999
ACACGTACGTGCGTTTTCGAAACGACATCGAAAAGTTTTTACTGTGGGTGTTTATGGTTGATAAGCAGCCTGTTGACGATTTACGCAAAGCTGATATTTTGCGCTACATTGATTTTTGTGTCGCGCCGCCAGTTAAATGGATCAGCACTCAGTTACATGATAGATTTAGTCTGAGCAACGGATATTTTGCTTCAAACCTTAACTGGACACCATTTAGGCAAACGCCGCCAAAATATGATAAAGACCGAGTACTCGACCCCAAAAAATACAAACCGTCTCTACAGACCCTAGAATCAACATTTGTTGCGCTTAGTTCATTTTACCGACACCTGATTGATGAGGAAATTTTCTTTGGTAATCCCATCCCATTAGCGAAGCGTGATTGCAAGCATATGATAAAAGATAGCCAGGTCAAAACGATTAGCCGACTTACCGAGCACCAGTGGCAATATTTGCTAGATACCGCGGTTGAATTAGCGGATACAGATGCCCTTTTCGAGCGAAATTTATTCATAATATCTACAATGAAAACCTTGTTTCTTCGGCTATCTGAACTTTCAGAAAGGCAATACTGGACACCCGTAATGAGCCATTTTTGGACGGATGAAGATAATAATTGGTGGTTTAAAGTCTATGGAAAAGGCAAGAAAATACGCGATATTACCGTACCGCAAGGTTATTTAAGTTACTTAAGGCGTTATCGTGAGTGGCGTGGCCTGTCTTCGCTACCATCAAAGGGTGAGCAAACCGTATTGGTAGAGAAAGTAAGAGGCCGTGGTGGGTTAACCAGTCGACAGATAAGTAGACTTGTACAGCAGGTATTTGATGCAGCATTTGACAAAATGAAGTCAGAAAAAGGGTTAGATGCTGCACAGAAACTAAATGAAGCAACGACACATTATCTGCGTCACACTGGTGCCAGTATGGAAATTGAAAGAGATCGACCCCTGAAAGATTTGTCTGAAGATTTGGGACACTCCAGCAGTGCAACTACCGATACAGTTTATGTTCAGGTTGAACGAAAAAAACGTGCTTCATCTGGTAAAGATAGAAAAGTCGAGTAGCTAATGGGATCCAATACATGTTACATGTGCGACGCTTTAGCAACGACGAAAGAGCACATACCACCAAAAGCCATCTTTCCCAAACAGAAGGATTTGCTTGGGGAATTCAGCCTACGCAAAGAACTAATAACGGTGCCATCTTGTGAGGAACACAATAATAATAAAAGTAGAGACGATGAATATTTAGTATTTTGTCTATCTACCTGCTTTCACGGAAACGACATAAAGGAGCAACTGTTTAACAAGAAGATTATGCGGGCAATTGAAAGGCGTCCTGACACGTATTCGAACTTTTTAGATAATTATCAACGTGTAATACTAAAACATCCAGATGGAAAAGTAGAACATACCGCCGCGTATTCAATCGACCTAAAACGTTTTGATAACGTGTTATCACATATAGCACGAGGCTTATATTACCATCACACTCAAACTAAATGGGAAGGACCAGCACTTGTCATGAGCAATGAATTACGTGATCTAAGCTCTAAAAATTCGGAAGAAATTAATGCAATTACTGATGATACTATTGAGCGAGTAAGTGCATTTTTATTTGATACAGAAAGTTATGGCCAAAATCCAGAAGTGTTCTCTTATAAAATTCATGACAGTAGGCCCAAGGGCTTCGTAATTCTGATGAAATTCTACTCGGCAATAACAGTAGCGGTAACGTTAGCTGAAAATAGTAAAATCAAATAATTTCGGCATATGAATTAGAGGCTTAGGCGAAATTATCGAAAATTAGTGACCTAAACGGTAGTTCAGCCAAAGTAAGTATCTTATGATTTTTGCGCCAGATATTCACGTTCGATTTGTTTTAAAATAGAACTAAAGCCTTTAGTGCCGTCACGGGTAAATTTCTTATCAACTAACCAACCCAGTAAAGGTATTTGAATACGACCTTGAGATTGCCAAATCACTTGGGTTTGAGTATTACTAAGGGGTTTTAAATGAATACTTCCCATGTCATGCTGCATAGTAACGGGTTGACTTGCTTCTATATGGTAATCCATGCGAATAGGGCGTTCAAACACGGTGATCCTCTCCATGAATTGTAATGGACCGACATGGACTTCACGTAATGCACCTAAACCATTCAGTTCATCACAACCTGGTTCTACCACCTTGGCATGACGGACTGCTTTAAAGCGCGTGTAAGCACCATGGTCACTAATTGCCTCAAATAAATAATCAATAGGCGCATTTAATATTAGGTCGACATTGATAGTGAACATAAGCTTCTCTTTAAAGTAATTCTAACTATTGTAGAATGAT
>CATECQ010000029.1 GCA_949498985.1 Glaciecola sp. HTCC2999
CAGATTCTAACTGAGATGCAAATATCATTAGGTTAATATCATTATCATCTACGACTAAGATCCGCGTTTGATTTAGTCTCTCTCGCGCATCATCTAACGAACGTTGCAACGGTTTGGCCATATGAGTAACGGGTAATGGTAAGGTGATAGTTGTTTCAGTACCTTCGTCTAGGGTACTTTGAATATTAATCTTACCCTCCATTAAACGGGTTAATTCTTGCGTAATGGCCATCCCTAGGCCTGTGCCTTGATAGGTTTTAGTAATGCTCTCATCACCTTGGCTAAAGCGTGTGAAGATTTGACTTAATGTCGTCGGTGACATGCCAATTCCTGTATCGCGAACAGTGATCTGAAGGTTGGGAGCAGTATAAGTTGCTGAAATACGAATGGAACCATTGTCAGTGAATTTAATTGAGTTACTGACTACGTTATTAATAATTTGCATGATTCGCGTTTCATCACCTAATAAGTGTTCAGGTAGTCGTGGCGTATCCAAAAACAGTTTCACCGCACTTTCTGATAATTTTGCTTGAAACATTTGTTGGCAATTAAACATTAACTGAATCGGTGAAAAGGCACTAGGATGTAATACAAATTGTTGTTCTTCTAATTTCGAATAATCTAATACATCATTCACTATCAGCACTAAATGTTTATTCATATCTAATGCAACATTGGCCATATATTGAGCTTGAGTGGATAGAGTATTGGCACTTAGCATACTTTCTAAAATTCCCATGATCCCTTGCATTGGATTACGTATTTCATGGGAAATATTGGATAGGAACTGACTTTTTGCTTGGTTCGCTTTATCGGCGTTGAGTTTCGCTTCGAATAAATTATCTTGCAAGCGTTGAATAATCGTTCGATTGATCAATAATGTGGCACTCATAATTACCATTGCCGTGAGAAAATTTACAGCTAGACCTGCTTGTCCAAAATTAGCCGTGGGGATGGGTAAGAGTGAAAAGTTGAATATAAATAAGGTGATGATGAGAAGGCTAATGATACTTAAGATAATATATAGCAGGGTGTTGCTTTTGGTGTCATTAAACATCGCAACAGTGTAAGTGAGCGCTGCGGCAAATAACATCAAGGTGCCATCACTAGGCGGTAACATGTGTGCACCAATGAATATAACCAAAGAGAACCATAAGGATAGAGCGATTTTACTTATTTCTTGGAAGCGGCTGCTTAGACCGATAAAAATCCCGATATAGCCAATCACTTCAATCAGACACAATACCGCAAGAATCCATTCGTCATGCCAAAGTGCAAGAGGCACCCAAAAACTGACACAGATTGCCATCAAGAGGCAGACAATCTTCGCAAGGATTAAATTTGCCTCTGATAAATTGAGGATGTGTGTGTGATTGTGCAAGTTCATCAATGCCTCAGAACATTAAGTGATAATGCAACTATCAATACGAAAAATTTTATAAACATACTCAATGATAGCGTGATAAATTATCGTTGTATTGAATAAATTTTGTTCAGACTGCAAAAGTATACTTTCGTATAACACCTGATTTATGAATTATCGCCCCATTAGTTCATACATACACATATTGACTGCACTAGCTAAATTCAATGACTCAATTCTGCCAGCTCCTTGAATAGTAAACGGGGTTGCTGGCATCTGCATCAGTGTTTGTCGGGGGACCCCTCGCGCTTCATTGCCAAACACAAAACAAGGCATCGTTCTAAATGAGGCGGTTGCAATGGATTCACCCGCCATATCTAAATACGCGAATTCCTTAAAACGCTCATTGAGCATGGCTAAGCTGACATCTTGTTCGATAGGGACATAAAACAAGGCCCCCATACTTGCGCGCACCACTTTGGCATTGAATGGATCGACACTGTTTGGGCTGAGTAACAGGGTAGTATCCCCAAACCAAGCTAGGGTTCGTAGGATAGTGCCAAGGTTACCAGGATCTTGCACTTCATGGAGATAGATATGACGCTGTGTTGTTACCAAAGGTTGAGCCGACTCAAACGGCACGCACGCAATAATACCCGGCG
>CATECQ010000030.1 GCA_949498985.1 Glaciecola sp. HTCC2999
TGTTGACCTAGTGCAGGACCAACTGGTGGACTTGGGTTTGCAGCGCCAGCTGCAACTTGTAGCTTAATTAAGCCAGTGACTTTCTTCGCCATGTTTATATACTCTCAGTTTGTGGGTTGTGCGCCTATTAGGTATTGAGAATATCTAAATCAAAGGCTCCCCACGCAAATAAAGGGACGCGGATTATAGTTCATATATAATTTTGTGTAAAGAGTTAATTTAACATTGGCATGGCACACTAACATGCAACTGTGAATTGCACTATCTTATGATAAGTCTACGAATGTAATCAGACCGATTTTAAAAGTAAAAAACCCAACACATTGCTGTATTGGGTTTTATATTCTTTGCATGAACTAAATATAAATAGCTTAGTTCTTTTCGACTTGGCCAAATTCCAATTCTACAGGAGTAGAACGACCAAAAATAAGGACCGAGACTTTTAAACGACTCTTATCATAATCGACTTCTTCAATGGTACCTTCAAAGTCAGCGAATGGGCCTTCTGTCACGCGTACTAACTCACCTGGTTCAAACATTGTTTTCGGTTTAGGTGAGTCCACATTTTCTTCAAGACGGTTTAAGATAGCATCAGCTTCTTTCTTGGTGATTGGCATTGGACGATCTGAAGTACCACCAATGAAACCTAATACACGTGGTACTGATTTCACTAAATGCCATGAATCTTCATTCATATCCATCTCAACTAACACATAACCAGGGAAAAATTTACGCTCTGACTTTCGCTTTTGTCCTGCGCGCATCTCAACTACTTCTTCAGTCGGGACTAGGATCTCACCAAAATGTTCTTCCATTGAATTTGTTTTGATGTGCTCTAATAAGGTTTTCTGCACACGAGCTTCATAGCCCGAGAATGCTTGTACTACGTACCAACGTTTACTCATGATTTAAAACCCTATGCCTGTAATAAAGCCTACTAGACGAACAATAATGCCATCTAAACCCCATAATATTAGCGCCATGATTAATGTCGCCACTAGTACGATTAATGTCGTTTGTGTCGCTTCTTGGCGATTTGGCCAGACGACTTTACGTACTTCAGTACGTGAATCTTTGGCAAAGCCTAGGAAACGAGTGCCTTTATTCGTAGTTGCAGCGATAAAACCCACCACAACAACTACCGCCACAGCAGCTAATGCACGATATAAGACTGATACTTCTTCATAATGATAGTTAGCCGCAACTAACCCACTGAACAAGACCATCACTATTAACCACTTAAGGGTATCTAAACCGCCACCTGATTGTGCTTCGATTTTTTCACTCATTGCTCTATCCTAGCTATAATGCGCTATTGCACATGGGCAATCTACGCTAAAAAAGTGGCAGGGGCGGAGGGATTCGAACCCCCAACCATCGGTTTTGGAGACCGCTGTTCTACCAATTGGAACTACGCCCCTGCAGTGTGATATCGAGCTAAACACTCCATATCATTCAACAAATTTTACATACACCTCGATTGTGCTGCCTGAAAAAATAAAATAAGGGAGTACAATGAAGGGATGCGTATTATACCCACGTTTACCAGTTAATCAAGCCCTATAAAACCGCCAGTTTGATGAGACCAGAGTTTTTCGTATATTCCCTGTTTATCAAGTAACGCTTGGTGAGTGCCAGATTCAACGATTTTGCCGTCATCTAGCACAATCAATCGATCCATTTGTGCAATCGTAGATAACCGATGGGCAATCGCTAATACTGTTTTATCTTGCATGACTTTATCTAAACAATGTTGAATCGCCGCTTCGACTTCCGAATCAAGTGCTGAAGTCGCTTCATCTAAAATCAAGATAGGTGCATCTTTTAGCATCACCCTCGCAATAGCAATTCGCTGACGTTGCCCGCCAGAGAGTTTTACGCCTCGCTCACCGACGTGGGCATCAAATCCTGTGCGCCCCTTAGCATCGCTAAGTTGTAAAATAAATTCATAGGCTTCTGCTTGTTTTGCGGCCGCAATCATCTCAGCTTCAGTTGCTCCCTCGCGTCCGTATAAAATATTATCCCGCACTGATCGATGCATTAATGAGGTATCTTGCGTCACCATAGAAATTTTTGCGCGTAATGTTTCTTGAGCCACATCATCAATCCTCTGCCCATCAATGCTTATCTGACCGCCTTGTACATCATAAAAACGCATTAACAGATTCACTAAGGTTGATTTACCTGCCCCTGATCGTCCCACAATACCGACTTTTTCACCGGGTTTAATCGCAAGATCTAACTTATCAAAGACGGAAATCTGGTGATCATTAGCCCCTTGGTAGTAAAAGTCGACTTGATTAAAATTGATCGCACCACCTTTGACTACTAACGCAGGTGCCTGAGGTTTATCGGTAACAGCCACTGGAATAGATAAGGAATTGATCCCATCTTGGACCGTTCCGATATTTTCGAAAATTGAAGAAACTTCCCACATGATCCATTGACTCATGCCATTTAGCCGCAAGGCTAAACTCACTGCTATTGCGAGTGCGCCACCACCGACTATCCCTAGCGTCCAGAGGTAAATAGATAAGCCCGCAACGCAAAAAACTAATACTGTATTGGAATACCATACACAACCATATAATAATGTAACTAGGCGCATTTGAGGATGTACGGTTTGCAAGAATCCATCCATACCGTCTTTAGCATAAGACGCTTCACGAGAAGTATGAGCAAATAGCTTGACGGTCATGATATTAGTATAACTATCTACGATCCGACCGGTCATGATAGAACGGGCATCCGCTTGCTGTTTAGACACTGCTTTAAGACGTGGTAAAATAAAATACAAAATGGTCACGTAGACGGCAAACCAAATCATAAAAGGGACACTTAAACGCCAGTCAGTTGCAAAAACTAACACCACAATAGAGATGAAATACACACTGATATACACCATCAAATCGAGTAATTTCATTACCGTTTCACGAACAGCAAGGGCTGTTTGCATTACTTTAGTAGCAACTCGTCCAGCAAATTCATCCTGAAAATAGGCCAGTGACTGACCCAGAATGTATTGATGGGCCATCCAGCGAAAACGCATCGGATAATTACCCAATAATGACTGATGTACCAAGAAAGATTTAAGAATGACTAGTAATGGCAGTACAACCAGTAGAATGCCACCAATCCATATTAAACCTGATGATTCTTCAGCAATAAACGTGCTGGAATTACGGCTTGCAAACCAATCAACCAACTGCCCTAAATACCCAAAAATAGTGACTTCAAGAACGGCTATGGCCGCAGAAAATAACGATACTGTTAGTAATACCGGCCATATACCCCGGGTAAAATATAGACAGAATCCCCATACACTTTTCGGCGGTTGCGTGCGCGGCACATCGGGAAAAGGCGCAATTAGGCTTTCAAACCATTTATACATATTGAAACGCCTTAATTATTCAGTGAGTCTTGCAAGAATTTTTTCTACATTGGCATAATGATTTGCTTGCCACTCATCAAGAGTTTGGCTTGCATCTTTCGCATGGCGCTGCTGCGCAATCTTCAAAGCCGCATTTGTTTGTGCTTTTGGAATAACCGCGACCCCGTCATTATCAGCAACAATAATATCTCCTGTATGGACGAGCACATCACCTACCAGCACAGGCTGCTCTAGTGGATCAAATACTTTTTTCGCTCCGGGTTTTGGACATACACCCATACCATGCACAGGAAATTGAGCCGCTGTTACTTCATCAATATCACGAATTACCCCGTCGACTACAAATGCAGTAATGCCTCGTCCTTGGGCAATCGCACAGACATTGCCACCTGATACTGCAAATTGAGTGTCGGCTTGGATCACCAGGACATCTCCTGGTTCAGCGGCATAAATGGCAGCATGTACCATCAAATGGTCACCTGGCGCACATTTTACTGTGAACGCGCGTCCGGCAAAACGAGGCATACCTTGCCATAAAGCATGAATTCGGTGATGCATAAATTGTTCACGAGGTAATGCGTCAGCTAGATCACATGTTGATACCTTAGTGAATGATGAGTAGTTCGGATGCGTCATGAAATCCCTTATAAATTCACTTAAATAATGAAAGCAAATGCCCAATAAATACAGATACCAAATTGAATCAAAAACGTCACAAAACGTAATTGAATAGCTATAGGACTGGTAGATATTGCTAAAATAATCGATTGAGCAAGACGTGCACCTAGCAAGGCATAAGCAAGACCATCAGTTACCTCAGTGTTACCTGTTGCAATGGCGTAAATGAGCAAACCACCAATGAATGGAAAACATTCAATCGCATTTGCATGTATACGGGTTAACCGATAACCTAAATCTGGGAGATCTTTGCCGTCAGGCGAAAATTTCAAGCTTTTGTTTTTCCCGCTTAATCCATAATAGCTGCGATATCCTGCTAAAATTAAAAGCAGTGCCATGATTAAAATAATATAATGTAAAAATACGATATGAGTAGCAGTCATAATATTGTCCTTATTTGTGTGTTGTTACCATAAATGAGTGTTATCGTCGTTACAATCTCAATATATCTATCTAACAGCGTCTAACGCGAAACTTCTTACCTTTGATTTTCCCTTCTCGAAATTGAGCCATAGCTCGCTTTACGCTACGTAACTTCACTGCAATAAACGAGACTTGGTTCGTCACATTGATCTTGCCAATATCATCACCATCAATACCCGCTTCTTTGGTTAACGCCCCTAAAATATCACCTGGACGCAACTTTTGACGTTTACCACCATCAATACTCAACGTCACAAATATTGGTTGTACGATACGATTCGCATGATAACGCACACTTTCAATGCCTTTGGGTTTTAACACGACTTGTGCATGCGCTTCAATGGCTCGCAATCCGGCCATTTCAGACTCACTTACTAATGTCACCGCTAGACCTTCGGCGTCTGCACGACCGGTACGACCAATTCGGTGCACATACACATCAGGCTCTTCGGTGACGGTATAATTGATGACTACATCAACCGCATCAATATCTAAACCGCGTGCGGCAACATCCGTAGCAACTAATACTAACGCTGATTTATGAGCAAAACGAGTCAGTACTTGTGTGCGTTCGCGCTGTTCTAAATCACCATTTAGAGCCACCGCAGCGATATCTTTTTGCTGCAAGTATTCAGTCAGTGCGAAGGTCTGTGCTTTTGTATGACAAAACACAATCGCTGCTTGAGCTTGATAATGACTCAGTACGGCTGCTACTGCCTGATCGCGATGTTCGTCTGTGACTTTATATGCAATTTGTTCAATCTTTGTTCCAGTGTGCAAGGATTGAGTTTCAATTCGCTGGGGGGTTTTTTGTACCGCATCGCTGATTTGAGCAATCGTATCTGGATAAGTGGCTGAAAATAACAATGTTTGACGTTGCTTGGGTAAATGCTGAAAAATCACTTCCAGCTCATCATAAAACCCCATATCAAGCATTCTGTCAGCTTCATCTAGCACAAACTGTTGGAGCTCTTTTAGGTGAACACGATGCTTCATCAAATGATCCATCACTCGTCCGGGTGTGCCCACAATAATATGAGGGCGATGTTTGAGTGTCGCAATTTGACCATTCATCGGAATGCCACCATATAACGTGGTGATTTTCACATTGTCCATGCGACGAGCAAGTAAGCGAAGCTGTTCAGCAACTTGGTCGGCTAATTCACGGGTTGGACATAATACCAATGCATGCGTGTACGTTTTTGTTGGATCTAATGATTGTAATATTCCCAATCCAAATGCAGCAGTTTTACCACTACCTGTTTTAGCTTGAGCTAAAACATCTTCACCTTTAAGTATCACTGGCAAAGTTGCAGCTTGAATATCTGTTAAGTTTGTGTAGCCAAGCTCTTTGACTGATTGTAGTAACTCGGGGCGCAAATTTTGCGCAGCAAAATCACTCATTATACTAACTGCCAATTAACAGCTTGTCCGGCAAAAAATGGCACGATATCGTCGCCTGTGGGTAAGAGTATTTGTTCAGGGATCGTCCATTGCTTCCGCGTTAATGTTATTGAGCCTGTATTCCTGGGCAACCCATAAAAATCAGGTCCAAAATGCGATGCAAAGCCTTCTAATTTATCTAGCGCATCAAGTTCATCGAATACTTGTGCATACAGCTCTATTGCACTCCAAGCTGAGTAACACCCCGCACAACCACAGGCCGATTCCTTTTTATGTTTTTCATGTGGAGCAGAATCTGTTCCTAAGAAAAACTTAGACGAGCCCGACGCAACTACTTCACGCAGTGCATGTTGATGTATATTGCGTTTTAACACAGGTAAGCAATAGTTATGCGGCTTCACACCACCCACCAGTAAATCATTTCGATTTAATAGTAAATGTTGTGGAGTAATCGTCGCGGCGACATTATCGCTACAGCTGAGAACAAAATCGACAGCATCTTTAGTCGTGATGTGTTCAAAAACAATTTTCAACCCTGGGAAAGCAGCAACGACATGCTGCAAATGCTGCTCTATGAATTGTGCTTCACGATCAAAAATATCCACATGAGCTTGGGTGACCTCACCGTGAACTAGCAACAACATTCCGACTTCTTGCATGGTTTCAAATACAGGATACAGCGCTTCGATACTTTTAGCCGCAGCCTCTGAATTAGTCGTGCCACCTGCAGGATACAATTTTGAAGCGACAATACCTGCGGCTTTTGCTTCGCGAATATCATCAGGCGATGTAGTACTCGTCAAAAAAAGTGTCACAAGTGGCTCAAATTCTGGGAAATCTTTGGCTTGAGTCAAGATACGGTCTTTATACGCTAACGCCATTTGTGTATTTGTCACTGGCGGTACAAGATTTGGCATCACTATCGCACGGCGAAAACAACGCGCAGTTGCAGGGACTGTTTCTGCCAACATCTCACCATCTCGAAAATGTAAATGCCAATCATCAGGCGTTGTTAAGGTTAACGTATTGTTTTCGTTGCTCATGAAAATGTCTCTATAAAATTAATCACCAAAAGGATATGTGCATGATTATGCCAGAATTTGATAAATTTAGCCCCTGATTTGATAAATATTGTCACAATGATTGCCATTAATACCAATTATAGATTATCGTGAAAAAATCGTATTTATGACATCTAGCAAGGAAAGACATGACCGGTAAAATCAGTTTGTTGAGTTTTTTCCCTAAGCCAACAATCATCCAGCGTCTTATCGTACCTCTTTTAGATAGACTCCTTGGCATTACGAAAATGGATGCCTTATACCAAAAACATAATATGCAAGGATTATCTAAAGAAGCCTTTGTCACAAAATTACTTGAGGCCCAAAGTATTACCGTTGAAAATCAGGCTTCATTACTCGCTCAAATTCCAGAAAACGGACCGGTTGTTATCGCGAGTAATCATCCATTTGGTGGTCTAGAGGGCGTTATACTGGCTCGTTTAATTAGTGAAAAACGACCTGATTTAAAAGTCTTGGCTAATCAAGGGCTCAAAGTATTTAAAGAACTCAAAGATTATTTTATCTTCACTAACCCCTTATCGCCTAACGATCCTAAAAACGCACCAAGCTTGCGTGCAGCAATTAACCATGTCAAAGATGGCCATCCATTATTGATATTTCCAGCAGGGCGCGTGTCATACTATCAATCCAAGCACCAAGATATCATTGAACATCAATGGAACAAGCTTGTTTACCGTTTGGCTAAAGAAGCAAATGGGAAGTATGTTGGTGTGTTTGTACAAGGATTTAATCGCCCGTTTTTCTATACTTTAGGACGCATTTATTATCGTCTGCGGATGCTGATGTTGGCTCGAGAACTCTTAGCTAACACGCACCGTAATATTCGTCTTGATCACACTCAGTGTATTACATTGCCACTAATGTTACCCGCACAAACTGGCGCTGATTTGTCACGGAGTTTAAGCTATGCGGTGGACAGTCGCTGGTCATATACTTGGCCAGCAGATCATAGTGCATCACAGATGGCCCCAATAGCGCCAGAAATCTCATCTGAAAGATTGCATGCAGAATTGGAAGTCTTGCCTCCTCAACAATGTCTGATCAATGTCGGTGAGTTTAGTGTGTATTGGTCAATGCAAGCCCAAACACCGCATATTGTTAATGAAATTGGACGTCTTCGAGAGAGGGTGTTTAGGATGCATAACGAAGGTTCTGGTGAGGCTTTGGACACTGATCCGTTTGATGCAACCTACACGCATCTGTTTGTACTGCATCACTCCGATGACCATACTCGTATTATCGGCGCTTATCGTATGGGGCGGACTGATAAACTGATTGAAGAAAGTGGTTTAGACGGATTATACCTACATAAAATGTTTCAATTCGCACCTGAATTTATCAATCAACAACGCCCTTGTTTAGAAATGGGACGTTCATTTGTTATCCCTGAATATCAACGCTCTCCTCAAGGACTCTTTATGTTATGGCGTGGCATCGGAGAGTTTATGAATGCATTTCCAGAATATCGAGTGTTATATGGCACGGTGTCGATAAGTAAACTTTATACTCCTCAAAGCGTGAGTATTATTGAACATGGATTGGTGGACGCACCTGAACATGTCATACCGCGTCATAAGTTCGAATTGTTACTACATCCTCAGCTAAAGGCATTTGGTCTGAGTCAAGGAACAACTCTATCAGAAGGATTAAGTCAGTATGTTAATACTTACTTACAAGCATTAGAAAGTGATGGAAAAGAATTACCCGTACTAGCCAAACAATACCAAAAATTAGGTGCAAACTTTCATGCACTTGGGATTGATAAAAGTTTCAACCATACTCCCGGATTACTGCTCAGCGTCAATATGGAAAATGTACCTGCACGCATACAAAAACGTTTTATGGGCCGTGTATTATAAGACGCCCTTAGTTTTTCTTGGTATATGCTGCAATAATAACAATCCGCTGACCATTGACTCGTCCTTCAATATGCAAGGGATTGTCTGACAAACCAATATTGCGCACAGGCGTACCACGTTTAGCTGTAAATCCAGCGCCTTTGACATCTAAATCTTTAATGATGGTCACACTATCACCCGCCTTTAATATCACACCGTTTACATCTAAGGTGGGTTCGTCGTTGATGATCATACCTGCTTCGGCCCATTGCTTAACATCATCTTCGAGATACATCATATCCATACTGTCTTGCGCCCAAGTTTCTGAACTTAAACGACCCAACATACGATATGCCATAACCTGTACTGCCGGTGTTTGGGACCACATACTTTCGTTCAAGCAGCGCCAATGATTCATATCTAATTCGACCTCACCTTGAATTTGATCATGACAAAATTTACATAACAAAATTGCGCAATTTGCAGTGGTATCGGGGGAATATTCAAGTGCAAGAGGAATAAGATGTTCATTACTTGAACATAATTCACATTGATGATTAGCGCGCTGAGCTAGGTGTTTTTCTATAGACATATTGATGACTCAATTTTGTAGAGATGCTTGATAAGAAATAGTCGATGGCGCTAAGCCGAAATGCTTATCAACCTTGCCACCTTGTATCTGTCGGATCAGTTTAATTAAAGCGTAGTGATGAATAGCATGCGAGGAACAAAATTGTAATTCACGTGCAACTGTTGAAATCATGCTAACACTTTGAGCTTGTTTGACATCTATTTCAGAGATTACACTAATTTGCTTTTGAATATCTGATTCTGTCAATGCTTCTAGCCGTTGTTGAATATGCTTTAATTGTGCCGTCGCAATTTGAACAGATGTTTCCATTTCACTATTGCGTGAGCGAAGATTGTAATTGATTGTTAATGACGTGATGCCTGTTAATAAATTATCAAAGTGCTCAATGACATGTCTTATATGCTGACCAATTGATGCACTGAACAATGGTTCACATATATTTGAATATTCGTTGTCACTGAGTGTGGACAATAGAGTGATCGATTGTTCGAGCACTTCACTATGACTGTTAAGCATCTAAATCCTTATATCAAATCGAATATCTCATGCAAATTCCTTAGCATATTCGCCAATCCTTCATAGCTTACTACCGCTAATTAAAAAATGCCAATTAAGTCATTACTTAATCATGTTTAACATAAATCATATGACGAGTATCAAACCCATTTTGTTTTGCGAATGTTATTAGCTGTTCAGTGATCTCAGTTGCTAATGTCTTTTGTCGAGATAGTATCCATAAATAATCAGTGTCCGGCCCCGTAATAAGGGCATATTGGTAATCTGCATCTAACTTTGCCACAACATAACTGGCATAAAATGGACCAAAAAATGAGACTTTGAGATGACCAACACTGTCATCTGAGACAAAGTAAGCTTTGCCATTGGCTCGGCTCATTTGCCCAGTTGCGACTTCCACTCCTTGATTCAATACATCAATACCACCATCATTACGTAAAGTGTAAGTAGCCGATATATGTTCTAGCCCGCGTTCAAAAGGATGATCCAATCTGGCAATTTCATACCAGGTACCTAAGTAGCGTGCCTTATCAAAATTCTCTACTGGAACAATTCCACTAGGCACACTTGTACAAGCACCTAAGCAAACGATGACAACAATTCCTCTGAATAAGCGGCTGATCGACAATATAGAAACAGGTATCATAAAGACCTCAAAATTAAGACAGTTGAAAAAAAACCCAAGTCACTTGCATGACCTGGGTTCATTGAATATAAAAACTAGTTCAGTAATGCTAAACGAAAAACTCTTTACGTAAATCAGGATTAGTTTTAAAACCACCTCCCAGCGCAGAAGTTTTTGTATAAGATTTACTATCTTTGATACCTCGGGCTTTTACACAGTAATGTGTCGCATTAATGCTCACCGCAACATCTTGTGTACCCGTTAATGCCTGCAAGGCCACCATAATTTGTTGAGTTAAGCGTTCTTGCACCTGTGGGCGCTGGGCAAAAAAAGCAACTAAACGATTTATTTTCGATAATCCAATCACCGTTTGCTTAGGGATATAAGCCACTGATGCTGTACCATCAATGGTCACAAAGTGATGCTCGCAAGTACTCGTTAAAGAGACATCGGATACCATAACCGGTTGGTCAATTTTCATTTTATTTTCAATTTGGGTGATTTTTGGAAAATTTCTATAATCTAACCCAGAAAAGATCTCATTTACGTACATTTTGGCAATACGTTTAGGTGTATCACTTAAACTGTCATCATTTAAATCGAGACCCAGTGCATCCATCATTTCTGTCATGGCATGCATAATTTTGGAGCGCTTTTCATCATCCGTATAGTCATTTTGAACCATCGGTGTTTCTAACCCTTGTTCAATGAGGGCAGTACGAACAAGCGCAGCTTCTTTGGTGATCGCAGGCTCAAGAGCTTCACGTGCAATCACTGCTTTTTTTGCTAACATAAGTCAATCCGTCATTAGTTACGTATAGTCTTATACGTTAATATCTCACGATAGGGTTAAAAAAATCTAATAAATTTAATACGTTACTACTATTAGTTCGCAAACTGTTCTAATTACACGTTTTAATTAACCAATATCAATTTAGATACTTGTCTAATAAACCAGAATCGCCAGTTTACGTATCAACTTCAATAACGTAAATTAATTACCACTAATTACCCTACAATTTGTCAAGGATACCATTTTGCAAGCTCCAATACTAATCACCGGCGGCGCCCAACGCCTCGGACTGGCGATGGCGGAATCGTTACTCGACCAAGGCCATGAACTTATCATCACCTATCGCTCTCATAAACCTCTTGTTGAGACACTTGCCCAACGAGGAGCGATGATGGTCCCTTGTGACTTTGCCATCCCTGCACACATCACTCAATTATGTGAAACGGTAAATGCATCCTGTGAATCTTTGCGGGCGATTATCCATAATGCATCAGATTGGGACAAAGAAGCGAGTACCGATGACTATGCCGCATTGATGCAAAAAATGATACAAGTGCATGCTCAGGCCCCTTATCAAATTAACCTTGCCTTACAAAGTAAACTCCTGGCTTTTACTGGGGTTGCAGATATTATTCACATGACGGATTATGTTCAGACCACTGGCAGCCAAAAACACATAGCTTATGCAGCAAGTAAAGCAGCGCTTCATAATCTCACCTTATCATTTGCTCAGTTATTAGCCCCTGATGTAAAAGTGAATAGCATTGCGCCAGCACTACTCATGTTTAACGAACATGATTCTGCTGAATACCGAGCAAAATCCTTAAAGAAATCGATATTAGAGATTTGCCCAGGTGCGCAAGAGGCAGTTAAGGCTATGCATTTTTTATTTGATAGTGATTTTGTAACCGGTCAAACGATGCATTTGGATGGTGGTCGACATTTGAAGTAATAGGTAGAACTTCTTTTCATGAGCTATTATTTTGACGATGAAAAATATCTTTACTGACATGGTCTTTCAGTGTCCTGTAAAATACAAAAATACATGTAAATTTGACTAAGGCTTTTATCTCACATGGCTGACCAACTTCTACCTGAATGGGTATCCCAAGAAGCGCTTATCTTAGCTTACCCTCACTCTAATACTGATTGGCATTCATGGCTTACAGAAGCTCGCGCGGTATATCATGAGGTGATTCAACACATTATCAACGCTTCGGGTGTTGTATTATTATTAACGGATAAAACTGACATCAAAGCTCTCAATGCTCGCTATGCACAAGTACCAGGTATAATTATCATTGAAGCTAAGTTCAATGATACCTGGGTACGTGATTATGGGTTTTTAACCGTCGAACATAATGATACTTTGCAAGCGATTGAGTTTGAATTTAATGGTTGGGGAAATAAATTCAATGCTGATTTAGACACACAAGTTAATCGACGTTACTTATCCCCACTATTAGCTTCTCCACTGATAAGCTACCCAGAAATTGTTGAAGGTGGCGCTTTGGAAATAAATAGTAGTGGGCACTTACTATCAACAGCCAATTGTTTATTCCACAAGGCGCGAAACCCTGATTTAAATAGTGCTAATTACCAAGCACTATTTACTCGCACATTAGGCGCTCAAAACATCACTATTTTAGAACATGGTCATTTAGAAAATGATGATACTGATGGCCATATTGATACATTGGCACGCTTTAGTCTTGATAACGACATTGTCTATCAAGGGGCACAAAACCGAGTTACAGACCCACACTTTAGTGATTTATCTAATATGGCTCAAGAGTTACGTCAAGCTTTTCCTGATGCCACACTGTATGCATTACCTTTACCCATGGTCCGTCATATAGAAGATGATGGTACGAGTACTCGATTACCGGCTTCCTATGCTAATTATGTGATCTTTAATGACGTCTTGCTCGCGCCTATTTATGATGCACCAGAAGATAAGGATGCCCTTGACATACTTAAACTAGCTTATCCTCATCATCAGATAATACCGATAAACTGTTCAGCATTAGTTAAACAATATGGTTCGCTTCATTGTATCACGATGCAAGTACCGAAAGGTTTACTCCAGCCAAGATTTATTGAAAAGGCATTAAGGGGTTCATACGTGCTAGATCCCCATCAGTAATTTTTATATCATCCGTCTAAGATTTAAATGATATACCACCTAATTGAGAGCAACATGCAAACATCTACGGTTAAGGTTGGCGTTGTCCAACAAGCGATTTCTGGTAATGATAAATACCTAAACTGGCAACAAAGCGCTGACCAAATCGCTTTATTAGCGGAGCAAGGATGTCGCTGTATTTTGCTACAAGAGTTACATTCCACTTTATATTTCTGCCAAACAGAAGATACCAAAGTATTTGATTTAGCTGAGCCTTTAGAAGGCGAAGCACATGTATTTTTTGGTGCTTTGGCGGCTAAATTTAATATCGTTTTAATTACTTCGATGTTTGAGAAACGTGCCACCGGCCTTTATCACAACACAGCTGTAGTTTATGACTGTAGTACCGAAATAGCCGGTATTTATCGTAAAATGCATATTCCTGATGATCCCGGCTTTTATGAAAAATTCTATTTTACGCCGGGTGATTTAGGTTTTACACCTATTGATACATCTATCGGTAAACTAGGAGTGTTAGTCTGCTGGGACCAGTGGTATCCAGAAGCAGCTCGTTTGATGGCAATGGCAGGTGCGGAAATATTATTTTATCCCACTGCGATTGGTTGGGACCCAAACGACACGCTAGATGAACAAACTCGTCAACACGCAGCGTGGCAGATCATTCAACGCAGCCATGCAGTGGCGAATTCAGTTCCTGTGGTTGTGGCTAATCGAACAGGATTTGAGTTATCACCCAATGGTGATGACGGGATCCAATTTTGGGGGACAAGTTTTGTCGCCGGTCCACAAGGAGAAATGTTAGCGCAAGCCAGTACTGACCATCCAGAAAATTTAATCGTTGAAATTGATTTACACCGCTCTGAAGCGATTAAGCGCATATGGCCATATTTCCGTGATCGACGAATCGATGATTATCACGATTTGGTAAAACGCTGGCGCGATTAAATTTCGCTAGTGACTATGTATGTGGTGAATTCACCACATAAGCTTTATCCTGTAAGCACATGACGCATGACCAGGTTTGTTTATCCGGATTTAATACAGAGTTAAATGCTTCATCAGTAATGTCCAAACCGCCAGTATAAACCCCTAAGCTAGGCATAATCATGATACGACCATCCTTGACAAAACACTTACCTCGAAGGGTTTGTCGTTTCCGTGTTATCTGCATTTTAGGATGAAAATGACCGATGATTGCGTACTGTTTTGGCAACATTTCGTCTTCATAAACAGGCTCATGACTCAACATAATGTTCTCAATTAATAACGTCTTAACGACTTCACCTGGAAAGTTTTCTGGAAACTGAGGATCGTGATTGCCTATCACCCAAATCCAACGTGAAACTCGTTTTATCAGCTCGAATAATGTGGCTTGATCTGTGTGATTGACACGTTCAAAAGCACGACGGTCATGAAAACTATCACCTAAACAAACCACTGTATCAGGATGATAAATATCAATCAGCTGTTGCATAAAAATAAGCGTTTGGCGAGTATCTAGAGTAGGGACAGGATTTCCATGTTGAGCCAGAAAGCTACCTTTCTCAAAATGTAGATCGCTAATAATCAACACACCTTGTTTTGGCCAAAATAATGCGCCTTTACTATCGACAACCCAAGCTTGGTCAGCAAAGCGCCACAGACAGGCATGCTGATGGTTGATATGTTGTTCTATCGGCTGCATGTTTTGTAGAAACCTGGCGTCGATGTCTCGTTATATCTGATTTTTATCACTCGTATTTTACTCCTGCCCGCTCCGACAACAGCGCCCTGACTTCATCCATCATTGTTTCCGCCTCAGCATACAAACTCGCTTGCTCCATTAACGCTTCTCGACCTCCGCCTTTGATCACTTCACTACGAACATTGAGCACAATTGGGATGGCCATCGGTGAAATTTTTTCTAGCCTAATAAATTGGATTTGACCCACATAACGGATCAACATATCCGCCAAACGTCTCACATCAAGCAGCTCGCGTTCCGCGTCTTCGCGTGTCACCTCTAACAGAATATGATCTGGGTCATGTTCACGCAAAGTATCGTAAATTAAATCTGTCGAGAATGTCACTTGTTTCATCGTTTTATGTGTTCCGTGGTAACGCTGCTCAGTTAACCCGCTCACCATAGCAACGTGACGGAATGAACGCTTTAACATGGGTGAAGCCAACATCCAATCTTCAAGTTCATCCCCTAAAATATCAGGATTAAATAAAGATAAAATTTGGTTTTCTGTTAATAAAGTTAATGAACAAATCGATAACCCATAATCTGTAATACTAAAACTCAGAGGTTTTAGCCGGTATTTTTCCATACGCTTAGTCATGAGCATGCCTAGCGTCTGATTAGTTTTGCGCCCTTCAAACGTATAAATTAATGTGTAATAAGCTTGGCGATAAGGAAAGTGCTCGATCAAGACTTTATTTGGTTGAGGGATAATTGAGAACTCGGCTTGTAAGCCAAGCCACTCTTGTACTAAATCAGGTAAATCATACCAGCGCTGAGGATGAGCGAGTAAATCTCGAACTGCATCTGCTAGATAAGATGACAACGGCATCTGACCGCCTGCAAAACTAGGAATTTTAGGTTCTCGTTTTTTACCTGGGCGCGCTTCTACACACATATCTTTAATACCCTCAAAGACTAAGCACTCGCCGGCAAATAAAAAACTATCACCAGGCACCAATTGCTGGGCAAAATATTCTTCCACCTCACCAATAATTTTGCCTGTATGTGCTCGGCGGAGACGTTTAACCTTCAAACGACCGGCTTCAATAATCGTCCCAATATTTTGACGGTGGCGCATAGTAATGCGTTTTGAAGCCGGTATTAAACCACCAGAGTCATCAGGTAATAAGCGTTTAAAACGTTCATATCCACTCAGCGCGCTCCCCCCATCAATACTAAATTGCCATAATTTATCAAATGTAACACGAGCTAATCCTCCATATGGGGCGGCATCAAGACATTGAGCATATATTTCATCAGGCTGGATCGCGCCAGCACACGCACAATTAACAATGAACTGTGGAATAATATCCAATGCTCCAGAATTCAGCGGCTCAGAGTCTAACTCTCCGCGTTCAATCGCATGCATAGCACTTAAACTTTCAAGCGCTTCAAAGCGGTTACCGGGCACTAATAACGCTTTACTCGGCTTATCCAAAGTATGGTTTGAGCGACCGATACGCTGTAATAAGCGGCTCACACCCTTGGGAGCACCGACTTGGATGACAAGTTCTACATCCCCCCAATCAATCCCAAGCTCCAGTGCAGAAGTAGTCACAATCGCACGCAATAACCCTTTAGCCATCATGTTTTCCGTTTTATGACGTTGCTCTTTACTGAGTGCACCATGGTATAGTGCAATAGGTAGGTTTTGGTCATTGACCTCCCATAAACCTTGAAATATCAACTCAGCTTGAGCGCGAGTATTCACAAATACTAATGCCGTCTGAGTATTAATAATTTGCGTATAAATATCTTCAATCGCATATGTTCCCATATGCCCACCAAATGGAATATGCGCTTGGGTCGGTAATAATCGTACTTGCGGTTGTGTCACACTGGGGCACAAATGAATATGTGCTGGCTGACCGCTAATGCCTAACCAACTCGCTAACAGTGACGGATCAGCCACCGTTGCAGATAAACCGAAACGAATAAAATTGGGTTGAATAGACTGTAATCGAGCAAGCGTTAGTGTCGTGAAATCACCGCGTTTATTGGGCGCTAAATTATGTACTTCATCAATAATGACTGAACGTAGATGCTTGAACATCGTTTTTGCATCGCTATACGAGAGCATAAGCATTAAAGATTCGGGAGTGGTCAGTAAGATATTTGGCGGCTTTTTTCGTTGTCGAGTACGTTTGTAAGCCGGTGTATCACCAGTACGTGTTTCAACGGTAATGTTCAACGCCATTTGTTCAATGGGTTGAGTCAAATTACGCTCTATATCATGGGTCAACGCTTTAAGTGGAGAAATATACAAGGTATGTAAGCCGCTGATAGGCTGTTCATATAAATCGACTAATGTTGGCAAGAAACCTGATAACGTTTTTCCCGCTCCGGTAGGCGCAATGAGTAAGGTCGATTCACCTTGAGTAAAAGCATCAAGCATATGTGCTTGATAATCACGAAGTTGCCAGCGCTTTTGGGCAAACCATTGAGAAAAAACATCAGGCAATACAGATGACATGAACTTCTTTATAGAATGAGTGAATATATTTGAATACGGACAAGTTCGATGTTTTGCTCACCAGTAATTCAATATAATCATGTAAAATTTTATCCATGAGTGTGTGCTTTTTCTGCTCATTTTCGTATTTAGTAGTATGTGTTTTTTATTAAAAGTACTTGATCGTGTCAACGTCAACTATCCTTGAACCCCATCCTGATACGTGGATAGAAGTCCGTAGTGCAGGGATATATTGCATTCCTGCTGATGTCTACATAGATCCAATGCAGCCTGTTGAGCGGGCTTTAATTACTCATGGGCATGCGGACCATGCTCGAGGGGGACACCAACGTGTTTGGGCGACATTAGAAACGATAACTATCATGCAACAGCGTTATGGTATTGAACATGCTTTACTACAAACAGTTGTCACTTTTGGTGAAGAAATTAATCTTACTCCCGAGGCTGAGCATCCGGTTTTCATGTGCCTTTACCCTGCTGGGCATATTTTAGGCTCGGCGCAAATTAAACTTACTTACCAAGGAGTGAGCATTGTCTTCGCTGGTGATTATAAACGCACACCTGATCCGAGTTGCCCAGCCTTTATACCAATCGACTGTGATGTGTTTGTGACGGAAGCTACATTTGCACTACCGGTATTTAACCATCCTCCTATTCAGGATGAAATACATAAATTAATACTGTCGTTAACACGTTTTCCAGAGCGTTGTCATTTAGTCGGGGCGTATGCGTTAGGCAAGTGTCAACGGGTGATTCTGGGTTTGCGCCAGTATGGTTATCATAAACCCATTTATTTACACGGTGCATTACTAAAGTTATGCCAGACCTATCGTGAGTTTGGTTATGATCTTGGTGAATGTGTTCCAGTCAGTGAGGTAGACGATTACCATTCCCTAGCAGGTGAAATAGTCCTTGCCCCGCCATCGGCATTAACTGACCGCTGGTCGCGTAAACTACCCGATGTATTAACCTGTATGGCTTCTGGTTGGATGCAAATCAGGGCACGTACTAAGCAAAAACGTGCTGAATTACCGTTAATTATTTCTGATCATTGTGATTGGCAGGAGTTACTCGATACCTTAGATGAAATACGTCCTACTGAAGTGTGGATCACACACGGCCGTGAAGATGCATTAATGCATGCATGTAACAATATGGGTATCCATGCTCGCGCGTTACGCTTAATTGGCTATGAGGATGAAAATAATGAGTAATTTTGCCGATTTTAGTACGTTGCTTGATAGTCTTTATTACACCAGTTCGACTAAAGCAAAGACCCGTCTTCTATGTGAATATTTAACAAACACACCGGATCCTGACCGTGGTTGGGCCATCGCAGTGCTTTCAGGTACTTTACAATTAGAGTTTTTTAGCCGAAGTACCGTCAAAAACCTGATGCTAACTCACTGTGATCCGGTTTTGTTTGCCATGAGCTATGATTATGTAGGTGAAATGAGCGAGACAGTCGCCCATATGTGGCCAACACCCAAAACCATTGAACTTGACTGTAACCGATCCCTGCCAAGTCTGAATGACATCATTACGGAATTTAGCAATACCCCAAAAAACGCGATCCCAGAATGTTTAGCCAGTTATCTTGATCGCTTCACTCCTTCTCAACGTTGGGCCTTAGTTAAACTCGGCACTCGCGGTTTACGTGTCGGCGTATCGGCTCGTTTAGTCAAAAATATCTTAGCTGAATTTGCCTCTGTTTCAACGATTCAAGTCAGTGATATCGAAACCTTATGGCATGGAGTCTCGCCACCCTATACAGAGTTACTTACTTGGTTGGAAGGCAAAACACCTAAACCTGATGTATCAGATCGCATCGTATTTCACCCTGTCATGTTGGCACATCCTGTCACCGAAGCTGAGCTAGCGAATATCGATTTTAATGAATGGGTCGCGGAGTATAAATATGATGGTATTAGGGTGCAAATTGTCGCCACTTCACATGGTATAGGCATGTTCTCACGCACCGGTGATGATATTGCGCACTCATTTCCAGATGTCGTAGAGTTATGGCAAAACACTGGTGTTTATGGCGTTTTCGATGGAGAGTTATTAGCGTTTTCTGACGTTGATATTGGCACGTTTAACCAGCTTCAACAACGCTTAAATAAAAAGAAACCCACCAAGAAATTAATGAATGAAATCCCGTGCGGGATTATTATCTATGATTGTCTTGCTCTTGGAAGTGGCACACAGCGCTGTTCTTTAACCGAGCTGCCCTTAAGCGAACGCCAAACAAAGCTCACAGAGGTACTTACCCCAGTCATTCAACACAGAATTAGATTATCACCGACCATCACTATTACAAGTAAAACCCAATGCCAGCGCGTACGTGATGAAATATGTGAACGCTCTGGTCAACGTATTGAAGGATTAATGTTAAAACGTAAAACTTCATTATATATGTCTGGGCGCCCGAAAGGTCAATGGGTTAAGTATAAACGTGACCCCATGCTTGTTGATGCGGTGATCATGTACGCGCAGCGTGGCCATGGTAAGCGCTCTTCGTTTTATTCTGATTATACCTTCGGATGCTGGGGGACTAATGAGATAGGCGAAAGAGTGTTACTACCAATTGGAAAAGCCTATTCCGGATTCAGTGATGCTGAACTGCATGAACTTGATAAATGGGTACGTAAACATACAATCGGCCGTTTTGGCCCAGTCAAAGAAGTCGCTAAGGAACTTGTCTTTGAAGTAGCCTTTGATTCGGTACATACTTCTAAACGACACAAATCAGGCATCGCTTTGCGTTTTCCCCGCATCCATCGTATTCGTTGGGACAAACCGGCCAATGAAGCCGATGAACTGACGAGGTTAGTTGGGATGATAATTCAATGAGTGCATCACCAATACTATCCTAGTATTGCCCTCTGCTCCCCGGTTAAGCTCGAGCACTTTCTCTAGCGCTCACCATGTCATACCAACGCTGCAAATCTTCTTGTTCTGGTTGGATTCGAATTTTCATGACTCGTGCAAAGTCTACCGCTGTAAAAGCTGTAATATCAGCAATACTAAATTTATCTCCGGCTAAATAAGTTGATTGAGCCAAATGCTGATCAAGGAGATGCATAAATTTTTGAGCATTAATACCCGCTTCTTTACCGTATTCTGGGACTGGTTTCATTCGGTCTTTAAAATATCCCGTAGAGTGTTGAAAGCACATGCCCACTTGCATAAACAAATAAAGCTCTGCTCGTTGTTGCCATTGTGATATCAAGCCAATCTCTAATGGCGTTTCACCCAATAATGATGGCTGAGGATGTAAAGCTTCAAAATAATGGCATATTGCAGTGGATTCACTGATAGTGGTACCGTCATCTAACTCTAAAATGGGTACTTTACCTAACGGATTTTTAGCACGGATAGCGGGTGATAGATTTTCTCCGGTCACAATATCAATTTGCACATACTCAACATCAATTCCTTTTTCAGCTAAGAACATTCTCACTCTTCTTGGGGTAGGGGCTGTTTGAGTATCATAAATTTTCATGCTCATTTTCCTTTATTTTTGATAAAGCACTGCACATAATTAATCGCTAGGCTATCAGTGTAACGCCAGCGCTTGTTCCACGCATTAAACTTCATACCGGTTTGATTAATCAATTCGCACTCGCTGGCATTGGCCCAAGCAGATAGTTCATTAGGTTTGACAAACTTGCGCCAGCTGTGAGTACCAATGGGTAAATAGCGCATCACATATTCTGCACCCACAATAGCAAATACATAAGACGTCACAGTGCGATTTAAAGTAGCTAAAATCAATATCCCACCGGGTTTCACAAGTTGTGCACATTGATTAATTAATAGGCTTTGATTTTGAACATGTTCAACCACCTCAGCGTTGATAACAACATCATACTGTTGTTGCTTTGCAACAAGTTCTTCTGCCAAAGTATGACAATAGGTCACTCGAGTCTTGGTGTTTTGTGCATGCTGTGTCGCTACTTGAATACTCATTGCTGAAGCATCAATCCCAGTTACCTCACCTCCTAGCCGTGCAAGAGGCTCAGAAACAAGGCCACCACCACAGCCGACATCCAAGATTGATAAACCACTTAATGGCTTACCTAAATCATACAGCCGCCAAAGATTTTCGTTAGGTGATGGTTCAAAAGGTAAATCCAGCGCAAAGTGCTCCGCTATTTGACTAGTAAAATAAGCTAGCCGAGCATGATTAAAGGCTATTGCCTGTCCGTATTGACCAATAGGATCCCACCATTGCTCAGCGAGACTATCAAATCTTGCCACTTCTTCAGGATCGAGTGTTTGACTCACACTGCCATATAACGCACTCTTATCTAACATTGGCTATGTCCTCACTATATATCGATGATCTATTTGGAATGTTTACGTATAAAAACATTATATAGTTTGTATTATTTAAGAAGAATCTATGAATCAACTCAATGTTTTGGGTGAACCCCTACAGCTATGTTGCTCAGGCACAGGCTTTCAAAGAAACGGTTTTTGTGAAGTGCCAGCAGGTGATCGCGGTAACCATTCTGTCTGTGCTATTGTGACAGATGCGTTTTTATTGATGCAACAACGTATCGGCAATGATTTAATTACACCTATTCCTGCTTATCAATTTAATGGCCTCAAAGCAGGAGATCGTTGGTGTTTATGCGCTATTCGTTGGTACCAGTCCTACTTAGCGGGTGTTGCGCCTCCAGTCATATTATCTGCTACTGCGCAAGATGCGCTAAACGTTATTGATCTTGCAATACTTCAAGCACATGCGTTTGAGCCATCGGCTTCTTAATCAAGCTCAACTAGTCCGTTGTTTGCCTGGTGGTAGATTCAAAATCTGCTTGCCATTGGGTAAGAGCTGCTTGAGTATGCTTATCAACTCCAGCTTTATTGTTTTCTATCCACCAACGCTCTAATAATCTCACATTGCGCACGTTAGCTTTGAAGAATAAATCAAATAAGTCACCCACTAGCGGGATAAAACCCAACCCAAAATCTAATAAGGCATTCGTCATCATTTTATGCTGAATATTGTTCGGCACCCCCAGCTGTTTACCCAGATAAATAATCCGCAAACTCGCTAAGAGCATAATGGTATCTCCCAATATTGGGATTAAACCAATCAAAAAATCTAACCCTACCCGAACCCCAATAAATGGGATCTTTACAGCCATATCTAATACATTAGCAATGTTTTGAGCGCGTAATAATGCTTCAGGTGCGTGCATAGTCTTTCCAATTAAACGGGCGCATCTAGTGCTTTCGCTTCACTTGCACGAATAGTGGTATCCGTCTCTACATCCCAGCCATGTAAGTTATCTTTCAATAATGAAAATAACATATCAATATGTGCATCATCGGAATTTAAACATGGAATATATTGGTATTTCTCACCTCCATTTTCCATAAAATATTCCCTGTTTTCTTCGCCTATTTCTTCAATGGTTTCCAAACAATCAGAGCTAAACCCAGGACAAATAACTTGTAGCGATTGTACTCCTTGAGCCGGAAAATTCTTTAACGTTTCATCGGTGTAAGGGGTTAACCATTCCTCACGCCCAAAACGGGATTGGAAAGTAGTCATGTATTCATTTTTATCCAAACCTAACGATTCTGCCACTAAACGTGTCGTTTTATGACATTCACAGTGGTACGGATCCCCGTTCTTAAGATACCGCTTGGGAATGCCATGATATGAAAAAACCAGTTTATCGGTTCGCCCATGTTCAGCCCAATGAGCTTTGATACTTTGCACCAAGCATTCAATATAACGTGCATCATCATGATAATGAGAAATAAACCGTAAATCAGGTAACCAACGACGGGATGTGAAATCTGTTGCGAGCGCATCAAATGTTGATCCTGTCGTCGATGCGCAATACTGTGGATACAAAGGTAACACTACTACCTTACGCGCGCCTTGTTCAAGTAGCTTATTCATTGCATTTTCGACACTTGGCTGACCATAGCGCATAGCATAACCGACAATGTATTTACCTGGAGCATGAGCCTCAAATTTTGCTTGCAGAGCTTCAGCTTGGTTTTTAGTGTGAGTTAGCAGTGGTGAACCATCTTCTGTCCAGACCGTCGCATATGCTTCGGCAGAACGTTTAGGACGAAAGTTAAGAATAATTAAATTAAGAATACACCACCAAATCAACTTAGGCACTTCTACCACTCGCGGATCAGATAAAAACTGCTTTAAATAAGGTTTCAATGCCTGTTTGGTCGGTGCCTCTGGAGTGCCCAAATTACTGATCAATACGCCAATTTTATCGCTTTGCGCATGTGTGAACACCGTATTAGATGTGTACTTCATTAATATATCTCACAATTCTATCAAATTTAGTTAATGTCTTTATTACGTGTTAGCCCTTTATTTGGTCTACATAGAGCATAAATAAATATGATTATTATGGGGTGTAGTAGGTAGGTATTCCCCAACCTACAGGCAGACCAAATAAAAATATCCAAACATAAAAAAGTAATGTCCAACCCACGATAAATACCATTGTGTATGGGATCATCATCGCAATCATCGAGCCCATTCCAATGTTTTTCTTGTATTTACTTGCCATCGCGAGAATCAACCCAAAATAACTCATCATCGGTGAGATGACATTCGTGACCGAATCACCAATGCGATAGGCTGCCTGAATCACCTCGGGAGAATAGCCAACTAACATCAGCATTGGTACAAATATTGGCGCAGTCACTGCCCATTGAGCAGAAGCACTGCCTAACGATAAATTGACTAAACCACACATGAGAATAAATAATAAAAAGATTTCAGGACCATCTAGACCGACCGCTTGAATAGCAGCAGCCCCTTTTACTGCTAATACCGTGCCAATATTCGTCCATGAAAAAAATGCAACAAACTGAGCGGCAAAAAAGACTAAGGTAATATATAACCCCATAGTACTCATACTTTTTGCCATCGCATCAATGACATCACGATCATTTTTCATAGTCCCGGCATAGCGACCATAAACAAATCCTGGAATCGCAAAAGTGATAAATATAAATGCCACAATAGACTTTAAGAAAGGCGAATTGGTGACTTCATTAGTGATTGGATGTCTCAGAATTCCCCATTCGGGAACGACAGTAAGAGCAATTAACCCAACTAACCCTAAAAAGGTCCAGCCAGCCATTTTCATCCCTTGGCGCTCAGCATCATTGGGCTTTTCGATTGTGGGTTGTTCCAACTTTTCAGGCGCATCATCAGGGTTATATTTACCCAAACGTGGCTCAACGATGTATTCTGTTACTGCGTAACCCATTGCCGCAACAAAGAATGTGCTCACAGCCATAAACAGATGATTAGCAGAGGGACTGACTAAATAATCAGGCGCAATCATTTGTGCAGCAGGTTCAGTGATGCCAGCTAATAACGGATCAATCGTCCCAATCAGTAAGTTGGCTGAATAACCGGCAGATACACCAGCAAATGCTGCGGCTATGCCCGCTAATGGATGTCGACCTAACGAATGGAAAATCATTGCGGCTAACGGGATCATGACCACGTAGCCTAACTCTGACGCCGTATTCGATAAAATCCCTGCTAAAACAACAATAAAGGTAACATGACGTGGTTTAGCACCAATCACCAATGAACGTAACACGGTGGATAATAAACCACTGTGCTCGGCTACGGAGACTCCCAGTAACGCAACTAATACCGTGCCCAAGGGTGCGAAACCCGTGAAATTAGTGACTAAGCCAGTAGTAATTCGCGTAAATCCATCGGCCGTCATTAATGAAATGACTTCAATCATTCCGTCAGCTTCACGCCCTTTGGCGCCTACTGGACGAGGGTCAGCAACAGCAATATCAAAAAAACCTAAAATCCCACTTAGAATAACGATGGCAATCGAAAGCAAAGCAAACAAAGTGACTGGGTGAGGTAATAAGTTACCTAAAAATTCTACAGCATTAAGAAAACGTCCAAACCATCCATTATGCTGCGGTTCAGATGGTGATGTTGTTGAGTTGCCTGAGTGATTTGCCATAACACGATTATCCTACTTATTTTTATGGCTTTACAATAGCACAAACCCCTTTATTAATCACTTAGTAAAGGGGTTTGGTAGAGGTTGAAGCTATCTTTTAAACGCCTACTTACGCTCACCTGTCTGGCTATTTAAGTAGTTAAAGAAATCCGAACTGGGGTCAACAATCATTACATCTTGCTTGGAGTTAAAGCTGCTACGATAAGCATCCATTGAACGTAAAAAACTGTAGAATTCAGGATTTTTTGAATATGTATTTGCGTAAATATTCGCCGCTTCTGCATCACCTTCACCACGTAATTGACGTGCATTACGCTCAGCGTCAGCTAGCATTACCGTTACTCGGGCGTCTATGTCAGCACGAATAATGTCAGCTTGCTCCTGACCTTCAGAACGATGCTCTCGAGCCACTGCTGCACGTTCAGCTCGCATACGTTGGAAGATTGAATTTGAAACTTCTAACGGTAAGTTGATTTGTTTCACACGCACATCAACAATCTCAATACCTAACTCATCTGAACTACCGGAAGCCTGTTCCATCGCTTCATTCATTAACTCTGATCGCTCACCTGAAACGATTTGAGGGATAGTGCGGGTACCAAACTCAGAACGTAAACCGTTATTCACTTTTTGTTTCAATAACGCTTCTGCTTGTAAACGATTGCCACCTGTAGATAGGTAGTAACGCTCAAAATCATTAATGCGCCATTTCACATAAGAATCAACAATCAAATCTTTCTTCTCAGACGTTACGAAACGATCCGGGGCATCATCTAATGTTTGCACGCGTGCGTCTAAATGACGAACACTATCAATAAACGGCACTTTAAAATACAGACCTGGTTCAAAAACCTTAGTGACTGACTCACCGTCTTTTTGGACCTTACCAAACTGAATGACAATCGCGCGTGTGCCTTCTTTAACTACAAATAATGATCCTGAAGCCAAGACACCTAAGATTACAATAATTGCAATGATAATATTTTTCATTACTTATCTCCCTGTTCTTGAGTTAGAGCCACGGATAATACTCGATGGGCGCGAATTGCCAGGCGCATCAGGCGTTGCCGCATTACGTAATCCATCTAATGCATTTTGAGTTGCGTTCGTAGGCAACGACATCGTAGAGTTCGTATTTTGGCGTTCCATAATCTTATCCAGAGGAAGATACATCATGCTTCCGCCACCGTTTTGATTATCCACCATGATTTTGCTTGTACTACTGAATAACTCTTCCATTGTTTCTAAGTAGATACGTTGACGAGTGACTTCAGGAGCCGCTTCATATTGAGGTAATAATTCTTCAAAACGCGCAATTTCACCTTGAGCTTCGAGTCTCACACGTTGTTTATAAGCACTGGCTTCTTCATTCATGCGATTGACTTGTCCACGGGCTCGAGGTTCTATCTCACGTGCATACGCTTCAGCTTCACGGATGAAACGGATCTCATCTTCTTGAGCAGCAATCGCATCATCAAACGCATCTTTCACTTCTTCCGGTGGTCGTGCATCACGGAAGTTCATATCGATAATTGAGACACCCATATCGTATGGTTCAATAATCGTTTGCAACTCTTCCCATACACGCTGGCGAGTGACTTCGCGTCCAGAAGTTAAGACATCATCCATTTTAGAATGTCCAACTACGTAACGAATAGCACTATCTAAAGCTTGAGATAAACTCTGCTCTGGATTCACTACAGAAAAAATAAATTTCTTCGGATCCACAACACGATATTGCATTTCCATCTGCACTCTAACAACGTTTTCATCTTCCGTTAGCATTGAACCGGCAGAAGATTGATCGCGGATAGATTGAACGTCAATAGGTATAACCTGGTCGATGAACGTCGGTTTCCACTGCAAGCCTGGCTCAACAAGGTTGTTATATTCACCAAAGCGTAAGACCACACCACGTTCGGCTTCACGGATAGTATAAAATCCACTGATTACCCATACAATTACCAAAATACCGATAATTAATGAAAATCCAATACTCCCTATATTAGGGGTTGGACCACCAGAACGATTACCACCATTACCACCGGATTTAGAGAATTTGCCAAATAAATTTTTGAACACATCATCTAAGTCAGGGGGACCTTGGTCGCGGCCGCCTTTATTTTTCCACGGGTCATTATTATTACCACCGGGCTCATTCCAAGCCATGTCTACACTCCGTTAACATACTTAATTCAATATATATACGATAAAAAAACTAAAATAGTCTTATTTATCCATGTTTTTTATTTTTACTTTCGGCAACATCGTACCAAAATTCAAATATTATCGTTTAAATGATAACGAACAAACGCACCATCTAAACGTTTATTTAACTGATTCCAAACCGTCATCGGTAAGCGAATAGCGACTATCCAGTTACCCTGTTCATCGTAACATTCTTCTGTAATACACTGGTACTCAAATAACACGCCTCTCATTCTGCCGTCACTGGGCGGAATATTCAAGGTTTGTACTTTCATTGTTTGAGCTAAACATTCAGTAAGGGCGGTTTGTAATAATTCAACCCCTAGACCTTGCTGTGCTGAAATCCACACTCGTATTGGTTTGTTATCCTCATCATAATCAATCCGAGGCGTAATACCTTCTAATCTATCTATTTTGTTACAAATAATTAATTGTGGTATTTCACCCGCATCAATCTCGTCAAGGACATCATTCACTTGGGTCATATTCTCGCCGTATTGATCATCTGCGTAATCTACGACATGTAGCAATAAATCAGCTTCTTGAGTTTCTTGCAATGTCGCTTTAAACGCCGCAACCAGGTCATGCGGCAAATGACGGATGAACCCCACTGTATCAGCTAATATAGCGGTACCGACATCAGCTAGTTCAATCTTTCTTAGCGTCGGATCAAGCGTAGCGAATAGTTGGTCTGCGGCATATACATTGGCATCCGTAATCGTATTAAATAGGGTCGACTTCCCCGCATTTGTGTAACCCACTAGTGACAAGGTTGGGATTTCATTACGCTTTCTGGCTCGCCGACCTTGCTCGCGTTGCTTTTGAACTTTTTCTAAACGTTTTAGAATCGTTTTGATCCTTGCACGAAGTAGCCTTCTGTCTGTTTCAAGTTGAGTTTCACCTGGGCCGCGTAACCCAATCCCCCCTTTTTGACGTTCCAAATGCGTCCAACCTCGGATTAAACGCGTCGAAATATGGCGCAGCTGGGCTAATTCAACTTGCAATTTACCTTCATGGGTACGAGCTCGCTGAGCAAATATATCCAAAATCAAGCCAGTACGATCAAGCACTCTGCATTGACATAATGCTTCTAAATTTCGTTCTTGAGAAGGTGATAGCGCATGGTTAAAAATAACTACATTGGCCTCATGCGCTTTAACCATAGCGGATATTTCGTCTGCTTTACCTGAACCGACAAAATATTTAGGGTGAGGGGCATTTCGAGATGCAGTAATGACCTCTGCGGAGGTAACGCCTGCAGAAGAGACCAACATCTGTAATTCGTGAATATCTTCTTTGGATGAGTCGTCCGCAAAATCAATGTGAACAAGGATCGCCAGCTCACCGGCCGCGTAACGTTCAAACAAATGAAATTTTCTCTATATGAGTCACTTAGTTTGGATTACTCGCCTTGAGCTTCATCGCCCTGAGTAGGCATTTGAATTGCTTTGGAAGGAACAACAGTAGATATCGCGTGCTTATAAACCATCTGGCTGACTGTATTTTTTAACAAAATAACAAACTGATCAAATGACTCAACTTGTCCTTGTAATTTAATACCATTCACTAAATAAATAGCAACGGGGATACGCTCTTTACGTAGAGCATTCAAAAATGGGTCTTGCAATGATTGCCCTTTAGCCATTTGATTTTCCTTTATTTCTTATAGTTTTATTATCATGTTTGTATGCTTTGAGAATACACAAATTTCTATAGAGTGTATAGGCTAATACTCGATTATTTTTTAATCAACTTTAGTACCATATCAATGTTGTCTGTTGCGAAAGTATCTAGCCAATGTACGTCATCCCAGCCCCTGAGCCAGGTTATTTGCCTTTTGGCCAGTTGACGTGTAGCAATTATCCCACGTTCCACCATCTCTGCTCGGCTCATCTGACCTGATAAATATTGCCACATCTGACGATATCCTACGCATCGTATTGAGGGTAAATCTTCCATTAAATCACCTCGATCCATAAGCGCTTGCACTTCTGCTTCGAAATTTTGCGCTAGCATTTGCCGAAAACGTAGTTCGATGCGTTCATGTAAAATACTTCGTTCTTGTGGTGCAATGGCGAACTGTGCAACAGAATAAGGAATCGGCCCACTGGATTGAGCTTGTAAGGCTGACATTGGCTGTCCACTAATTTGATACACTTCTAGTGCACGTGTAATCCTCTGAGGATCATTGGGATGAATGCGATCGGCACAAATAGGATCGACTTGCGCCAACTCAGAGTGCATCATTGTCCAACCCTTTTGTCTCGCTTGCGCTTCTATATCAGCACGGATACCAGAATTGCTTGCTGGTAGCGTTGATAACCCTTTGATCAATGCGTTGTAATACATCATCGTACCACCAACGAGCACCGGTAAACGTCCTCGTGCAATAATTTGGCTAATCAAACGCACCGCATCATCGCGAAACTGTGACACAGAATAAGCCATGCTAGGATCAAGGATATCAATCAGATGATGAGGAACCGCTTCAAGTTCGACAGTTGTTGGTTTTGCTGTACCAATATCCATTTCTTTATAGATTAATGCCGAATCAACACTAATGATCTCACATTCTATTTGTTGAGCTAACGCTAAGGCTAAAGCAGTTTTGCCCGAAGCAGTTGGGCCCATGATGAAAATAACTTGAGCAGGATGGTGTTCAGTGGCAACTTGGTACATTAGGCCTCAGCATTACAAAGAGTAAGTTGAACAGGCAGTAAATGTGATTTCATAAGCGCGTTTTGCTGTGCGCTAGTTAATCCACCAAACCATATTAATGCCAAGTGTCGATAGCTATCGTATTGTATTGGAATATGTTGTAATTCTTCTACCAAAAATGTGTAAACATCGTCTCGAGTAGGTTCTTGTTGTAATAATTTTAAACGTGTTAATACTTGACCAAATAATCGGCTCCAAGGTAGAGAGCGCATGGTACTGGGTACTTTTTTGAGGATCCATTTTTGCGTATGATTACCGGTTACGATGCGTTCGACTTCCCATTGTACACATCCAAAAACAGTCTCTAATGATGTCAATTTTGCTTCCGGAAAATTCATGTTGACGCTCACCGGTAATAATAATGGCTGCTGCGTTTCAGCTTGTATCATCTGAGCATGCAGATATTGCGTGATGACAGGGATCGACGAACACACCTGTAGGTGTTTAGACTGAATCAACAAATCACATCCATTTAATGATGTGTTTAATATTAAAATCTGTCCAGCGGTTAATGATTGATGTTGTTCTGAGCAGGCAGGTTCATTTACCTTAGTATCATCAACGCCATTAGGACCAGTATGCATGACGCCATAATTTGTCGCAGCAGTCGCTTGTTGACGTGCTGATAAGCCGCTCTGATTAGTTTGTGGTACAGACCCACCCAAATAACTTTGTACACCTGAAGGATTCGTTGATTGCTGCTCAAGTGGCACTATGTAGTCATGATCAACAGACAACTGAGAATATTCATGAACCGTTGCAGCATGATCATCAAACCCTTGATGTAACGCTTCACTCATTGATTGATACAGGAAGTCATGTACGATGCGACTATTTACAAATCGCACTTCATGTTTAGCAGGATGCACATTGACATCCACTTCTGCAAAAGGTATTTCAATAAATACGACGTAACCTGGGAAAAACTGACTATCGATTAATCCCTCATAAGCTTGTTTAATGGCATGATTGATGAGTTTATCACGCATCATACGCCCATTCACAAAGGTATACTGAGTATCATTTTGATTTCTATGCACCATAGGTTTGGTTAACCAAGCTTTTATTTTAATACCTTGATATTCACGTTGTACCGGTACACAATCTGCGACAAATCCTTTACCACATATTGCATCAATACGTTTTTCAATCGTCTGTGCCGGCGTATGACGAATGACTTTGCCATTATGGGTTAATTTAATACCTACCTGTGTAGATGCTAATGCAATACGTTTAAGTAATTCATCGATGTGGGTGAATTCAGTCTTATGGGTTTTCAGAAATTTACGTCTAGCCGGGGTATTATAAAATAAGTCCACCACATCCACCGTTGAACCATCAGGATGCGCAGCAGGATTCATAATGACATCCATATCACGTCCTTCACAATGTACTTGCCAGGCTTCAGATTGGAAGGCTGGTTTGGACGTTAAGGTCAATCGAGCCACAGAACTAATACTCGCTAATGCCTCACCCCGAAAGCCTAGGCTCGCAATATTCGTCAAATCATCAATTGAACTAATTTTACTCGTAGCATGACGTGATAATGCTAGCGTCAATTCTTCTTTCACAATGCCACATCCATTATCCACAATCGTAATCCGTTTGTGGCCGCCTTGTTCTATCAATATATCAATTTTGGTTGCGCCCGCATCAATACTATTCTCCACCAATTCTTTCACAATCGAAGCGGGACGTTCCACGACTTCTCCTGCTGCAATTTGATTTGCAAGCTGGGCAGATAATATTTGAATACTCAAATGGATTAACCTCTGGGAATAATTAGGGTTTGGTTTGTTTTTAGCAAATCGCGCTTAAGATTATTAGCTTGTTTGATTTGCTCTATAGAGATGTCATAGCGTCGTGCAATCTTAAACAAGGATTCACCGGGCTTTACCACATGCTGAATATTACTGGTGTTCTCTAGACGAGACCATAATGTGCCATCCGGTGGATAAATTTTAAAATACTTACTGACACCAGTAAAAATAGCATCGGCAAGGCGCTGACGATACTTTGACCAATTCAAATTCTTTTCTTCAGTTGGATTTGAAATAAAACCGACTTCCACCAAAATAGATGGAATATCTTGTGCGGTTAACACGGCTAAAGACGCATATTGCCGTTCTTTTTTATGCATCTTAGTGACTTTTTTCATTTCTTTAATGATGTAATCACTTGCGTCATAACTACTCTTGCGCGTAGCATCTTTAGTCATATCTAATATGGTTCTTACAAAACTGGCATTATCATCTTCACTTTGTGTTATCACCGTATTTGCTCCAGCCAATAACTCTGACTGACGAGATTTATTTTCTAACAGTCTCGCAAATTCGGTTTGTGCGCGACCATTATTGATGGTCCAGACCGATGCCCCTCTGGGTTTGGGTGAGTGAAATGCGTCAGCATGAATTGAAATGAGTAAATCCGCTTTTTTCTCGCGCGCAATTAAGGGGCGCTTTGAAGGAGAAATATAATAATCCCCATCTCTTGTTAATACTGCCCTTAAGCCTGGTTCTGCATTAAAGCGTTTTTGTAATTGTTTTGCGATCGCCAATGTGATGCGTTTTTCGTAAGTGCCTGTTGGCCCGATAGAACCCGGATCACGACCACCATGTCCTGCGTCAATAGCAATGACAATATCATCATCACGTTGAGTTTGGCCACGGGTAATAATGGGGGCCGAAGGTTGAGGATCATCAAATTTTATTTGGATATATGACCCATCTGACTGAGTGACGTGCGTAATCTTATAATCCACAAGCTCAGCTACTTCTAATACAAATCGACTGTCTTGCTGTGTTTTCGGTGTTGAGCTTCGGATCCGTTGAATTAGGTCATCGCGATCTTTAGCTCGATAATTCACTGTCCCTTTTGCACCTTTAATATCGATGACAACACGATTCGGTTTTTCTAAGGTAAAATGGCTGAACTTTGATTTTTCGGATAACTTAAACGAGGCTTGAGCTCCTGAGTTTGGGTGGGTTACATCGAGACCAATTACCTCAGCGCAGAAAGCTGAAAAGGATATTACACAGCCGCATAATAAAATAACCAAGGACCTGATACTTAATCGACAAACCTGATGACTAGGTTTGGTGAGTTCAAGATGATGAGAGCTCATGAATTAAGATACCAACTTTAAAATTTGTTCGCCAACGTCACTGTTAGCATGACATCCCATGGTTCGCATGTCTTGGTGATCTGCACTCAAAGCCAACTGGATATGAATATCGGCAGGAGGTAAACATCCTTTGCCTTTATTCGGCCATTCGACTAAACATAATGTATTTTGCTCAAAATAATCACGGATCCCCATAAATTCTAATTCTTGCGGATCACCGAGTCGGTACAAATCAAAATGAAACACATCTTGGCCATTTATGTTGTAAGGTTCTACCAACGTATAAGTAGGACTTTTTACAGCCCCTACATGACCTAATGATTGCAATAAATAGCGACTAAAAGTGGTCTTTCCTGCACCTAAATCACCTTCTAAATAAATACATACATTGCGCGTGCTATAATCATTACTGGCAAGCGCAGAAGCCAATGACTGAGCAACATCTTCAGTTTGAGCTTCATTACTTAATGTGAATTCTTTGTGCATTGAATGCCGTTTACACCATGATTATTGATTAATTAAACGTCGCAGTTGGTCAAATAAATCACTGGCCAACATGCCCCGCTCGCCATATTCTAAAGCAATCATATCAGCCGCACGTCCATGTATACAAACTGAGTACTTTGCCGCATCTGTTTTGTTCATTCTTTGTGCAAACATCGCACCCACAATGCCACTTAATACATCCCCCATACCAGCGGTCGCCATACCTGGATTACCATGTTCACACACCCAAGTTTGAGCAGCGTCATCAATAATAGTTCCCGGTCCTTTTAAAATGACTGTTGCATTATATTTTTGTGCCAACAAACGGGCTGATACAAAACGGTTCGACTCGATTTCATCAATCGTTGAACCGAGTAAACGGCCAGCTTCACCACTATGAGGGGTAATGACGCACTGAGTTGTCGAAAATGCTACCGCATGTTTGGGTAGTAAATTAAGCGCATCAGCGTCAATGACAATTGGAACATCCGCTTTTGCACAATGGCTGATCACCTGTTCAAATGTCTCAATCGCCCATTCATCTTGACCTAAGCCTGGACCAATCACTACGCAATTAGCCCACTCGAGGGCTTCTGCTAACCCATCACAAATGACCATCAATTCAGGTCGTCCAGCACAAATTTGCACTCGAGATTGGGCATGAGCGAAGACTTTTACTAGGCCGGTACCCGCTCGCAATGCTGACTCACCAGCTAAACGAATTGCTCCAGACATACCGGCATTCCCACCGACGCACAGTAAGCGGCCAAAACGCCCTTTGTGAGAGTTAACTTGACGTGGCGCTAAACCAGTAAAGCGATCTAGATTAAGCAGTTGAGTATTGGTAGGACATAACTCACTAAATGCCAGACCGATCTCCAAATCTTCAAATACCAATGTCCCCGTAGCTTGTTTACCCGTCGCAGTAACCAACCCTTGTTTAATACCGACAAACGTCACTGTCATGTCAGCTTGAATACAACGGCCCAAGCTGACTCCAGTATCGGCATTAATCCCTGAGGGGACATCGACGCTTAATATCGGTAATTCACCATCATTTACCGCATCAATTATTGCCGCAAACTCAGAACGTAATGCACCTTTTATACCCGTCCCTAGAAGCGCATCAATAACAATATCATTGCGTTTAAGTTGATTAGGGGCAAACGTTTCTATCTCACCACCGGCAGCGACAAATGCCGCTTGAGCTTGTTTAGCATCGCCAGATAATTCTCGCTGCACATCCACTGCACACAAAGTCACATGTTTTCCTGCTTGCAGCGCAAGTAACCCGCAAATATAACCATCACCAGCATTATTACCATGTCCGACTAAGACCAAAAAGTGTTCCGCATGAGGTGCGAGTTTTAAGGCATTGGCATAAAGTGCTTTACCCGCTCGCTGCATCAATCCATACAGTGAACAAAAACTTTGTTGGGCGGCTTGCTTTTCATGAGTACGAACTTGGTCTGCGCGAAATAATTTTTGTGATAAACTAGGTAAGGTCTTTTCAACTTCAATATGCATGCCTGATGTCCCAAATTGATTCAATTGATTTAAATGTACTTGCTCAAAATATCAAGGATTGGGCCAAAGCGCTAGGCTTTCAGCACGTTGGGATTTGTGATGTTGATTTAAGTCAACATGCTGATCATCTTAAGCAATGGCTGGACAATCATTATTATGGCCAGATGGCTTATTTCCCTGAAAGAGGCATGCTACGGTGCGATCCAGCCACATTAGTCCCCGGAACTGTCCGCATTATCAGTGTCTCGATGGACTATTTACCCCCTGATGCTTCTTTTGCTAAGCACCTAGCAGATCCGACTAAAGGCTATGTCAGCCGCTATGCACTAGGTCGTGATTATCACAAATTAGTCCGTCAGCGTCTTAAGCAGTTAGGGCAACAAATCTCAACTTATTGCGAGGACACTCAATATCGTCCCTTTGTCGACTCTGCACCTATCTTAGAGCATGCGGTTGCGGAAAAGGCAGGAATTGGATTTACTGGTAAACATTCTCTGACAATTAATCCTGAGTCGGGTTCGTGGTCGTTTTTAGGGGAGCTATTGATCAATCTTCCCTTACCGATTGATGCGCCAATTGAGGATAATTGTGGTTCATGTACAGCGTGTATGAGTATTTGTCCGACTAATGCCATCGTCGATGACTATATTGTTGATGCGCGTAAATGTATTTCCTATTTGACTATTGAGCATCATGGCGCTATTCCAGAACAATATCGTCACGCAATGGGCAATCGGATCTATGGCTGTGATGATTGTCAGTTAGTCTGTCCTTATAACCGTGAGGCACCTTTAACTCAAGAGGTGGATTTTTTTGCTCGGGCCCCTTTGCATGGCAACTCGTTACAAACCTTATTTGGCTGGACAGAAATTGAATTTTTGAAACATACCGAAGGTTCAGCTATTCGTCGTATCGGCTTTGCTAAATGGCAACGCAACCTCACGGTGGCGATTGGTAATGCCCCTTATAATGAACAACTAAAACAGCATTTAAGGGATAAAATTGAATATTTAGAGTCAGCTGAAGCACCTGATTACGCTGCTTACGGGTTCAACATTCCCCCACAACCAGAGGAACATGCCATGTTACAAGAACATCTTGAGTGGGCTCTGACACACCATGGTCAGCATGAAAGTTCGCGTCAACAAGCTAGAATAGTACGCTCTATACAAAAAGGGCTAGTGCGCGATGCCTAGCCCTATCGTCTATTGTGACAGATATATTTTGTTATTTATGATATTGCGCTGAGTATTTGTGGACCGCTTCTACAAACACACCAGCATTTTCAGGTGGTACGTCCAAATGAATACCATGTCCTAAATTAAATACATGACCTGAACCGTCACCAAAACCGGCCAAGATACTTTGGACCTCTGTTTCAATTCGAGGAGCAGGTGCGTAGAGCATCGATGGGTCCATATTTCCTTGCAAGGCAACTCGCTCACCGATACGCGCTTTAGCGTCAGCGATATCAATCGTCCAATCTAAGCCAACGGCATCACAACCTGTATCAGCAATCGCCTCTAACCACATACCACCATTCTTGGTGAATAATGTTACTGGGACTTTACGTCCTTCGTTTTCACGGATAAGCCCATCGACAATTTTGTGCATATATTGAAGTGAAAATAACTGATAATCACGAGGTGATAATACCCCACCCCATGTATCAAAAATCATGACGGACTGGGCGCCAGCTTTGATTTGTGCATTTAAATAGGTAATCACAGAATCAGCAACTTTATCCAGTAAAAGATGCAGGGTCTGAGGTTCCGCAAATGCCATTTTTTTGATTTTGGTAAAAGCTTTACTCGATCCACCTTCAACCATATATGTCGCAAGAGTCCAAGGACTACCGGAAAAACCGATTAAAGGCACCGCACCATCTAACCCTTTACGGATGGTGCGCACTGCATTCATGACATATTGTAATTCACCTTCAGGATCAGGATGAGGCAATTGTTTCACATCCTGTGCACAGGTGATTGGACGCTCAAAACGCGGGCCTTCTCCCGTTTCAAAATACAATCCTAAACCCATTGCATCTGGAATCGTTAAAATGTCAGAAAATAGAATAGCTGCATCTAGATCAAAGCGACGCAAAGGTTGCAGTGTGACTTCACAAGCTAACTCCGCATTTTTACACAATGACATGAAATCACCGGCTTCCGCACGCGTGGCTTTGTATTCGGGTAAATAACGGCCAGCTTGGCGCATCATCCAGACTGGGGTGACATCAACGGATTCTTTTGCTAACGCGCGTAAGTAACGATCATTCTTTAATGGGCTTGTCATGTGTTATTTCATTTCCTGGTGATTCATCGCGCGCAGTTTACCAAAAACTCCGTTATTGAGCATTAGGATTTTTGTATTAGCTCTTTGCAAGTGTAATCAATCAAATCACGAGCAATCGAAATCGAAGGTGGAATATTTGGCAAAGCTTCAGGTTCAAACCAATCTGCATGCAAAATCTCTTTTCCATCGACCACAATATCCCCCCCTGCATATTCTGCCGTAAAACCCATCATCAACGAATGAGGAAATGGCCAAGGTTGAGAACCAAAATATTGAATATTTTTCAATTGCACCCCGACTTCTTCGGCCACTTCACGATGCACAGCTTGTTCTAATGACTCTCCACTCTCTACAAAACCCGCTAACGTAGAGTACATCTGTGTTTGAGTATGACGATGACCTTGAGCAAGTAGAATCTGACGACCGTTATGAATGGCGACAATAATACACGGGGATACTCTAGGATAGGTACGATGTTGACAAATATCGCACTGGCGAGCCATTTCCCATTGCACTTGACGCGTTGTTGCTCCACATTGTCCGCAATATTGATGTGTTCTTAAAAATTGTGCATATTGCCAAGCACGCGCAACATGCTGAAAGTCAATATTGAGACTGCCCATTAATACTTCTCGTAAAGTGACTAGCGTATATTGGATATTGGAGTGGTTAGTCTCGATAGTCGCTTGTTGCAGATCCAATAAATAGATCTCATGTTCCTCATTTTGGTGAAGCATGACGGTATTTTCAGCGTATTCTTCTAAGGCAAATAAATCTAGTGACTGTGGTAGTAAATAGTGCTCTTGATGTTGAAATATGCACAGTTTATTTTGAGAAAAGATGATCCAATGTGTATTCGGCATGAGCTGACGGGTTAATAGATTTAAATTATTTTGCACAATATCACAATCTTGCCTTTATCTAATCCTTATTTTGCCGATATAATCTAAGTATTATGGATAAATTAATTGCCAAAGCTAAAGCTCATTGTGAAAATAATGGTGCTCGGTTCACACCTTTAAGAGAGGAAGTTTACCGAATCTTACTGAATAAAAATGCGCCAATGGGCGCATATGATTTATTGGATTTGTTGCGCGAATCTAATGATTCGGCCAAACCAGCAACCATATATCGCTCATTAGATTTCTTGTTAGATTTTGGATTAATACACAAACTTGAATCGACAAACACATTTGTCGCTTGCCATCATTTTGGTTGTGCACATCCAGTCCAGTTTTTAATTTGTGACGAGTGTGGTGACGTAGCCGAGATCCAATCAACATCAATTCACGATGCTTTGTCAGCGCAAGCTATTGATATGGGGTTTGTCATTAAACAACAAACCATTGAAGCTCATGGTATGTGCAAAGTCTGTGTGAAGCCTAGTTAATAGTAATAAGCATCTGACGCAATACTAAACGGCTTGCCAGTCTAATTTATTCACAATCATCACTTTAATCACATTTATTTTTTATACACAGGACGTACATATGAAAAACCGCTTGAAGCAATCTTTAGTCACTGCAATGACATTTGCCGCACTTAGCACTTCGGTCTCATCTTTCGCACATAATCATGGCGAGCACGAAACAGATAACACCAATTATAAAAAATGGGTGGGTGGCTTTGGCGAATATTACCGTCCAGATACTGATAAGCCCAATGAAATCGGTGGTGGATTTCTTGAAGATGGCGCTGCTTTTGGTGTTGAATATGGTTTTCGCTTTACTCCGCGTTGGGCCATGCGTTTATCTGCTGCGGTGAATAGTGTTGACTCAGCTTCTAATCAGTACATATCAGGCTCAGTAGACGGAACAAATTTTGGCGTTGATGCGCTCTACTTCCAAGATGATTTACAAACCTATCTTTTTACCGGATTACATCATGTCAATGACGACTTTGATGACTATTTGTCAGCAGCATTTGGTGTGGGTAAACACTGGGATCTTAACGAGAATTGGCGTCTTATTACTGAGGCAACCGGTTATCATACTTTTTCAGAACATTATAATGATTATAGCCTAAAATTAGGTTTAGCGTATGTATGGGGGGAAGAGACAAAAACGTATACATCTAGACTAACCCCAGCTCCTGTTAAGGTAAAAGATAGCGACCGAGATGGTGTCAACGACGCGTTGGATAATTGCCCCAATACCTCTTTGGAAGAGGCTGTAGACAATACCGGGTGTTCCGTTATCATTCAAGAAGAAATCGAAATACAGCTAGTAGCCCTCTTTGCTCATGACTCATCCGTAATTCAAAATCCAGAAGATGTGAAGTTTTCTGAATTGGCAGATTTCTTAATTCGTTATAATAATGCGACAGGTACCATTGAAGGGCATGCATCAACCGTGGGTAGCGAAGCTTATAACCAGACCTTATCGCAAAAACGTGCAGATGCAGTAAAAGCATTACTCGTATCTCGCTATGGTGCACCCGTAGAACGTATCACAGCGATTGGTTTTGGTGAGTCAAACCCTATTAACCCAGCTAATAATGCAGCAGCACATCGTGAAAACCGTAGAATTGTCGGTATCGTTAAAGTCATTATAGAGACCCCAAAAACTCGTTAATTTAATGATTTTGAATCCAACATAGAAACGATAAATACAAAAAACCCCAAATTATTTTGGGGTTTTTTATTACTTGATGCATGAACCGATTAGTAGTCTCCTCCTAAATCGGGTCCGTCATAATTATCAAAACGAGAAAACTGCCCTTGGAATGCTAATAAAGACGTCCCTATTGGCCCATTACGCTGTTTACCGATAATGATCTCGGACACGCCTTTGCGATCAGAGTTTTCGTTATATACCTCGTCACGATAAATAAACATAATTAAATCAGCATCTTGCTCAATCGAACCCGATTCACGTAAATCTGAATTAACCGGACGTTTATCTGCTCGTTGTTCCAAGCTCCGGTTAAGTTGTGAAAGTGCTACTACAGGCACCTCTAACTCTTTAGCAAGCGCTTTTAATGAACGCGAAATTTCTGCAATTTCAAGCGTACGATTATCTGACAGTGATGGTACACGCATAAGCTGTAAGTAATCTATCATGATCATGCTAATACCTCCTTTATCTCGCGCTAATTTACGTGCACGAGAGCGAACATCCATAGGGGTGAGACCAGAAGAATCGTCAATGAATAAGTTATCTTTGTCTTTGAGCATCGCCATCGTATTAGATATCCGCGCCCAATCATCATCATCTAATTGCGCCGTGCGAATTTTGGTTTGGTCCACTCGACTCAATGACGCTAACATCCTCATCATTAGCTGCTCAGAGGGCATTTCAAGGCTAAATACCAGTACGGGTTTTTCTTCCAGCATCATGGCATTTTCAGCTAAATTCATAGCAAATGTCGTTTTTCCCATCGACGGCCTGGCCGCAACGATGATCAGATCACTTGGCTGCATTCCTGAAGTCTTTTTATCCAAATCGACAAAACCTGTGGATACACCCGTCACTGCTTTATTATTTTTAACTAACTGCTCTAAACGATCGATGGTTTTGCCTAGCACAGACTCAACATTACGTGGTCCTTCATTTTCCCCCGTACGCTTTTCGGCGATTTCAAAGACTTTACTCTCAGCCATATCCAATACATCAGCACTATCACGACCTTCAGGATTATAGCCCACTTCAGCAATATCATGTGCCACACCAATCAACTCACGGACAATGGCACGTTCTTTTATGATCTTGGCATAGGACACCACGTTTGCAGCACTGGGTGTATTTTTTGCTAATTCAGCTAAATAAGCAAAACCACCGGCTTCATCGAGCTTATCGTGTTGTTCTAAATGTTCCGAGGTAGTGATGACATCAACAGGTTGATTATTAGCTAAGAGCTTTAAGATAGACTGATAAATCACTTGATGGGAACGGTTATAAAAATCTGACTCAATCACGATTTCTGCTACTTTGTCCCAGCTATCAGGCGATATCAGCATTGAACCAATAACAGACTGCTCTGCTTCAATAGAATGCGGCGGGATCTTTAGGCGATCAACCTTTTCATCGTTGTATTTTTGCTTCTTTTTATCATTATCCGCTTGCATACCGTGAACCACATCTTAAAAAGGGGTATCGATTATACTCATTTATAGCCGATAGACTCAATAAAAAGCCACTCTTTTCATTGAGTGGCTTATTTAACTGCCCAAGACATGATTAATGACAAGTAATAGCAGGTTTATTTTTTGTTCTTTCTAGCGTCTTTTTTAGCTAAATAAAGTTGCTCTGCTTGAGCCATTTTAAGTAATTGCTGGTAAAGTTTAGGGTGTTTTTTGACTAGGCCTTCAACATAGGCTAGTGCAGCTTTTCGATCTCGACTACTTAGAAATTCAATAGCATCAATAGACGGTGGATTTTTAACGATACCTTGTCTTAGCAAGTTAACATCAGTATTACTAAATGCCTCTTGAGAAGCTTGTGCTGAATGATTTAACCAAAATTGTGGATAACAAAAGGTTCTTTTTATGTGTGATCCCGTAACTCTACGTTTATCGCAAATCATTTTAAACTTTGGCTCATCCGCCAGTGAATTATAAAGCTCATAAAAATCCAGCTCGGCCATTTCAAATTGTTTCTTGTAATAGAGTAATGGCACCTTGCTCTCTACAATAATTTTTTCGTAATCATCAGTAGATTGCGGCTGTGAAGCACTATGAACAAAATGAGAAAACAATATCCCAACCACTAGAGGTAGAAGTAAATAATGAATTTTCATGATGACACCTATTTTTAAAACATATTATTAATTACTTTTAACATACTTATTTTTTAGCCACAATTATTTGAGGCATAAAAAAACACCGCAAAAGCGGTGTTTTTAATATTTGATAATCAATTGCTTATTACTCAGCAGCGATGACCAATTTAACTGTTGTAGTGACTTCAGCGTGTAATTGTACGTCAATATCGTACTCGCCAAGTTCACGTAGAGTACCAGTGGGTAATTTCACTTCTGCTTTAGAAACGGTAACACCCGCTGCAGAAACTGCATCAGCGATGTCACGAGTTCCAACAGAACCAAATAATTTACCTTCATCACCCGCTGGTGCTTGGATCGTTACTGCTTCAAGAGCTGTTAACTGATCTGCACGAGCCTGTGCGGCATTTAATACTTCGGTCATTTTCGCTTCAAGTTCTGCACGACGTGCTTCAAACTTTTCAACGTTGTCTTTAGTTGCTGGAACTGCTTTACCTTGTGGGAATAAGAAGTTACGTGCATAACCAGACTTAACTGAAACTTGGTCACCTAGGCTACCTAAGTTAGCGATTTTATCTAATAAAATGATATTCATTATGATTCCTCAGCTTACTTATGTGAGTCAGTGTAAGGTAACAACGCTAAGAAACGCGCACGTTTGATAGCTGTTGATAA
>CATECQ010000031.1 GCA_949498985.1 Glaciecola sp. HTCC2999
CTCCGATGCGGGTCACACCAAGGAGACCTATTTGGTCTTGCTCCGGGTGGAGTTTACCTTGCTATGCACTGTTACCAGGCACACGGTGCGCTCTTACCGCACCCTTTCACCCTTACCAGTCGAAACTGGCGGTCTTCTCTCTGCTGCACTTGTCGTCGGTTTTACCCGCCCAGGCGTTACCTGGCACCCTACCCTATGGAGCCCGGACTTTCCTCCCCCTCAAAACAAGTATGAGGCAGCGATTGTCTGGCCAACTTCCACAAGTATTGTACTCGGTAACGCTATTAGGTGCTATGCTTTATTCATCTTTTACTAGCATCGCCTTCGTCATATCGCCGGCTTTGATAATGGTAAAATCATCTAACTGGATATATTTTTTTACCACCGCATGCACTTTTTCAGGAGTGAGCGCTGCCATATTGGCTTCATATGCCTTGTACCATTGCATGGTTCTATCACGACCTATATTGCGACGTAACGTACCAACCAATTCATTATCCTTGGCACGGCTGACCTTATTATCTTGTAAAATACCTGACAACGCACTCGTGATTTCATCCGGTGTAAACCCATCTTTGATCACACGTGCTATTTCTTCTTTGAAACCTCTTTCCACTTTGGCTAAATTGTGTGGTGCAGTAATCGCATAAGCCCCTAACGTCGCCTTCTTATCTAACGGATTAAGGGTAATAAAAGAACCAGCACCGTAACTTAAGCCATCTTGTTGACGTAAGCGTGTTGCTAAGCGGCTATTTAAAAAGCCGCCACCAATGATATAATTAGCCAGTTCCAAAGCTGGCGCATCAGGGTGTGAGGCACCAATAGGTAGCATTAATGCCGCAACAAAAGTGGCGTTTTCTTTATCGGGTGTATCAAATTCAATCGTTGACGGTGTTACTTGAGTAAAATCATCCTTAATTCGGGCATAGTCTGCACGACTCTGCCATTGACCTAACAATTGCTCGAACGTTTGGCTCAACCGTGCTTTATCAAAGTCACCCACCACACCTACATGTAGATTATTCGCGCCAAAATACTGCGCGTGAAATGCCTTCACATCGGCTAGCGTCAATGCCTCTACTTCATCTAAAGCTTCAGCAAATGTCGATACATAATTTGGATGTCCCTTTTTATATGGGTTTTGAACTCGAGAGTACTCATTAAAAGCAAGTCTCTGCGGGTCTTGTAAATTTTGCTCAATATCTACTTTTAGCGTGTTTTTGTATTGTTCAAACTCTTTTTCATCAAAATCAGGATTTTGCAATAATGTGGCTAAAAGTGTCAGGGTCGCATTAAGATTTGCCTTGGTAGTTGTAATCCAAGCATAAACGTATCCGACTCCGCCACTAACGCGCACAGCCGCTTTTAGCTTATCAAATTCATCTTGTATGGTCTGTCGTGATAACCCTGCACCGCCACGTAAAATCAAATCACCCGTAGTTTGAGAAATCAATGCTTTATCATGTAAGTTTTGTACATTACCAAAATTCATCAGCATATTGACAGTAACGGCTTCACCCCGAGTCTTTTTGTCTAATAATGATAATGTTAAACCATTTTCAAATGTAACCTTTGTCGTTCGGCTATCAATATTATCAAAGGAGGGATCAAACACTTCACCTTGAGCAATCGCTGCACGCCCCTTATAACCTTCAACCATTTCGTCAATAGATGTTACTTGAGGAATCGCAACTCGCTGTGGCGTCTCAGTCGGAATAAACCGCCCTAAAGTACGATTATTACGCACTAAATACGCGTTCGCCACACGTTGAATATCGGCTAAAGTAACTTGTTCAATACGATCTCGATGTAAGAAATATAAACGCCAATCCCCCATACCTAACCATTCACTTAACTCTAATGCGATTCGCTCAGAGGAATTAAAGGATAGCTCAATATTTTTGAGCAACATCCGCTTAATACGATCAACTTCCTCTTGTGTTACTCCATTTGTCGCGATCATTTCGATTTGTTCAAGAAGGGCCTCTTGAGCTTTATTTAAATCGGCTGTTTTATCAACTTCTGCAAAATAAAAAGCCAAACCCGGATCTTGCCATTGAAAATTAAATCCATACACACGACTAGCAACTTTATTCTCTACTAAAGCTTTATGTAAACGACCACTTGGTGTATCACCTAAAATATTGGTTAAAACCTCTACCGCTGCATAGTCAGGATGTGAACCAGCAGGAATATGATACGCTGCCCCAACCAATTGGGCATCACCGACTCTGCGAACGGTAACACTGCGTTCTCCCGCTTTAGCTGGATCCGTTGTGTATAACGAGGGTAATTCGCGATTAGGTTTAGGAATAGGTGAGAAGAATTCATCTACCCATCCCAACATTTGTGGCGTGTCAAATTTGCCAGCGACAATTAGCGTCGCATTATCTGGTTGATAATATTTTTTGTAGAAAGCCTGTAAACGATCGATCGGCACATTTTCTAAATCACTTCGGGCACCAATAGTCGATTTACCATAGTTATGCCAATCATAAGCAACACTCGCCATTTTTTGTAAGGTCACACGAAATGGACTATTTTCTCCACTTTCAAATTCATTGCGTACGACAGTCATTTCACTATCTAAATCTTTTTTGGCGATAAATGAATCCACCATTCGGCTAGACTCTAGCGATAATGCCCAGCGAATATTCTCTTGTGTCGCTGCAAACGTTTCATAATAGTTAGTTCGATCAGTCCAAGTGGTGCCATTTGGACGAGCCCCTCGTGCACTTAACTCAGCAGGAATATCAGGATGCTTAGGTGTGCCTTTAAAGACCAGATGCTCAAGTAAATGAGCCATCCCAGTTTCACCATAGTTTTCATGTTTTGACCCTACCCGATAAGTGATATTCACTGTCACTGTTTCTTTGGTTTGGTCAGGAAATAACAATACCTGTAAACCATTATCTAGCCGATACTCGGTGATCCCCTCAACCGCGGTAATAGGTTGAATGGTAGTGTCTGAATGTGCTGCACCGCTGATAGAGATAAACAATATAGCAATGAATATAGTGAACGATTTAGGCATCATTTATGATTTCCTTAATAACGATGTGAGTTATGATTTCTTTATGCATAGTACAATAAGGATAGAAGATTAGGTGAATTTTGGGCAAAAAAAGACCTACTTAAGGTAGGTCTTTTGTAACAAGATTTATCACGTTGCTAACTGTTCGAACATTAACCAGGCATCACTGCATTATGGTAAACATTTTGAACATCATCGCAATCTTCTAACATATCAATAAATTTTTGGAACATGGGCATATCATCGTCAGTCAATGGCGCATCGACTTGAGGGAGGAAGGTAATTTCTTCAACTTCTATGTCCAAATTAGGAAAGGCATCATGTAATGCAGTTTTCACTTTGAAAAACTCGGTATTAGGTGCAATAACCGTGATTTTGCCATCAGCACTTTCTACATCAGTCACATCGACATCCGCTTCCATCAACGCTTCTAAAATACTGTCTTCGTCATCTCCTGCAAATCCAAATACAGCGGCATGATCAAACATATGAGCTACCGCACCTGGCGCACCAATTTTTGCATTGGTTTTAGTAAAACAGTTGCGCACATCCGTAATGGTCCGGTTGTTGTTATCCGTTAAACAGTCGACAATAACCATACAATTACCCGGACCAAAACCTTCATAACGTGCTGGTGTATAATCTTCACCAGCACCACCGGTCGCTTTTTCGATAGCTTTATCAATAACATGACCTGGCACTTGATCTTTTTTGGCTTTTTCAATCAAGCGCTTTAATGACAAGTTCGAATCAGGATCTGGGCCACCGTTTTTCGCAACGACATAAATTTCTTTACCGTATTTAGAATAGACTTTGGTTTTTTGTCCTGCCGTTTTCGCCATTGCGTTTTTACGGACTTCAAATGCTCTTCCCATTAGAATTCTCTTATTTAAATTTTTGTTGAAAGTTTAGCTTAACCATATTGTAACCGAAACTGTGGTGAATAGGCTAAGGAATATGTTGTAAGGCCAAATATTCATGTGACTGCATTTCCTGTAAACGAGATAAACAGCGCTTAAACTCAAAATTCAAGCGACCTTCAGTATACAGAGCTTCCAAAGGTACCTCGGCTGACATGATTAATTTGACATTACGCTCATAAAATTCATCTACCATTGCAATGAAACGTCTAGCAATATCGTCGCTCGTTTGTCCCATCTGTTCCACATCAGCCACTAATACACTGTGGTAACAACGACTCAACTCCATATAATCCGTTTGAGAGCGTGGCCCATCGCATAACGCTCGAAAGCTTAGCATTAGCACCCCATCTGCATCACGTAAACAAGGAATATGACGATTCTCAATTTCAATCGTAGTGTTCTTGCGCCCTTCATCGGGTGCAAGTTGTTTAAAATAGGCATGCAAGTTTTCGGTGGCGGCCACATCCAATGGATAATGGTAAATCTCAGCTTGCTCTAAGGTTCGCAAACGATAATCCACCCCTGAATCCACATTAACAATACGGGTATTTTGATTGATTAAATCTATGGCAGGTAAAAAACGTGCACGTTGCAGACCATTACGATACAACTCATCAGGAATGATATTTGATGTTGCAACTAACACAATACCATGCCCAAACAACGCTTCCATGAGTGTACCTAAAATCATAGCGTCAGTTATATCCGACACAAAAAATTCATCAAAACAAATAACGTTCGTTTCTGAAGCTAATCGTTTTGCTACTATTTGTAATGGATCAGACTGACCGCTAAGGGTTTTCAGCTCTGCATGAACTCGATGCATAAATCGGTGAAAGTGAATACGCATTTTTTGTTCAAAAGGTAAACAATCATAAAACGTATCCACAAGGTAAGTTTTACCGCGCCCAACCCCGCCCCAAAAGTAAATTCCTTGAATCGATGGCTTAGACATACCCCTACCAAATTTAGCGCGAATTTTCACTCGCCATGTGACTTTTTTAGTGGGCTGAGTTAGCTCACCATATAAACGTTGAAGCTCTTTGACCGCATTTTCTTGAGCGGGGTCATACTCAAACCCTGACTGTTCAAGATCGTATTGATACTTGTCCCAAGGGGTCATGTCTGAAGTTTTTGGCACCGCAGTTCCTAATGCTTGAATATTTATAAAACGCCTCTATATATTACAATGTTTTTGCTTTATTATGAAATCAGACTCATGTATCAGGTTTCTTTTGCGGGAACTTGTTATACTTTAATTTGTAAAAACATTTGGTTGTGAAATATGCAAGAAGTCATTATTTATAGCGCGCTTTTATTCGTTGGTATGATTGTTGGTTTATTTGTGGCTAAAACCGCTTTTTCTAACAATAAGTCTTCAGAGCAACAAACTTCAAAAGCAGAAAAAGAACGAGTCATGCTCGCACAGCTTCGTCAACAAATTCTTGCCGCTCAAGATTCACTTCAACAGATTGAAGCGCAAAGTGCTCAATTGCAAAATCAAATGACTGAGTTTGATTACATCCTAACGACCTACGAAAATCAGGAAGAACAACCTAAAATTACATTTTTTGGTGAACATGCTTCTCCTTATTTACGTATTCAAGATAAAGCTAAACGAGATAAGTCGAATACAGAGTCGCAACCACGTGATTTTTCGAATTCTAGCTCGGGTCTGTTTGATGGGAATCAAAAATAAAACCCGTTGTTTAGGGAACTAAAATTTAGCGCGTTGACTCTGTTAAGTTAAATAACCTTATTTATCTTTATAAAACAGGAGCGTTTTCATTCATGAAACTACTTTTTAAACGAGTTGCCGTCATCTGCACAATCGTCAGTGCAACTTTACTTATCAATATTCCAGCACAAGCAACTGCAACCGCTGGCTTTCCATTCTTCTCATCGAGCAATAAAAATGAGAATTTACCTTCATTAGCTCCCATGCTAGAAACAGCGATGCCCGCAGTAGTGAGTATCAATGTAGAAGGCACACAAGTATCGCGACAACGTGTTCCGCAAATGTTTCGAGAATTTTTTGGTGGTCAAGGTGAACAAGTTCAAGAACGCCCTTTCCGTAGTCTAGGCTCCGGGGTCATTATTGATGCAGAAGAAGGGTACATTGTCACCAATGCCCACGTCGTTAAAAATGCGGATGAAATTTTAGTCACATTGACTGATGGTCGTGAATTCACAGGAAAAAAACTCGGTGAAGACGAACAATCTGATATCGCATTATTGAAGATTGAACCCAAAGATCTGGTGGCGATGCCTTTGGCTGACTCTGATAAATTACGAGTCGGTGATTTTGTCATTGCGATTGGGAATCCCTTTGGTTTATCACAAACCGTTACCTCAGGTATTGTCAGTGCATTAGGTCGTACAGGGATTAACATGGGCGGTTATGAGAACTTTATCCAAACCGATGCAGCGATTAACCGAGGTAATTCAGGTGGCGCTTTAGTTAATTTACGCGGTGAATTAGTGGGTATTAATGCGGCGATATTCTCTCCAGGCCGAGATGCTGGTAATGTCGGTATCGGTTTTGCTATTCCCAGCAACATGATGAAAAACTTGGTTGATCAAATCACCGAGTTTGGCGAAGTCCGTCGTGGACTGTTAGGTATTATTGGTAATGATGTTGATGCTGGACTTGCTGAAGCCTTTAATTCAGATATTAATAAAGGGGCATTTGTTGCTGAAGTCACACCTGACTCTGCGGCACTTAAAGCAGGTATCGAAGCGGGTGATATCATAACAGGTATTAATGGTAAACCTTTAGGCAGTTTTGCAGAGCTTCGCGCTAAAGTAGCAAGCATGGGTGCTGGAGCAGAATTATCGTTAGACATTATTCGTCAAGGCAAATCCCTCAAAATCGATGTTGTACTAGGTGATGCCGGTGTGACCGTGAAATCTGCCGCTGAAATTCATCCTGCTTTTGGCGGTGCAACATTTGAAAATGGTACGGATATTGCGGGTAACAGAGGTGTCATGGTGAGCGCCATTGAAGCCGGTAGTCCGGCCTTACGCTTTGGCCTGCGCAAAGATGATGTGATTATTGGTGTCAACCGTCAGCGTGTAAATAACATCAAAGAGCTGACTGAACGCATGGAAGATGCCGACGGTCAAGTCACTGCAATTAATGTGAGACGAGGTGAAACGACACTTTATCTAGTCATCCGCTAACCTTAAACTACATGTAATGAAAGCCAGTTTAGGACGAACCTGACTGGCTTTTTTATTCACTATCTCCTTGTGATATACTCACAAAATCATTACTAACAGATTAAGTCTAATGCCCGGACAACGTATTTTATGGTTTTTCTTTCGCTCTATCGTCATCGGAGCGATTGTTGCTTCCTTAATTTTGTTACTTGTACCCGAATTACGCCAAGGCAGTGGAATAGATTTCAAGCGCCTATTTCAGAGCGAGCCGGTTTCTAATCGCTTATCTTACCATGACGCAATTTCCCGTTCAGCGCCTTCCGTCGTTAATATTTATAGTGTGAGTATTGAATCGTCTAATCGACTTTTCTCAAACAGTTCAAGAGAGCGAACCAACTTAGGCTCAGGTGTGATTATGACCGAAGATGGTTATATCTTGACCTGCTATCATGTGATAAATAATGCCTCCAGCATTTATGTTGCTATGCAAGATAGTCGATTATTTGAAGCGCAAATAGTCGGTTATGATTTATTTACTGATTTAGCCGTTCTCAAGGTGAACGCAGATAACCTGCATGTCATCCCACAATTACATGAACCGAATACCCGAGTGGGCGATCTGGTCATGGCCATCGGCAACCCATATAATCTAGGTCAAACGATTACTCAAGGTATTGTATCTCGCACAGGCCGAAATGGACTGGCTAACTATGTTGATTTCATTCAAACTGATGCCGTTCTGAATCAAGGTAACTCTGGTGGCGCACTAGTAGATTCAGAAGGTTATCTCATTGGGATTACGAATGCCAACTTCAAAACTTTTGACGCACAACGTCGTGTTAAAGATGTCAATGGCGTTAACTTCGCAGTACCCTATGCGCTGGCCAATCGAGTCATGAACGATATTATTACTAACGGAAAAGTAACCCGTGGACAACTCGGCTTTTCAGGTAATGAGTTTCAGGGGCAAGATGGCATCATTATCGCTAATATTGTCAGTGGTAGCCCCGCTGATCTAGCAGGATTACAAGTCAATGATGTATTATTAGCGATTGATAACAAGACCATTACCGGTGCTTCAAATGCATTAGATATGATTGCAGAAACCCCACCTGGGACAACATTGTTATTACAAATTCGACGCCAAGAGCAAATTTTAACTATTCAAGCTACGGTTGGAGAGCTGACAGTCAACACCCAAGGTCGCTAATGAATTTCTCAACTTCAGTCAATGATGTACAAATTAGCACAGAATACACCGAAGTATTATTGTGTAATCATGATGGTATCGCTATAGGGACTAAAGATAAGCTACAAGCGCATCTAGACGGTGACTTACATATTGCATTTTCAGTGCAGATAGTGCGCCCTGCGCGTCATCATCAATCTGGTGTTGAATTATTGCTGCAACGCCGTGCGTTGGGTAAATATCACTCCGAAGGTTTATGGGCAAACACATGCTGTTCGCACCCATTACACAATGAATCACTTGAAGAAGCTTGCAAACGTCGCGTTAGAGAAGAACTCAATATTGAACTGACTTCCCCCATTCAAAAGATTGCAGAGTTTACTTATCGTGCAGAGCTTGATAATGGATTAGTTGAACACGAATATGATCATCTTTTTGTGGTTGAACAAGACATACCAACATTTGCACCAAACCATTTTGAAGTATCACAAATGCAGTGGCTTCATATCGATGACGTCGCATTAGCACTTACCCAGACGCCTGAAGACTTTAGTGCTTGGTTTCCTAAAGTATTTGAGCGCGTCACCGCCTATTACGCTCCTAAAAAGTAAGCGGAGCCAACCTGACCCCATTGAACAGTAGGGTCATATCGGTTTATTCAGCAAAATCCTGTGCTTTAATCCAATCATCAAACGCGTTAACATCATGAGAAATTGCGGCATCTAACTCATCCACCCATTCATGCACATTTTTCCACCACGTGGGATGATCGCCTTGTTGAATTTGATTCGCCACTTTTTGAATGCGACTTAGACCTATTGAGCTAGCTGCACCTTTAATTTTATGAGCTTGTGAACACACATCATCTTTATCCTTGGCGGTTAAACTTAAATGTAAAGTCTCCATATACTCAGGAATTTTTTCTTTAAACACACCTAAACTCGCAATCACCATTTCATGCCCAATAGTATCAACTAAGGTTTGAATAAATGCTAAGTCCATGGTTTTTGTTAATGGGTTCACAGATTCTGGCTCTGTTCGCTCCACCTCAATTACCGGTATATTTTGTTCGCCAAACAGTTCATTAAATACGCTAATGACTCGAGATTTTTTAATCGGTTTAGCGATGATATCGTCCATCCCGTTTTGCAGGTACTCTTCACGCTTTTTAATGACATTTGCGGTGAGTGCAACAATCGGTGTTTGCATCACTAAATCTTCTTGAATGACCGTGTCAGCCACATCAAACCCTGTCATATCAGGCAATTGAATATCCAATAAAATCAAATCATAAGTGGTCGCTCTGATTTTTTCGATAGCTTCAGTACCGGTCATAGCCACATCGACATGCTGACCTAATTTCTCAAGCAGCGCTTTAGCGACCATCACGTTTAATTCAATATCTTCAACGAGAAGGATGTTTAATCCTGATACTTGTAGCTCTTCACGAACTCTCGGTTTTTCAGAAATCTCCAACGGTATATGAATTAAGAAACGGGTTCCTTTGCCTACTTCGGATTGGACTTCAATATGACCATTCATTCGATCGACCATTTCTTTACAAATAGCAAGACCTATACCGGTACCGGTAGCAGATTGATGGTCAGGATGATCGACTTGATAGTACATAGCAAATATCTTATCGATATCGTCTTGCGGGATCCCAACCCCGGTATCTTGAATATCAAAACACACATCGGCAGTCTTATCATCAGCTTGCATAGAGGCAGAAACAGATAAGCTTACCTGTCCTTTCGGGGTAAATTTAACTGCATTAAACAGCATATTCCATAAAATTTGACGCAAACGGGTACCATCCACCTGAACAAAATCAGGTAACGGCTTAACAATATTTGATACAAATTTTAAACCTTTATCAGCGGCTAACAACTCAATTACACTGCCAAGCTCACCGGTAAATGTTTCTAGTGATAATGTTTTATAAGACAACTCGATCTTATCGCGCTCAAGTTTATCTAAATCGATAATGTCATTAAAAATATTACCCAGAGTAATAGCACTGGCATATACGGTACTGATCCAAGTAAATTGTTCTTCTGTTAATTCTGTATCTCTCAACATTCGTGAGAGCCCAACAATTCCATTGAGTGGCGTTCGAAGTTCGTGACTAATCGTAGCAATAAACTTTGTTTTATCTTTACTGGCCTTTTCAGCTGCTTTTTCAGCTTTCATCCGTTCTGTCATATCTCGCCCAAAAGCAAGTAAACCTAAACGCTCACCTTCATGATCAAAGAAAGGCACTTTTCGCATTTCAAAGTAACGACGTTTGCCGTCAGGAAAGCGTAACCAAAGCTCCTCAGTCACACTGATATTTTTTTCTAATACTTCATTATCCGATCGAGCCACTTCATTTGCTAACTCTTCGTCATACACTTCATGGGGTGTTAAACCTAATAACTCATCTTGAGTTCGACCTGTGAGTTCTTCAGCAACTCGATTACAGCCTGCAAACTTTCCTTCCTCATTACGGAAATAAATTAAATCTGGGGATGCATCAATGATAGAGCGCAATAACGTAGATAATCGACGCGCTTGGATTTCTTGTTCAGATTTATCTCTGATTTCATTTTCGAGTTCTTTAAACACCTTCTCGCGTTCAAGCTGAGCATCTTTACGCTGCTCAATCTCAAAGTTTAATTGTTTAATGTTGCTTTGTAATTCACGATTAAGCAGTACATCTTCTTCACGTAAACTTTCTAACTCTTCGATGACTTCTTTTAAATGAACTCTGGATAATTCCAACTGTTTAACCAGCTCGCTAAAAAAGTAAAGGATCCAGGGTGCCGATAACATAGTCAGAATAATCGCACTGACAAAATCTTCTAAAGATGGCGCACTGCCAAAACTGACCCTAATAAAATATGAACCACCAATCGTAAAAAGCAGTGTCACAAAGACGAAAAATAGACTTAACTTAACTGTGCCATGATGTTCGACAAATCGCGAAAATCGGAAAGCCCAGGAGTTAGTAGTGTGTTCTGAGTGCATAAGTAGAAATAATCTTAAGTAACAAGTCTCTCTATCATAACAATGATTAAATATTGGCGCACAGGAAATTATACAAATGTACAGACTAAAAATAGAACAATTTAGAATACTTATTCATTATAAAAGAATTTAAATTCACATTGTAAACAAATTGTTATCCTGATTATGATGATATTTTTTCTACAAATTTAAAATAAACCTTTTTAAAAACTGTTTACATATCGTCTTTAAAACAAGATAAACAATTGATAAATAAGCATTATTTTTTTGTTATGTACAATTTTCTTTCTAGGATAATCAAACTAAAATTTGACCTGCGACGGTACAAATAGTATTTTATGTCTTCTGCTTAAATACGTTGCATAAAAATTCTAATATCTGCTGGTTATTAAACACGACATTGATGTTATTTTTTGACACCATATAGCAATAATAAGGTGATGGTTATTACGGAATATAACCGTTGCTAAGCCTCTCAAAGTTAAGAGAGTACAGCGCAAGAATAAACGCTTCTAATGACAGTTAAGAAGCTTACATAGAAATAAACGCCAAGATGAGAGTTGTTTACAACATCATCTCGGTTTTTGTCGTTTAAATTTTTTATTAGCTAATGCCTGCATTGCTAATGCGAGGCGTGAATAAATGCCAATAAAAATGGAGAGATTCATATGAGTTTATATCACTCATCAGATTCCAAAGACAACTGTGGTTTTGGACTGATTGCACATACACTAGGCGAAGCAAGTCATAGACTCGTCACAACTGCTATTGAAGGGCTTGACCGCATGCAACATCGAGGTGGTATTGCTGCAGATGGTAAAACAGGTGATGGTTGTGGTCTGTTAATTGCTAAACCTGATTCATTTTTTCAAGAAATTGCAACCGCAGCTGGATGGCGTTTAAAACCTAATTATGCTGTGGGTATGGTATTTTTATCCCAAGACCCAGTCTTAGCCCAACAATCAAGATCTGTCCTGAGTGAAGAACTTGAAAAAGAAACATTAAATGTTGTTGGTTGGCGTGAAGTGCCCGTCGATAAAAGTGTGTTGGGTGAATTAGCTCTTACGGGCGTGCCACAAATTGAGCAAGTGTTTGTCAATCCGCCGAATGGCTGGTCTCAGGCAGACATTGAACGTCGCCTTTATATGGTGCGTCGTCGCGCAGAGAAACGTTTGCTGGCTGACCCTGATTTTTATGTCGCCTGTTTATCTGGTTTAGTGACAATTTATAAAGGCCTCATTATGCCTAAAGATCTGCAAGCGTTTTACGCCGATCTAGCTGATGAACGTCTTGAATCAAGCATTTGTGTATTCCACCAGCGTTTCTCTACTAATACATTGCCACGTTGGCCTTTAGCACAGCCTTTCCGTTATCTTGCACACAATGGTGAAATTAATACTATAAAAGGTAACCGCGATTGGGCGATGGCAAGAATGAGCAAATTTGCGACCCCGTTGATCCCAGATCTCAAAGACGCAGCACCTTTTGTTAATACACACGGTTCTGATTCATCATCATTAGACAATATGCTCGAATTATTCTTAGCTGGTGGGATGGATTTATTCCGTGCAATGCGTTTACTTGTACCACCTGCATATCAAAATAATGCGACGATGGACGATGAATTGCGAGCTTTCTATGAATTTAATTCTATGCATATGGAACCATGGGATGGTCCTGCAGGGATTGTTTTAACCAATGGTCGTCATGTTGCCTGTAATTTAGATAGAAATGGTTTAAGACCTGCCCGTTATGTAATTACTAATGATGGTTTAATTACATTAGCATCTGAAATTGGCATTTGGGATTATGAACAAAGCGATGTCGTGGAAAAAGGGCGTGTTGGCCCCGGTGAGATGCTTGCCGTCGATACCCAAGAAGGTAAAATATGGCGCTCCACTGAAATTGACGATGTCTTAAAAACACAACACCCTTATCAAGAATGGTTAAGTGAACATATTCGTCATTTGAAACCCATTGAAGAATGTGATGCTGAATTAATTGGTAAACGCGCTATTAATGATGACGAACTTGCGGTTTTCCATAAATTATTTAATTACTCATACGAAGAAATCCAACAAGTTGTTAAAGTGCTTGCTAAAGATGGACAAGAAGCAGTTGGCTCTATGGGTGACGATACACCGATGGCTGTCATGTCATCGCGCGTTCGCACCATGTATGATTATTTTCGTCAGCAATTTGCTCAAGTCACGAATCCTCCCATTGACCCATTACGTGAAAATCACGTCATGTCATTGGCGACTTGTATTGGTCGTGAACAAAACGTATTTAACGAAACCGGTGGCTATGCTGACCGAGTTGTTTTCCAATCACCTATACTCATGTACACGGATTTAAAACAACTGCGTGAACTTGATCAAGAACAGTATTATTCTGAGAAAGTGTCATTAAATTATCACGCTGAAGAAGGCTTAAAAGCAGCGATTGAACGCGTGTGTGATGAAGTCGTTTGTTTAGTTCGTGAGAAACGAGCGGCATTTGTAATTTTATCTGACCGTAACATTGAGCCTGCATTAATTCCTATCCCTGCAGCAATGGCGGTAGGTGCCGTTCAAAAGCGCTTGGTTGAAGAACAACTTCGTTGTGATGCGAATATTGTAGTAGAAACGGCTTCTGCACGTGACCCTCATCACTTTGCAGTGCTGATCGGTTTAGGTGCGACTGCTATTTATCCATTCCTTGCTTATGAAACGATTGAGCAGTTAGTTGCAAACAAAGAGCTCGATATTGATGCGATGCAAGCGATGTTGAATTACCGTAAAGGGATCAATAAAGGCTTATTCAAAATCATGTCGAAGATGGGTATCAGTACCGTTGCTTCTTATCGCTCGTCTAAGTTATTTGAAGGTATTGGCATTAATCAAGAAGTCATGGACTTGTGTTTTGTTGGTGTCACTAGCCGCTTACAAGGTGCAGGCTTTGATGAGTTCCAACAAGACGTTCTCAACAACCAGCGTATCGCCTGGCTGAAACGCAAACCAGTGAGTCATGGCGGTTTATTAAAGTACGTTCATGATGGTGAATATCATGCTTATAACCCTGACGTAGTACGGAATCTCCAAAAAGCCGTAACCAGCGGTAGTTATGAGGATTATAAATCGTTTTCTGCATTAGTGAACGATAGAGCACCTGCACATTTACGCGACTTATTAGGGTTGAAGTATGCGGATGAAAGTATTGATATCAACGAAGTCGAACCCGCAGAAAATTTGTATTGGCGTTTTGACACAGCAGCAATGTCTATAGGTGCCTTATCTCCTGAAGCCCATGAAGCTTTAGCTATTGCGATGAACCGTTTAGGTGGACAATCTAACTCCGGTGAAGGGGGTGAAGATCCTGCTCGCTTTGGCACGAACAAAAATTCAAAAATCAAACAAGTCGCCTCAGGTCGTTTTGGTGTTACCCCGCATTACTTAATGAATGCGACTGTGATCCAAATTAAAGTAGCTCAAGGAGCAAAACCCGGTGAAGGGGGTCAGCTGCCTGGTGATAAAGTGAATCAGTACATAGCCGAACTGCGTTTCTCAGTACCGGGAGTGACCTTAATTTCACCACCACCACATCACGATATTTACTCAATTGAAGATTTAGCACAACTTATTTTCGATTTAAAACAAGTGAATCCCAAAGCTTTGATTTCAGTGAAGCTCGTATCTGAACCAGGTGTTGGAACGATAGCTTGTGGTGTAGCTAAAGCGTATGCTGATTTAATTACTATTTCAGGTTATGACGGTGGTACCGCAGCGAGCCCATTAACATCGGTTAAATATGCAGGAAGTCCATTTGAATTGGGTCTTGCAGAGGCGCAACAAGCCCTGATTGAGAATGGCTTACGTCACAAAGTAAGAGTTCAGACAGATGGTGGTCTAAAAACAGGTCTCGATGTAGTTAAAGCAGCTATACTCGGTGCTGAAAGCTTTGGTTTTGGCACTGGCCCAATGGTAGCCCTAGGCTGTAAATTCTTGCGTATTTGTCACCTAAACAACTGTGCAACAGGTGTTGCGACTCAAGACGAGAAACTGCGTGAAAATTATTTCATCGGTTTACCTGACATGGTTGAGAACTACTTTAAGTTTATCGCACAAGAAATTCGCGAGCTGATGGCCCTAATGGGTGTTCGCAAGTTTGAAGATCTAGTCGGTCGTACGGAGTTATTAAACCGACTTGAAGGTCATACCGCGAAACAAGCTCGATTAGATTTATCGCCATTACTGCATAAACCTGCTGCAGCTGAACATACAAAATTATTCTGTTCAGAAACAGCCAATAATCCAATGGATAATGGAGACTTAAACAAACAAATGGCGGCCGATGCAGCCGATGCTATCGCCAACTCTAAACCAATCAAACTAAGCTACCCAGTGAAAAACACTGACCGCTCGGTTGGCGCAACAGTATCGGGGATGATTGCCCAAGCACACGGCAACCTTGGCGGAGAAGATTTCCCTATCTCAGTAGCTTTAAAAGGCACTGTAGGACAAAGCTTCGGTGTCTGGAATGCAGGTGGATTGCACATGACACTGGAAGGCGATGCCAATGATTATGTTGGTAAAGGCATGACAGGCGGTGAACTAGTCATTTATCCGGAACATAATGTCACCTTTAAGCCGCATGAATCAGCGATTATGGGTAATACATGTCTATACGGCGCTACAGGCGGTAAATTGCTTGCAGCAGGTCGAGCCGGTGAACGGTTTGCAGTGCGTAATTCGGGTGCGATTGCAGTTATAGAAGGCTGCGGTGATAATGGATGTGAATACATGACCGGCGGTATCGTAGCGATACTTGGCAGTGTAGGAGTTAACTTTGGTGCAGGCATGACAGGCGGTTTCGCTTATATCTTAGATGAGTATAATGATCTTGAACACCGAATTAATGCTGAGTTAGTGGATGTATTGAACATCGAAGATAAAGGTATTTTATCTGAGCATTTACGTGGTTTAATTAACGAGCACTATGAAAAAACGGGTTCTGAACATTCATTGAATATCCTTTCTAACTTCAGTGATATGCTAGGCTCGTTCCGCTTGATTAAACCCAAAACTAGCGATGTGAAGAATTTGTTGGGGCACATTAGCCGCTCCAGTGCAGAACTTCGTGTTCAAGCACAATAAGTAGGAGTGAAGAATGGCTAAGAATGTTTATCAATTTGTGGATGTTGCACGTATCGATCCACCTAAAAAACCCATTATTGTTCGTAAAGAAGAGTTTGGGGAAATTTATCAACCCTTGTCTCAATCTCAAACAGAAGGTCAAGCTGATCGCTGTTTAGATTGTGGTAATCCTTATTGTGAATGGAAATGCCCGGTTCATAACTTTATTCCACAGTGGCTATCACTCGCGAATGAAGGTCGGATTATTGAAGCTGCTGAATTATCACATCAGACTAACTCATTGCCAGAAGTCTGTGGTCGAGTTTGTCCTCAAGACCGATTGTGCGAAGGTGCCTGTACACTCAATGATGATTTTGGTGCTGTCACGATTGGTAGCATCGAGACATATATTACCGACACGGCGTTTAAAATGGGCTGGCGCCCAGATATGTCCGGTGTGATCAAGACTGACAAAAAAGTGGCGATAGTTGGAGCGGGTCCGGCTGGGCTAGCGTGTGCTGATGTACTTATCCGTAATGGGGTGAAACCTGTTGTTTTTGATAAGTATGAAGAGATTGGTGGCCTACTAACTTTCGGGATCCCTTCATTTAAACTAGAAAAGAATGTGATCTCTCGCCGCCGTGAAATATTTACTGACATGGGTATTGAGTTTCGTTTGAATACCGAAATCGGTAAGGATGTGATGTTTGATGAGTTACTCAGTGATTACGATGCTGTGTTTCTTGGTATGGGAACGTATACCTCGATGCAAGGTGGCTTTAAAAATGAGCAAGCGCCAGGTGTATATGAAGCGCTACCTTTCTTAGTCGCGAACACTAATCGTGTTATGGGTCTTGAAAAATCAGCTGAAGACTTTATCGATATGCAAGGTAAAAAAGTGGTCGTATTAGGGGGTGGTGATACAACGATGGATTGTGTTAGAACGTCTATTCGCCAAAACGCTGCTAGTGTTACTTGCGCTTATCGTCGTGATGAAGAAAGTATGCCAGGCTCACGCCGTGAAGTTGTCAATGCTAAAGAAGAAGGTGTCCAATTCCAGTTTAATCTGATGCCATTAGATATTGCTGTTGATGAAAACGGCCAGACTATCGGTGTACGTATGGTCAAAACACAAATGGGCGAACCTGATGCTGCGGGTCGCCGCAGCGCAGTCAAAATCGAAGGCTCTGAGCATATTCTAGAAGCAGATGCTGTGATCATTGCGTTCGGTTTCTCTCCATCGCCGGCACCTTGGTTTGGTGACTTTGGTATTATTTTAGATGAAAAAGGACGTGTCCGCGCTCCAGAGCATGGCCAATTCGCATATCAAACATCTAATCCTAAAATCTTCTCTGGCGGTGATATGGTAAGAGGTTCAGACTTAGTCGTAACTGCCATTGCAGAAGGCCGTAAAGCCGCTGATGGTATTATGGATTATATCGGCGTATAAGCGTTCATAGACCTAAGTTCGTTGATAAAAGCGTCGCTCGTCGGCGCTTTTTTTGTGGTAATATCTCATTTTCGTTAACTTTATAATAATCAATTAACATGAGCCAATCACAGACCATTTTAATCTTAGGTGCAATGGATGAAGAAATTGCATTACTCACTCAATCACTCACCTCAGCTGTAGAAGAAACTATCCAACACTTAACCTGTCACCGAGGTGAATATGCAGGGCAACAGCTTATCATCGCTCGTTGTGGAATAGGGAAAGTTGCAGCGGCACTAGCAGCAGGCGTATTGGTCAATGCCTATCAACCTGATATTGTTATCAATACCGGCTCATCGGGTGGATACGATCCGAGATTACAGGTCGGTGATATTGTCATTGCGAATGAACTAGTGCAATTTGATGTTGATTTAACAAACTTTGGTTATGCACATGGTCAGCCTGCTGGAATGCCAGTTAGATTCACCTGTGATCCAGATTTAGTTGGCCGGGCTGAACAAAGTGCTGCACTCTTAAATGACATTAAAGCTTACTCGGGACTGATTGGGACAAGTGATAAATTTATTTGCGAAGCTGCTGACACCCAGCGTATTAGTGCACTATTTCCGGATATTACTGCAGTTGAAATGGAAGGTGCCGCCATCGCACAAGCATGCCATATGCTTAACACTCGCTGTTTAGTGATTCGGTGTATTTCAGATTTGGCAAATGAAGAATCAACCCATACCTTTGAAGAATACTTAGACAAAGCAGCTAAACATTCAGCTGCGCTTGTCATGTCGCTAGTCAAGTCATTCTAGGGAATAAGAGTGTTATCGACATCATGGTCACGACCGCAACGATTAATCAAATAGGGGTAATATGAAGTATGAGTTCAGTGTGTTAAAAAGATTACTATTACTGCTTTGTTGCTATATGCCATTTGCAATATTTGCGCAAAATACATTACATGGCAGCGAGCACGAAAAACGTATCATTACGCTTGCTCCACATTTAACCGAACTAGTATTTTTGCTGAAACAAGACAGCCACTTAGTGGCAGTAAGTGATTATTCTGATTATCCTGCTTCGGCTCGCTTGCTTCCTTCAGTCGCCAGTCATACTGGGCTTGATTTTAAAGCGATTATCAAAGCTCGTCCTACGCATGTTTTAGCTTGGGAAGGTGGGAATAAACCTCAAGATATTGCTAAATTAATATCACTTGGCTTTAATGTATTATCACAACGAACATCTACACTTACTGATATTAGCCAGAACATCATTGAACTGGGCACGTTTCTGCACTCACCCATGGCAACTATCGTTAGTAATCAATTTGATAGAATGCTGACACAAATACAAAACACCTACGGCACTCGAGAACATCAAACCGTATTTTATTACTCTTGGACAATGCCATTAATGTCGATAGGTGCAAGTGCTTGGGGCAATGAAATATTAAAGATTTGTCGACTCACACATATTTTTGAGCAGGTACCGGTAGAATACCCACAAGTATCGTTGGCAGAAGTGTTGCGCATTCAACCAGACTATATAATCAACGTGTCAAAAGAGCCTTTAAATAGCGTAGAAGCGTTTTGGTTCCCGCACAAAAAGGTGCTTGATGTCCCATTAATTCAACTTAACCCTGATTTAATCCATCGTTATACGCCACGAATATTGCCAGAAATCGGGCGTTTATGTTCAGTCACAGAACCATGACTTATGACCGATTAAATGCTATATTATTCAATCATTTAATTTAGCTTATCACTCCATAAGCATATTGACGGAAAATTTTCATGGAACTGAGTATCACCACTCCTGCAATGCTGTTTCCTGCCATCAGCCTGTTACTTTTAGCGTTTACACAACGTTTTTTAGCTTTATCGAGTTTAACACGTCAATTTTCTGAAAATTACGAGCATGAAGCGGTCATGTTACAAATCCAAAATTTCCGTAAACGGATCCGTTTGATCCGATGGATGCAAGAAGCCGGCGTATTAAGTTTTTTCTTTTGTGTTTTGACGATGTTATTTATTTATATGGATTATGCCGTCGTTGCTCAATGGGTATTTGGTCTGAGCTTATTGTTGTTATTATTTTCATTGGTACTCTCAGTGCGAGAAATTCACATTTCGATGGAGGCGCTGAATGTGCACTTAAACCAAGTATTAACTGAGCGTCAAAACCCAAAAGCCCCTTAACCTATCTCATGAAACATTAATGTGCTTTTCACAGCAGCTTGCCAACGTTTTAAACATGCTTGGCGAATATTCGTATCGATCGTTGGAGTAAATACTCGTTCAATCGCTTTTAATTGCGACACTTCATCAATATCGGCATATATACCTAATTGGAGACCTGCCAAAAAAGCAGCACCCAGCGCTGTTGATTCCATATTCGTTGGACGCTGAATATCAACTTGAACCATATCTGCTAAAAACTGACACAACCAATCATTTGCGACCATGCCTCCATCTACAAGCACTGTCGTACTTTCTACCCCGTCTTGCTTCATCGCGACGAGTAAATCATAAGTTTGATAACAAACTGCTTCTAGCGCAGCTCTTGCAAAATGGGCATTTGAAGTATCACGTGTCATCCCATAGATAGACGCTCGAGCATTGGGCTCCCAATGAGGCGCACCTAACCCAGCAAATGCAGGCACCAACACAACACCATGATCGTACTCTAATGATTCAGCTAGAGGCTGAGAAGCTTTTGCGGTATCAATCACTTGAATACCATCTCGTAACCATTGCACATTGGCGCCCGCTGTAAAAATTGAACCCTCAAGTGCATAATGCGTCTCGCCATTGAGCGAAAAGCCTACCGTAGTTAATAAACGTGAACACGAGGCAAGCGGTTCTGTTCCTGTATTTAATAGCGCAAAGCATCCGGTACCATAAGTACTCTTAAGTGCACCTTTATTAAACCCACACTGCCCTACTAAAGCAGCTTGTTGATCACCAGCGACACCTGCAATCGGTAATTCATATGGTAGTACACCCTTTGCGGTTACACCGAAGTCAGATGCACAATCCAATACTTTAGGTAATACCAATTGAGGAACATTAAACCATGCACATAATTCATTATCCCATTGCATATCATAGATATTAAATAGGTTGGTACGCGATGCATTGGTGGTATCTGTAACATGAGATTGGCCATTGGTTAAACGCCAAATTAAAAACGTATCGATAGTGCCAAAGGCCACTTCACCATTGTCAGCTTTCGCACGAGCACCTTCAACATTATCAAGGATCCAAGCGACTTTGGTCGCTGAAAAATACGGATCGAGTAATAAGCCTGTTTTAGCTGTAATTTTTTTACTTTTATGACTCATATCAGCACATATCGAAGCGGTCCGTCGATCTTGCCAAACAATGGCATTATAGAGTGGTTTACCAGTGGCTTTATCCCACACAACCGTGGTTTCACGTTGATTGGTGATCCCAATCCCAGCAACTCTAATACCCGCATCTTGGGCTTTATCCAATACTTCACTGCACACTGATAAAGTCGTAGACCAAATTTCTTCAGGATCATGTTCAACCCACCCATTATCAGGATAGAGTTGTGTAAATTCTTGTTGTGCCGAACACAATGCCTGCCCTTGTTTATTAAATACAATAGCACGTGTCGACGTTGTGCCTTGATCAATGGATAAAATCCCGATGGTCATATTAGCCTCATAATTATTATTTGTGTGACACAGGTTCGATTTAGTATTCGTCAAATCTTAAATTCATTATTTATTATTATGAATGAACGCCGCAATCTTAACAAAATATTAACACATCACTCAGTTTTTTTGTTTAAAGTGATGTAAAAAACAACAATTTACGCTATATTATATGATAAATAAGAAAATTAAAAATTAGACTTTAATTTAAATATAACATCGGTGTTTAAAATACAATGAATTTACGCGCAACTAATTTACAGCTACTTAGCCAACAAACCTTTGATGTACTTATTGTCGGCGCAGGTATTAATGGTGCAGTGAGTGCTGCAGCATTATCTAAAAAAGGCTTGAGCGTCGCGGTCATCGATAAAGGCGACTTTGCTGGTGAAACCAGTTCACATTCATCGAACTTAGCATGGGGTGGGATCAAATACTTAGAATCTCACGAGTATTTTTTAGTCAACAAGCTATGTAAGAGCCGCAACCACTTAATGCAAAGTTATCCGTCAACCGTCCAAGAAATTAGATTTTTAACGACCTTACAAAAAGGTTTTCGTTTCCCTGCATTATTTGTCTATATGGGGACATTATTATATTGGATGATGGGCCGTTTCTTCACACGTTTTCCTGAATTTTTATCGGCTAATGCTATTACGGCTCGCGAACCGGTTATTGATACCAGTAATGCTCAAGGTGGCTTTGAGTATTCCGATGCTTTCTTGCATGATAACGATGCTCGTTTCGTCTTTAACTTTATCCGAGGAGCTATGGATAACGGCGCGATAGTCACCAATTATGTGTCAGCCCAACAGGCAGATTTTACTGATGATATTTGGCATGTCAGGGCAAGAGATGAACTGACGCAAAACCCAATACAGATTAAAGCAAAAAGTGTGATCAATGCATGTGGACCGTTTGCTGATATATTCAATGATACTTTAAAGAATCACACACAACATCATCATGTGTTTTCTAAAGGGGTACATTTAATCGTTAATAAATTAACCACAGTTGATAAAGTTCTCGCATTTTTCGCCTCTGATGGCCGTCTGTTTTTTGTTATCCCGATGGGCCAAAAAACGTGTATTGGTACGACCGATGACAAAGTGAGCACGCCAAAACCTGTCGTAACTGATGAGGACCGTCAATTCATTTTAGATAATGTGAATGCATTATTAAATTTAGAACAACCTCTCACCATGCAGGATGTCATATCCGAGCGATGCGGTGTTCGTCCACTGGCCGTCAAAGGTGATTCTAATAATTCTGACTGGGTACAGTTGTCGCGTAAACATGCCATTGATATCAATGCTGAAAAACGAATAGTCAGTATCTTTGGTGGTAAACTCACTGACTGTATCAATGTGGGTAACGAAATAGCTGAAACTATAAGCAGTTTCAATATGCCACTCCCCTTCCCGCAAGCTAAATGGTACGGAGAATCAAGTCATGCTCACAAGCAAACATTTCTCGACCGTGCTGCATTAATCAAGCTCGATGATTTAACGCCGATTTATTCTTCAGAACCCTTATCAGAAAGACTATGGCGTCGTTATGATATTAATGCTTTGCAAATTATCGATGAAATTCAGCGAGATCCAAAACAAGCTGAACAGCTTATGCATAATGCTGAATATCTGCGTGCTGAATTACATTATGCGGCGAGAAGGGAAATGATTACGAAGTTAGATGATTTTTTACGTCGTCGCTCTAAAATAGCGATGGTACTAAACAGTGAAGATATTTTATCTAGTCCAGGTTTGGTTGAAGCATGCGAAATTTTATTTGGTGAACAAGCACAGTCTAAATTAGATGAGTATAAAGCCTATGTTAACCGAACACAGGCTTTATAAAGACTTTTGATCAATTGATGCATAACTATGAAAATGTCAAACTAGGCTAAAGTGATGCGAGCAAATTTACGTTTACCCACTTGGTAGACGGCCTCGCCTTTTTCGCTTAACTGTAATTTAGTATCTTCTACTTTATCACCGTTAATTTTGACTGCACCTTGCTTAATCATACGCATAGCGTCTGATGTTGAGTTAACTAGATTCGCTGCTTTTAAAATGTTCGCAATCCCCATTGCTTCTCCATCCAGGCTCAATGTGACTTCTGGCATATCGTCAGGTATCGCATTTTTTTGAAAACGTTGAATAAAGTCTTGATGAGCCGCTTCAGCTGCAGCATCATTATGGAAGCGAGCTATGATTTCTTTAGCCAATTCAATTTTCGTATCACGCGGATTAGCTCCACCGGCAACCGCCGCTTTAAATGCATCAATCTCTGCGATGGGTCTAAAACTTAATAAATCAAAATAACGCCACATCAAATCATCTGAAATAGACATGATTTTGCCAAACATGTCATTGGGTGCATCGGTGATCCCAATATAGTTATTCAAGGATTTAGACATTTTTTGAACGCCATCAAGGCCTTCAAGCAATGGCATCATCAATACCGTTTGTTGACGCTGACCTTGTGATTTTTGCAGCTCGCGTCCCATTAAAAGATTAAAACGTTGATCGGTACCGCCCAGCTCAACATCTGATTCTAACGCTACACTATCCCACCCCTGAACCAGAGGGTATAAAAACTCATGGATTGCGATCGGTTGATTATTACTGTAGCGCTTTTTAAAATCATCACGCTCTAACATCCGTGCAACGGTTTGACTGGCTGCTAACTTGATCATACCTGCTGCGCCTAATTCTTCCATCCACTCAGAATTGAAACGTACCGTTGTTTTAGCTGGATCCAGAATTTTGAACACTTGCTCTTTGTAAGTTTCCGCATTAGCTAGCACATCTTCTTTAGACAAGGGCTTACGTGTCACATTTTTACCTGTCGGATCACCAATTAAACCAGTGAAGTCGCCGATCAAGAATATGACTTCATGACCCAGTTGCTGAAAAGTCCGTAATTTATTAATTAAAACGGTATGTCCTAAGTGTAAATCCGGTGCAGTTGGATCAAAACCAGCCTTTATTTTTAACGGCTTACCTTCTTTAAGACGTTCAATTAACTCATCTTCAATTAAAATTTCATCTGCGCCACGTTTTATTTCATTAAAGGCGTTTTGCCAATCCGACATACTATTTCCAGGGTCTTTTGAATTTATAGGTTGTATTTTACTTGCACCACGGTCAGATGAAAAGCCTTAACGCATGCTATTTTATGATTAAAGAAGTTTCTTAATTCCTTTAAAAATCAACCTGTTTGTTTAACTTAGACTAGAATTTCAGTAGTAATAGGGATATTCTAAGGTCACTTTGTAAAACAAGAGGTTCCCAGTGGTTGCTCAAACAATAAGAACCCTCCCCCGACCACATAAGATTTCCTTGGTCGCGTTATCTGTGATTGTCTTTATTTTGAGCATCAGCATGCTTTTCAGCGCCGATGCATCTCGGCATACCACCTCCACAGTCTTAGAACCTGGTGTAAAATATCCTGTCGCACTTGATTTAAAACAAACGACAACGAATCCCAGTGATGTTTTTACAGAAAACGACGTTGCTGAAAGCAAAAATTATCAAGTTAAATCAGGTGATAATCTTGCAAAAATATTTAAACATGTCGGCCTGAGTCCTGCTGATACTTATCATGTCTCTCGCGCCGGTATACACGCCCAAAAACTTCTTAAGATGATGCCAGGAGAATTTCTCAACTTCAGTTTCGATGAGCGCGGAAAGCTCAATACTTTGACGTATGAATTTTCAGATACTGAAACCTTAGTTATTCAGCGAAAAACCGATGACGAATATATATCAACAATTGATCGAGCCGAAGTATATACCAAAGTTCATTTTGCTCAGGGTGAGATTACCTCATCATTTTGGAATGCGGGACTTAAAGCAGGTATGAGTGACAATAAAATCATGGAACTGGCTGATATTTTTGGGTGGGATATTGATTTTGCAATGGAAATTCGTTCCGGTGATACCTTCAATGTAATGTATGAAGAACGTTTTGTGAACGGTGATTTCATTGGTTACGGTGATATTTTAGCGGCGGAATTTGTGAACCAAGGAGAAATATTCCAAGCGATACGTCATACCGATGACAGCTACTACACACCTAACGGACGTAGTATGAAGAAAAGCTTTTTACGCGCTCCGGTGAATTTTCGCTATATAAGCTCTAACTTTACTAAAAAACGATTTCATCCAGTCACTAAACGCTGGAAAGCCCATCGTGGCACTGATTATGCGGCGCCTACAGGTACACCGGTAGTCGCATCAGGCAAAGGCCGCGTGATCAAATCAACCTATGACCGCTTTAATGGTCATCATGTGTTTATCCAACATGGCGACCGTTATGTCACAAAATACCTGCATTTTTCAAAACGTAAAGTAAAAAAAGGGGAAATGGTGAAACAAGGTCAAGTCATTGGCTTGCTTGGTTCAACGGGAATGTCATCAGGCCCACATTTGCATTACGAGTTTTTAGTCGATGGCGTGCATCGAAATCCTCGAACAGTAACATTACCCAAAGCTGAACCGATTGCAAAATCTGAAGAGGCCGTTTTTAAACAGTTAACTCAGCATCGATTAGCGATGTTATCTAACAACAAACGCATTATGCTGGCGAGTATCGACTAGTGTTATACATTGGGATCATGTCAGGTACTAGTTTGGACGGTATTGATGTGGCATTGGTGGAGATAACTTCGCAGACAAATATTCGATTAATTGCCGCCCAAACATATGCTTTTGATATGTCGCTTCGCACAGATTTGACCCACCTACTTTCTTCGAAGGCACACTCATTTAAATGTATTGGTGAGGCGACTCAAAGTTTGACGTTAGCATATGCTAACGCGGTGAATCACCTCCTCACTCAACAAAGCATCCCCCCTACAGATATCGCCGGAATTGGCTGCCACGGTCAAACGGTATGGCATGCCCCTGATGCTGATACTCCATTTTCAATTCAATTACATAACCCTGCATTACTAGCTACCTGCACGGGAATTAATGTCATTGATAATTTTCGCGCTAAAGATCTTGCGCACAATGGACAAGGTGCACCGCTCGTGCCACCATTTCATGCAGCATTGTTAATGCCTTATCCTGAGCAAGTCACTCAACGAATTATTGTCAATATTGGCGGGATCGCAAATATCACAGTCTTACCCTCGATAGCTCATAATCGCCTTTCAACGGATAATGAATTAGTCGGTTTTGATACTGGACCAGGCAATACACTCTTAGATAGCTGGTGTTTACAACATACAGATCAACCCTATGATGCCAATGGAAAATGGGCTAAAACGGGCACTGTCTTACCTGATTTATTAGTACGAATGTGTGCAGATCCTTATTTTTCAGCCCCTTACCCTAAAAGCAGCGGCCGCGAATATTTCAATCAAGTATGGTTAAAACAATTTGATGTTCCTCAATATTTGCCGGCTGATGTCCAAGCGACACTCGTCGCATTAACGGCTCATTCAATTTGCTCAGGTATCCATCAGGCGACACCAAAAGAATTCAATAAAAATGCGTCGGTACAGTGGCTGATCTGCGGCGGTGGTGTACACAATGATATGCTGATGAGTGCTCTAAATACTCTCGCTCCTGATAATGTCACCGTTATGCCACTTGAAGCGATTGGCATCGATAGTGATGTTTTAGAGGCAATGGCATTTGCATGGCTAGCTTATTGTTTTGACACTGGCCTATGTGCTAATGCTCCATCCGTGACAGGAGCAAAGCAACAGACTATTCTTGGGAGTAAAACGTTTGCATAAATCAAATCCTCGTCTCATTATTCTCTCGCGCGATGTTGACCAATATCATGCTTTATGGAAAGCATCTGCGTCATCTGAGGCTCATTTGATATTGGCGACGAGTGATGTTAATGATGTCATTCAATTTGAGGAAAGAGAACAAGCGACTATCTTGTTATCTGAACCCGATTTAGCAGTTCAAGTCATTGAATATTTACCGAACTTACAATGGTGCCAGTCCACTTGGGCAGGTAATGCGCCTTTACTTAATCACCCTAAACGCGATTATATATTGTCAGGCGTCAAAGGTATTTTCTCGCAACAGATGAGTGAATATATCCTCAGCTACATTTTATCTCATGTGCGTCAACATACAACATTTAATGCCTTACAAAATGCGCAACAGTGGTGCCCTCCGACACCCTCAAGTATCAGTGATTTAACCATTGGAGTGATGGGGACGGGAAATATTGCCACTGGAATGTTGAACGTATTTGATGCATTTAATACATCAGTGATTGGATTATCCAGGCGTGGAGAAGCGCCACAATCACACCCAAAAATGCGAATGTTTAAGCCACACCAACTTACCGAATTTATCACCTCAGCAGATGTGATCATCAATTTATTGCCTGATACACCAGACACACAATCATTTATTAACATTAACACGATTGAAACGTTGATTGAATGGCATCTAGCTCACCTCGCTCCATTACCAAATAAGCGGCTATTTATTAATGCCGGCCGCGGTAGTGTAATCACTGACGAAGCCTTGCTATCTGCACTCGATAATCACGTATTTACTCAAGCAGTATTAGATGTATTTACCATTGAGCCACTCCCCACTGAGCATATTTTTTGGCATCGAAATGATATTGTCATCACTCAACACACTGCAGCGATTTCAAAACCCAGTAGTGTCATGCAACTATTCATGGATAACCTCTCACGCTATACTAAAGGACAATCACCTTTGTATGTCATGAATTGGCAACAAGGCTACTAATAAAATACCTTCAAATAATAAGGAAGAGTTATGTTTTCTATTCGGATATATTTGCCATTCACGATACTACTTACATTCTTCATATCATTGAGTGGGTATGCGATGGTGCCGCCAACAGCATTAGAAATGACACATAAAAAACACACCCCAAAAGCAAAATCAATGAGTGCTATTACAGCAAAAGAGCAACTCGCTTTTTTTAACCGGCTCCAAACCCTTTGTGGTCAAGCTTTTAAAGGTAAATTAGTCGTAGATACATCTGCCAGTGATCGGTTTGCTGATTCCGCTTTACTAATGCATGTTCGCGAATGTTCAGAAAATGAAATTAAAATTCCCTTTTATGTGGGAGATGATGCTTCAAGAACATGGGTGATTACTAAAACGGGAGGAGGTCTATTATTAAAACATGATCATCGCCACCAAGATGGCTCACATGACGACTTAACAATGTATGGCGGACATACTCAAACACTAGGTTCATCGCATAACCAGGTTTTTCCTGTGGATGTCTATACGCAAGCACTTTTTACTGAATTGGGCTATCCACAAAGCCTCTCTAACATCTGGGAAATATTTATTTACCCAGATACATTCACCTATCGATTAACACGCGCAGGGTTTGAATTTCGAGTGGCATTTGATTTAACTCAACCCGTTGTCAGTAACATGCATCCTTGGGGTCATCAATAGATTGAGCACAAAGAAAGCCCTACTGTTGACAGCATTTAAATGGAGAAACTTGAACCACAACCGCAAGTGGTGGTGGCATTGGGGTTATTAACTAAAAAACGAGAACCTTCTAATCCTTCAATGTAATCGACCACACCGCCAACAAGATACTGTAAACTCATAGGATCGACGACGAGTGTGACTTCATTTTTCTCAATCGTCATATCGCCTTCATTGACTTTTTCATCAAAGGTAAAGCCATATTGAAAACCTGAACAACCGCCACCTGTCACGTATACACGTAATTTCAACTCAGGATTATTTTCTTCTTCAATCAACGATTTTACTTTTGTTGCTGCCGATTCTGAAAATTCAATCGGTAGAGCCATTTCAACTGTCATAGTCTAGGGTGATCCTTTAATTATATAATATGAATTATCTAATACTTGAGTAAATTCATCAAGTATTCGGTGCAATTAAATCACTCCACGAAAATGTCCGTGTAAAACTATCAATTTTACGTTTCCATTGAAATACTTCGGTAGAAATACTGAGAGATTCAGGAGTAAAGCCTTCAGGCAGATAAAATACATATTGTCGCTCCAGGAAATATTGATAGCGATAGCGCATGGAAGTATCACTTTGTGTAATTGCCTCAGAAAGAGTCATTAATTCAGCTACATTCAGCGTCGTGAGATTACCAGCTTGCATACCCGTTATTTCAATCGTCAAATTCCCGTTAATTAATGCTTTTAATGCGCGGCCTTGGAGTAGCAACAAATCTAAAATGTAGTGATCTGCTTCAGGTAACGCCATTATATGAGCATGGTGAATGGCAAAGGGTCCTGTTCCATTACTTTCACCAAGTACAGCTTGGTATAAATTAATTTGCTGCACAAGGGCCTTTTGTTCGTTAAGAATTTTAGAGAAATCTTCTTGTAACAGCTCATGAGCTGTTGTGATCATCGCTAATTGAACGTTTAACTGACTTAATTCTTGAACGAGACGGGTATTTTCTGCTTGAGCGTGCACGATTGAGCCAGTCTTTATTTGATTCTCTTTGATTGACTGCTGAGTATGAGTGAGTGCCAGTCGATAACCAATAAACATCATAAACAACATCACCATGACTATCACAGCATAAAATCGAAAAGCACTGCTGTTTTGTCTAAACTGGAGTAAATCCACACCTAGTCCTATTTGGTTATCAAGAATATCGCCCTATTGTGATATTATGCCACTGATTTACCTGTTCCATGAACTTTTATTCCGCATACAGTGAAATTATCATTATGTTAGATGCATTGCGCACCACCCTATCTTACCCCAAGACGTCTTGGCAACTTTGCTTATTAGGCGTAATTGCAGGGGTGTGTGCCGCAACGGTTATTATTGTTTTTAGACTCTCTTTTCAATATATCCAATTACAATTATTACCTGAACTTGGCGCTTATGAACAACTCCCATGGTATCAACGTTTTATGTTACCTTTTTTAGGTGTATTAGGTATTTATTTAGTGGCATGGATGACAGGTTTTGAACATTTTCGTCTAGGTATTCCGTTTGTCATTCATCGAGTTAAAAAGCATTTTGGGTTAATGCCGCTGCGCACAACTATCAATCAATTTTTCGGTGGTATTTTTGCTCTAGCCAGCGGTTTCTTCGTTGGGCGAGAAGGTCCTTCTGTCCATCTTGGTGCGGCAGGAACGAGCTTTGTTGGTGACGGATTAAAACTTCCCTATAACTGCATTCGAATTCTGACTGGATGCGGTATTGCTGCTGGAATTTCCGCCTCATTCAATACCCCTTTTGCCGCGGTGATCTTCGTTATGGAAGTGGTGATGCGAAATTATCGGATCCACATTTTCATTCCTATCATGCTGTCAGCAGCCATAGGTTCAGTCATGTCACGACTGGTGTTTGGAGAAGGCACCGGATTATTATTTTTATCGTTTGAGCACCTTGATAACGTTATCTATTTCTATTTAGTCTTGTTTGGGATGGCGTTAGGAGCTTTATCTTCATTATTTAATCAACAACTGATCCTAGTAATGAAACATGCTCAGCGATATTCAATGATATCCCGTTTTGTATTAGCAGCATTCATTACTGGCGGAGTTGGCGTTTTCATCCCAGATGCTATGGGAGCTGAATTCAATGCTGTGTATAACTTATTAAATCAAGATATCTCCATCGGGATGGTATTGGGAATTTTAGTCGCTAAATTCGTACTAGCGCTAGTTGCTATTGGCCTTGGGATCCCCGGAGGGATTATTGGGCCGGTTATGGTGATTGGTATGTTTTCAGGAGCGCTCTTAGCATATCCTTTAGAAACAATAATGGGCTCAACTGAATACCATGATGGGTATGTCTTGTTGGGTGTCGCCGGAATGCTTACTGCCGTTCTTCACGCGCCACTTGCTGCTGTGAGCGCCGTCATGGAGCTATCTTATGCTCCCGAAATATTACTACCTGCGATCCTCGTCGTAGTCCCTGCGTATGTTGTATCAAACCAAGTATTTAAAAACAGATCCATATTCATTCGCCAAATGGAAATGCAACAACTCCCTTATAAACAATCTGCTATTACCCAGACTCTTGAAAAAACTGGAGTACTGGCGCTTTGTAACAGAAAAGTACAAACGTTTGACCATTACCAAACGCTTGAAATGATTGAATATATCAAACATCACCCAACCGAATATGTCATTTACCGTGACAATAATGAAGCACCTTGGCATTTTGTGGAAACGAATACCCAACTAGAAGACCAATCATCTCCATTTATTACTTCTCTGTTACCGGTTTATAGTTATCAAAATACACTCGCAGAAGTCTATGATGAGTTGAAACCTATTCGCTCTGGAGCAGTGATTATAAAATGTCACCATGAAGATAAAATTTATGGCATTATTACGTGGAACGCGCTGCACAATTATTTGTTTAAGCTAGAGCATTAACATACAGGATTCAGAACATGTCGTTATTATGGATTAAAGCCTTACATGTGTTTTTTATGGTGGCTTGGATGGCAGGGATTTTTTATCTACCGCGGCTATTTGTTTACTTCGCTGAAAATGAAGACGTTAATATTCGAGCTGTTTTTAAGGTCATGCAGCGGCGTTTATGGTTTTTTGTTGCCCCTTTTGCCTTATTAACACTAATATTTGGTGTATGGTTAATTAATATCTACGGTATGGATTGGTTTCGCGCATCAACTTGGCTTCATATCAAAATCGCTTTATTGATAGGGTTATATGGCTACTATGGATATCTCTTTTTTATTATGCGTGACCTAAGTAATGACCGCAATATCCGCTCTCCTAAATTTTATCGATTTTTGAATGAGGCGCCGGTTTTAGTCCTACTCGCTATCGTTATCTTAGCTATCGTCAAACCCATTTAACAATCTCAAGTATTGGTGCTTAAGCACCTGTCAGTATTAATCCTGCAAATTTTATGGCATAGTAGTTTTATAGACATTGATCACTACAATAATAAGAATTATGTCATCATCACGCTCTCGTTACTCTGGATTATTAATTACTGCCGCATTCATTGGTCCAGGGACAGTTACCACTGCGACTCTTGCTGGAGCTCAGTTTGGTTATCAACTATTATGGGCACTTATCTTTTCAATTTTTGCTACGATTATCATTCAAGATATGGCCAGTCGTGTCGGCATTGTTGGTCAAATGGGCCTTTCCGAAGCCTTACATAAAACCATTTCTCAGCCACTTTTAAAATTATTCATGATATTGCTGGTAATAAGCGCTATCGGCATTGGCAATGCAGCGTACGAAGCCGGTAATATTACTGGAGCGGCTGTTGGGTTAGCGTCAGTAACGACCATCGACTTACCTATTTGGATAGGTATTATTTCTGTTATTGCAGCCTCTGCTATCTTATTTGGTAATCTATGGTTGATCGAGCGCTTTTTAATCACCTTGGTCGTATTAATGAGCATAGTTTTCATTGTCGCTTTTAGCTTTAGCCAACCTCAATTAAGTGCATTATTTAATGGGCTAACAACCGCTCATATTGATGCAGATAATGTAACGATGGTGATTGCACTCATTGGGACAACGATAGTTCCCTATAATATCTTTCTGCAATCAAGTTTACTGTCAAAAGGTCGGTCTCAGCAGCATCTGCTTCCTCAAATAAAGGAGCAATGGATCCAGAATATGTTGAGTTTTTCACTTGGAGGTATCATCACTATCGCGATTATCGGTACAGCAGCAAGTACCTTTTTTGCGCAAGGTTTATCGGTAAACACTGCAAACTTAGCGTTGCAGTTACAGCCACTATTAGGGAATTATGCAACCGTGTTTTTTGCTCTAGGACTGTTTGCTGCTGGATTAACGAGTGCAATAACAGCCCCGATAGCGGGTGCTTATGCGGTATGTGGAGCACTTCAGTTAAACGTGACCCCTAGAGATGTCAGCTTTAAAGTCGTAGCAAGCATCATCTTAATATCCGGCGTAATGGCGGCTCTAAGTGGTATTAAACCCATAGCAGCAATTATCTTTGCACAAGCAGCTAATGCTCTATTACTGCCTATCATCGCTATCTTTTTAATGATCGTCATTAATAACAAACGTATCATGCGCCAACATACCAACAGCCTAATCAATAATATACTGAGCTTAATGATTGTCGCCGTCGTAGTCAGCTTAGGTAGTTATAAGCTATGGACATTATAAGGTTATCCTTGTAAGCGTGACACTACATCTTCAAGCATACTTCGCGATACACCAAAATTTAAACGGAAAAAATGCTCATCCCCAAAATCGATACCAGGAGATGGGCCAACGCCGCGAGATTCACACCAATCTTGAACACTCTTAGCCCCTTGTAAATCAAGCTCACGGGCATCTACCCACATAAGAAAAGTCGCTGGTGCAGGTATCGCTTTAAGCCCTGGCATAGCATTGATGGCTTTAGCAAGATAATCACGATTACCAATCAAGTAATTGCGCTGTGCCGCATGCCAATCATCAGCTTGAGTAAAGGCTGCTTGGGTCGCGACAAGGCCTAAAATATTCACCCAAGGCACTATTCCGCGAGCGGCAAGCGTAAATTCGTGGCGTACTTTAGCATCAGGAATAATCGCAAAAGAGGCACCAAGACCTGCTATATTAAACGTCTTATTTGCGGCCATTAAGGTAATTGAACAGTCTTTTAAAGTGGGATGATTACCTGCTGGCAGATGCTGAATATCATCTAAAATCAAATCACAATGAATTTCATCCGAACACAAAATTACATTATTTTCATGGCAAATCTGTGCAATTCGGTCTAATTGTGTTTGATTCAATGTGCTCCCAACAGGGTTCATCGGATTACACATAATAAACACTTTGGCCTTCGGATCCTGAGCTTGTCTTTCAAGTGCTTCAAAATCAATCATCCAACCATTAGCTTGCTCAACCGTGGGAATGTGCACCCCTTCACAATGATTAATTTCAGGAGAGGCAATAATGGGAGGATAATTAGGTGTTTGGATCAGGACTTTATCTCCCGGTTGACAGAACGCCCTGATCGCCACGTTAAAACCAGGGCATACCCCAGGCGTCCAAACAATCCATGCAGGTTGAATATCCCAAGCATATTGACTCTTGCACCAACGCACGACAGCATCGTTGGCAGGTTTGTGCTGTGCAGGTAAATGATAGCCAAGAACACCATGTTCTAGTTGTTGACGACATGCTTTGGTGATAGCAGGGGCAACCTTAAATTCAGTATCTGCAATCCACATTGGCAAAATATCTTTGCCTTTGTATTTTTCCCACTTACAAGAATAAGTACCACTACGATCCACACGTTCATCAAAATTAAACATTTTATTGTTTTCCTAACCATTTATGAGGATAAGTATATATCTCTAAGTAGATATCTGTCTAAATTTTCAATAAATCGGAGCAATTTACCAGCACCTCATTTATCATAGGCTATGAAGTGTTTTTTAAATGACAAATAAGGTCTTTTCATTATGGCAAAACGCGGTGTTAATAAACCCAAATTTCGTGACGATTTTGGAGTATTTATATGTGAGCATGTACTTAATGATAATAAAAAAATTCTACAAGTGACTCGAGATTTCGAAGGTGATTGGCAGTTTACCTGTGGTGATGATATTGCCGATGAAAATGTTAACTTACACTTAGTCGCTGTAGGAGGGTTGCTAGCTCATGATAAAACGCTAGCTGATGCCGTTATTCTTGAGCCAGGACAAGGGATTGAGCGTATAGCAACCTATAAGGATTGGGATACTTTTACTTTAGAAGAATGATTTCTATTAACCAAGCCTATTAATAGTCGGTTCTAAGGAAACACCATGAATACATTGACTAAAACTATCATGCTTGTCAGTCTTATTTTATTTGCATGTGTCTGTTACTTTATTGGCACCATAAAAGGTGCGATTGCATTTATTGTATTGGGAGTTTTATTGGAAATATGTTTTTGGGTCGGTATTTTTAAAACTACAAAAAAAGCCGCTTCTTAAAGCGGCTTTTTTTATCTTACTGCAACAGAAGATTAATCTTTTGGTGCACGACCAGCACGTTTACGCTCGTTTTCAGTCAATAACTTCTTACGAATACGTATGCTCTGTGGTGTAACTTCTACTAATTCATCATCATCGATAAATTCTAATGCTTGCTCAAGTGTATACACAATGGGTGGCACAAGCGTTTGTGCTTCATCAGTACCTGATGCACGAACGTTAGTTAATTGCTTACCTTTAAGGGCATTTACCGTTAAATCATTTTCACGACTATGGATACCAATTACCATACCTTCATACACTTCAACACCATGTCCGATAAACATACGACCACGTTCTTGTAAGTTAAACAACGCGTTGGTTAATGCCTTACCTGTTGCGTTAGCGATTAATACACCGTTTTTACGCATACCTATGTTGCCACCTTTGTGTGGACCATAATGATCAAATGTATGATATAGCAAACCCGAACCTGATGTCAGTGTCATAAAGTCAGTTTGGAAACCAATCAAACCACGACTAGGTACTGTGAAATCGACACGCACTCGACCTTTACCATCAGGGGTCATATTTGTCATTTCAGCTTTACGCAGTCCTAATTGTTCGATAATGGAACCTTGATGTTCTTCTTGTACATCCACCGTCATAGTTTCAAACGGTTCCATTAATACGCCATCTTCTTCTTTCAAAATAACTTCTGGACGAGATACCGCTAATTCATAACCTTCACGACGCATATTTTCAATTAATATACCTAAGTGTAATTCACCACGGCCTGATACACGGAATTTATCTGGATCTGCCATCTCTTCAACACGAAGCGCCACGTTATGAACAAGCTCAGCTTGCAAACGTTCAAGGATATTTCGTGAAGTAACAAATTTACCTTCTTTACCAGCAAATGGTGAGGTATTTACTTGGAATGTCATGGTGACTGTTGGTTCATCAACTGATAAGGCTGGTAATGCTTCAACTTCATTAACATCACAAATCGTATCAGAGATTTTTAACTCTCCTAAACCGGTAATGGCTATGATATCACCCGCAGCAGCAGAATCCACATCATGGCGGTCAAGACCTAAGTAACCTAATACCTTACCTACTTTACCATTGCGTGTTTCTCCTTGAGCGTTAACAACAGTCACTTGCTGGTTGACTTTAACACTACCTCGAGTAATACGACCTACACCAATAACACCTACATATGAATTATAATCCAGTTGTGAAATCTGCATTTGGAATGCACCTTCAGGATCAGCTGCTGGTGCAGCAACTTGCTTAACAATCGTTTCAAATAATGGCGTCATATCTTCGCTGGGTACGTCAACATCATTGGTTGCCCAACCATTGATCGCGGAAGCGTATACGACTTGAAAGTCTAACTGGTCATCCGTTGCCCCAAGGTTATCGAACAAATCAAATACTTGATCGATTACCCAATCTGGACGGGCACCAGGCTTATCAATTTTATTGATAACAACGATAGGTTTAAGCCCCTGAGCAAAGGCTTTTTGGGTCACAAAACGGGTTTGTGGCATTGGACCTTCTTGAGCATCCACTAATAATAAAACAGAATCAGCCATTGACATGACTCGCTCTACTTCTCCACCAAAATCGGCGTGTCCTGGAGTATCGACGATATTGATTCGATAATCATTCCAGTTAATGGCTGTGTTTTTAGCTAAGATCGTGATACCACGTTCTTTTTCAATGTCGTTGGAATCCATTACACGTTCTTCAGCTTCACCACGAGACTCTAAAGTACCTGATTGCTGTAATAATTTGTCAACAAGGGTAGTTTTACCATGGTCGACGTGAGCGATAATCGCGATGTTACGTAATTTCTCAATTGAGGTCTGGTTAGCAGACATGTAATGTACTCTCTATAAATAAAAATCAAGGCTATTGTAAACTGCGAATTACAGTACAACAGTATCATGGGCGCGCATTCTACAGACTTATGCACAAATAAGCGACTAAATTTGCTGTTTTACAACTAAAAAAGCAGGCCACTATATAATAAATAGAGGTCTGCTTTTAGGTTTGGGCATAAATGCCCATTCATTTATAAGCGTTAATTAAAACGTGTAGCTTGTAATGAACTGACCACGGTCATGTGTATACACAGGGAACCCTAAAGTCGAGTTACGTGATGCACCACCAGCAGTATCATCAGTACGGAACGCTTCACGCCATGTGTAACGCATACGTGCAGAGATACCAAATTTCTCGTAGTATGCTGTTAAGCTATACGCATTTTGATCATTTTGGTTTGCAAAGTAAGACGACTATAATTTTTAATGGTGTTGTGACACAAAATATTCTACATTAGTAGCCGTTCTGTTATTTTAGGTCGAAATACGACTATTGCACCACTTTAACTCAACATTGCACCTATTTGGTGCTTAAATGGTGTGAGTTATGATTTTGACACCTTACATATCAATTTGTGTCCCATGTTTATCACGCTTTAGTCGTTTTAAATTAAATGGCATATAATTTGCTTTTAGCAGTAACACCCTAGTTCGTTTATTTAACAACGGGCCACAGATCACAGTTTTTTATAGTTAAATTGGAGACAAAGAATGTCAATTGAAAAGGCGTTAGAACTCATTAAAGAAAGCGAAGCAAAATTTATCGACCTTCGTTTTACAGATACCAAAGGTAAAGAGCAACACGTCTCTATACCTACTCATCAAATTGATGATGATTTTTTCGAAGAAGGCAAAATGTTTGATGGGTCTTCTATTGCTGGATGGAAAGGTATTAACGAATCAGATATGGTGTTAATGCCAGATCCAACTACCGTTGTCATTGACCCATTTGCAGAAGAAACTCAAATTAA
>CATECQ010000032.1 GCA_949498985.1 Glaciecola sp. HTCC2999
TGATCTGCATCGATAACGAAGATAACGTCCGGTAAACCGCCCATATCTTTGATACCACCTAAGCTTGATTCAAGCTTAGTCATTTCACGTTGTAACATTAATACTTCTTTTTTGGTAAGTTTATCAAACGTACCATCTTGGCTTTGCGCTTCAAGGTCTTTAAGACGCTTGATTGATTGACGTACTGTTTTCCAGTTAGTCAACATACCACCTAACCAACGTTTATTAACGTAGAATTGGTCGCACTTGATTGCTGCTTCTTTAACAGCTTCACCTGCAGCACGCTTGGTGCCAACAAATAATACTTTACCTTTTTTAGACGCAACGCTAGAAACATAGTTTAATGCGTTGTTGAATAAAGGAACGGTTTTTTCAAGATTGATGATATGAACTTTGTTACGTGCACCGAAAATGAAAGGTTTCATTTTTGGATTCCAATAACGAGTTTGGTGACCGAAGTGTACGCCAGCTTGTAGCATGTCACGCATAGAAACGTTTGCCATGATATTTTTCCTCAAATTTGGGGTTAGGCCTCCATACATCCCTTTGCTCGATCTGCATTAACAGTGTCAACACTGTTAAATTAGACACCCCGAGGTCAGTGTCGATGTATGTGTGATTTAATTAGATTATGAAATATTGCACTTAAATCATGCATAACATAACCGATGATATATACAATATTGAGTATGATATTTTACAATCATTTCAAATTGCGGCGCGTTTTATATCATTTTACAGGCCTTATATCAAGGAAAAACTGGTCATCGAGCCTGTTTTCTGTAAAATATTAACTATAATGTCATATTGGGTCTTTTAGGCTTATACAATCAATAAATTTAAGGGTGTGTAGTGGGCGCGATTATAAAAACACAAGACGAAATAATAAAAATGCGTGTTGCAGGTAAATTAGCAGCAGAAGTACTTGATATGATTGGTGAACATGTCGTTAAAGGAGTGACCACAGATGAACTCAATACTATATGCCACGACTATATCGTTGATGTTCAAGGCGGTATTCCAGCCCCATTAAATTACGGCCACCCACCATTTCCAAAGTCTATTTGTACTTCAGTAAACCATGTTATCTGCCATGGAATACCGAGTGATAAAAAACTCAAAGATGGTGATATCGTCAATATAGATGTCACCGTCATTAAAGATGGTTATCACGGTGATTCTTCTAAAATGTTTGTCGTAGGGAAACCCTCTATACTTGCCGAACGCTTAATTAAAGTTACACAAGAATGTTTGTACAAAGGCATTGAGATTGTTAAACCAGGAACCACATTAGGCGATATTGGTCACGTTATTCAACAACATGCAGAAGCACATAATTATTCTATTGTTCGCGAGTTCTGTGGTCATGGTATTGGTGCGACGTTCCATGAAGAACCACAAGTAGTACATTATGGCCGTCCAGGTACTGGCGAGGTATTGGAAGCCGGTATGTGTTTTACCATTGAACCCATGATCAATGCAGGCAAACGTAACAGTAAAATTTTGCCTGACCACTGGACTGTGGTAACCAAAGATAGAAGTTTATCGGCGCAATGGGAACACACATTATTAGTTACTGAAAATGGCGTTGAGATCCTGACCCACCGTGAAGATGAAACGATTCCTAAAATCATCGAACACTAATTTTTGGGGTTGTTCTCAGTTATAACCTATTCCATAAAAGTGCAGTGCTATGACATAGGTAGCATTGCACCTTTTACCCCAAGAGTTTATGCTATTAGCATATATAGTGTTTTATTTTGGTTTCCATGTCTTTTTCTTCACTCATACAACAAGTTCGTGAAATCCCATCACTTAATGACGTTACTTTATTCAAAAATGCCGTTAACGATTGCTATGTTTACTTAGAAAGTGCATTTGCTACCTCACAGGTCGATGACTTAGTTACTGGACGTGCCGAATTTGTCGATGCTTTAGTTTGTCATGCATGGCAATTAGCAGGATTGAATGAGTATAAAAAACTCAGTTTAGTCGCAGTGGGAGGTTATGGTCGAGGCCAATTACAACCACACTCAGATGTCGATTTATTGATCCTCAGTTCACGCGGCCTACCACGAGGTGCATCCGACCAAATTTCACTGTTTTTAACGTTACTTTGGGATGCCAAGTTAGATGTAGGTTCTTCTGTTCGCAGTATTAATGAATGCGTTGAGCAAGCAAAGTTAGATATCACCATTGCTACCAATATTGTAGAAGCAAGGATCCTGACAGGATGTGATGCGACATTTGATAAAATGCTAAGTAAAGTGAATCAGGATAAGACCTGGACGAGTAAAGCATTTTTTAGTGCTAAATATGAGGAACAGCAGCAGCGTCATAATAAATTTAATGGTACCTCATACAACCTAGAGCCTAATGTAAAAGAAAATCCTGGATGTTTGCGTGATATTCAATCCATTGGCTGGGTTGCTAAAAAACATTTCCAAGAATACGATGGTTATGAGCTTGTTGGCCATGGATATTTCACGGAATTAGAACACCAAGAATTATTAAATTGTCGACGCCAGTTATGGCGAATACGTTTTGCCCTTCATTTAGTTGCCGGCCGAAGTGAAAACAGATTACTGTTTGATTACCAAGCTGACGTTGCACATTTGCTTGGCTTTAATGACGATGATAAAAAAGCCGTTGAACGAATGATGAAACTTTTTTTTCGTGTCGTTCGTCGTGTTACCGAGCTCAACACCATGTTATTACAACGATTCAAATTCGATGTGTTGAATTTAACGCTGTCATCTGGTCGAGTATTAAACGATGAGTTTAGTGTCAGTGAACGTACAATATCTCCTAGAACCGAAACCGTATTTCCTACGCCTTTATCGGTGTTTAAATTCTTACATTTACTGGCTGATAACCCAGATATTGAATCACTCGATTATGAATGTATTCGTCAACTCCGTAATGCTCGTCGTCAATTTTCCGAGCAATACTGGGTTGAATATCCAGAATGTCGCACCGCATTTATGACGTTAATGCGTCACCCTGATTTTTTTGGTTTTGGTTGGAATGTTATGCATTTGCATGGCATTCTCCAGGCATATCTGCCTCAATGGGATAATATTGTAGGAATGATGCAATTTGATTTATTCCATGCCTATACTGTAGATGAGCATACGCATCGCTTAATCAAAAATTTGTTCCAGTACTTTGATAAGGGTAATAAAGAATTTCCGCGTTGTAGTAATATAGTACGCAATTTGGATAAGCCTGAATTATTATTCATCGCAGGTATTTTCCATGATATCGCTAAAGGCCGTGGTGGTGATCACTCTAAATTAGGCGCTGCGGATGTGTTTGCTTTTGGAGAATCACACGGGTTAACTACCGATGAAATTAATGTCATCAGTTGGTTGGTGGAGTCACATCTTTTGATGTCTGTTGTTGCTCAACGTCGCGATATTTATGATCCAGAAGTCGTCGCTGATTTTGCCAGTGCCGTGAAAAGTCATAATCATTTAAATATGCTCTATGCGTTGACCTTAGCAGATATTCGAGCGACCAACGATAGCTTATGGAATGATTGGAAATCTTCTTTACTGAAAGAATTATATTTGTTGACTCAAAAAGCGTTAGACAATGGTCTGCAATGCCAGATCACATTTAATGAACGTGCGTTACAACACCAAAAAGAAGCTATTGGCATACTTCAACCACAGTGGCAACAAAATGAAATTAATAGTGTATGGGATCGTCTAGAACAGCCTTATTTTACCCGTTTTAAACCTGTACAAATAGCATGGCATACTCAACAAATACTGCTCCATGAAGATGTAAATGGATGGCTCATTAAAACGGCTAACCATACCACTAAAGCAGGAACTGAATTACTGATTTATGGAAAAGATCGCCCAGCCGTATTTGCTCAAATAGCTTCTGTTTTAGACAGTGCCAACTTATCTATTTTAGATGCTAATATTGCTATCACGCCAGACGGTTATGTGTTTGACAGTATCATCGTAGTCGATGAGGATAATGAAAAAATTGCATCTACTGAGCGATGCTTTAAAATAGAACAAGCAATTATCGCACAATTAAATAAAGCGACGCATGAACATCAAAACTCTCGTAAGTTATCGCGGCGTTTAAAACAACTGAATGTACCGACCAAGGTCAGGTTCTTCTCGGCCAGTGATGATGCAACATTAATTGAATTAGAGGCGCTGGATACACCCGGTTTATTAGCGTCAATCGGCCATGTTTTTGTTGATTTTAATTTAACACTTCGCCTGGCAAAAATATCGACCATCGGTGAGCGTGCTGAAGATGTATTTATCGTAAGTGATGAAAACGATCACGCGCTTAGCCCTGAATTACAACTTGCTTTGAAAAAGCAAATTTCTTTAACTCTCGATCAACTGGAAACTGATACAGCATTATGAGTGATTTACAAACCATTATAGAAAGTGCCTTTGACGCACGTGATACCATTTCTCCAAGCTCTGCGTCGGCTGAAATAAAAGCAGCGGTTAATCAAGCGATTGACTTACTTAACAGCGGTGAAGCTCGCGTGGCTGAAAAAATTGATGGTGAGTGGGTCGTTCATCAATGGCTGAAAAAAGCAGTTCTGTTATTTTTTCGCTGTTATAACAACGACGTTATCGAAGGTGCTGAAAGTAAATTTTACGATAAAGTACCATTAAAATTCACAGACTATACCGCTGAACGCTTTGCTAAAGAAGGAATGCGTGTTGTTCCTCCAGCGGCAGTTCGTACTGGCACATTCGTCGGTAAAAATGTTGTGTTAATGCCATCTTATGTGAACATTGGTGCTTTCGTTGATGAAGGAACTATGGTTGATACTTGGGCAACGGTTGGCTCATGCGCTCAAATTGGTAAAAATGTACATTTATCCGGTGGTGTAGGCATAGGTGGCGTGCTTGAGCCACTTCAAGCCAACCCTACTATCATTGAAGATAATTGCTTTATCGGTGCACGTTCTGAAATAGTTGAAGGTGTCGTTGTTGAAGAAGGGGCAGTCATTTCAATGGGTGTTTATATTGGCCAAAGCACCCGTATTTATGATCGCGAAACGGGCGAAATTCATTACGGGCGAGTACCAGCAGGTTCGGTAGTCGTCTCAGGTTCATTACCTAGTAAGTGTGGTACATACAGCTTATATGCCGCAGTTATCGTTAAAAAGGTTGATGCAAAAACACGCGCAAAAGTAGGCATCAATGCACTACTTCGTGAAGCTGAATAAGCATTATTTCTGCCCCTTATCATAAATAAGGTACAGCAATAAAAAATCCGAGTGTTGCAGAAAACGCATACTCGGATTTTTTTTATTCTATTTTATAGAGAAAGTTAAAATTGAGCGTGATTATTTTCAAGCCACGCCAATACATCTGCTTCTGGTTCAAATGTTTCCATTGCATCAATCCCTACCATATCAGCAATAGGTGAGCCCTGAAGTTCGCAAAATAATTCAAACATTTGCTTACCTGCCCCGCAATACGAATCACCATATGAACTATCACCCAGGGCAATCACCGCAAATTTTTTCTGAGTAATTAATGGAAACGTATCTTTAGCATCGGCATAAAATAATTCTAAATTAGGCGGTACATCACCTACCCCAGTGGTTGAAGTAACGACCAAAAAACTGTCATGTTCACTGAGTAAACTGATATCAGGATCCGTATATAACTCGACCTCATGACCATGATTAGTTAACAACGTTTGCGCCTCTTCTGCTGCATTTTGTGCGTTGCCATACACTGATCCTACAATAATTCCGATATTTGACATGTTGTATTACTCACTTTGATAAGGTGCTAGTGTCGCTAAAACTTTCTCAAATTCAGGCCACAATGCTGCAGTTAATTCGATAGGATGTTGCGTCACAGGGTGACAAAAATTCATTTTAGTATTATGTAAGGCTAAATGATGAAAATTAAAGGTATTGCGCATAAATTTATTTTGTTTGCCGTCTCCATGCGTTGTATCCCCCATAATAGGATGGCGAATATGTGCAAGATGCCTTCTAAGTTGGTGCTTACGTCCAGTATGGGGATTAAGTTCAACCCAAGACAAACGTGCTTTAGGATAACGTCCAACGGCTTGGGGATAAGTAAAACGTTTAAGACAGGTCACTTCTGTTTGTGCATCTTGGGGAGCTTTATCTGGTTGAGTGTCTTTATCCGCTATTTTATCGAGCTTTTCTTTCAAAGCATAATCTACAAATTGACTCTTGGCCCAACCACGCGTTAATGCGTGATATGTTTTATGGATTGCCTTAGCGGTAAATTGCTCAGTCATTAAACGAGCCACATCACTTGATAACGCAAAGACTAAAACGCCAGATGTCGGTTTATCTAGACGATGTACCGTATATACATGTTGATTAATCATATCGCGAACCATTTGCATGGCAAATTGCGTTTCATGCCGGTCAATCATACTGCGATGTACTAATAAACCGTTGGGCTTGTTAATCGCGATGATGTACTCGTCTTGATAAATAATAGGTAATTGAGGTGAGACTTCGGTCATATCGCACTATGTCTTAAATTGGCTTTGCGGTATTATACGGACAAATACTTTACAACTCACTTGTTTATGCAACCGACATCTATCAATTCTATTATCGAGTTTCTTGACGCTTCGCAATCACAATACAAATTCATTGACATGGGTCGTGGGTTTCGTGAGCTGACTCCTGAGCATATCAATCAAATTGAATATCAACGCGTTCCAGCCCCTTATCCAAGACAGCAACATATGTGGTTAGGATGTATCTTCTGGTCTCCCAAACGTTCAACTCAATACTATATTTGGTTCATAAAATTACCCTTAGATGAACGCGGGTTACTGAACCAGGCAGCACGTAATGTCTTTTTAGAAAAAGTGATTGAAGCATTAGGTCAACAATTAGAAAATACAGAAAAAATGCAAGGACAACTTGGCGATAACCCTTATACATTTGTACCTAGCCAACAGCAACTCGCTGATTTTAATGCAAAAGCAAAAACATTATTAAATAATCCGCCGTCAAACGGATTTCAAGCTGTTTCAGAATATATTCATGCACCTCACTCTCATGATTGGCAATTATTAAACGTCCAAGGCCTGGCCGATTATGCTGCACGCTTATCAGATCCTATGTTATTTGCCACATTACAAAAACAATGGTCAAATCTAGCTCCAACATTCCAACTTAACTTGCTTAATAGTTTAGAGCATCATGCCATCAATAAACCTCTGGCGGTGATGATTAAGCAACATTTTGAAGAAGCCATCACTTTGGATAATGAGTCTCACATAATTGCTTGTCTACGAGGATTAACGCAAGCCCCTGAAGCAATCACCCAAAAAATCATTGACCCCTTACTGCGTCGAGCTTATCTATCAGCAGATTGGTTAATATTAATTGCTGCTAGACATATGGCATTATTTAATGATGTGGATCGTGCTATCTTATTTTTAGAAAAGTGTGCATTACATGATGATGCTATTTTTCAAGGGTTGTTTGCCGATATGGTTCAGTTACCTCAATGCCGGATTGCCTTTTTACAAGCACTTTCAGCGCCGGCACTCTCCAAGTTGTGTCAACAAAAAATTCAAACTTTACAACAAGGTCATTAAGCACTTATGGGATTAATCGATATTATGGTTTGGGTCATGATTATTGCAGCAGCCAGTCTATTTTGGCGGGTTCGAGATTATGCTGAAATAGCGCGTTTATTTGCTCAACAATATTGCAATAAACATCAACTTGTTTTTGTGAGTATTGCACGCAAACAAATACATTGGCAGGACACGACTCAATCAAGAAGATTTCAATTTGACTATATTATGGAATTTTCCACTGCTAATGATGTTTTATATGAAGGTGTGGTGAGTATCTATAAAGGAAAACTAAAAGCTATCGATGTTCCTGTCTACAAAGTACCTGACAGTATTTAATTAATTGTCCATGACGCAATTTAATTAATGCTGGAAATAAAAAAAGCAGTACAAGATGTACTGCCTTTTTCTAATATTTTGAGCTTCCCTCTCAACAATCCTTTGTTATATTTTATCCCTATCAACTTCCGTATTTGCAACATCCCTATTTGCTCCAATTATTCCTTAATTGGCCGCAACTCCTTGCGCTATTCCCTCTCCTTTAGCACTGATATTAACTATATCAATTATTTGCCCTATGTCATTTCCATAGACACATTTATCGTCCTGATAAGGCGTACTCCATTAACTTGATATTAAGACTACGTTATTTTGAGTCAGTAACAACGACAACAATCTTACAATTAGATTAAACTTTAATGACAGTAACTTATTTATTGAATAAATAATAAATAAATACAATAGCTTACAGAGGATTTTGAAATTAATAACGTTTGGAGTGACGGTAATAGATGACAGGCAAGTAAGATATCTCTTACATTACCTGTCGCTAATTTGGCGTTGTTGTTATTTAGATTTGTACAATATTCGACCGTTTATATGCGGCGTGGAAACGTTTTCAATGAGATTAAAACCACCATCGTCAAAAAATGATAAACATTTATCCAATGTGGCAAACACTGCGACGCCATTTGAATTTTCGTCTTCATCAATCACTTCATTGATTGCAGCTAACAGGATATGACCAATACCTTGATCTTGTAATGCCGGTTGAACACCAATGAATGAAATCATATGACAATTTTTTTCAGGCAACTTCGTCCTTACAATTTTTTCTTTTTCTAAAAATTGTTTAGTACCTAAATAACCCGCCGTTAAAAGCATCTTTAAACGCCAATGCCAATAACGGCTATGCCCAAATTCTGGTTCGGGGTTTATCAAACAAGTAGTGGCAACTAGAGAGCCTTCTTTAAAGACACCAATAATGGGTTGTTTAGCTTCCCAAAATGTATTGAGTTCTTCTCGAATTGCACCGCGCAATCGGACTTCATATCCCTCTTCTTCCTGGTCAAATATTTGACAGAATAAAGGATCATCATAATATGCATTATAGAGTATTGATGCCGCAACTTTGAGATCAGACGCCGATAAGTATCTGACTTCAAAGTCAAGTTCTTCCTTAATATTATCTACGGTAGTTGCTTGCATGATATGCCTCGCTCATTATTAACAAACCATTTACAAATAGTGTAAACGATTAATGATAAATAGTAAGCAAAAAACTGTTAAATCTTGTTAATCGTCATTATTTTTTAGAGTGATTGTACGAAATTATCTCCCCACCCAATAAGTTCACTATTGAAAAATACTAGAGGGGTACATTCATTTTTAGTTGTCACGCCATCACCGTCTTTTCTATGAGTTCGGTAATACAAAATTTGATATGTATTATCCCCTCGTGTGATTAATTCATTAAAATCTGCCACTCCCATCTTATTAGTCACATCTAAATATTGGTGACCTAATTGCATTGCTTGTATGTGAGCACGATTATTTTTTTCTCTGACTTCCCAGCTGCTATGATTAGTATCACGTTGGAATTCGTCATCACCAATGGCGATGACACATCCACTTAAAGAGATCATTAATAAGGAAGCAAGTGATATTACTCGGATTTTTTGGAAAGTTTGCATGTTGTAGTTCCTTTTTGTATTTTTATTATCATTACACAGAGTCTGTCCGTTATAATGAAAATGATTGAATAGTATTAATCAATCAAACCCTGTGCCAACATATAACCAATTGATAAATATAGATTTTATATTCACCCTCAATATAACACTGGTCAATATAACCAAAATATAACCAAAATCACTAAGAATGAATAAAATGGATAACTCAACAAAACAACGATTACTGACAATTTGTGCTGAATTAGATGCAAAAAGCCTCCCTATTTCTGTCGGCTTAGTCAAAGCTAAAGCGAAACAGGCTATTCCGTTACCTAATATCGTCAACGTCATAAATGCATTCAAAGGGGGGGAACGAGCAGATACAATTGATACGTTACTACCACAGCAAACGGCTGAGCATTCAAAAGAAGACGTTAAGCCTATAACAATAGATGACTTAGCACGCCAAATAGCGATACAACAGACAGAAATCGATAGTTTACGAGTACAAGTATCAAAATTAACACAGGCTTTCAAAAAAATGAGTCAATGAGGGGGAGATTACCTCAGTAGGTTCCTTACCGACCGGCTCGAGCATGACTTCTCCGGTACTCATCAATACCGAAATTAGATAATTATCATTTTCGGGTAACCCTATAAATAATGTGTCGGCTTGTTTCAAGCGCCGTTTCATTAATACGTGCCCAATCAAGTTTTCTTGTAAACGCTCAAAATCTTCTTCATTCCATGCTTGAAGTAACGTAATTTTTCCTTGGTTGATCGTCACTTCTAAATGCTCAGCATAAAAAGCAGCATAAAATTCAAGCAAAGGTGCTGATAGGTCTAGGTCTAATGCTCGACCAAATTCAGACATATCATCGACCGGTCGAGCAATCGGTGTCCAGGTAACCTCTTGACCTTCAGTAAGTGCCTCAATAGATTCATTGATGCATGGAGAGGGCCAAAGAGGGTCAAACTGTGTGGTTAACTTGACAGATTCAGTATACCTTGCCATAAATTTTTGCCATTCAGATTGCATAAAGACAGACACCTCTTAGAAGAATTGGGTAAAATAGTGAGATTATTCATTACTGTATTTCATGTATGTCTCAAGATTATCATAATAACCCACAATTAGCCGGTCTCGCATTAGGTAAATCAGTCACTTATTCTGACCATTATGACGTCAGTTTATTACAGCCAGTACCCAGAGCTTTAAACCGTAATATGATTGGTTTGACTAATGAACTACCATTTTCAGGGAATGATATTTGGAACGGATATGAATTATCATGGTTAAATGCTAAGGGCATGCCTCAAGTCGCCATTTTACGCTGTACCGTTGCCTATGACAGTATCAATATCATTGAATCTAAATCGTTTAAACTGTACCTAAATAGTTTTAATAATTCGCGCTTTGATTCAATAGAGAGAGTAAAATCCGTCTTAACCACTGATTTAAGTCAATGTGCACAAGGCACTGTTACTGTCGATATTATTCCAAATTGTGAATTTAACCATCAGCAATTACATATCCCTAAAGGGACATTACTTGATACATTGGATTTATCATTTGATGAATATGTGGTTTCACCCAATTTACTTCAAGCTAATGATCGTGAGATCGTTCAAGAATTTTTATACTCTAACCTACTCAAATCCAATTGCTTGATCACGAATCAACCAGACTGGGCGAGTGTTTTCATCAAATATACAGGTCCCAGAATTGATCATGAATCGCTGTTGCGTTATCTCATTTCGTTTCGACAACATAATGAATTTCATGAACAGTGTGTCGAGCGAATATTTTGTGACCTTATGCACAATTGCCGTTGCGAACAGTTAACAGTATTAGCTAGATATACTCGTCGTGGTGGATTAGATATCAATCCATTTAGAAGTAATTTTGAATCTCCTTATCCTGATTGGCGTTTAATACGTCAATAAATATAATCAAGCGATATAACCGGTATTCATTTGCTGAATTTTTTATATCTATAATTACCTAGTGAATTAGGTGCTATTCAGCTAAAATATTGGGGTTATTTTATCGTTGAAAAATTGTATTGATACGGTAAATATTTATTTTAATTAAAGGATTTTTAAATGACTCAACAACGTATTACTGTCATCCGTGGTGATGGTATCGGTCCAGACATTATCGATTCGGCCACTCAAATACTAGACAAAGTAGGTTGTAACTTTGCTTATGACTATGCGGATGCTGGTCTAATGGCACTTGAAAATCACGGTGAACTTTTACCAGAAGACACCTTATCACTTATCAAGAAAAATGGTGTCGCGTTAAAGGGGCCTTTAACGACTCCAGTAGGTGAAGGATTTACTTCAATCAATGTGAGCTTACGTAAACAATTTCAACTATACGCGAATGTTAGACCCGTTTTATCATTTAACGGTACTAAAGCACGTTATGAAAATATAGATATCATTACCGTTCGTGAAAATACCCAAGGTATGTATTCTGGCCTTGGGCAAATTGTCTCCGACGATGGTGAAGAAGCGGAAGCTAAAAGTAAAATCACACGTGAAGGCGCAGAAAAAATTGTCGTATTTGCCTATGAGTTAGCTCGCCGTGAAGGACGAAAAAAAGTAACTGCTGTGCACAAAGCGAATATTCTTAAGTCAACCTCAGGTTTATTCTTAAAAGTCGCACGAGAAGTTGGCGAACGTTATCCTGATATCGAATCAGCTGAAATGATTGTTGATAATGCTTGTATGCAATTAGTGATGAACCCACATCAATTTGATGTCATGGTGACCACTAATTTATTTGGTGATATTTTATCGGATCTATGTGCCGGCCTAGTCGGTGGCTTAGGTATGGCGCCAGGTGCAAATATTGGTGGTGATTGTGCAATATTTGAAGCTGTACATGGTTCAGCACCTGATATTGCAGGCATGAATTTGGCTAATCCTACTTCGGTGATATTGGCTTCTATCCAAATGCTTGAGTACCTTGAAATGGGTGACAAAGCAGAGAAGATTCGTGCAGCACTTAAAGATGTCATTGAATCAGGCGACCGCACAACGAAAGACCTTGGTGGTGTTCATGGTACTACCGATTTCACTGAAGCAATGTTAGAACGTCTATAAAACCATTCATCTAATGAATACGATTAAGCCAATGATTCTATAATAGAACATTGGCTTTTTTATTTTTTAGACATTTCCAAGACTGAACATTGGACGAGTTTTATAGGGTATTTGTAAAACCTATACCACCGCTTTAAATAGCATAATTATACTCTTAGTATGTGAAGCAATGAAGCTGAGCATAATTTATTTACTAGGAGTTACATCATGAATTTACATCACTTTTTAACACACTTACTTTATGTCGCAGCTTTTATTGCATCGCTTGCGCTGTCCATATCTTTTTCGGCTACCACACAGGCTGGTGAAATGATGCAAAATGGCCAAGAATTAGAAAGCCAATTAATGTTAAAAGCTCATCCAACCCAATATGATTTAAATTTAGCAACCGTTAAAGAACTTGCTTCGATTAAAGGTATAGGGCTAAAAAAAGCACAAGCCATAGTCACCTACAGAGAAGCAAATGGAGATTTTGAAAACCTCGAACAAATAAAAAATGTTAAAGGCCTTGGGAATAAACTTCTACAAAAATTAACACCTTTTTTAGTCGTTAATTCTCAGTAGAAGCAAATACCATAAAAATAAAAAAGCCCTCAACAGCGTTATTTCTGTCAAGGGCTTTAATTTCATCATTGGGTATTAAGGATCCTTTATTAACCTTTAATATCCTTAATATATTGTTGAAATGCTTCACCTAATTCAGGATGTCTTAACGCAAACTCAACATTGGCTTTCATGTAGCCAAGTTTAGAACCACAATCATGACTTTTGCCTTTCATGTAATATGCGTCTACTTGTTCAATATTCATTAATGAAGCGATGGCATCTGTTAATTGAATTTCACCTCCAGCACCCGGCGGAGTAATTGCAAGCAGATCCCAAATTTTCTCAGATAATACGTATCGACCGACGACAGCTAAATTAGAAGGCGCTTCATCTTGTTCTGGCTTTTCTACCATGGCATGAATTTTAGCAGACTCACCTGAGCCTATTTTGGCGCCATCTAAATCTACCACACCAAATTTACTGACATCTTTTTCAGGAACCTCTTCCACTAATACTTGAGATACTCTAGAGGTATTAAATCTCGAGACCATATCAGCTAAGTTATCTTTTTTAAGGTTACTAGCGGCATCATCCATAATTACGTCAGGTAAGACAACTGCAAAAGGCGCATCACCCACAACCGGATGAGCACACATAATCGCGTGCCCTAAACCATTAGCCACCCCTTGTCGCACCTGAATGATCGTCACGCCTTTTGGCACAATGGATTGAACTTCTTCTAATAATTGGCGTTTAACACGCTTTTCAAGCGTTGATTCGAGCTCGTATGAAGTATCAAAATGGTTTTCTATACTGTTTTTAGATGCGTGTGTCACTAACACAATTTCTTTGATACCTGCAGCCACACATTCATTAACCACGTATTGAATGAGAGGCTTATCTACCACAGGTAACATTTCTTTGGGAATCGCTTTAGTGGCAGGCAGCATTCTGGTACCTAATCCTGCAACAGGTATAACTGCCTTTGTAACTTGGCTCATAAATTTTATCCTTAATTAATAATCTATCACCGATGTCATAATGTAAACATTCTACTTATGTCAGGTTCATATAAATTACGTCCATTATATATTGCTTATTCAAAGTAGTGACTAACGCATCGGGACATAATGTTCTGCATGTTTCATGCCTATTATTCAGCTAATGACGTACAAGATAACTCTAATACCCATTAATCACTTAAAAAAAGTTTATCACTTTCCTAGATAAATCACCATTAAGGTATTCGATACGAAGAGAAATATTTGAGTATAAGGCAATCACAATAGATTTAATTTGTGACCTAATGATAGGGGCTAAGACATTTGTACTATGCACTTTCATGGGGTAACATGTTTCGCTCTAAAAAGACCTTTTATTCATAAAAATAACATATAGTCTTAGGAATAATAATGACAACAAATACAAACGACACTGGCTTTTTCGGCCATCCTCGCGGATTGAAAACCCTCTTTATGACGGAAATGTGGGAACGCATGAGTTATTACGGCATGCGTGCATTGTTAGTGCTTTATATGACACTCTCACTTCAAGAAGGCGGGTTAGGCATTACAGTTGCATCTGCAGGTGCTATCTATGGACTCTACACGGGTGCAGTTTATTTTATGGGATTACCTGGTGGATGGTTAGCCGATCGCTTAATTGGTGGACAGAAAGCGGTTTGGTATGGCGGGATCATCATCATGATTGGCCATATCATTCTAGCTATCCCTGCCACTTCCACCTTTTATATTGGTTTAATATTTGTTGTTTTAGGTACCGGATTACTCAAACCTAATATTGGTGCTATTGTTGGCCAACTATATGCCCCAGAAGACCAGCGCCGTGATAGTGGTTATACCCTCTATTATATGGGGATTAACATTGGTGCCGTTATCGGGTATACCGTATGCGGTTATCTGCAAGTCAATATGGGCTATCACTGGGCCTTCGGTGCTGCAGCAATCGGTATGGCAATTGGACTCGTACAATATAAAATGACGTTAAGTAATTTAGGCGAAGTTGCAGCCGCTCCGACGCAACCACTTACGGCTGCGGGACAAAAAATGTCTTGGAACGTCATCGTCGCATTTTTGATTGTTGTCGCGGTGATGACATTTGCTATCTACAACGGCTTTATTACTTTTGACCCGGTACCAGTGGCAAAAGCCGTTGCTTTAATATTCTGCTTAATCTTTTTAGGGTACTTTGGCGCAATTTATTTTAAAGGTAACTTGAATCAAAATGAGAAAAAAGGCATGTGGGCTTTGTTTCTTATCTGTATTGCATCAGCATGTTTTTGGGCTGGATTTGAGCAAGCAGGCTCGTCACTGAATTTATTTGGTCGAGATTATACTGATAGAATAATCGGTACATTTGAGATCCCTACAGCTTGGTTCCAATCAGCTAACTCTTTCTTCATTGTTATCTTATCTCCGTTCTTTGCGGCGCTGTGGATAAATTTAGCAAAAAAAATGATCACGCCAAGCTACTCGGTTAAATGCGCATTAGGTCTGATTATAATGGCGACTGGCTTTATTGTTATGTTTTTCGCTGCACAATATGCTGCATCGGGTCTGAAGGTTGCACCTTATTGGTTAATCGCGACGTATTTTTTGCATACTGTTGGTGAATTATGTTTAAGTCCTGTAGCTCTAAGTGCAGTATCAAAATTATCACCACGTCGTTTTGCTGGCCAAATGATGGGAGTTTTCGTTCTAACCTATTCCATTGGTAATGTTATTGCTGGCTTACTTGCGGGTAATTTTGACCCAGAAAACTTAGATCAAATGCCAAATCTTTATTTACAGATTAGCTTGTTTGGCATCTCAGTCGGTATTATTTTAGTTTTATTAAGCTTTAAAACGAAGTACTGGGAAAAATCAGCTGAATCAGCTGCGCAAGAAGCTGAGCAATCTGCAAAAGCGTAACTTTCTCGCTAGATAGAATACAACCGACACGCTGACTCAGTTAGCTGTCGGTTTTTTATTATTTAGGTATTAATCCTGCCATCATTTATGTACAAATTGAATGTCTGACTAGGCAAGATTAGGGTTCTTCTGTATCATCAAATTTATTGTAAACTCTTTTGTTCTATGGCCAATTGTCTCTATGAAACTTTATTTTTCAACTAAGCAAATTCCTGAATTACAAGATGTTCCACTGACGGAGAGGATCCAGTTACTTGAAACAGCCACGACAAAATTAACGATTCCTGAAAAAACGCTATTAAACATTTTAAAGTTGTGTGTCATAGCGCCATTTTTCATATTATTACTCAGGGTCGTCAATGATTGGACATCATTATTATGGGCAGGCTTGATTTTATTACTTTATCCTTTGCTCGTCAGGCCGATACAATTTTCAATAAGCGCAAAATATTTGTTGCCACCCGAAAAACCTAACGATTAAGGAAAATCCTAATGTCTACTATATTAGTTACTGGCGGAGCTGGTTATATTGGTTCACACACCGTTCTTCAATTATTAATGCAACATGATGAGGTTATCGTACTGGATAATTTTTGTAACTCATCAGCGGTATCTCTTGAACGAGTTGAAAAACTAGTACAGAAAAATGTCACCGTTATTCAAGGCGATATTCGTGATAAGTCCATTCTACGAGATGTCTTTAACCAATATAATATTGATGCCGTTATCCACTTTGCAGGACTAAAAGCGGTCGGCGAGTCAGTAGAGCTACCACTTAAATATTATGAAAATAATGTCTACGGCTCAGTTCAACTATGTTCAGTAATGAATGAATTTGGGATTAAAAACATTGTCTTTTCGTCATCGGCAACTGTCTATGGTGACCCTGTTGAATTACCGTTAAGAGAGTCGATGCCTACGGGAATGCCTACCAATCCTTATGGCCAGTCTAAACTCATGGTAGAGCATGTCCTTCGCGATTTATACCAATCTGATAATGAATGGAATATTGCAATACTTCGTTATTTTAATCCAGTGGGCGCTCATAAATCTGGACAAATCGGTGAAGATCCTAATGGGATCCCAAATAACTTAATGCCGTTTATTAGCCAAACAGCAACGGGTAAACGTGAGTCATTAGCGGTGTTTGGGGATGATTATGACACTCATGATGGCACTGGGGTACGTGACTATATTCATGTGGTTGATTTAGCTGAAGGGCATCTTAAGGCCCTGGACGCACTAACTCAAAAGCCAGGGGTACTTACCGTCAATTTAGGGACAGGGGTCGGATATAGTGTGTTGGATATGGTGAAAGCTTTTGAAAATGCAAGTCATGTTACTGTACCGTTTCATATTGCTCCACGCAGAGCTGGCGATGTGGCAGCCTGTTATGCAGACCCTAGTCATGCTAAGGCGGTATTAGGCTGGGAAGCTAAACTTGATCTACAAGCTATGTGTGACGATACCTGGCGCTGGCAATCAAATAACCCGGATGGTTATGCTTCATAATCCAATATCCAGTATATCCACTATGGTGCATAAACAATTTCATCATAGTGGATTACCCTTAGAGTTATAAGTCGTCTAGTAACCCTTCAAACTCTTCGAAATCTTCCATTTCTTCAGCTTGGGCTTCAAGTGTTTTCTCAATTTTTCCGTCATTGACTTTAAACTCTAAGCGTTGGAAATACGCTGTCTTTACAAATGAATAAGGATCCAATGAACTATTCAAAGTGCTATCTTGTGAGAGTAACTGAGCACGTGCTTCTAACACACCGATCACTGCGGTAAAAATCGTGAAGTTACTCGCTAACACATTCATAGGAAAGACCATGTTATCCACCACATCACCTGTGGTAGAACGAATATCGGTAGGTCCTCTTGCAGGTACCATTAAGTAAGGGCCTGTATCGAGACCCCAAACACCCAGTACTTCACCAAATGATTCTTCTTTCTCGTGCAAGTCCATTGCGGTTGCAACGTCAAATACCCCTAAAACACCCACGGTAGTATTCACTAAAAATCTTGCTAAACTCACCATCGATCCATCAACTTTACCTTGCAGCATATTGTTAAGGAAATTAGCAGGTTCACCTAAATTATTAGAAAAATTCACTAAACCACTTCTTACTGGTTGCGGTGCAACAGCAACGTACCCTTGAGTGACCGGTTTTAGCATATACTTATCAAGGATATCGTAGTTAATATCCCACATTGTGCGGTTGACACCTTCAAAGGGATCTTTGGGGTCCTTGTATTTCGGAGTTGTGTGCTTATCCGCTAAAGCTTGTTCTACTCGCTCGGATTGATGACTCGCACAACCAGTAGTTAATACCGCGATACAAAATAGAATAATGATATGCTTCACTTAATTTCCTTATTAAGGATGACTTCTACAGGGATGATTGCATTAGCAACCTTGGTAAGTTGTGTCGTCCCCTCTAGTTCTCCAGGACTACTTTGCACGTTCTCGTCGAATGATAGTCGTGCAGTCACTAACATCTCATCAATATTATTGATTGAATAAGATGCCATCATGGCATCATCCGATGTCAAAGTAACCGTCATGGGAAGATTTCTTAAATCTAATTTCCGAACGGCTGCTGGTAAAGGATTATCCGATGCAGCATCTTTTATAAACACGAACAAAAACGATGGTTGTAAACGGTTATGCTGAGCTAATCGACGTTGAATATCCTCAGAAGCATCCACTGTAATACTCAACCCAGTATTTAGTTTAGGCTTGCCTTTAAGTTCATCAATTCTTGCTTGAATTTGCACTATTGCAGGATTATTAGAGGGTAGTAGCGATTTGATTTGAGCAAAATACTTTTCAGATATCGCTACATCGCCTAACTGACCTGCCGTCATAGCTAACATCAATGCAGCTTGATTATTATCTGGTTCTAAATTTAATAAGCGTATTAAGATGTTTTTCGCCTCACGTAAATAATCGATTTGGTTGGGTGACATCAATGCTTGAGCATAACTGGCTAATGTTTCGGTATCATTCGGTTTAATTAAAAGCGATTTTTCAAACGCTTGATAAGATTGTTCAAACTGACCTAATGAACTATAAAGACGGCCTAAAAGCATCCAACCAGTCGCATCCTCCTCATTGTTTTGAATACGAGAACGTATCGCTAGCGTAAATGCTTGCACATCCTTCATGGTAGCGTCTTGGGAGGGGTCGATAATAATTTTCTGAGTTAATGCTTGCATGTTCTGTTGTGAATCGAATAAGTGCACCACATCATCCACGTGACTCACGTGCCAATAGATCACCGAGACACTGACTAGTAATAACCCTAGAATACTATAGCCGATGGTTTTTGTTTGAATAGAACTTTCATGCGCCGTTGACCAATCAATATCTTGAGTTTCGTCGATTAAGGTGAGCTTAAGTTCTTTCTTTGCCTGTTGACGATGTTTATCTGAAATCACACCTTGCGCATACTCCTCATCTAATTCAAATAAGCGCTGTTTGATTAAACGCGTATTGGACAGTGTGTAAGCTTGCTCATGAGTTTGCTGTTTATTTTTTATTAATGGGTAAAAGATAAAGCCAGCAGTGAGGAAGACTAATATCAAAGCAATAATATAAAATGTAATCACTTCTCTTTCTCCAACATAGCTTCTGCTTTGGCGATAAGCGCTTCTTGGTCTGAGGTACGCGCTTGACCTGATTCACTCACATCGATGTCAACCGGTTGACGTCTGATTAAGATCCATCCACCTATAAATAAGACGGTAAAAGGTAAAACCCACAACCAAATAGTAGTATTCGTTACAGGGGGTTGATAATGAACAAAATCGCCATAGCGTTGTTTCATAAAATCGATAACGTCGTCATGGCCATTCCCTTCAGTAATTAACTGATACACTTTGCGGCGCATATCATGAGCAATCATCGCATCTGAATCTGCAATATTTTGGTTTTGACACATAGGACAACGAAGTTCTGACGTTAAGCGTTTAAAATCAGCACGTTGTTGCTCCGTTTGAAATGCATAGTTTTCTTGGGTTGCCATCACACCAGTACTGAGTAGTAATGCGAGCACACATGCGACCACTACTTTCATTGGCCAACTCCTTGTGCGATAAGGGTATTATATAGGGGGGCAAATTTTGCTTCCCAAACACGCGGATTAATATCGCCAATATGATGTACACGAATAACACCTTGTTGATCGATTAATAACGTTTCAGGCGCACCAGTAACGCCCAGATCTAATGAAGTATCTCGATACACATCAAAAATATTAAATGCAAAGGGATTACCTAATTGATTCGTCGTCTCAATAACTTCTTGCTGCACACGCGCAAGAGTTTTGGTGCCAAAATCAGGGTCAAGATCTTGGTCATAGTATAGACCTACGAATCTCACACCTTGTTGACTCAATTCGGTTAAGTAGGGCAATTCGACTGCACAGGTCACACACCACACGCCCCAAATGTTCAACAACGTCACCTGACCGGTAAATACGTCATTAGTATGAATAATACTGGGATCCATCAAATCAGGTAAACTAAATATTGGCATGGGTTGGGCGAGTACTTGAGAGTCACGCTCTCGTGGATCAGAAAATAACCCTTGATATAAAAAGAATACTAACGCCACAAAGACAACTAACGGGACCAAAAAGCGATTACTGATCATGCTGCTTGCACTCCAAAGCGTGCTAATTTTTTCATCCGGTAGCGTTTATCCAGCATTGAACAAATGCCACCAATAGCCATTATGCCAGCACCTAACCAGATCCATATTACAAATGGTTTGTAATATACGCGCACCGCCCATGCCCCCTTATCTAAAGGTTCCCCTAAGGCAATAAATAGATCTCTGATCAATGTGGTATGGATACCCGCTTCTGTCATCGTCATTCCCGAGACCGGATAAAAACGTTTTTCTGGCTCTAAATGTACGACGAAGTCACCGTCTAAATACACATCAAAAATACCACGATCAGCGCTGTAATTTGCCCCTTGAACCGTGCTTACATTACTAAACTTGATATCGTAGCCTGCGATTTTCACTTCATCGCCGTAATTCATGCGAACATCTCGTTCGAGCTCAAAATTACTGACTAACGTCATTCCTATTAATGAAACGGCAAAGCCGACGTGGCCTAAAATCATGCCCCAATGGCTGGGTGTTAATTTAGCTAATTTAGTTGCCCAACCGTATTGTGAGGGCATCGCATTGACTCGTTGTAACACTTCTTGGATAGTCGATACTAGGATCCAAAATGCACATATCATCCCCAACGTAGCAACGTAATCAGCGGTTGTTTCAAAGCTATTAACCACTAATAATGCTGCGCTAATACCAATACCTAGGGCAACTATAATTTGATTCCGTAATGCCCCGATAGGTTGTTGCTTCCACCGACTCAAAGGACCTATAGTCATAAACATCACAAACGGCACAATTAACCAGGTGAACATTTGATTGAAAAAGGGGGCACCGATAGAAATACTGCCCATACCTAACTCTTTATGGACCAAAGGGAATAACGTACCTAATAGCACCACGACCGTCGCAGCACACAACAAAATATTATTCCCCATCAGCATCACTTCACGTGAAGCGAGTGAATAAAATGAACGCGTTTTTAATTGTGGAGCACGGATAGCATACAACAGTAATGAACCGCCAATCACGATAACCAACAATGCTAGGATAAATAGTCCTCTGGATGGATCTGAAGCAAACGAATGCACCGAAACAAGTATTCCTGAACGGACTAAAAATGTACCGAGTAAGCTTAAAGAGAATGCTGCGATGGCTAACAACACGGTCCAAGACTTAAACACTTTACGTTTTTCGGTTACCGCTAAGCTGTGCATTAAAGCAGTACCTACTAACCAAGGCATAAATGACGCATTTTCAACAGGATCCCAGAACCACCAGCCACCCCAACCTAGTTCGTAATATGCCCACCAGCTACCCAATGCAATTCCAACCGTTAAGAAGCCCCATGCAGCGATAGTCCATGGACGTGACCAACGAGCCCAAGTTGAGTCTAATTGTCCTGAAATTAAGGCAGCAACAGCAAACGCAAACGCGACTGAAAAGCCAACATACCCCATATATAACATGGGTGGATGTATGATCATGCCAAAATCTTGCAACAGCGGATTCAAATCCGCACCATCAACCGGGTAAAATGGTAAAAGGCTATCAAAAGGATTGGAGGTGAGCAGCATGAATAAGTAAAAACCTATCGACACCATACCTAAAACAGATAGCACACGAGCCACCATCACTTCAGGGATACCCTTACTAAATAAAGCGACTGCCACTGTCCAAACAGAAAATATTAATACCCATAATAAGAACGAACCTTCATGTCCACCCCATACAGCAGTGATTTTGTAATACCAAGGTAAAAGACTGTTTGAATGGTTAGCGACGTATTCGACGGAGAAATCATCGGCCAAGAACCGATTTGTCAGACACAAATAAGCAATCGCCGTTAATACGAATAATCCAATCGCCAAGGGCTTAGCTGATGAAATCATCAATTGATTGTTGGTATGTGCTCCCCACATGGGATAAATAGCTAATAAACTGGCTAATAATAACGCCAGTACAACTGCAATATTTCCGATTTCAGCAATCATGTTGTCTATATATACTCTAAATAATTAGTAACTAGGTGCAGAATTGAGACCTGCCTCTGATGGTTTAACATGTTGGATGCCTTTGAGCTGTTCCGCTAGTTCAGGAGGCATATATTCTTCATCATGCTTTGCTAAGACTTCTTCGGCCACAATCAAATTATTTGCCTGAAGTACGCCAGTGGCTACTATACCTTGTCCTTCACGGAATAAATCGGGCAATATTCCTGTATAAGATACTGTGACTTTGGGTCCAGTATCCATTAACTCAAATTCGACTGCCAAAGTATCTTGATTTCTTTCTACAGAGCCTTCTACAACTAAACCACCAATACGAAGACGTTGACCAATCATTGGTTTTACGCCAGTCTCACCTTTTCCCTGAATTATCTCTGTAGGAGTATAAAATAAATCAATATTATCATTTAACGCGAATAGCATGAGTGAGACAGCACTTATTACCATACCGCCAATGACGCTTACTGTGATCAATCGTTGCTTGCGACGTGGATTCATTAAAGTGATTGCTCCTGTGCTTTAACTTTAGCGATTCGTTGCTTACGGGCAGCTTGTGCCTTGACCGTTTGAATGAGTATCCGTCTATCATGTTGGATATACATCACAAATACGGCTATGGCTAAAACAGATATACCATACGATAGCCAGACAAAGAAACCATACCCACCCATATCTAAAAATGCTGCTAACGAATCAAATTGCATTAGTTGGCTTCCTTATTCACATTCATTTCTTTGGTTGTTAATAATTCAGTGACCCACGGTCTATTAATTTCGCGACGAAGTATCTGATTTTTCAAATTCATTAAGGTTAAGGTGCCGATAAGGCCAATAAAGCCCGCTATCGAAATTAATAATGGCCACAACATTGAGCTCGCAATAGAAGGCTGGCCAAACTTAGTGATAGTCGCACCTTGATGTAACGTATTCCACCATTCAACCGAAAAATGAATAATGGGAATATTGATCACCCCCACCAGGGCCATAATAGCCGCAGATTTACCCGCTTGAGTTTTATCACTAAACGCGGCATACAATGCCATTATGCCTAAATAAAGGAAAAATAATATGAGTTGTGAGGTTAAACGTGCATCCCATATCCACCAGGTTCCCCACATAGGTTTACCCCAAGCGGCTCCTGTAAATAATGATATAAAAGTCAAAATAGCGCCAACAGGAGCAATTGCCATCATACTCATGTAAGCGGTTTTCCATTGCCACACCAACCCAACAAATCCAGCAGCTGCCATAGCGACATATGTACTCATGGATAAAATAGCAGAAGGTACATGAATATAAATAATTCTAAATGAATCACCTTGTTGATAATCACTCGGAGCAAATAATAATCCCCAAATAATTCCCACAACTAGGCCAACTATTGCAGTGACAAGAAAATAAGGCAACAAGGTGTTGCACAGAGCATAAGCCCGTTCAGTTTTAGCGTAAGGATGTAACCAAGTAAACATTAATGATGACTCACTCTAATAGCATAACTCATTGCAAACGGTGTGATGGCGATGGCAAAACATAGCATGGCACCGATAATAGCAAGTTGCGGTAAATAATTTAATCCCATTGCCGCGCTATCCACTGCGGATGTTGCAAAAATCAGTAAAGGAATAAATACAGGAATTAATAAAAGGGATAGTAATACACCACCACGCTGTAACCCGACGGTTAACGCGACTGCGATAGCTCCAACCAACGATAGTAAAGGAGTGCCTAACGCTAAAGTAAATATTAAAGCCCAGTACATAGGTGGCGTTAAATTTAAAAATAATGCTAATAATGGCGATATCAGTAACAGTGGAAGAAATGCTCCACACCAATGCACAAATACTTTTATGAACATGCCCCAAGCCAATGAAATATTTGATAATTGCAGTTGTTCTAAACTACCATCATTAAAATCATCGCGAAATAATTTATCCATTCCTAAAAGCGCTGACAATATCGCAGCAACCCAAATCACGCCAGGACCGATTTTTTGTAATGTTTCAGGACCTGGTCCAATCCCTAATGGAAATAACGTTATCACCATGACAAAAAATAATAAGGGTTGAAGTAATTCATTTTTTTGACGAAATGCCAGTACTAAATCGCGTCTCATAATACTGAATAATGGGCTAGTGCGGCTCATAAACGATACTCTAATGTGATATTTTTCACAGGTAATCGACTTTGCAATGACTGGTGTGAAGTCATCAGTACAGCACCACCACCCTCAACAAATTCATCAATTAAATTTTGAATGAAAGACACACCTTGGGTATCTAATGACGTATAAGGTTCATCTAATATCCAAATGTTAGCAGGTAACAATTGCGTTCGTGCTAAAGAAACACGCCTTTGCTGTCCTGCAGATAATTCACCACTAGGCACATCTTCTAAACCCACTAAATTAAACCGTGCTAACAACGCATACAGCTCATCAGTACTGATAGAAACACCATGCATATTAGCCCAGAATTGGAGATTCTCAACGCTAGATAAATGCCGATTTAGGCCTAATTTGTGACCTAAATAGATTAATGGGTAATTATCTAGAGAACTATTTGTCAAAGATACAGAACCTGTGTCAGGTGTTGATAATCCGACCAAAATACGAATCAAGCTGGTTTTACCAGCCCCGTTTGTGCCTTGCAAATGAATAAGCTCACCACTGGCAACGGTCAATGAGATATCCTCAAACAAGATACGATCTTGTTTCTGACAGGATATCCCTTGAGCAGATAGCAACACCCGATTATTTTGGGGCAGAGTATTGATATCGATAGTTGCCTGATTAGCTGGTAATTCCTCAGCTAAATGCGTCTCGCTATTCACGTATAAATTCCGTTCTTTAAAACAGCGATATCATACCATAATCAACCGCTTATACAGTATTATTTAATCCACATTTGGTAGGAGAAATCCCGTTAATGTCATTTATTGATCCCGTTTATTTATCCTATTTATTAGTGCTAAAACGAAAAAAGGCCATCCTAGTGATGACCTTTTGATATCCGATATGTTGTTTACAACATCTTATGTATTTTCAATTTCTTCTTCAGTCTTTGAAGCAGGCTTTGCCTTACACAATAACTCTGCACGAATGCGTGCTTCAATATCATTTGCTTTTTCTGGATGTTCTTTTAAAAACTTCACAACATTAGCTTTACCTTGCCCAATACGCTCACCGTTGTAGCTGTACCAAGCACCCGCTTTTTCGACTAGTTTTTGTTTTACACCCAAATCAATAAGTTCAGCCTCTTTAGATATTCCTTTACCATACATGATTTGGAATTCAGCTTGTTTGAAAGGCGGTGCTACTTTATTTTTGACTACTTTTACACGCGTTTCATTACCGACAATTTCGTCACCATCTTTAATCGCACCTATACGACGGATATCTAAACGGACTGATGAATAAAACTTAAGGGCATTACCACCTGTGGTCGTCTCGGGATTGCCAAACATGACCCCAATTTTCATTCGAATTTGGTTAATAAATATAACCAAGGTATTTGAACGTTTTATATTAGCGGTCAATTTACGAAGCGCTTGAGACATTAGGCGAGCTTGCAAGCCCATGTGACTATCACCCATGTCACCCTCGATTTCAGCTTTTGGTGTTAAAGCGGCGACTGAATCGACGATCACTACATCCACGGCTCCAGATCGAACCAACATGTCACAAATTTCTAATGCTTGCTCACCCGTATCAGGTTGAGAAACTAATAACTCATCGATATTGACGCCTAACGCTTCGGCGTAAACAGGATCAAGTGCATGTTCTGCATCAACGAAAGCACATGTTTTTCCAACTTTTTGCGCTTCAGCGATAACTTGTAAAGTTAACGTCGTTTTACCCGAAGATTCTGGACCGTAGATTTCAACCACTCGACCGCATGGCAAACCACCTATACCAAGGGCGATATCAATGGTAAGTGAACCTGTTGATATCGATTCAACATCCATTGCTTGATTATCACCAAGACGCATGATGGCACCTTTACCAAATTGCTTCTCAATCTGACCAAGTGCTGCGGATAATGCCTGTGTTTTATTGTCTTCTGCCATGTGCGCCTCAATATAAAATGTGAGTTAGGATATGATTTTATGTGTTAGATTATAATACTGTATAATTATACAGTGCAACAAAAAATTATTATTTTTTCAAATCATGTCTACCAAGTGTGATAAATATATACATCTTTATTACGTGTGTCTGCTGAGCTTTTGATCAGATTTAATTTCGAATGGGCAATAATTCCACAATCTGTTCTATGGCATATTCAATTGCTTGTAATCGCACCGCTTCACGATCACCAACAAAGTACATTTTTCGGGTATGAGAAATACCATTCAGCACAAATCCAAACCAGACTGTTCCCACGGGTTTTTCTGCACTACCACCATCTGGTCCAGCTATTCCACTGATACTAATACCGATATTAGCGCCTACCTGATGCACCACCCCATGTGCCATTTCTGCAACTGTTTGCTCCGACACAGCACCATATTGTTTTAGTGTGGTATCCGTAACACCGACCATGATTTGTTTAGCTTCATTGGAATAAGTCACTACGCTGTGTTTAAACCAAATAGATGAGCCCGGAAGTGATGTAAACGCATAAGCAAGTCCGCCACCGGTGCACGATTCTGCACAAGATATGGTCAGATTATGCATCGTTAAGTATGTTGCTAATTGCGCCAACGCCGTTTGTGTATTTTCTTTTAGATAGCGCATGAATTTATTGGTATGCTATATGTATGGATTTATGAATGAAGTATAAAAACAAATTGAGCTCAGCACAAACCCAACATACTCCAATGATGCAACAATATTTACGCATCAAGGCCCAACATCCGAATGAATTATTGTTCTATCGAATGGGTGATTTTTATGAATTATTTTTTGATGATGCAAAACGTGCTGCTCAGCTCATTGATATTACCTTAACAGCTCGTGGTAAGGCAGGTGGAGAACCTATCCCAATGGCGGGTGTGCCTTATCATGCGGTTGAAGGCTATCTTGCCAGACTCGTTCAGATGGGCGAATCGGTTGCTATTTGTGAACAAGTCGGCGATCCTGCGACTAGCAAAGGCCCTGTCGCGCGGGAAGTCAAACAAGTACTGACCCCGGGTACCGTCACAGATGAGGCGTTATTACAGGATGTTCAAGATACATTAATTGTTGCCATCACTAGTCGTCCTTCAAACAAATCAACCACTCAAGTTCACTATGGCTTGGCAGCATTAGCACTGAGCACTGGCCAGTTTGTCATCACTCAACCTATCAGTGAAGAAGCCTTATTAGCTGATTTGCAACGCTTTAATCCTGCAGAGCTATTATATAACGAGGCTTTGGTTGCACCGCAGGTACTTGCCTCTTATTCAAAATCAGTCAGACGCCCACAATGGGAATTTGATACTGAGACAGCGGTGAATCACCTCAACATGCAATTTGGTACAAAAGAGCTCAACGGCTTTGGCGTAGCAGATGCTACTTTGGCGTTAGGAGCTGCGGGTTGTTTATTGCAATATGTCAAAGATACCCAAAAACGCGCCCTACCCCACATTAAACGGATAAGCCTTCAGGCCCATAGTGACACAGTTCAGATGGATTTTGCGACACGCAAAAATTTAGAGCTCACGCATAATTTATCAGGGGGAATTGAGCACACTGTTTTTGATGTTCTTAATGATACGCAAACCGCTATGGGCGCTCGCTTATTACAGCAATGGATCCATCGTCCAATTACTCAGCATAATTTGCTCGAACAACGCTACAACGTCATTGATAGTTTGATTGAGCATGATGTCGATGCGCCAGCGCAAGTATTGAAAAAAATTGGCGATGTACAACGTATTTTAGCTCGCTTAGCATTACGTTCTGCCCGACCAAGAGACTTTGCTCGTTTACGCGATACTTTAAACCTGTTACCTGAACTGCAAGCTATATTAGCACAACACAATGAGCCTAAACTCCAAGCCCTAGCGAACACCATTTCAACATTTCCAGAATCTGCGGATTTATTGACACGAGCGATTATCGACAATCCTCCCGTCGTGATCCGAGATGGAGGTGTCATTGCACCTGAATATAATACACAACTCGATGAACTAAGAGCCTTATCACAAGGGGCAACCGATTTTTTAACGGTTTTAGAAGAACGGGAAAAAGAAGCCACCGGCATCAGTACCCTAAAAGTCGGTTATAACCGTGTGCATGGATTTTTCATTGAGGTATCAAAAGGTCAAGCCCATCTAGTGCCTGGGCATTATATTCGTCGGCAAACACTGAAAAACAATGAACGTTATATCATTGAAGAACTCAAAGCACATGAAGAAAAGGTATTAAATTCTCAAAGCCAAGCACTGGCTTTAGAGAAACAATGCTATGAAGCATTATTTGATGAATTACTGCCTCATTTGGACGCCTTGACAATGAGTGCAAATGCTTTGGCTGAATTGGATGTACTCGTTTGTTTTGCCAGTCAATCAGTTGCACTGAATTTATACCGTCCTGAATTAACTTCTACATCAGGGATCCAATACCAAGACGGTCGCCACATTGTGGTAGAACAGGTATCAAAACAACCATTCATTGCCAACCCTCTGCAATTAGATGAGCACCAAAAAATGCTCATGATAACCGGTCCCAACATGGGCGGTAAATCAACTTATATGCGTCAGACAGCATTGATCGTATTGTTGGCTTATATTGGTTGCTATGTGCCAGCCCAACAATGCCAAATTGGTCCTATTGACCGGATATTCACCCGTATTGGGGCATCTGATGATTTAGCTTCAGGACGCTCTACTTTCATGGTTGAGATGACAGAAACAGCGAATATTCTACATAATGCCAGTGAACACAGTCTGGTATTGATGGATGAAATTGGACGAGGAACGAGTACTTATGATGGATTGTCATTGGCATGGGCGTGTGCTGAATATATTAATAATACTATTAATGCATTTACTCTATTTGCGACGCATTATTTTGAACTAACGCAACTTGCTGACAGCGCTAAAGGGATGTTCAATGTTCACCTTAACGCTATTGAACATAATGACTCCATTAAATTTATGCATAATGTTCAACAAGGTGCAGCCAACAAAAGTTATGGATTACAAGTCGCTCAACTTGCCGGTGTACCAGATCATGTTATTCAAGCTGCACAACAAAAACTCAACGAACTAGAAAACTCATTAACCAAACCACAGGCTAACAATAACGAGTCAATCTCGACAAATCAGATAGAACCTGTGCAACTCGCTTTGGATAATTCACATCAAGCACTCCTCGATACCATAGATCAAATAAGTGCTGATGAGCTCTCACCCAAGCAAGCTTTAGATTTAATTTATGTACTTAAATCCTTGCGTTAAAAGCACAACTTCAGATTGTTATTAGTTGAATATTTGCGTATAATCGCCTTCCATCCAATAAGAGTGAATCAACTCTTTACACACGTTCATTTTTAGACGCCTTTAGGTAAAACATGACTCAATATATCTTCGTCACCGGTGGGGTGATTTCGTCATTAGGCAAAGGAATAGCAGCAGCATCACTCGCCGCTATTCTAGAAGCCCGCGGGTTAAAAGTTACGATGTTAAAACTTGACCCTTATATTAACGTCGACCCAGGTACCATGAGTCCCATTCAGCATGGTGAAGTATTTGTCACCAATGATGGTGCTGAAACTGACCTTGATCTAGGACACTATGAACGCTTTATTCGCACACGAATGACCAAGCGTAATAATTTCACTACTGGTCGTGTTTATGCATCTGTTTTAGAGCGTGAACGTCGTGGTGATTATTTAGGTGCCACTATTCAAGTTATTCCTCACATCACTAACGAGATTAAGCAACGTGTGATTGATGGTGCTGAAGGGAATGATATTGCTATTGTCGAGATTGGTGGCACAGTCGGTGATATTGAATCCCAACCGTTTTTGGAAGCCATTCGTCAACTTGGTACTGAATTGGGTCGTGATCGTGCTATGTACATGCACTTAACCTTGGTGCCCTACATGGCTGCTGCCGGTGAAGTAAAAACCAAGCCTACTCAACACTCAGTTAAAGAGTTACGTTCGATTGGTATTCAGCCTGATATCTTAGTCTGTCGTTCTGAATCTGCCTTGCCTTCAAATGAACGGGCGAAAATAGCATTATTTACTAATGTCATTGATAAAGCTGTTATTTCATTAAAAGATGTCGACAGTATCTACAAAATTCCTGCTGCATTGAAATCACAAGGCATGGATGAGTTAGTGGTTGAGCGTTTTAAACTTGATTGTCCAGAAGCAGATTTATCTGAATGGGAACAAGTGTTATACGCAGAATCAAACCCGACTAAAGAAGTCGTCATTGGCATGGTAGGTAAATATATTGAATTACCTGATGCCTATAAGTCTGTTAATGAAGCACTTAAACATGCGGGTTTAAAAAATCGCTTAAGTGTAAAAATTAAATATATTGATTCATCCGATATTATTGCTAAAGGCACACAAATTCTCGCGAATTTAGATGCCATACTTGTCCCTGGTGGCTTTGGTGAGCGAGGCGTCGAAGGTAAAATTGAAGCGGCGCGTTTCGCCCGTGAGAATAAAGTGCCATATTTAGGGATTTGTCTAGGAATGCAAGTCGCATTAATTGAATTTGCGAGAAATGTCGCTAATATGCCCAATGCACATTCTACTGAATTTGACCCTACAACCCCCTTCCCTGTTGTTGGACTAATTAATGAATGGTTAGACTCCGATGGTAGTGTCGAACAACGAGATGAAAGCTCTGACCTTGGCGGGACAATGCGCCTTGGCAGTCAGTTATGTCACTTAGTTGAGGGCAGTAAAGTACATCAGTGTTATGGCGAAAAAGAAATTTATGAACGTCATCGTCATCGTTATGAAGTGAATAACACCCTACGTGATAAAATTGAAGAAGCTGGCCTAAGAGTCAGTGGTTTATCTACCGATAAACAATTGGTTGAAGTAATAGAGATCACCGATCATCCGTTCTTTATTGCAGGCCAATTCCACCCAGAATTTAATTCTACACCGCGCGATGGACATCCTTTATTCGAAGGATTTGTGGCAGCTGCCGGTGAATATCAAAAATTGAATCATTAAAAGGAAAATTTAACACATGGCAACAATCAGCCGAATTATTGGTCGAGAAATACTCGACTCACGTGGTAACCCAACTGTAGAAGCAGACGTTTACTTAGAATCAGGTGTCATGGGGCGTGCTGTTGCTCCTTCTGGCGCGTCAACAGGTTCACGTGAAGCATTAGAATTGCGTGATGGCGATAAAAGCCGTTATTTAGGAAAAGGCGTATTAAAAGCCGTGGCTGCGATTAATGATAAAATTACTCCGGCGTTGATTGGTTTAGATGCTGCAGACCAAGCGAACATTGACCAAGTCATGATCGACTTAGATGGTACAGAAAATAAAGAAGAATTAGGTGCTAATGCTATTTTAGCCGTATCTTTAGCGGTAGCAAAAGCAGAAGCCATCGAAACAGGTATTCCATTATATGAGCACATCGCTAACCTAAATGGTACGCCAGGCCAATACTCCATGCCAGTTCCTATGATGAATATTATAAATGGCGGTGAGCATGCTGATAATAACATTGATATTCAAGAGTTTATGGTTCAGCCCGTTGGTGCAGCAAACTTCAAAGAAGCCTTGCGTATGGGTGCTGAAATTTTCCATAGTTTGAAAAAAGTATTGAATGCTAAGGGCTTAAATACTGCTGTAGGTGATGAAGGTGGTTTTGCACCTAACTTAGGTTCAAATGAAGAAGCTTTATCAACTATTATCACTGCGGTTGAAAATGCCGGTTATAAAATGAATGAAGATATTACCTTAGCACTTGATTGCGCAGCTTCTGAATTCTATAAAGCAAATCAATATGTCTTAGCAGGCGAAGATAAATCATTCGATTCTGAAGGTTTTGGTGATTATCTGGCTGAATTATCACAACGTTACCCTATCGTATCCATCGAAGATGGCTTAGACGAAAGCGATTGGGATGGTTGGGCGAGTTTAACGAAGAAAATTGGCGACAAAGTACAACTTGTCGGTGATGACTTATTTGTGACTAACACCAAAATTCTAAAACGCGGTATTGATAATGGTATTGGTAACTCAATCCTGATTAAATTTAACCAGATCGGGTCATTAACTGAAACATTGAATGCGATCAAAATGGCAAAAGCAGCAGGCTTTACTGTCGTCATTTCACATCGTTCAGGTGAAACAGAAGATGCAACGATTGCAGATTTAGCCGTAGGCACTGCAGCGGGACAAATTAAAACAGGGTCGTTATGTCGTTCGGATCGTGTTGCTAAATATAATCAGTTACTACGCATTGAAGAAGCTCTAGGCGCAGATGCCAAATATCTAGGTCGCAGTGAAATCAAAGGCCAGTAAGCCTTAAGATATTTATTGGTCAATATACATTAAGCCAGTCTTTGAGACATTGTTCTTGTGACTGGCTTTTTTTATGGTATTTCATGCAAAAATCAGTAGTATTACATTCCTTAATTCATTGAAGCAGAAACTATGGTCGAACAAAGCGACATTTTTTTTCAAGATCCTGATTCAGCAGCGTTTGCTGAACTGTGTAACGCTTTGTACCAAAGAGAATGTTTATTTCTAGCCGAACATGGTCCTAATCAAAATGGATTACTGAAACGAAAACTGAAACATCTACATATTCATGTCACACAGTCAGCTGAACAATTACTCAATAATACCTCACCACTGACTGTCGATCGTCACAACGCCAGTTATCAAGCCAAACAAAGTCCAAAGTCTCCTTGTACTAAGCAAACGCCTGACGTTATAAACAAGTATTACGCTCAACATCAAACCATTGGCGCTATATGTACAGTCAGTGTCAATGAATTGGGTATGACTCATTTAGAAATTGATTCACTTGATCGCATCGATACTGAAAAAGCGCTGATCCATGTCAATAAATTCGGCTGGTTTAATACCTCGGGACAACCCACCGATCATCAAGGTCATATACTCAATCATGACGGTTTACGACATATCAAATTACTGAAACCGACCAAAGCTAACATGACAGCTGCATGCTGTGGCCACAGGTGGTCACATTCTGGAAAAATATTACCCCGGGTTTTAACAATGCGTGAACTGCGCTTATCCTTCAATATTAAATGGAAAGGACTACGATAAGTCAATTATTAGGATGAAAATTCTAATTAAATATAAATAATATAAAATATCTACCTAGTACATGTGACCCACCTTACGTTTTTAGTATAAAAATCCTATTTAAATCCCATTTCATACAACTTTTCCTTGACCCTTTGCTGACTTAAACGTACGATAACACTATGAAAATGACATTTAGCACATATTTATTATCTGACCGCCTATTACTGGTAGCATGACTACACGGGTGAGTAATAATTTAGAATAAATTAACCCGTGTAACCCACGGGTTTTTTTATATATGGCGTACACAAAGAGGAGTAACACATGACGAACCATGTGAAAATTTTCGATACGACTTTAAGAGATGGTGAGCAAGCTTTACCCGCTAGCTTAACTGTCAAAGAAAAGCTGCAAATCGCATTAGCTTTAGAAAAACTCGGTGTTGATATTATTGAGGCTGGGTTCCCAGTTTCCTCACCCGGTGATTTTGAATCCGTTCAAACTATCGCGCGCGAAATAAAAAATGCGACCGTGTGCGGTTTATCACGTGCCTTAGAAAAAGATATCGATGCATGTGGTCAAGCACTCGGTGTGGCTGAGCAGTTTCGTATTCACACCTTTATCGCCACTTCGGATATTCACGTATCCACCAAATTACGTAAATCACAAGATGACATTGTTGAAATGGCAGTCGCCGCGGTGAAACACGCACGTAAATATACAGATGATGTTGAATTTTCGTGTGAAGATGCCGGTCGCACACACATTGATTATTTATGTCGCATGGTTGAAGCTGCGATTACCGCTGGTGCTAAAACCGTCAATATCCCTGATACAGTAGGCTATACTACACCGACGGAATTTGGTGGCATTATTGGCCAACTATTTAATCGAGTCCCTAATATTGACCAAGCCATCATCTCAGTCCATTGTCACAATGATTTAGGTTTAGCGGTAGCCAATTCTCTAGCCGCAGTGGAGCAAGGTGCACGCCAAGTCGAATGTACCATCAATGGAATCGGTGAGCGGGCAGGTAATTGTTCTCTTGAAGAAATTGCGATGATATTGCAAACCCGTAGTGAACGTTATGGCTTACAAACAGGTATTCGTAGTCCAGAGATTTCACGCACATCAAAACTGGTGAGTCAGTTATGCAGTATGCCAGTCCAAGCAAACAAAGCCATTGTGGGTGCTAACGCTTTTGCTCATTCGTCGGGTATTCACCAAGATGGTGTCCTGAAAGGACAAAATACCTATGAGATCATGACTCCTGAATCAGTGGGTCTTAATAAAAATCAATTAAACTTAACCTCACGTTCTGGACGTCATGTCATTAAACATCGATTGAATGAATTAGGGTATAATGAATCTGATTATGATTTAGACGAAGTGTATGCCTCTTTCCTACGTCTAGCAGATAAAAAAGGCCAAGTATTTGATTACGATTTAGAAGCGCTATTGTTTTTTAATCAACAAAAACATGAACATGCCTATTATTCGTTAGAATATTTACAAGCCAGTTCAGGCAAAGAAATCATTCCTAGTGCCACAGTCTCATTGAACATAGGTGAAGAAACCGTTACACATAGTGCCACAGGCAATGGTCCTGTTGATGCTGCGTATAACGCTATTATGCAGATCATTGATGAAGATGAAATTAACATTGTTGATTTTAAACTCGGTTCAAAAGGTGAAGGTGCAAATGCACTAGCACAAGTCAGTATTGTTGCTAAATATAAAGAACGCCGTTTCCACGGGATAGGACTTGCGACAGATATTGTAGAGTCAGGGGTTAAAGCACTGATATTCGTTTTAAATAATATGCATCTTGCTGATCAAATTGATGAGCAAAAACAACACATTTCCACAGGAGTATAAATGTCTTCTTATCAACTAGCCGTATTAGCCGGTGATGGTATCGGGCCAGAAGTCATGGCTGAGGCTGATAAAGTATTAAACGCGGTTGAACAAAAATTTAATATCTCGTTAAAGAGAACCGCCTATCCAGTCGGGGGTTATGCCATCGACCATCACGGTCATGCTTTACCAGAGAACACATTAGCGGGCTGTGAAGCGGCTGATGCGATTTTATTCGGCTCGATTGGTGGGCCTAAATGGGATGAATTACCCCTAGATCAACGTCCAGAACGAGCAGCTTTGCTTAAATTACGTAGCCATTTTGATTTATTTTCAAACTTCCGTCCGGCTAAAATTTATAAGGGCTTAGAAGACTTATCACCTTTAAGAAAAGATATTGCCCAAAGTGGTGTCGACGTTTTAGTGGTGCGTGAACTCACTAGTGGGATTTATTTTGGTTTTCCAAAGGGCTTGGAAGGTAAAGGTGAAGATGAATTTGCCTTTGATACCATGCGCTATACCCGCGGTGAAATTCGTCGTATCGCGATTTCAGCATTTCAAGCTGCACAAAAACGCGGTAAAAAAGTTACCTCGGTAGATAAAGCTAATGTATTAGTATGCAGTCGTTTATGGCGTGAAGTGACAGAAGAAGTTGCTCAAGATTATCCGGATGTGGAACTTGAGCATATCTACATTGATAACGCCACCATGCAGTTATTATGTAACCCTTCTCAATTTGACGTGATGTTATGTTCGAATTTATTTGGTGACATTATCTCTGATGAATGTGCCATGTTAACCGGTTCAATGGGCTTATTACCCTCTGCAAGTATCAACGCTGAAGGCTTTGGTTTGTATGAGCCGGCAGGTGGGAGCGCACCGGATATTGCAGGAAAAGGGATTGCTAACCCAATCGCACAAATTCTTTCTGCTGCTATGTTGTTACGCTATTCATTAGACTTAACAGAAGCTGCAAATGCGATTGAACAAGCCGTTATAAAAACGCTTGAGGCTGGTATTCTTACCGGTGAACTCCTCAGTAGTGACGAGCGACACAAAGCGAGCTCGACAGCACAAGTCGGTGATTACATCACTCAACAAATTTTACAGGCATAAGGAACTCCCTAATGGCTAAAACTCTTTATGATAAAATCTGGGATGCGCACATCGTATCTCAAGTAGGGGCTGATACTCTACTCTATATAGACCGTCATTTAATTCACGAAGTGACTACTCCTCAAGCATTTGCTGGCTTGAATGATAAAGGTCGTAAGGTTCGCTGCCCAGAAAAAACAGTTGCGACGATGGACCATTCGATTTCTACTCGTTCTTTAGCGCTTGACGCATGTGGACCAGCAAACCAGTTACAGCTGCAAACTTTACTACAAAATTGTGAAGATCACGGCATTACTCTTTACCCTGTGGGTCACCAAAAACAAGGTATCATTCATGTTATGGCTCCCGAATTAGGGGCGATATTACCAGGGCATACTGTTGTTTGTGGCGATTCACATACTGCTACTCATGGGGCATTTGGTGCCTTGGCATTTGGGATCGGTACATCTGAAGTTGAGCATGTATTTGCGACCCAAACATTACGTCAATCTAAGGCGAAAAACCTCAAAGTAGAAGTCGCCGGTAAACTGCCCATTGGCGTGACTGCAAAGGATATTATTTTAGCGATCATCGGTGAGCTAGGTCATGCTGGTGCAACCGGCTATGTCATTGAATATTGTGGAGAAGCCATTAGCGCCTTATCGATGGAAGAGCGCATGACAATTTGTAACATGTCTATTGAAGGTGGTGCTAAGGCAGGTCTTGTCGCACCGGATAGTACGACTTTTGATTATATTAAAGGGCGAGAAAAAGCGCCCCAAGGCAGTGATTGGGATAAGGCCGTTGAGTATTGGTCAACGCTATATTCAGATGACGACGCTCAATTTGACCGCGTCATCACCTTGCAAGCAGCCCATATAAAACCGCAAGTTACTTGGGGTACTAATCCAGGTCAAGTAATCGGTGTCGACGATGCCATTCCTGCTCCGACTGATTTCACAGATCCTGTGACTAAAGAGTCAGCCTCAAAAGCACTTAAATATATGGCTTTAGAACCCGGTCAACGACTCAGTGATGTGGCTATTTCTCATGTATTTATAGGTTCATGTACAAACTCTCGCATCGAAGATTTGCGCGCCGCTGCCAGTGTGGCTAAACGAGGTAAGGTCGTCGACAATGTTACCGCAATAGTCGTACCCGGTTCAGCGGCAGTGAAGAAACAAGCTGAAGTGGAAGGTTTAGATAAAATATTCGAAGATGCTGGGTTTGAATGGCGCTTACCCGGTTGTTCAATGTGCTTAGGCATGAATGATGACCTTCTCAGGGAAGGCGATCGCTGTGCTTCCACCTCAAATCGAAACTTTGAAGGTCGCCAAGGTCGTGGTGCTCGCACCCATTTAGTCTCTCCTGCGATGGCTGCAGCAGCAGCGATTAATGGCAAGTTTACCGATGTCCGTCAATATGAGGAACAAGTATGACCCCTATTACTGTACATACAGGCACCATTGTGCCACTGGATATTGCGAATATCGACACCGACCAGATTATACCAAAACAGTTCTTAACGGGTGTAACCCGCAAAGGCTATGGCAAACATTTGTTTCATGATTGGCGTTATTTAGATGAACACGAGCAAGTTTTAAATCCAGAGTTCAATCTAAATAAACCCGAGTATCAAGGGGCGAGTATACTCATTACCCGCGAGAATTTTGGCTGTGGTTCTTCACGTGAACATGCGCCATGGGCATTGATGGATTTTGGCCTGCAAGTCATTATTGCGCCAAGTTTTGCTGATATATTTTATGGTAATGCAATTAATAACAGCATGCTCCCGATCCGTTTAACGGATACTCAAATGGATACCTTGTTCGCTGAGTTAGCGCAAAATGCAACATTAGAATTAACGGTAGATTTAAGTTCACAAACGGTAACATGTGCAGGGCACGAATTTAATTTTATCATTGCAGAGCATCAAAAACATAACCTTATAAAAGGGTTAGATGCGATTGGCCAAACTCTCGAACATGCCGATGCGATTGCTCAGCATGAACAGCGCTTAGCGAGTTGGTTTTAAAGAAGTAAAAGTACTCTCATCTTCATCATATTGACTCAATGCGTTCTTTAGCAAAGCCTGTCAATATGATGAAGAGATTAAGCGGCCTAAGCGATTAGCTGCTCTAATAAGGTATTGAGATAGCGTCTTCCCAAACTAGTAACTTGCCAGTCTTGAGCCGTTATAATGAGCGTCCCTTTGTCTTGTGCTTGTTCCATTAACGCTAATGTATTGGCAGGTAACTTCATCCCCGTAAGCATTTCATATTCATCTACCCCACAGGCTTCAACTAACCTGAGACGGTTCATAAAAAATTCAAATGGATAGTCATCGGTATCGACTAGCCATTGTTTAAATACATAACTTTGGCCAATTTGCATATAACCTTTGGGGTGTTTGATTTTTTCCGCTCGTTGTATGCCTGTCGCGGTTGTAATTTTACTGTGTGCACCACAGCCAATACCTAGATAATCACCAAAACGCCAGTAATTTAAATTATGCTGACATTGGTAACCTGATTGTGCATAACCAGAAATTTCATATTGTTCAAAACCGGCTTGGGCAAGCAATTCTTCCCCCTGTTCTTGAATATCCCATAACGTATCATCATCTGGAAGTTGAGGGGGCTTAGAATGAAATGATGTATTCGGCTCGATGGTGAGTTGATACCATGAAATATGTTTGGGCTGATGCTCAATCGCTTGACGTAAATCATCTAAACCGTTAACCACTGTTTGTTCAGGTAACCCATGCATGATGTCGATATTAAAGCTACACAGTCCAGCTTCATGTGCTTGTTTGATTGCCATATGAGCTTGGTGATCGTCATGGATGCGCCCAAGTGAATGCAGTTGTTTTGGATGAAAACTTTGTACACCTATGGATAAGCGATTCACGCCACCGGCAACAAATCCGGCGAATTTACCCGCTTCCACCGTACCAGGATTCGCTTCTAAGGTGATTTCTGCATCAGACGTTAACGGAATAATGCGTTTGACGCCGTTAAGTAACGTCTCTAACGCTTCTGCAGATAATAAACTAGGCGTTCCGCCACCAATAAATATAGTGCGAATTGAACGACCTTGGGCAAGGTGAACATCAGCACGTAAATCATCCAGTAAATGGGCAACGTATTCTTTTTCCGGTATTCCACCTTTTAAAGTGTGCGAGTTAAAATCACAATAAGGACATTTTTGTACGCACCATGGAATGTGTATATATAACGAAAGCGGTATGGCAGAAACGTTATCAACCAATTAAAGACTCCATCTCAGCAACAAGTAGCTCAAGCGCTTTAGCTCGATGGCTAACGGTGGACTTTTCGGATTTTTGACATTGGGCAGCGTGTTTGTTTAAGGTCGAGCAATAAAATACAGGGTCATAACCAAACCCCTGCTCCCCCGCTCGTTGAGTCGCAATCTCTCCGTGCCAGCGCCCTTGACAAATAATCGGAGTCGGATCATCGGCATGGCGCATAAAAACCAAGACGCAAATAAAGTAAGCATCACGTTTATCTTCAGGGGTAGCTTTTAATGCATTGAGTAATTTATCAATATTCCCTTCATCTGTTGCATCATCGGCACCCAGGGCTGATTCACTATAACGAGATGAATAAATACCTGGCGCACCGCCTAATGCAGCAACGACTAAACCCGAATCATCCGACAATGCGGGTAACCCCGTCACTTTTGCCGCATGGCGGGCTTTGATAATCGCATTTTCGACAAAAGTGGTCCCTGTTTCAGGCACGTCTTCAACGCCTAAACTGCCTTGCGGTACAATACTAATATCGTAGCGCTCAAATAAATGCGCAAATTCATTGAGCTTACCTTGATTTCCGCTAGCAAGAACAATTTTATCCATTATCTTGTTTCCGAGAGGTGATGTTTTTGCCACGGCCTTTTTTCTTAGGTCCAGAAGATTTTTTTCCACCTTTTTTAGCATTCTTCTTTAACGTACTTTTCTTTGGTTTTTTGATGGTAGGCGCCTTATGTTTAGGCCTAAGTTCATCAATAACTCGTGGTTTAATCACTTCTTTAATGTATCGAGCTATGCGCCCTAACATAGCAAAATCATGAGCCTCTACGATGGAAATAGCGGTGCCTTTCGCTCCCGCTCTTCCAGTTCGTCCAATTCGATGTAAATATACATCGCTGGTGCGTGGCATATCAAAATTAATGACATGGCTAATATCATCTACATCAATACCTCGAGCAGCTACATCGGTCGCAAGTAAGATCTTAACTTCACCGCTTTTAAAGCGAGCCATAGCTTGGTTACGTTTATCTTGAGGCATCTCACCTTGTAACCAACACACCTCAATATCATCACTGGCTAATCGATCTTTAAGTTGCTGTAGTCGCTCTCGGGTTTTAACAAAAACAATAGCTGAATCTACTTGTGTTTTGAGGATATGTGTCAATAATTGATATTTATGCGAGGCGTCGTCTGCCAAATGATACCACTGATGAATTTTCGCTTTTTCTTTACGTGAAGGATCCACGGTAATGGATTCAGGATTCACCAACAAATCCTTAGAAAACTGAGCGATTCCTGGACCTTCTAATGTCGCTGAAAATAACATTGACTGCTTACGCCAGCGTGCTTCACTCGCAATTTGATTAACAATACTACGAAAACCCATGTCGAGCATCCGATCGGCTTCATCCAAAATCATCACTTCAATATCGCGACAATCGAAAGATTCTTTTTCAATATGCTCAAATAAACGACCTGGCGTCGCCACTAATATATCTAAGTTTTTAGCTAAAGTATCTCGGTCTGTACCATAGTTGATCCCCCCGGTGATGACGCCACACACAATATTGGTGTGTTGTGTAATTTCCAGAGCATGCTCATAAGTCTGAATCGCCAACTCTCGGGTCGGTGACAAAATCAAAATACGAGTCGCACCATGATACTCACGAGGAAAATCGAGCAAAAATTGCGCAGCAGGTAATAAAAACGCTGCCGTTTTACCGGTTCCAGTCGGCGCAGAGGCAAGGATATCACGACCTTCCATCGCTTTTGGGATCACTGAGGATTGAATACTAGTAGGTGCTGAGAAGCCCATATCACCTAACGCATTACATAAATCGGCATGTAGTTCTAACTGTTCAAACATAACATCTTCAACTGAATAATATACCGGTTTAGTTTACCACATCAGCGATTAAGTAGAGTGGTAATTTGTGCAAGCTGGGCGAGTTGCAATTGCGTTTTAATCTCTGCGCCTTGGTACCCTTGGCTGATAATGTCTTGAACATTAACGGATGTCATTGCTTGTACAACTTCATCCAGAAATTTATGGTTTGGCGTGATTTGACTCGCCTGCTCATAACAACGAAGCACTAACATGATTAAAGAAAGCCGTTTAGGTCGCCTTTGAATATCACACTGGTTGAGTAATTCTAATAATTGCTCAGCGGTGAGTGTCTCAAGACTTAACAGTGAATCAATATGGCGATGCGTTAGCGCGATACAATCCTGTACTAATGTTGGGAGAGGCATCCGCTTTGCCCATCGCATAACATCATCTGGAGCACTCTTTATCGTGATAAGCGTCGTTGCAATTGCTAAGTACTCTTCCATATTAATCGTTGCTTTATCGCGTAAGCTCTGGGCATAGACAAACGCTGGAGCTAAGGTATTAATTGCTGTAATACTTTGTGATAAGTCATGGAACCAAGGTATTAATGAGCTGGTCTGTGTGAGCACTAAAAAATAAGTCTGCGGTGAAGATTCGCTTAATGCTAAGGCTGTTTCTTGCCAAACCCGTGGAGCGGATAAAGCACCCAGCTCTCCTGAATTGCCAATTTGCTTCATTAAACGCATCGTATCAGGCGCAATGGTAAAACCATCAGCATGATAACGTGCCATGAAGCGGGCTATGCGTAGTACGCGTAAAGGATCCTCAACAAATGCAGGAGATACATGTCTAAAGATTCGTTGTATTAAGTCTTTCTGGCCATTGAATGGGTCAATGATATGACCCTCATCATCCATTGCCATTGCATTAATAGTTAAATCACGACGCGATAAATCCTCTTCCAGGGTCACAGTATCATTAGTATCAAAACTGAATCCACCATACCCCTCGCCCACTTTCCGCTCGACTCTCGCTAGTGCGTATTCGTCTTGAGTATCAGGGTGTAAAAATACCGGAAAATCTTTACCTACAGGCTTATATCCCAAATTGGTCATCTGTTCAGGGCTAGCCCCGACCACCACGTAGTCCCTATCTTTTACATGACGCTTTAATAATGTATCTCTTACGGCGCCACCGACCAAATACGTTTGCATATTGAGTTCTTTCATTCAATGATGTTGGATGCCTATTATGCCCTTGCCTAAGAAGAATATTCAATAATTGACTGATTTTATTTACCTAGGCTTTGACTTATGGTGCAAAGCGCTTTAGCTTATAGGCAACAATAATAAAAGGCAAAAAGTGAACAAGTATCTATGTACTTATCTTATTTTGGTTTATCTGATAATCCGTTTTCAATTGCGCCTAATCCAGCCTACTTATATATGAGTGCAAGGCATAAAGAAGCACTTGCACATTTAAACTTTGGCTTACGAGAAAGCGGCGGTTTTGTGATGCTTACTGGTGAGGTAGGTACGGGAAAAACGACCGTTTCACGTAAACTACTCCAACAACTGCCAGATCATACTCAAGTTGCAATGATCCTCAATCCCACGCTATCTGCATTAGAGCTATTAGCAACCGTGTGTGATGAGTTATCTATTTCATATGAACATCAACGCAGTAGTTTAAAATATTTCACCGACTTAATTTTAGGTCACTTGGCTCATAATCATGAAAAACAGATCAATACCGTATTGATCATTGATGAAGCCCAGCATTTGTTACCTGAAGTCCTTGAACAGCTCAGATTACTCACGAATCTAGAAACTAACCGCGAGAAACTCTTAAAAGTCGTCTTAATCGGACAACCCGAATTACAAGCTCTCCTTAAGCGCAACGAACTGCGTCAATTAGCTCAGCGCATCACGGCTCGATACCATTTATTACCGCTAAACGCAGATGAGGTTAAACATTATATTGCACACCGACTCTCGGTTGCTGATGGAGATATCAGTGTATTTGCCCCTGCGACTATCAAGGCGGTCTTCCAAATCTCAGCAGGTATTCCTCGCGTCATTAATTTGTTGTGTGACAGAGCACTAACACTCAGTTTCACTAAACAAACTGCAGTCGTACCAAAATATTTATTTGTGGCAGCCGCCAATCAAATTTTAGGTGAAGATGTCGTTGCACAACGGATCCAATTACCCCATAAATGGCTGCTCATTGCGACCTTATTTGTTTCTACCGCAATCGGTTTTATAGTGAGTAATGCTATGAATGGAGGTAGCTATGGTGGCTAATAACCCAATATCTATTGATGAGCTGCAACCGGGCATGATGATTGTCAAAATCGAAGAGCAAAATGGTCCGGTCAAACTGCGTAAATCAGGCATAGTGAAAAGTGAAGACATGGTTAAAGGTCTCAAAGAAATGGGGGTGCTGACACTGATTATTGATTGGGAAAATTCACTGGAACTGGATGACACTCCAACATTAACGACGCCAACGAATACAGTAGTCCAAACCAACACACGACAGTTGTTTAATGTTCAAGAACAGTCCTATAACAATGCAATATCAGACCAATTTAATCGCAGTTTATTTCTGCCCAGCTTACAAGCTCTACCATCACAATTTTCGGTTTGGAGTCGTTATGCGGTTCAATATATTGGAGTAAGTGTTATCGGTTTAGGCATCGGTTTTGGGCTTGAGCAACTTTGGAATCAACATTTAGATGATACCAATACAGCCAATACTGTAATTACCACGCCTCCCCCTAGCAGTACTGAGCCTCTGACACCGATAAAAACGCCTGATGCGGAGAAATCCACTATGGCGAAAGCAAGCCTTGAACCAACTGACATGGCGACGGATATTGAAGAGAATAACGGCCCAACTGATATGGATGATGTGGATGATGTGGATGATATAGATAATAGCACATTGGTTACTCAGCGTGCAGATGATAATATTAGCACCTCCCCTATTATCGCAGCCAAAGTCAATGAAGCGCTCGCCCAACTTGGCGGTTTAGAAACGCTGACTCAAACTATTGCAGATGATGCAAAGTCAGGGTCCGTATCTAGAAGACCTGAGGAGCGTGAAACAACAGTCGAGGTCGTTGATAATATTCCTCGCATTTCCGAATTACCAGAAAGAATTCTAGTCCAGTTACCTGCAATGGTGTTTTCAGCTCATATGTACAGCTCAGATGATCAAGAACGCTGGGTCAGAGTCAATAACCGTAGGTTACAAGAAGGAGATAGCATTGATAAAAATGTATCAATCGTCAAAATTGAGCCGCAATTTGTTGTACTGTCATTTAGTGATACGCAATTTAAGATGAACGCATTGACTGATTGGTAGCCTGGATTGAATTTATTTTTATTGTTAAGCAAAGTTAGGATGACATTTGCAAAAAAACTGCTTATACTGCGCACCGCGTTGTTTTGATGCATCTCCTAAAATACGGCCCGATAGCTCAGTTGGTTAGAGCATCCGACTCATAATCGGCAGGTCCCCTGTTCAAGTCAGGGTCGGGCCACCATTTCTCCTAGCTTTATTCCATCAAACTTCCCACTTCCCAAAGTCATTCTCTATATAGATTATACAAAGATCTTTATAATGGAACCAAAAGCTTATCGCACCATTAATCGTGAGAAAACATCACCTGCACACCTTGCTTAGTGTTATGTATCTGCACATTAAACTGATGAAAATCAGCAATTAATTTTGCCAAATAAAGCCCTAAACCTAAGTGCGGCTCTTTATCATCACTCTCTTCACTTCTTATCGATACCATTGAATTGAACAATTCATCTTGCATTTGCTCAGCGATAACGGGTCCAACATTAGATATACTAAGCTGCCCTTTTACATCTAATGCAATATCAATCGACGTGCCTGGGTATGCGAAATCTACAGCATTAGCCATAATTTTATCGAGCATCTGTGCCATTAGCTCAGGTGAGCCTTTCACTTTATAATGCTCCGGCGTAATAGCTAAATCTACAGTTAAGTGTTCTGGAACTACATAGCCATCGACATAGCTATTTAACAAGGGCACTAGGTCGAAGTACTGCTTATCACTTTTTTCAATCACATGCTCTAAGCGAGTTGCTTCACTCATACTATTGAGTATATGACTTAATCGCACTAAGCCTTCTTGAGCACGGGTAACAAATACTTGAGCCTGTTCACTGTTTTTATCTTGGATGAGCTCTAAGTTCTCTAGCGAGGATTTCACCACGGCAACAGGGGTTCTTAGCTCATGGGATAAACGCGATGCCATTTTTTCTAAATACTGATTGTACTGTCCTAA
>CATECQ010000033.1 GCA_949498985.1 Glaciecola sp. HTCC2999
CTTGTAAAACTCCCAAAGGCGGTGTTAAACGGTGTAATTCAGGCATACCAATGGCTGATGGCCCTTGGAAACGAACAACAACAATACAGTCGCGGTTTAACGCACCTGAATTAAAGGCATCATCTAAATCGAATTGGTCTTCAAACACCACTGCAGGAGCAGTAAACGTACAATGAGGAGACCTCAATGCAGAAGTTTTCATCACCGCACGACCTAAATTACCTTCTAATACTGATAAACCACCGTCAGGTTTAAACGGTTCAGCCACGGTTGCCACTACCGTCTTATCTAAGGATTCAGAAGGTCCATCAATCCAAGATAACTCACCATCACGGACAACAGGCTCTTTGGTATATCTATCTAAACCATCACCACAAATGGTTTTAACATCATTATGTAGTAATTGATTATCGAGTAATTCTTTAAATAACAACGCCATACCGCCCGCTGCTGTAAAGTGATTAATATCAGCCGAACCATTAGGGTAAATACGCGTCAATAGTGGTGTAGCACGAGATAAATCAGCAAAATCATTCCAGTTAACAATGAACCCAGCAGCACGGGCCACCGCTATTAAATGCATCGTATGATTGGTAGAACCGCCCGTCGCCAGCAACGCAACTATACCGTTAACAACAGCTTTGGCATCCACAATGTGTCCAATTGGTGTGTAATTATCGCCTAAATCTGTGATTCGTGTTGCTTGTACCGCTGCCGCTTTGGTCAGTGCATCTCGTAATTCTGTGCCTGGATTAACAAAACTTGAACCCGGTAAATGCAAGCCCATTGTTTCAACCACTAATTGATTGGAGTTCGCCGTACCATAGAAGGTACAGGTACCGGCAGAGTGATAAGATTCAGATTCTGCTTTTAAGAGTTCGTTACGATCTGCTTTACCTTCTGCATAAGCTTGTCGAACACGGGCTTTTTCTTTGTTTGGTAGGCCTGAAGGCATCGGTCCAGCGGGTACAAATACTGTCGGTAAATGACCAAAACTTAACCCACCAATCAGTAAACCAGGTACAATTTTGTCACAAATTCCGAGCATCAAAGCAGAATCAAACATATTATGCGATAGACCCACAGCTGTAGACATTGCAATAACATCACGACTCATCAGACTTAAGTCCATGCCAGCATTACCTTGAGTGACACCATCGCACATTGCAGGCACACCCCCTGCAAATTGAGCAACGGAACCTACATCATTAACTGCCGCTTTTAAAATTGCTGGATAAGTTTCATAAGGCTGGTGTGCAGATAACATATCATTATAAGAAGATACAATTGCAACATTGGCTTTTACCATGCTGGTTAAGTCTGCCTTATCTGCCTTACCGCATGCAGCAAAACCATGAGCAAGATTACCACAAGATAGTGACCCGCGATGAGGACCTTGAATACGGGCAGCTTCAATCTTTGCAAGATAAGCAGCTCGTGTTGATTGACTTCGCTCGATAATACGTTGAGTAACTTCGTTAATTAAACTATTCATGACTAAATTCCTATGGTGCCCACATCAACTGAACGTTAGCTCGTTCTAAGACAGCTTTAATCGGCATTTCTGATTCTGTACTTTCTAATGCTTTGGCAATAACGGTTTTTTTAGATTCACCCGTTGAGTGCAAGAAAATATGACTGGAGGCTAACAGCGCAGGTAACGTTAACGACATACGTTGATGAGGGGCTGTAGTAGGCTGTACCGCAATATATTTCTTCCCAGAGTTTAAATCTAGGCCAGCTTGTAATTGTTCTGAACAGGGAAATAAAGATGCAGTATGCCCATCTTCACCCATTCCTAATATAAGGACATCAAACGGCATTTGCACATCGCGAATAGCCGTTTCACAAGCCATAACAGCATCAGCCGCATCGTCAATGTCATGCTTTAATGATATAAATGTTGCTTTACTGGCGTGATTAATTAACAGATGTTCGCGCACTAATTTGTCATTACTTGCATCATCTTGCACATCAACCCAACGGTCATCCGCTAAACTGATAGTGACTTTATCCCAATCAATATCAACGTTAGAAAGCTGTGCAAATAGTGGTTTGGGCGTATTCCCGCCGCTTACTATTAGACTTGCATTCCCCTTTTCAGCAATAGCCACTTGCAAAATAGCAGTAATTTTTGTCGCAAATTCGCGATTAAGTGAATCTTTTGATTCGAATTCATGAATGTGTAATGACATAAATATATCCTATTTAACTGCTTTTGATTGATACCAATCACGACCTTCTTTTGCTAAAAGAGCAATTGAATCGGTCGGTCCCCAGGTCCCTGCTTGATATTCTTCTGGAGGCTCATTACTACTATTCCAAGCAGACATAATAGAATCAACCCATGACCATGCCTGTTCTACTTCATCTCGACGAACAAACAGCGCCTGATTACCTAACATGACTTCTAACAACAATTTTTCATAGGCATCTGCAATCCGTTCTCCTTGAAAAGCTTCTGAGAAGCTCAAGTTCAAATAGGATTTTTGTAAATCCATTGAACCTGTCGTTGTTAAACCAGGGACTTTATTCATTACGGTAATTTCAACACCTTCATCAGGTTGCAGGCGAATCACCAGTTTATTTGGCGGTAGGTTCGCAAAACTATCCCCAAATAAATTATGAGGTTGACGTTTAAAGTAAATAACTACTTCTGACGTTTTAGCAGGCATACGTTTACCCGTTCTTAGGTAAAACGGCACACCCGCCCAACGCCAATTATCAATTTCGGCTTTTATTGCCACGAATGTTTCTGTTCGTGATTGCGCATTAGCATCGGGTTCATCCAAATATCCTGGCACCTCAACACCGTTGACAAAACCGCCCACATACTGGCCACGCACGGTGGATTGCTGATAATTAGATTGATCAATTGGACGCAGTGCTTTTAACACTTTTAATTTTTCATCACGAATACTGTCAGCATCTAACGTAGTCGGTGGCTCCATAGCCACTAAACTAAGTACTTGAAGTAAATGGTTTTGAACCATATCTCGCATCTGCCCAGCATCATCAAAATAGCCCCAGCGACCCTCGATACCGACAGATTCAGCCACACTAATTTGTACATGATCAATGCAACTATGATCCCAATTCGTCGTAAAGATCGAATTTGCAAAGCGCAAAGCGATCAAGTTGAGTACAGTTTCTTTACCCAAATAGTGGTCAATTCGATAAATTTGGTTTTCATTAAAGTATTCTGCAACTTGGTCATTAATTGCTTTAGATGTCTCTAAATCATGTCCAATGGGTTTCTCTAGTACTACACGCACCGTTTCATCGATTATTTGAGCCGAATGTAGCCCTTTACAAATATCACCAAAAATGGAAGGTGGGGTTGCAAAGTAACAGACCATGATACGGCTTTCATCTACATGCGATAAAAATCCCTTATAATCCTCAGGCGCTTTCATATTTACTTGTAAATATTCTAATTTAGCGCAAAAGCGTTCCCAAGTTTCTGTACAAAGCGGTTCTTTAGTGAATTTTTCAATATTTTCTTTGACCATATCTTGATATTCAGTCAATGAGGATTCACTACGTGCCACGCCAATAATTTTTGATTCAGCGTGCATCAACTTCGCTTTTTCTAACTGATATAAAGAAGGAAGGAGCTTGCGGCGCGCGAGGTCACCTGCAGTACCAAATAAAACGAAATCTACGGGTTCAAAAGATGTATTTAACACAGTTGTCGACCTTATTAAGTATGAGAAAAGTATCCGTGTAGAATAGTGCTTTTCGAAGTAATGTTAAGAGTTTAAACAATTTTGTAGTAAAATTACAACTTTACTTGCTAAATTATGGTTATTTTTTGTTAATCACGCTATTTTGATAATTAATTCTGTAATTAATTACATAAAAAAGAGTATACTGCCGAAAAAGGCGACAATAACAATACTAATAATAAGGCTAATATAAACAATCAGTAAGAGCGTATTTAAATGAACATCCTTGATAAAATCACACGCAACAAAGCGCACTTCAGTAAATCTGAAAAGAAAGTCGCAGAAGCCATTTTAGCCAATCCTCAAGCTGCTATCCATTCGAGCATTGCTACCTTGGCTAATATTTCAGACGTCAGTGAACCTACCGTTAATCGTTTTTGCCGACGTTTAGACACGAAAGGGTTTCCCGATTTTAAACTGCACCTAGCCCAAAGCCTAGCAAACGGTACGCCTTACGTGAACCGTAATGTTGACGAAAACGATGGACCGGAGGAATATACCAATAAAATCTTTGAATCCACTATGGCAGCATTAGATATTGCAAAACAATCGGTTGATATAAATACGATCAACCGTGTTGTTGATCTATTAACACAAGCACGCAAAATATCGTTTTTTGGCCTAGGTTCATCTGCATCAGTTGCCCATGATGCACTCAATAAATTCTTCCGATTCAATGTCCCAGTCGTGTACTTTGAAGACATCGTGATGCAGCGTATGTCTACCATGAATAGCGGGGATGGAGACGTTATCGTCCTAATCTCGCATACAGGCCGCACCAAATCTCTTGTGGAAATTGCTCAAATAGGACGAGCGAATGACGCAACCGTCGTAGGAATAACGGCAAAAGATAGCCCCTTAGGTCGCGAATGTAACTTTGTATTATCGCTTGATGTCCCTGAAGATACAGATATGTATATGCCAATGGCCTCGCGCATTGCACAATTAACGCTCATCGATATTCTCGCGACCGGCTTCACATTGCGCCGTGGGAACAAATTCAGAGAAAACCTTAAACGCGTTAAAGAATCTTTAAAAGATTCTCGTTTTTCACAAAATTAGCTGATTAAACTGACCTAATATGAAAATTAATTACGTAATACACATACAAAAAACCAGAATTTTTCATGATTTTGTAATATAGTTACTTTATCTTAGTGCCAGATATCAATAAATACCGACAACGTTCCAAGGAATAATATGATAGCGCAACGTAGAACCAAAATTTTAGCCACCTTAGGTCCCGCTACTGATAGCAGTGAAATGCTCGAACAATTAATTGCTGCCGGCGCTAATGTAGTCCGCATGAATTTTTCCCATGGCACTGCTGATGATCATATACAACGTGCTCAACGGGTACGTGCAGTCGCCGCTAAACTAAACACATACGTGGGTATTTTAGGTGATTTACAAGGTCCTAAAATCCGTGTCAGTAAATTTGCAGAAGGCCCTATTTATTTATCTTTGGGTGATAAATTCACTCTAGACGCAGCCCAAGACAAAGACAGTGGGACTCAAACGAGTGTCGGTATTGATTACAAAGCTCTACCTGATGATGTTAATCCTGGGGATGTACTATTATTAGATGATGGCCGTGTACAGCTCATTGTTGATAGCATTGAAGGTGCAAAAATTCATACTACCGTCAGTGTTGCTGGTAAACTATCTAATAATAAAGGGATTAATCGCCAGGGTGGCGGATTGTCAGCTGCCGCGTTAACAGATAAAGATAAAGAAGACATTAAAACGGCAGCGGCGATTGGCGTTGATTATCTAGCGGTAAGTTTCCCTCGTAATGGTGCAGACCTAGATTATGCGCGTGAATTAGCCGAAGCTGCCGGTTGCTATGCTAAAATATGTGCAAAAGTAGAGCGTGCTGAAACAGTTGCTACTGATGCCGCTATTGATGATATTATTTTGGCATCTGATGCAGTAATGGTGGCTCGGGGTGACTTAGGTGTCGAAATTGGCGATGCTGAACTCGTCGGAGTCCAGAAGAAACTGATTTCACGTTCACGTCAATTGAATAAAATCGTGATTACTGCAACACAAATGATGGAATCTATGATTGAAGCGCCATTACCGACTCGTGCGGAAGTAATGGATGTAGCCAATGCAGTATTAGACGGTACAGATGCAGTAATGTTATCTGCTGAAACTGCTGCGGGTAAGTTTCCTATTGAAACCGTTGCAGCGATGTCTCGAGTATGTGAAGGCGCAGAAACACACCCAAGCGTGAATGTATCAAACCATCGCTTAACTGAAGAGTTTGATAATATTAGCGAGGCGACTGCAATGGCCGCGGTATATGCAGCAAACCACTATAAATCAATTAAAGCGATAGTAGGTTTAACTGAATCAGGTTCAAGTATCAAATTAATGTCACGTATTACTACGTCTTTACCTATCATTGGTATGTCTCGTCACACTGATACACTCAACATGATGGCGTTATATCGAGGTGTAACACCTTTGAGATTTGATTCTACCCAATCCAAACAAGGTCAAATCACTTCTGATGTGGTTGAGCATTTAAAAAATGAAGGCGTCTTAGTCACAGGTGATCAGATCATCTTTACTTATGGTGATCAAATGGAAACCATCGGTGCAACTAACACTTGTAAGATTGTCACCGTTAATTAATTGATAGTTAATTAAAAAATACCTTGCCATAAAAGTGACCTTGTAGTTCACTTGTTAAGTAACAATTATTTAACATTTGCACAAAAACAATAATAAGGACGCTTTTATGGCATATGCGTTACCCACAGATAAACCTCTAGATATCATCATCTATGGTGCGACTGGCTTTACCGGCCAACTCGTTGCTGAATATTTCAACGCTTACTACGCAAATACCAATGTAAAATGGGCCATTGCTGGACGCAGTGCTGCTAAATTAGCAGATATCAAGCAAGCATTAAATTTACCAGATGACCTACCGACAATCGTTGCTGATAGTAAAGATACTAAAGCATTACATGATTTAGTCGCGCAAACTAAAGTCGTTATTACCACGGTGGGTCCTTATCAGTTGTATGGTGATGCATTAGTATCGCTATGCGCTGAATTAGGTACAGACTATGTCGATTTATGTGGTGAACCTGCTTGGATGCGCCAAAAAATTGATGCGCTATCTGATATGGCACATGAATCAGGTGCGCGCATTGTATTTTCTTGTGGATTTGACTCGATACCATTTGATTTAGGTGTCTATTATTTACAAGAACATATCCAACATTACACCGCTAAAACACTGCCTAAAGTACAATGTCGTGTGCGTGCAATGAACGGTAAATTTTCAGGTGGTACCGCCGCCAGTTTGCAAGCGACAATGAAAGCGGCGGTAAATGATCCTGCCATTTTGGGTTATCTCAAAGACCCTTTTTCATTATCCAATGGCTTTACAGGGCCTGAACAGCCTGCTGGTGATAAACCCTATTTTGATGAAGATCTACAAAGCTGGCTAGCCCCTTTTATTATGGCTACGATAAATACTAAAAACATCCATCGTTCTAATGCCCTACTTGACCATTTATATGGTAAAGATTTTATTTACGATGAAATGATTCTGACAGGACCAGGAGAACAAGGTGAAAAAATGGCTAACTTTGTGGCAAACGATCATTCATTGGCAGGTAAAGATGCCCCTAAACCAGGAGAAGGCCCTAATAAAGAAGAACGAGATAATGGCAATTACAACTTAATGTTTATCGCTCAGGGTAATGATACTCGCTATGTCGCCAGTGTCAGTGGTACTGAAGACCCCGGTTATGGATCCACATCAAAAATGATTGCACAAAGTGCCATGTGTTTAGCTTTCGATGACATAGCAACACTTGGTGGGGTATATACGCCAGCACCAGCAATGGGTGAAGCTCTTATCGAACGATTACAGAAACATGCGGGAATGACATTTAAAATGGAATCCTAATCATTCATACCGCAAAGATATACAATCCCATTGGTCATTTAAGACCAATGGGTAAAGTAATTTTCACTGGCGACGCGAGGTTTTGGCATAGGCTTCACCTTGCTACTCCCTAAATATAAGAAGCCAACGATTTCATCTTCTTCAGATAAATTCAGTGACATTTTCACAAACGGGCATTGCGCATAACTACCGCTACGCCAAATACCTGCAAAACCTTGTACTAATGCCGCCATTTGCATCGCTTGGACAGCGCAAGCCGTCGCGGCAATTTGTTCTTCCCGCGGTACTTTTTCGTGTTCAATATACTTTGCAATAGCAACAATCACCATTGGCGCTCGATGAGGTAATTGTAATGCACGGTCAATACTCTCCTGACCTTTACCTGATTTAATGGCAGAATCTTGCAATATTGCACCTAATTTAGATAGTCCTTCATCGGTGCAAACAATAAATTCCCATGGTTTTAAGCCAGCATGATCTGGCGCTCTAAGAGCCGCTTGTTTAATATTCTCTAGCGCCATTGAACAAGGTGCTGGAGCGGTTAAACGAGGTTGGGAATGACGGGTTAACAAAAGAGTTAAGGCATCCATAGGCATCCTTAGTTAAGCGGTTGATTTTAGAAGTATTATACAGAATTTAAATAAGAAAAGCGTCATGTCTCTTTACCCACAGGTAGGATGAATATTGAGATGTCAGCATAGCTTCACACATCTAGCTAATTGTTACAAACAATTACAAATTACGACTAGCACAATATGAGAGATTAGTTAAAGTATGAAATATATTAATATATTAGGTTTATTGTACATGGCGACAAATTCTTCATTCACCAAAAATCTCTTTGTTGGGATTTGGAACGTTCTTAACTTTAGTCGAAAATTATTTTTCAATATTATTTTCATTGGTTTACTCATTCTGGTTATCGTGAGTATTGCTCAATCGGGTGATGAAGAAATTAAAGTCCCTAAAGGTAGTGCGTTTGTATTAAAGCTTGATGGTAATCTCGTCATTGAAAAACAACGAACAGACCCTTTTGATGAGTTTGCTTCTGAAGCTTTTGGTGGTGGAAGTGCGCCCAGTGAAGTACTCGTTCGTAACGTTGTTAAGGCACTCGACAATGCTAAACAGGATAAACGTATCGCTGCATTAGTGCTGGATTTAAGTCGTTTCGGTGGTGGTGGTTTAGATAAACTGCGCACCGTTGCCGAAGCTATCGAAGATTTTAAAACGTCAGAAAAGCCAGTCATTGCAATTGGAGATTACTTCTCACAAAGTCAATATTACTTAGCTGCCCATGCCGATAACATTTACCTCAACCCTGAAGGCGGCATGTTATTTGACGGTTATAGCCGTAACCGTATGTATTACAAAGAAGCTATCGAAAAGCTAAAAGTCAAAACTCATGTATTCAAAGTGGGTACCTTTAAATCTGCGATTGAGCCTTATATTCGTAATGATATGTCTGATGCGGCTCGTGAAGCTAATGAAGCCTGGCTATCTGCATATTGGGAGCAATACAAAACTGATGTAGCTGCAGCCCGTGGTATTGAAGTCAGTAATTTTGATGATACTGTCGCTAATTTTATGCCAAAGTTTGAAGCCGTAGATGGTGATTTAGCTCAATATGCGCTGCAAAACGGCTGGGTAGATGAATTAAAAACGCGTGAACAAATGCGTCAAGACATGATTGATTTAGTTGGTGAAAGTGAAAGTGGCAATAGCTATAAAGCAATTAGTTACCGTAACTACTTAAAAAAAATTAATCTCCCTTTCCCTAAAACAGTCAAAGGCGATGCTGTTGCTGTTGTGGTAGCTAAAGGTACCATCCTAGATGGCAAACAGTCTCCAGGCACTATTGGGGGTGATTCTACCGCCCGTTTATTACGCAAAGCGCGCCTTGATGAAAACGTCAAAGCGGTCGTTATGCATGTCGACTCTCCAGGTGGCAGTGCATTTGCTTCTGAAATTATTCGCCAAGAAGTAGAAGAATTACGTAATGTTGGCAAGCCAGTCGTCGCTTTAATGGGCACTTATGCTGCATCGGGTGGTTATTGGATATCAGCTAGTGCTGATAAAATTATTGCCTCCCCAAGTACAATTACAGGATCAATTGGTATATTTGGTATGCTAATGACATATGAGGAATCTTTAGCTTACTTAGGCGTGTATAGTGATGGAGTACAAACAACAGAGTTTGGTTTCACTTCACTTGCAAAAACATTACCAGACAGTTTAGGTGACCTTATCCAACTCAATATTGAACGCGGATATAAAAAATTCCTGACTTTAGTTGCTGAAAATCGTGATATGACAATTGAACAGGTTGATGCTATTGCTCAAGGCCGTGTATGGATTGGATCGACAGCTTTAGAGCTAGGATTAGTAGATGAACTAGGCGCCTTAGATGAAGCATTAGCGGCAGCTGCTGAACTGGCTGAATTAACCGATTATGAAGTGACCTATATTGAACGCACTTTATCGCCTAAGGAGCAATTTATCCAAGAATTATTGCGTAATACCTCTGTATGGTTGGTTAATACACAAGTAAGCCAATCAAATAGTCCGCTGGTAGATTTAATTCGTACAGTGGTTAAAGATATTAATGGCATAACACGTTTGAATGATCCAAAAGCAACTTATGCGTTATGTTTAGAGTGTCAACTCTAGCGCTCAAGTATTTCAGAAATATTGTTATTAACGCTCAGCAGTTTGCACTCTGAGCGTTTTTTTTAACTCATATAATGACAACATATCATGACCACTTCACAACACGAACTTCAGCGCATTACTGAATATATTAATGAGTTAATTAAACAAGCAGAAATGTATTTTAATCGATGCTTCCCGCCCCCTGCACTTTACTGGTTTACCAGTGGCACCAAAGCTGGCTATGCAGTATTAAACAACAACACCCTGCACTTACATGAACGTCTGTTTGCTGAGCATTCAGCCTATTATTGGTCCGATGTTATACCACATGAAGTTGCGCACCTCATTACTCATCAAGTATTTGGGCGCGTCAAACCTCATGGAAAAGAATGGCAATCGGTAATGAAATATGTGTTTGCAGTAACACCATCTACGACACATCAATTACCCATTGAGCATCTTCGCAGAGTAAAACAGATAAAATATATGTGTCGATGTGGAGACATTAATTTATCGATGATCAGACACAATCGAGTTGTTCAAGGTAAACAAACATACCGCTGTCGCACTTGTGGTGACATATTAAGGAAAGTCGATACTTAATCTTATCGACTAACGAGCGAACGACAATAATATATGATGATTAAAACCAACGTTCTGTGAACGCTTTATCCAAGTCATCAAATGCCATTTTCAAGAGTTTCGCTAATTCCATGTAACGCGGTATTTGTCGTGTTTGTGGAAAAGTACAGCCCTGCTCTTGCATTTTTTGGCGAATATCGGCATACCAAGACTGTAAACTAGGCGGTAAATCTTGATTCGCACGATGCCCCAACCAAATTTGCCCTTGTAATGGAATAATGAAAAACATCCCCCCCATAGCAATGGCTTGCGGTAAGTAACTCATTGAATGATTATTGATCAATAAAATAATAGTAAATATACCTAATGCAGGAAGTACTTTTATCGCAAATTTAGTGGCTGCGATCACTCGACATTCAGGAAATAAGCTATATAACTCCCGTTTTAATGGCCAAGTTTTCATGTAAGCATGTCCATCCTTAACCATAGTGGCAATAGATAATGACATTGCGCCCCCTTTAAATCTGTTTTTACACGATTAATTATACTAAATATTTACGTACTTAGGTAACATATGGACTACAAAATTATATTAATGGTAATAATACAGATATAAATATTTTTTACCTTGAATAATTGTCTGGCGTCACAATATATATATCATTGTCATTTATCGGCCTGCGCAGGCCTTATTGGAGTATTCAATGTCTGAAAATAGACACGTAAAATTGCTAATCTTAGGTTCAGGACCTGCTGGTTATTCTGCCGCAGTTTATGCCGCACGTGCTAACTTAAACCCAGTATTGTTAACCGGTATTCAGCAGGGCGGCCAGTTAACCACCACAACAGAAGTAGAAAACTGGCCAGGTGATCCAGAAGGCTTAACCGGTCCAGATCTCATGGTACGCATGCAACAACATGCTGAAAAATTTGATACTGAAATTATCTTTGACCATATAAATAAAACAGATTTATCTAAACGTCCATTTACATTAACCGGTGACAATGGCACTTATACTTGCGATGCGCTTATTATTTGTACCGGTGCATCAGCTAAGTACCTAGGTTTAGAATCTGAAACCGCTTTCCAAGGTAAAGGGGTTTCAGCCTGTGCTACCTGTGATGGTTTCTTTTATCGTAATCAAAAGGTTGCTGTCATTGGTGGTGGTAATACTGCAGTTGAAGAAGCATTATACCTCTCTAATATTGCCTCTGAAGTTCACGTCATTCATCGTCGTGATAGCTTCAGAAGTGAAAAAATTCTAGCTGACCGTTTAATGGATAAAGCGAAAAATGGTAATGTAGTATTACATTTTAACCGCACCTTGGACGAGGTGTTAGGTGATGAAATGGGAGTTACCCACATTCGCGTAGCAGACACACAGTCTGATGCGAAAGAAGATATCGAAGTTATGGGTCTATTCATTGCAATCGGTCATAAACCCAATACCGATATCTTTGAAGGGGAGCTAGACATGAAGGATGGGTACATCAAAGTCAACTCTGGCACTGAAGGCAACGCGACCCAAACTAGTGTTGAAGGTGTATTTGCCGCTGGTGACGTATCTGATCACATTTACCGTCAAGCAATTACTTCAGCAGGAACCGGCTGTATGGCTGCATTAGATGCTGAGAAATTCCTCGACGCACAAGAGTAATTAAAAAAGCGAGCGATGAGCTCGCTTTTTTTATTTCACCTATGATCACCCTACCCGAACTCGCACATTACTCCACTGACTTCCCTGATCATGCTCAAGCATTAACAGAACCCAACGGTTTGCTTGCGTTTGGAGGCGATTTATCTGTCAAGCGACTGGAAAGTGCTTATCGTCAAGGGATATTTCCTTGGTTTAGTCAAGACGAGCCGATTTTATGGTGGTCACCTGATCCTCGAGGTGTGTTACCCTTGGATGAGCTATATATTAGTAAATCCACACGTAAATGGCTTAATAAATCCCAACATACTATCACTATTAATCATGCATTTGATGCGGTTATTACCGCATGTGCAGCTATCCCTAGAAGCCCTATAGTCCACGAGGATGGCAGTATTGTCCAAAACGGCACATGGATCACGCAGAGCATGATAAATGCTTATAAGGACCTCCATAAGGCTAAATTAGCGCATTCTATAGAAGTATGGAATGAAGCAAACCAATTAGTGGGCGGGTTATATGGCGTGGGAATAAATGGTGTGTTCTGTGGTGAATCTATGTTTCACATTGAACCGAACACGTCAAAGCTTGCATTTATTGCTTTGGTTAGGCACATGGAACAATACAATGGGATATTCATTGATTGTCAGATGCAAAACCCCTACCTCGCCTCAATGGGTGTTATCGAAGTACCTCGATATGAATATTTACAAAAACTCCATTTAGCGACAGATATGCGCATGCCTTTAGATATGTGGCAACCACAAGGAGTGGTATTGTGAAATTTGGAGTTACCCAACCCTTTGATTGTAGTTACTTACCTGATCGTCAAGAGCAACTATTAGTCTATATCCCTGAAGAGAGCCCGTGCGCTTCACAATATACCCAATTAATTCAAGCTGGCTTTCGACGTTCAGGTGATCAGATTTACCGCCCACATTGCGGGACCTGTCAGAAGTGCGAATCCATTCGGGTCAAAGTGAAACAATTCAAACCCAGTAAAAGTCAAAAGCGAATTTTAAATAAAAATCTCGATGTAACATGTCGTCTAGTTAAATATGACTCAGAATACTTTCAACAGCAACACGCCCATTATTATGAATTGTATAGTCAATATATTTCTGAACGTCATCAAGATGGTTCCATGTATCCACCGAATGAAGTGCAATTTAATGATTTTATTTATTCTAAATGGCAAGCCCCTTTATTATTAGAAGCCAGCTTAAATGGTGACGTGATTGCCGTTGCAGTGACCGATGAAACTGAGACTGGCTTCTCCGCTTTTTATACCTTCTTCACGCCATTTATGCCACAACGATCTATCGGGACTTTCATGATCCTCAAACAAATAGAGTTTTGTCATGCTTATCATTACGATTACTTGTATTTAGGTTATCAAATTGATGAATGTCGTAAGATGAACTATAAAAGCGCCTTTGAACCGAATGAGCGATTTAACGGTGAACTTTGGGCTGAAAAAGGTAAAAAATAACAGGTATTACTTTACAGTTTACCTTTTTTTCTGTATTGTCTGCGCGTCAAATTAGCATCATTAAAGGTATTTCCCCACAAATGGCAAAAGAAGATTGTATTGAAATGGAAGGTACTGTGTTAGATACACTACCTAACACTATGTTCCGTGTTGAATTAGAAAATGGTCACGTCGTAACGGCCCACATTTCTGGTAAAATGCGAAAAAACTATATCCGTATTTTAACAGGCGATAAAGTGACTGTTGAAATCACCCCTTACGATCTATCTAAAGGCCGCATCATTTACCGTGCACGCTAATCCCGTTTAATGGTTTTGATTAGAGTGATTCTGGCATCAAAATGTCGACTCAATCATCAATCAACAGACATAAAAAACCGACATATTTGTCGGTTTTTTATTGACTAAAATGACTATTTTTCAACCGTTAACACCGGGTCAATGACCTCAGCAGAAGTATAAGTAAACTGCAATTCATTATCTTTCAATCCTATCGTCACAGAACCACCGGCAGATAACGATCCAAATAGCAGTTCATTCGCCAGTTCTTTTTTGACCTTTTCTTGGATCAAACGCCCCATTGGTCTAGCACCCATAGCTTTATCATAGCCTTGCTCAGCTAACCATGTCCGCGCTTGTGGAGAGACCTCCAAAGAAACACTTTTAGCATCTAGTTGAACTTGTAACTCAATCAAGAATTTATCAACGACTTGTAAAATCACATCTTGCTCTAAATGATTAAACCAAATAATACCATCAAGACGATTTCTAAATTCTGGCGAAAAGACTTTATTGATTTCTGATAAGGCATCATGTGAGTGGTCTTGTTGCTTGAAGCCAATCGATTTTCGGACAGTCTCTTGAACTCCGGCATTGGTTGTCATCACCAGTACTACATTACGGAAATCAACTTTGCGTCCATTATTATCCGTTAACGTACCATGATCCATAACTTGTAATAAAATATTGTAGATATCACTGTGCGCTTTTTCAATTTCATCGAGCAACACAACAGAATAAGGATTTTTTATTACTGCGTCGGTGAGTAACCCACCTTGATCAAAGCCTACGTAACCAGGAGGTGCGCCGATTAAACGTGATACCGCATGACGTTCCATATACTCGGACATATCAAAACGAACCAACTCGACGCCCATAATCTTCGCTAACTGCGCTGTCACTTCAGTCTTACCTACACCGGTAGGACCCGCAAATAAGAAATTACCTATCGGTTTTTGTTCAGTTCCTAATCCTGAGCGTGATAAATGTATCGCATCAGTGAGTGTTTCGATCGCTTTATCTTGTCCAAAAACAACCATTTTCAGGTTTCGTCCAAGATTTTTTAATACTTCCATATCGGATGCAGATACGGATTTTTCTGGAATTCGAGCAATTTTTGCAATAATTTTTTCAATATCGAGTTCATTAATTTCTTCAACACGTTCTGCTTCAGGAAGTAAACGTCTTGATGCACCGGCTTCATCAATCACATCAATAGCTTTATCAGGCAGTTGTCGTTCATTAATGTATTTCGCTGATAGCTCAGCAGCCGCTTGAATCGCTTTATTTGTATACTTCACACTATGATGCTCTTCATAACGTGATTTTAAACCCATCAATATTTTTGTCGTATCAACGACGCTCGGCTCAACAATATCAACTTTTTGGAAACGACGGGCCAGTGCTCGGTCTTTTTCAAAAATGGATTGATATTCTTGGTAAGTCGTCGAACCAACACATCGTAATTCACCACTGGACAATTTAGGTTTGAGTAAATTAGACGCATCCATAACTCCACCAGAGGCCGCACCTGCACCGATGATGGTATGGATTTCGTCAATAAATAAAATGGCATCGGGATCATCGCTCAACTCTTTTAAAATACCTTTAAGACGTTTTTCAAAATCACCACGGTATTTCGTACCAGCTAATAAACCACCTAAATCTAGAGAGTATACCGTACAAGATGCGATGACATCAGGCACATCATCATGCACAATTCGATAAGCTAACCCTTCGGCAATAGCCGTTTTACCCACACCGGCTTCCCCTACAAGTAATGGGTTATTTTTGCGCCGGCGGCATAAAATTTGAATCGTTCTTTCCACCTCATGATCACGTCCAATCAACGGATCGACTTTGCCTTCTTTTGAGTGAGCATTAAGGTTAGTCGTATACTTACTTAACATTGATGAATTTTCTTCACCTTCTTCACCACTCGCTTGGGTGTCTTGTTCGTTCGTAGTCTCTTCACCTGACTTACTAACTCCGTGAGAAATAAAGTTAACCACATCTAAACGTGTTACATCAGATTTCTTAAGAATATAAACGGCTTGTGACTCTTGCTCACTAAAAATGGCAACGAGGACATTCGCCCCGGTCACTTCTCCCTTACCAGAGGACTGAACATGGAATACAGCTCGTTGAAGCACACGTTGAAAGCCTAATGTTGGCTGAGTTTCTTGAGGGTTATCTGGATCTTCAACCATCAAAGGTGTCGTATCTTGAACAAAATCAGTTAGCTCTTTTCTAATAAGCTCTATATCTGCGTTACACGCTTTTAAAGCTTCTATCGCAGCGACGTTATCTAACAATGCCAATAATAAGTGTTCAACGGTCATAAACTCATGTTTATGCTGACGTGCATAGATAAAAGCTTCGTTTAATGTGTTTTCTAAATCTTTATTCAACATGTGAATAACCTCAAAGGTCAAAAATGTTTAAGCTTGTTCTAGTGAACATAGCAATGGGTGTTGATGTTTCTGTGCATATTGATTAACTTGCATTACTTTTGTTTCAGCAATTTCAGCAGTATATACGCCACAAACGGCTTTTCCTTGATAATGCACGGTTAACATTATTTGATTAGCCTTTTCGCCGTCCATGTTAAAAAAGCGACATAACACATCGACTACAAACTCCATCGGCGTGTAGTCATCATTATTTAATATTACTTTGTACATCGGTGGTGGCTGAAGCTTATTATCTAACTTACTATCATCGATGATACTGGTATTGTCTTTACTCATTATAAATATAAAGCCTAATCATAATTTTTGTTTTTCAAATATTTCTGATACCTAACCTTGACAGATCGCCTAGGTAATATCTACCTTTAAACATAGATGTATGTGAATGCACTGTTCAAACATTATTACTATTTATTACTTTTCATTATATTTATTAGTGGGGATTTTTCATCACAGATCAAGTTTTTAAGGAAATAGTATGTCAATCGGTAAAGTAAAGTGGTTTAACAACACAAAGGGATTTGGGTTCATTATTCCTGAAGATGGTGGTGAAGATATTTTTGCTCATTATTCCACAATAAACATGGACGGATATCGAGCTTTAAAAGCGGGCCAATCGGTCACTTATGACCTCATTGAGGGCCCCAAAGGTCTGCACGCTGAAAATATTTCAATCGATGAAGATCATAATAGCGAAAACGAAGAGGGAAACTAGTCGCAATATTTAATTAGAAAAAGAGTATCAGCTAGTGAGTTATTTATGAACATTTCAATTTTTATGTCATTGCCTGACCACTCAACAACGCTTTATCGTAAGCACGTTATGAGATACCATCTGTGTCAGTAAATTTTGATATATTTGTTAGTAGACTTCTAGTTCATGAAATCTTATCGCACCCAATCCAACCTCAAACGTTCGCGTAAACCCGTTAACGAAAAGCAGATCGTCGTGTTATTTAACAAGCCTTTCAATGTGTTGACGCAATTTACCGATCAAGAAGGACGCCAGACTTTAAAAGATTTTATCGATATCCCAAACATTTATGCTGCAGGCAGATTAGATCGTGATAGTGAAGGATTACTGGTACTCACTAATGATGGTAAATTACAACATACCCTTGCCCACCCCACTCACAAAACAACTAAAACTTACTGGGTACAAGTGGAAGGTGACATCACGGCAGAAGCGATTGCACAATTATCACAAGGAGTAAAACTTAAAGATGGGATGACCGCGCCAGCTCAAGTAGAAAAAATAGCCACACCCAACCTATGGCCTCGAACGCCACCTATCCGTGAACGAGCTTCGATTCCCACTTCATGGCTCAGTATCACCATTAGTGAAGGTCGCAATAGACAGGTCAGACGTATGACCGCTCACGTTAACTTCCCGACCCTAAGATTAATACGTTATCGAATAGGTCAATGGACGATTGATAATATTCCAAATGGTGAGTATCAGATTCTCTAGTTTGCAGGTGAAAGCTTGGGCAAGGATTGCTATAATAAACGTCAAATTAAACCTGCACACATTAACCGAGATTTTATCATTTTGAGTATGCCTATCCCTGACCATGTTATTCCTACCGACACAAAAGTAATAGTGGGTATGTCGGGAGGCGTGGACTCCTCTGTTTCTGCTTACTTATTGAAAGAACAAGGCTTCCAAGTAGAAGGCGTGTTCATGAAAAACTGGGAAGAAGATGATAATGATGAGTATTGTGCTGCGGCAGAAGATTTAGCGGATGCGCAAGCTGTTGCTGATAAACTCGGGATTACCTTGCACAGCATTAACTTTGCAGCTGAATATTGGGATAATGTATTTGAATATTTTTTAGCCGAATACAAAGCCGGGCGTACGCCAAACCCTGACATTATGTGTAACAAAGAAATAAAATTTAAAGCCTTTTTAGAATATGCTGCAGAAGATTTAGGGGCTGATTATATTGCTACTGGTCACTATGTATCTCGTGCTAAAAACGGGGATAAATGGGAAATGTTACGCGGCTGTGATCAAAACAAAGATCAAAGTTATTTTCTCTACACATTATCCCATGAACATATTGCTAAAACCTTGTTCCCTATTGGACATTTAGAAAAACCAGTAGTGCGTGAAATTGCGGAAGCTCAAGGGTTAGTGACGCATGATAAAAAAGATTCGACGGGTATTTGTTTTATTGGTGAACGTAAATTCACTGATTTTTTAAGCCAATACCTACCGGCTCAACCAGGCGATATTTATACTTTTGAAGGCGAAAAAATTGGTGAGCATCAAGGTTTGATGTATCACACATTAGGTCAGCGCAAAGGCTTACTTATTGGTGGTACTCGCGACCATGGTGATGATCCTTGGTATGTTGTAGATAAAGATATGACTAACAATCGCCTTATTGTTGGTCAAGGTGCGAATCATCCTCGCCTATATTCTGATGGCTTAATTGCAACACAACTCGATTGGGTCTCTCGAACTGAACTCACCGAACCAACTCGCATGACCGTCAAAACACGTTATCGTCAGGCCGATATTCATTGTGTCGTTACTCCCATCGATGCTGACAGTGTAGAAGTAATATTTGATAGCCCTCAGAAGGCGGTCACCCCAGGTCAATCTGCTGTATTTTACCAAGGTCCGGTTTGTCTAGGCGGCGGAATTATAGAGAGTTATATACGGACATGAGTAATTTACACCCATTAATCGAACAACAACTTGCCTTAGCGGGTATTGTACAAGCAGCGTTATTAGTGCAACAAATTGCCCGCACAGGCACCTGTGACGAACAGGCATTTGAAGCAAGTATCTCAAGTATTTGTGTCACTGAGCCTGATACCCCTCAACAAGTATTTGGTCAGTTAAGTAATCTTAAGATTGGGTTTACGGGTATAGCCGGACAACTTAGTAATAAAGCCGTTGCCAAAGATGCTGAAATTACTCGTTATATTGCTAGTATGCTCGGTTTAGAACGTAAACTGGCAGCCAAACCCAGCGTTTATGATGACCTTGGAGTGCGTATTAATAACGTCCAGCGACAACTGAGTCATGTCGAATTTGAACATCACCAAATTTTATCATCACTTGCTAGTATTTATGTAGATGTCGTGAGTCCATTGGCTCCAAAAATCCAAATCGCAGGCAACCCTGCACATCTTCAGCAAGAAAGTCACCAACATAAAGTACGTGCGCTATTATTAGCGGGCGTGCGAGCTGCTGTCATGTGGCGGCAAATGGGCGGCAAACGCCGTCATATATTATTTAATCGTAAACGTATTTTGCGCAGTGCTAACTTAGCACTCCAAGAAATACACTAAGCTTATTAGGAGCCTATTGTGGATCTATCGTTATTAACGGCCTTGTCGCCTGTGGATGGTCGTTATGCCAGTAAAACTGCTGAACTTCGTCCTTACTTTTCTGAATTTGGATTATTAAAATACCGTGTTATTGTCGAAGTTCGTTGGTTACAGAAGCTATCACAAACTCCTGGTATTACTGAAGTTGCACCGTTTTCCGATGAAGCTAATGCTGTTTTAAATAATATTGCGGATAATTTTAGCGAAGCTGATGCTCAACGTATTAAAGATATCGAAAAAACCACCAATCACGATGTTAAAGCGGTTGAGTACTTCTTAAAAGAACAAGTCGAAGCCAACGCTGAATTACATGCTGTGAATGAATTTATTCACTTTGCATGTACGTCAGAGGATATTAATAACTTATCCCACGGACTCATGCTCAATGAAGCACGCGATGAAGTATTGTTGCCATATCTTGATCAGTTAATTAGTGAATTAACACATTTAGCGCTTGAATATCGCAGTATTCCAATGATGGCACGTACACATGGCCAGCCGGCATCCCCTACTACTATGGGTAAAGAGATGGCAAACGTGATGATGCGTTTACAACGTCAACGGTCGCAAATTGCTCAGATTGATATATTAGGTAAAATTAATGGCGCTGTGGGTAACTACAATGCACATTTATCAGCTTACCCTGAGGTTGATTGGCATACATTATCTGAAGAATTTGTGACAAGCTTAGGCTTAACATGGAACCCATATACTACTCAAATCGAACCACATGATTATATTGCTGAACTATTTGACGCCATAGCCCGCTTCAACACTATCCTCATCGATTTTGATCGTGACGTTTGGGGTTATATTGCGTTAGGTCACTTTAAACAAAAAACGATTGCCGGTGAAATTGGTTCTTCAACAATGCCTCATAAAGTTAATCCTATCGACTTTGAAAATTCAGAAGGTAACTTAGGTATAGCGAATGCGTTATTTGCTCATTTGGCCACAAAATTACCAGTATCACGCTGGCAACGTGATTTAACCGATTCCACAGTCTTACGTAACCTTGGTGTGGGCATTGGTTACTCATTGATTGCATATCAAGCCAGTTTAAAAGGGATCAGCAAACTTCAGGTGAATGAAGCTAGTTTATTAGCTGAGCTAGATGATAACTGGGAATTACTCGCTGAGCCAATTCAGACGGTGATGCGCCGTTACGGTATTGAAAAGCCTTATGAAAAACTCAAAGAACTCACTCGCGGTAAAAAAGTAAATGCCCAAGTTATGGCAGAATTCATTGACGGTTTAGATATGCCTGATAATGTGAAAATTGAATTGAAAAAACTTTCTCCACAAACCTACATTGGTCAAGCAATCGCATTTGTTGATCAACTGTCAAAATAAATAGTACTTGGCCACCATTATTCGATAATATAGAACAATGGTGGCACGCTCTTCCTATACTAATTGTCTCCGTATTCTCAACATTTCATCGACAGCTTACTTTTAGATAACGTTGATTGATTTTTATACTTTTTTATTGGTGACTATGATGTATCAATTATCTAATTTCTCTATCAAAACGTTTCTATCACAACATTGGCAACAAAGACCTTGTGTATTTCATGGTGCCTTACGTGATTTTGAAGATCCTCTTGATGAACATGACTTAGCAGGACTGGCGCAAGAAGCCGGCATCGATAGCCGCGTGATCAGCGAAATAAACGGTGCTTGGACAGTCACTGAAGGACCTTTTACAGACTTCGAACCGGTTTGCCGTGATAATTGGTCACTTATGGTTCAAGGGGTGGATACGCATATAGAGTCGGCGGCATCCCTAATGAAAGCCTTTAATTTTATTCCACACTGGCGTATGGATGACCTATTGGTTAGTTTTTCTCAGCCTGGGGCGGGTGTTGGAGCACATATCGACCAATATGATGTATTTATTGTTCAAGGTAAAGGCTGTAGACGCTGGCAAGTAGGCAATAAGCCTACGGAGAGTTCACAACATTATCCCCATCCAAAATTACAACAAACCGATGAGTTTGAGCCTATTATTGATGTCGAATTACAGCCTGGTGATGTCCTATACATACCGCCTGGCTTTCCCCATAAAGGTCAATCAATCACTGAGTGCCTAAACTATTCTATTGGCTTTAGAGCACCAGACCAAACTGAATTATTTCAGGTCATTGCTGATGATTTACTCGATTCAAATCAATCGACTCGTCGCTTCACAGACTCAAATCGAGCGTATATTGATCGTCCAGGCGCAATGACAACCACAGATATGATATCGTTGAAATCACTGTTACACGGTTATATTGATGAACCCAGAATCGAACAAATACTGATTCAACATTTATCGAAACAGAATGAATGTTTAGATGACTTTCCTTTGGAACATGAGTTCACCCATTCGGATTTTATGACAATGATTCAAGAAGGAGTCACAATACAACATGCATGTGGAGTGCGTCCTGTATATTTAGACCATCAAATAGATGATGAATTTACGTTTTTTATTAATGGACACCAATTCTCAACTCACACGAGCCACCGATTGGCCACAACACAAATTTTAGATAATCACCAAACTCAATTGTTATTTCATTGTGATATGTCACATGATTGGATTGAATTAATCCGTGAGTTGATAAATCGGGGTTATTTAGACATTTTAGAATAAATCATCACGCTCACTGAGCTGATGTAAGCTGATCGCTCTATCCGCTAAAAGTTTAGCATAATTTTCTTGAGTCTCATCTAACCCCTGAGCCTGCATAATATTTTCAGCTTTTAACTGCCATGATAGTGAAAAGTGACGTAGTGCACCACGTGCATCAGGTGCAACATCAAATGGGACATAATCGGCAGGTAAATCACCACTGAGTACCCAGAAAAATTTACCTTGTTGTGATTTAATTTTCCAAACAGCAACATAGGGGGCTAAATAACGACTCGCTTCGACTACTACGGATTCAAACAACACCCCATTTTCTGCTAAATGCGTGTTAGCACGTTGAAACTGCTCGCGCACCCAGGTGTCATGTTCTGCTTGTGTCATGACTCTCGATGAATCAGTCATTTCGCTCATACTAAGCTCCCTAAATATTATTATTGTTAAAAAGAATTGCGATGACGCATCTATCCATCAAGAGACTAAACGATTTAACATTTGTAATGGATGCACTGGCTTATCTCCAGATAATCGAGCCACCTGACTACGACATGAATATCCTGTCACTAAACGCGCATCTTCTGGATATTTTGCAACAGCAGATTCCCAACTTAATGCATATATCCCTTGGCTGTTAGCCAGATGTGAGGATTCGTGTCCATAAGTACCCGCCATCCCACAACATCCTACTGACACAATATCCACCGGCACATTGAGTTGTCCAAATATCACTTGCCACTGTTTTTCACTCAAAGGCAAAGCCGTTTTCTCAGTACAATGCGTAAATAAACCTAGGGGTTGTGACGGTTGATTAGGCACTTTTAATTGTTTCAGCGCATCATTAGCAGACTGACTTAACCACTCATGAACGGCTAATACACTAAAATCACCCCGTTTATCACCGAGTGTTTTGGTATATTCGTCACGATACACAAGCAATAACGACGCATCTACGCCCACCATAGGAATATCCAAACGTGCGACATCATTGAGAAAATCAGCGGTAGATTGAGCAGTGTTAGCAAATTTGTCTAAAAAGCCTTTCACGTGTTGTGGCTTACCATTTGGGTTAAACGGCAATAGAATGGGATTAAATCCACATTTTTTAGCCAGCGCCATAAAATCGGCCACCACACTCGCATCATAAAAACTGGTGAATGGGTCTTGAACCACAAGCACTGTCTGCGCTTTTTGTGCTGGGCTGAGCGCGCCTAAAGCAGACATCGAAAATGCGCTATACGCTTGTGCTTGTTGAGATAACGTTGGTACGGATAATATGGGTGTATCAACATAACCAATCGTTTCTTTAAGTAGCCATTGACTGAAAGATAGATTAGTAAAAAAGTTGACTATTCTTGGCATCTTAGCCAGTAGTGGAGCCATCTTTTCAATATTAGCGACCAAGAAATCTTTAATGGGTCGAGAATAACGTTGATAGTAAATCGATAAAAACTTCGCTCTAAAATCTGGTACATCAACCCCCACCGGACATTGTGCAGAGCAAGACTTGCAAGCCAAACATTCATCCATGACTTCAAATACTTCATGTGAAAAATCATGACTCGATTTCCCCGAATTAGTATTGATCATTCGGCTCAACCAGCTACTTTTGAACTGCTGAGCATTCAGACTATCAACCTTGACATCTTGTTGGCCGAGTAATCGTAACCATTCACGGATCATCCCGGCACGGCCCTTAGGCGAATGACGTCGATCAGAGGTAATCTTACTCGATGGGCACATTGGTGAAGTGGTATCATAGTTAAAGCACAGCCCGTTACCGTTACAACTCATAGCCGGAGCAAACTCTTCCTTAAACACCACGGGAATAGTTCTATCATAAGTACCCCGTTTCGTATCAGTCACTTGGACTAACTGTGCATCGGAATCAATCGGCGTACAAATTTTCCCAGGATTCATTTTATTATAAGGATCAAAAACGGCTTTTATCTTACGCAATTCGTTATACAGTGTTTCACCAAAAAATGCCGGCGCATATTCACTACGATAACCCTTACCGTGTTCGCCCCACATTAATCCACCATATTTAGCCACTAGCGCAACGACCTGGTCAGAAATTTGTTTTAGCAAGACTTCTTGTTGTGGGTCATTCATGTCAAGTGCAGGTCGCACATGGAGCACGCCTGCATCGACATGGCCAAACATGCCATAATCCAATTGATGCGCGTCGAGTAACGCACGAAATTCCATAATAAAATCAGCCAAATTCTCAGGCGGTACTGCAGTATCTTCGGCAAATGCGATGGGCTTTTTCGCACCGTCTGTTTTACCTAATAATCCAACAGATTTTTTACGCATAGCATAGATTTTTTGGATGTCCTGAACATCATAAGTCACTTGATAACCTATAACCCCACCCTTTTGCGTTTTTATATCCTCATCAAGTTCTGCACTTAATCGAGCGATACGATCCGTAATTTCTGTTTCATCATTACTGTTATATTCCACCATATTTAACCCGAGTAAATTATGCTCAGGCACGTCGGTAATTAAATCAGAAACAGAATGCCAAATAATGTCTGCACGCGCCAAATTCAATACTTTCGAATCAACAGTTTCAACAGAGGTGGCATTTGCTGCAACCATCTTTGGTGCATGACGCAAGGCTGCCTCAAAGGAATTATATTTAATATTGACTAATGCTTTATGATTGGCAATTGGCGTGATATTGAGTTTGGCTTCTGCGACAAAAGCCAGGGAACCTTCAGAACCGGTAATTAATCGACTGATATCAAACGTATCTGTCTCAGGGGCATAAGCATGCTCCAAATCATATCCGGTTAAAAAACGATTCAACCGTGGAAATTTAGCTAAAATGGCATCGCGTTGTTCTACGCAAGAGGCTTGAATTTGTTTTGCTATCGCTTGATAACTCGATTGTGCATGTGTCAAACATGCTGGTATGGGCGTGGGTTTGGTGCGTAAGACATCCCCATTGGCCAACACGGAAGTTAAACCTAAAACATGATCTGAAGTTTTTCCATAAACCAGTGAGCCTTGCCCAGAAGCATCAGTATTAATCATCCCGCCGATGGTCGCCCGGTTAGAGGTCGATAAATCAGGAGCAAAGAAAAAACCAAACGGTTTTAGTGCATCGTTCAATGCATCTTTAACTACACCAGCTTGCACTTTCACCCATTGTTCAGCAGCATTGATTTCTAATACTTGATTCATATGACGGGATATATCTACTACGATCCCGTGGGTCAATGACTGACCATTAGTCCCCGTACCACCGCCTCGTGCTGAAAAAACAACCTCATCAAACGCTTGAACGGTTTGACCAATGCATACCAAATCATCAATGTGTTTTGGATAGACAATAGCTTGAGGCAGCTTTTGATAAATTGAATTATCCGTCGCCATCGCTAAACGGCTAGAATATTGAGTTTCAATATCTCCATCAAACCCTGCACAGCTAAGTGCATCCAGATAATCAAGATACTGTTGTTCAAGGGCATTGTTGCTATCAAGTACAGGTAACATGGCGTAAATTGTTTATAGTCAAGATTTCGTCATTATACGCAAAATGACTCACAAGCTCTATTAATGCATGAAATATACGCATAAAAAAACCGCTTACCATGTAAATAATGGTAAGCGGTGAGTCTTTTTATTAGATTATTGGTTGTGTTGTTCAGCTAAGTATAACCAAGTTTCAACCACCGTATCTGGGTTTAATGACACACTATCGATACCTTGCTCGACTAACCATGCAGCAAGATCTTCATGATCAGAAGGTCCTTGGCCACAGATACCAACATACTTACCACGTGCTTTGGCTGCCTTTATGGCCATCGCTAGTAGTTTTTTCACTGCCTCATTACGCTCATCAAATAAATGCGCAATCAGACCTGAATCTCGATCCAGACCTAAGGTTAATTGCGTTAAGTCATTTGAACCAATTGAGAAACCATCAAAGATATCTAGAAACTCATCTGCGAGTAAGGCATTTGAAGGCAACTCACACATCATAATAATGCGCAATCCGTTTTCGCCTTTAACTAATCCCTCTTCAGCGAGTAACTCAATAACCTGTCGTCCTTCTTCTAAAGTACGCACAAATGGGATCATTATTTCAACATTAGTGAGTTTCATGTCGTTACGAACACGCTTAATCGCTTCACACTCAAGTGCAAAACAATCACGAAAATCTTCAGAGATGTAACGTGACGCACCGCGGAAACCTAACATTGGGTTTTCTTCATCTGGCTCGTATTGGTGCCCGCCTACCAGGTTAAAATACTCGTTCGATTTAAAATCAGACATACGAACGATGACTTTTTCAGGCGAGAAAGCACTGCCAATAGTCGAAATACCTTCTACTAGCTTTTGAATATAAAATTCTCTAGGAGAAGCATAGCCAGCCATCATCTCGACGATTTCAGACTTCACATCTTCAGGTTGCTGGTCAAAATTTAATAGTGCTTTAGGATGTACACCAATCATGCGATTAATAATAAATTCTAAGCGTGCTAAGCCAACACCAGCGTGAGGTAAACGAGCAAAATCAAAGGCTCGGTCAGGATTACCCACATTCATCATGATTTTTAATGGAACATCTGGCATTGAATCAATGCGCGAAGTGACCACATCGAACGCAAGCTCATCACCATAGATAAACCCAGTATCACCTTCAGCGCATGAAACGGTGATTTGATCACCGGTATTAATTAAATCAGTCGCGTTACCACAACCAACTACAGCAGGAATACCTAATTCACGTGCAATGATAGCGGCGTGACAGGTGCGGCCACCTCGGTTAGTTACAATAGCAGAAGCACGTTTCATGATCGGTTCCCAATCAGGATCAGTCATATCTGTCACTAATACATCGCCCACTTCTACTTTATCCATTTCTTCAATGGAGCCTAGTACTTTGGCTTTACCTGATCCAATTTTATGACCAATTGCACGTCCTGTGGCTATCGTCGGCGCTTCACCGTTTAATTGATAACGCTCAATAACCTGCATGTCCTCGCGACTACGTACAGTTTCTGGACGAGCTTGTACGATATAAAGCTTACCATCTACACCGTCTTTGGCCCATTCGATATCCATCGCACGACCATAATGCTGTTCAATGATCACAGCTTGTTTAGCCAGTTCTTCGACTTCACTATCAGTAATAGAGAACTGCATGCTCTGCTCGCGTTCAATATCCACTATTTCAACTTGCTTGCCATGTTCTTGATTTTCGGAGTAAATCATCTGTACTAATTTACTACCTAAATTACGACGTACAACCGCTGGATTACCCGCCTTGAGTGTAGGTTTGTGTACATAGAATTCATCTGGATTAACAGCGCCTTGGACCACCATCTCACCTAAACCGAATGACGAAGTGATAAAGACGACATCTTCAAAACCCGATTCCGTATCAATAGTAAACATGACACCTGAAGACGATAAATCAGACCGGACCATGCGCTGAATACCCGCGGATAGGGCAACTCCTTTATGGTCGTAACCTTGATGAACACGATATGAAATAGCACGGTCATTAAATAATGAAGCAAAGACGTGTTTAATCGCCACAAGAACAGATTCGTATCCCTTCACATTTAAGAAGGTTTCTTGTTGACCGGCAAATGACGCATCCGGCATGTCTTCAGCAGTCGCTGATGAGCGCACGGCGAATGAAGCTTCATCACCCGCATCTCCTTGTAACTCTTGAAAAGCGGTCTTAATCGCCGCTTCTAGTTCAGGCTGGAACGGAGTATCAATAATCCAATTCCGAATTTGCTCCCCTGCTTTGGCAAGTTCGTTGACATCATCCACATCTAGTTGATCTAACATGTTATAGATTTTGGCTTCTACACCACTACGCTCTAAAAACTCATTAAATGCATCTGCAGTCGTAGCAAAACCACCCGGTACTTGCACACCTGCGTTGGCTAAGTTTGAAATCATTTCGCCCAAGGAAGCATTCTTACCCCCTACTCTGCCAACATCGTTCATACCCAGTTGTTGATACCATAAAACGTATTCTTGCACTTTAAAGCCTCCAGCCGTATTGTGTCTAACGAGCTTATTTATTTCGGTTACAGTGTAAATTTCAAATGTACAAAAAATAACCAAACGAAAAAATCATTGTAGAATGATGTACTTACGCTTGTAAAATTTAAATTCAAGGTGTAATTAAATTACACCATTGTTAAGGAGATGTTATGCGAACTGCATACTATATTTCAGATGGAACTGCGATAACAGCCGAGGTTTTTGGCCATGCTTTACTGTCTTTATTCCCGATTGAGTTCGAACATATCACGATCCCATTCGTTGAAACCGAGCAACAGGCTTACGATGTTTTAACAAAAATATCTGAAAGTTTTCAAGATTCTCAAACTCGTCCGTTGGTTTTCTATACAATTGTTAATACCGATGTCATGCATATAATTTCACAATCAGTGGGCATCAATTACAACTTTTTAGACCAATTTGTTGCACCTATAGAAAAAATCTTAGGCGTTCCATCAAAACCTAAGAAGCATCGTACACACAGCATCCATGAAACCACATACGACATTCGTATAGAGGCAGTTAACTATGCATTGACTAATGATGATGGTGCTAATTTAAAAAACTATGAAGAAGCCGATATTATATTGGTTGGAGTATCGCGCTCAGGTAAAACGCCCACCAGCCTCTATTTAGCATTACAATATGGTATCAAAGCGGCAAATTATCCATTTACCGAAGAAGATTTAGGGGATGTGATTAAACTCAATCCAGCATTAAAACGGTATAAAAATAAACTCTTTGGGTTAACTATTCACCCAGAACGATTACATCAAATTCGCTCTGAACGTCGGGCCAATTCAAAGTATGCTTCCATTAAACAATGTCGTATGGAATTACGAGAAGTCGAGGGTTTATATCGAAAAGAGCGTATTCCGTTTTTGAATTCAACCAAATTTTCAATTGAAGAGATCTCAGCTAAAATATTAGCGACTACCGGCCTTCAGCGACGTAAATACTGACCGCTAGGTTGGGTTAGCACTGGATTCAAATCATTATTTAACAGTGGGATCCGTTGAGCTTGCATTTTCCATTGGCGTGTCTGATGTATCAACGTCATCGCGTTTAGCCTGACGAGCCCGACCACCAGTGACTTTATCAGCACGGCCTTCTTCTTTAGCTCGTTGAGCACGTTGGCGACGTACTTCTTTAGGATCGGCTATTAACGGGCGATAGATTTCGATCCGATCACCATTTTTTAACGTGTCGGTTAATTTACAGGTACGATTCCAAATCCCGACTTTGTTTTCTGACAAATCAATTTCCGGAAAATACTGGTGCATATTTGAAGCTGCAATTGCCTCAGCTACTGATGTAGCTGGCGGTACTTGCACAACGATAATACGTTGTTGCTCAGGTGTCCCATAAACGACTTCTATTTCTATATCACTCATGAAGATAAAACCGCCATTTGTTTAGCTCGGTGGATAAAAGCATCCACCATAGAATTAGCAAGGCTATGGAAGATCTTTCCAAATGCTAATTCGACCAGTTTACTGGTAAATTCGAACTCCAAACTGAGTTCAATTTTACACGCATATTCATCTAACTCAGTAAACACCCAACCACCGGATAATGATTTAAATGGACCGTCTGCAAGTTCCATGGCAATAGAATAAGGTGCATTAAGAGTGTTGTAAGTAGCAAAAGTTTGCTTGATACCCGCCTTAGCAATATCTAACGTTGCTCGCATGTGTGTTTCATCGGCACTCTCAATGTGTGTTGCGACACACCCAGGAATAAAATCTGGATAAGAAGCCACATCATTGACTAAGTCATACATGGTTTGCGCACTGTAAGGGACCAATGCACTTTTATTCACTTTCGCCATCTGTTTGGTTACATCACTGATTCTTATTTGATGCTTTGAAGTTTATCATGAAAAGCGTGATTGTTAAGCCCAATCCCCGAGATTAAGATTGCACTAGTACAAATCACAGGTACAATATCCAGCAACGGAACAAAGAATAAGCACATGAGCAAAAAAAAATCAAAAGCCCCAACAGGTACTATTGCCCTAAATAAAAAAGCCAAACATGAATTTCATTTAACCGACAAATTTGAAGCGGGTATGGAATTACAGGGGTGGGAAGTTAAAAGTATTCGTGCAGGTAAAGTGAATTTATCTGACAGTTATGTCTTTGTTAAAAATGGTGAAGCCTTCGTCACTAATATTACTATTCAGCCCTTATCTCAAGCATCAACTCACGTGATTTGTAACCCTGATCGAACGCGCAGGTTATTACTTAAACGACGTGAAATAGAACAATTAATGGGTGGACTAGACCGCCAGGGACTTACGATTGTGGCTACCGCCATGTATTGGAAAGCTTGCTGGGTGAAGTTAGAAATTTGTTTAGCCAAAGGTAAGCAAGCTCATGATAAGCGAGATAGTATTAAAGATCGTGATTGGGCTAGGCAAAAAGAGCGGATGATGAAAGTCAAAGGTTAATTAAACATATTCAATCCGGTAAATAATGACCTATCAAAGAGACTTTCAATGAATTTTTATCACAAATACATTGCACCACAATTATTTATCATCATTCCTCTTGTCATTAGAGTCCTTTTTTTAATGTCTGATATTCATCTTGGACATACCAGTCGAATCATTCTAGGGTTGATGTGTGTAGGCTGTTTATCAGCAGCGTATGTGTTTTATTTTAAAAATAAAATGGTGACCACCTATCTCGTGCTTGCTGGTTTAGTTTTTTTTATACTTTCCCTCACATTAACTAACGGCGGTTTTGCTAATGCCAGTACTACGATTTATATGGTGGGCTTTGCAATCTTTTCGTTGTGGACCGTAGGAGTAGACAATGCTCGGTTAGTATTTAAAGCAACACTGATGATGCTAGGTCTTCTCGCCATTCACTATCTCACCGGCTCTACGGATGTGATGAACCTAAATGATGATAAACGTGTCTTTGGATTACCTATCCGAGAAACTCTTGCAATGTTAGCGAGTTTCACCGCTTTATTATTTATTGCCAAAGATTACTCAAAAAAAACCAGAGAACTGTTAGATATTAATAACAAACAAGAACAATTCATATCTCACATGAATCATGAAATGCGTAATCCATTACAGGGTATTAAAGGGGTACTGGATGTTTTAAGAAATCATAAAATATCTGCCGACCGTTATCAGTTTTTATTACAGAACGCGATCCGCACGACTGAGCAATTAAATGACACTATTGATGGTGTACTTAATCTTCGTCAGCTTCGGGCGGGAAGCTTTGTTGACACACCAGTGCCTACAAATATTCGTAGTGTTGTTGATAACGTTGTGTTTATTTACGAGGAACAAGCCGTTCAAAAAGGATTAAATTTTCAAATCAATTATCATGATAACTTGCCCCAACAATTATTTATCGCTAAAAAATCATTCAAAATTATCCTATCCAATTTAACGAGTAATGCGGTGAAATACACGAATCAGGGTGAAATTAATATCAGTATTGGTTTGGATGAACAGCACGAACATTTAGAATTACATGTCCAAGATACCGGGATCGGGATCTCGGCCACCCAAATTGATAAAATTTATGACGAGTATTATCAAGTTCAACGTAACATCACTAAAGAATATCAAGGTACGGGTCTTGGTTTGAGTATTATCAAACAACTGATTAATACTCTACATGGCACCATTGAAGTCCAAAGTACGAAACATATCGGTAGTGTGTTTAAGGCATCACTACCTTGTACATTAGTCGCTGACTCAAAGCCAAATGAATCTGACACTAATAACCATAATACGCCTATTTTACCTAATCTAGCGGGTATATCGGTGTTAGTAGTCGAGGATAATTTTATTAATCGCGCAATCTTAAAAGAACAACTCGAAGCGTGTTCAGTTAATGTAAAAGAAGCTGAAAATGGTGAAGCAGCGCTAGAATTACTCGAAGAGTATCACTTTGATATTGTGCTATCCGATATCGCCATGCCTAAATTAGATGGTGTCAGTTTAGTTAAGAAAATTCGTCATAGCCATCCGTCAATGCAAGTCATTGCTATATCTGGTAATACAATGCCAGACGAGGTCCGCGCTTATCATAAGGCAGGATTTAATTACGTCCTTTCAAAACCCTACTCTAGCGAAAAACTATATGACATCATTATCAAAATTCGTAAACGAACGATATAGAATGTCTAACGTCATGCAGACATCGGGTTTGTTCATAAAATTTAGCTGAAATAACTATGCAAAAACCAAATCAATGCTATGATACACACTACATTTGGGGCTGATTAGGATTCGACAGGATTCAATGATGCTTTAGGTGCATGCAGAGGTGCGGTTTGCCTCTTTAAAAAGCCGCAAACAAATAGTCGCAAACGACGAAAACTACGCAC
>CATECQ010000034.1 GCA_949498985.1 Glaciecola sp. HTCC2999
CTTACCAAAAAAGAAGTATTAATGTTACAACGTGAAATGACTAAGCTTGAATCAAGCTTAGGTGGTATCAAAGATATGGGCGGTTTACCGGACGTTATCTTCGTTATCGATGCAGATCATGAGCACATTGCAGTAACAGAAGCACGTAACTTAGGTATTCCAGTTGTGGGTGTAGTTGATACTAACTCTAACCCAGATGGTGTTGATTACATCATCCCTGGTAACGACGATGCGATCCGTGCTATCCAGTTGTACTTAAATGCAGCGGCTGATGCTGTTATCTCTGGTCGTAATTCAAACATCGAAGCGAAAGCTGAAGAAGAGTTTGTAGAAGCGGCAGAATAAGTGCCTTGCGTTAGGCTGATTTCAGTCTAACGCAGTTTATTATTTTAAGATTAATTATTCGAGGAAAATATCATGGCAGTGACTGCAGCCCTGGTTAAAGAACTACGTGAGCGCACTGGCGCCGGTATGTTGGATTGTAAAAAAGCGTTAGTTGAAACTGATGGTGACATCGAACTAGCGATTGAAAATATGCGTAAATCTGGTCAAGCAAAAGCGGCTAAAAAAGCAGGTCGTATTGCAGCTGAAGGTGTGATTTTAACTCACATTCAAAACGGTGTTGCGACCATGATGGAAGTTAATTGCGAAACTGACTTCGTTGCGCGTGATGAAGGTTTCTTAGCATTTGGTAATAAAATTATCGGTGTAGCTGCGGCTAACAAAATCAATGAGATTGAAGCATTGAATGCTGCAGAGTTAGATGGCGGAACAGTGCAATCTGTACGCGATACATTGGTTGCTAAAATCGGTGAAAATATCTCTCCTCGTCGTGTAATTAACGTTGAAGGTGATAATCTAGGCGCATATGTCCATGGCGGGCGTATTGGTGTTGTAGCTATCCTTACCGGTGGCGATGAAGAATTAGCAAAAGACGTTGCGATGCACGTTGCAGCTGCTTCTCCACAGTTTGTTAAGCCAACAGATGTACCTGCAGAAGTCGTTGAGAAAGAAAAAGAAATTCAAATCGATATCGCAGTTCAATCAGGCAAACCAGCTGATATTGCTGAAAAAATGGTTGCTGGTCGCATGAAGAAATTCACCGGCGAAATCAGCTTAACTGGTCAGCCTTTCATTAAAGACCCTTCACAATCTGTAGGTGATTTATTGAAGAGTAAAGGTGCTGATGTCGTCAATTTTATCCGCTTTGAAGTGGGTGAAGGTATTGAGAAAAAATCTGAAGATTTTGCTGCAGAAGTTGCTGCGCAAATGGAAGCTGCTAAGAAATAATTGCACTTGGATCTTTTTCATCCGTGTAACATCGGATACACTAAGAGCACTTCCTCTGGAGGTGCTTTTTTATATCTGTCTGCTAGACTGCCAGAATTACTATAATAAATTATTCGTACTACAGGAAAACAGTAATGAGTATCGCCCCAAAATCTGCTTATCGTCGTATCTTACTTAAACTCAGTGGTGAAGCCTTACAAGGTGATGGTGAATTTGGTATTGACCCCAAAATTCTAAACCGTATGGCACTAGAGATTAAAGAATTAGTTGAAATGGGTGTCGAAGTCGGCTTGGTAATTGGTGGTGGAAATTTATTTCGCGGTGAAGGACTGGCTAAAGCCGGTATGAATCGAGTTGTGGGTGATCATATGGGGATGCTAGCTACCGTTATGAACGGTTTAGCAATGCGAGATGCACTTCATCGCGCCTTCGTCAATTCGCGTTTGATGTCTGCTATCCCCCTTAACGGAGTGTGTGACGCATACAATTGGGCTGATGCTATCAGTTTATTAAAATCCAGTCGTGTTGTAATTTTTGCTGCGGGAACTGGAAATCCATTTTTTACCACAGATTCTGCAGCATGTTTACGTGGCATTGAAATTGAGGCAGACGCAGTACTAAAAGCGACTAAAGTGGACGGTGTTTATACGTCTGATCCTGCAAAGGATCCAGATGCGCAACTCATTAAAAAGATCAGCTACCAAGAAGTACTAGAAAAAGAATTAAAGGTCATGGATTTATCAGCGTTTACACTTGCGCGTGATCATTCATTACCTATTCGTGTATTTAACATGAATACTCCTGGAACATTAAAGCGCGTGGTATTAGGGGAGGCAGAAGGCACCTTAATTACTCACGAAGAAAAATTAGAAGATTAGGAATAAACACATGATTGATGAAATTGAATTAGATGCACAAGACCGCATGGAAAAAAGTGTTGGCGCATTAAAATCTCAATTAGCTAAAATTCGAACGGGTCGAGCTCATCCAAGTTTATTAGATAGTATCGTCGTAAATTATTACGGTGCTGACACACCACTTAAGCAATTAGCGAATATAATTGCTGAAGATAGTCGTACACTTGCATTATCTGTGTTTGATAAATCGGCTATCCAAGCAGTAGAAAAAGCCATTATGCAATCAGATTTAGGTTTAAACCCGATGAGTGCCGGTGGCGCTATTCGTATTCCTTTACCTCCATTAACAGAAGAACGTCGTAAAGATCTGATCAAAGTCGCTCGTGGTGAAGCTGAAAATGGCCGAGTTGCTGTACGTAACATCCGTCGTGACGCTAATTCGGATATTAAAGATTTATTGAAAGATAAAGATATTTCTGAAGACCAAGCTCGTGCTGGTGAAGAAAATATTCAATCCATTACCAATGATTTTATTAAGCAAGTTGATGAGCTTCTAAGCGTCAAAGAAAAAGAGCTAATGGAAATCTAAGGATTATGGAAATCTTAACCAAGGATGATAAGGTGTCAGTAGCGACACTGAAAATGCCAGAACACGTTGCCATCATTATGGATGGTAACGGTCGTTGGGCGAAGCAAAAAGGAAAACTGCGGACCTTTGGCCATAAAGCGGGTGTCGAGGCGGTACGTGCCTCTGTTCGGTTTGCTCGTTCCAATCACATTACGGCATTAACATTATTTGCATTTAGTTCTGAGAATTGGAAACGCCCGCAAGACGAAGTTTCGGTACTAATGGAACTGTTTAAGTTAGTCTTGAATAGTGAAATTAAAACACTTCATAAAAACGGTGTCCGTTTAAGGGTGATTGGAGATTTAAGCGCTTTTGATACTAAATTAGTCAAAAAAATTAAAGATGCTGAAATACTAACGGCCAATAACACCGATTTACAGCTTAACATTGCCGCGAATTATGGCGGTCGTTGGGATATCGTCACTGCCGCACAATCGCTTGCAAAGCAAGTCTCTGATGGTGAAATTGCAGTAGAAGATATCAATGAAAGCGCTTTTGATGCACAAACAGCATACGCAGATTTACCTCCTTTAGATTTACTTATTCGTACTGGCGGAGAAAAGCGTATTTCTAATTTCCTTTTATGGCAATGTGCATATTCCGAATTTTATTTTACTGATACATTATGGCCTGATTTTGATGAGAATAAATTTCTCGATGCAGTTCATGACTTTAGTGAACGACAACGTCGTTTCGGTAAAATCTCAGAACAGGTAACTTAATTTGTTATGTTAAAACAACGTATCATTACTGCGTTAATATTAGCGCCAGCTGCTTTACTTGCCATTCTTTTTCTTTCTGTTGATGCGTTTCAATTCGCTGTTGCCATTGTCATGGGTTTAGGAGCTTATGAATGGGGTAATATGTCGGGTCTTATTCAACGTCGCATGAAGTTGATCTTTACACTGTTAATTAGCGCTATTTGTATCGGGATGAGTGTATGGGTACCGGCTCATGAAATCTGGATGCAAGGCGAGTTACATGACATTTTTTATTGGGTTTTGGCGCTAGCCTGTGCATGGTGGGCTTATTCTTTGGTGATGATTTTGTTATATCCCAAAGCGAGCGGGTTCTGGCAACAATCACATCTCATTCGTAATTTATTCGGTGTGTTTACCTTAGTACCGACTTATGTTGCGATAGTCACTCTGAGATCGAGTTTATTTGATGTAGACCCTTTCTATGGGGCATCACTTATTTTTTATGTTTTGGGGATTGTATGGGCTGCCGATGTGGGAGCTTTTTTCGTTGGCGTTAAATTTGGTCGAACGAAACTTCGTCCCAATGTTTCTCCGGGAAAAACATATGAAGGTCTTGCCGGCGGAGTTGCCGCATCAATGGCCATTATTGCCTTTGCTGCCTTGCATTATCAAGTTGAAGCAAAGGCGATTACCTTGCACATTGTGATCGGTGTTATTACGGTCGGTGTTTCAGCATTAGGTGATTTAAATGAGAGCATGTTTAAACGTTGTGCTGGGATTAAAGATAGTGGCCGGATATTGCCAGGACACGGCGGTATCCTTGACCGTATCGACAGTCTTACCGCTGCTTTTCCAGTCTTTACGTTTTGTTATGTCGTTTGGATGGCATAATGCAAACGCTGACTATTTTAGGTGCCACAGGATCAATCGGTAAAAATACGCTTGATGTAGTCAAACGTCACACTGACAAATACCAAGTATATGCATTAACTGCCAACTCTGACTATCAAACCCTATTATCCCAAGCAAAAGATTTTAATGCTCAGCATATCGTACTGGCTGATGTTTCAGTGAAAGACGACGCTTTAGCATTAGCTGCATCGATGAAGGTGACTGTAAAGTGTCATTTTGGTGCAGATGCATTAGTGTATGTGTCCCGTCACGCAGAAGTTGACACTGTGATGGCGGCCATTGTTGGAGCCGCCGGATTATTGCCTACGTTTGCTGCTGTAGAAGCTGGTAAACGCGTGTTGTTAGCTAACAAAGAAGCACTAGTCATGTCAGGTGAGATTTTCATGTCTAAGGCGAAGCAATGCGGCGCGACAATTTTACCTATCGATAGTGAGCACAATGCTATTTTTCAATGCTTACCGCAGCGTTTTGAATATGGTGACTTATCGGCAAGTGGGATCAGTAAGATACTGTTAACGGGTTCTGGAGGTCCATTTTTAGAGACCGATTTAGAACTGTTCAGTGATATTACACCTGCTCAAGCATGTGCTCATCCTAACTGGGATATGGGACAAAAAATTTCAATAGATTCAGCCACTATGATGAATAAAGGGTTGGAGTTTATTGAGGCTTGTTGGTTATTCGGTTTGCAGAACGATGATATTGAGATTGTTTTACATCCTCAGTCGACTATTCATTCCATGGTTCAATATACGGATGGTTCTGTGATTGCTCAGATGGGGCTGCCTGATATGCGAACTCCGATTGCGCATGCTTTAGCTTATCCTGCTAGGATCCAAAGTGGTGTCAGCCCATTAGATTTTAGTCAATTACGTGATTTTACTTTCTCAACACCCTGTCATAAGCGATATCCAAATTTATATTTAGCTTTACGAGCGGCTCGGATGGGGCAATCCGCATGCACAGTACTCAATGCGGCTAATGAAGTTAACGTGGCTGCATTTTTGGCTGGAGACATTTCATTTAACGATATTGCTCGTTTTAATGCTCAAGTACTTGATACCCATCAGTTAGTAAAGTTAACCACTATAGAGGAAGTGATTCAATGTGATAATGCTGCGCGCGAGATAGCTCAATCCGCCATTTCGGAGTCACTATGTTAGTTATTCTGTGGAACATTCTTTCATTTATTGTTGCTTTAGGAATTTTGGTCGCGGTCCATGAATGGGGGCATTTTTATGTTGCTCGTAAATGCGGTGTGAAAGTGCTTCGTTTTTCGATTGGGTTTGGAAAAGTAATATGGCGTCGCCATGACCGCCACGGTACTGAGTTTGCGATTGCTGCAATTCCACTTGGTGGCTATGTCAAAATGTTAGACGAACGTGTCGATGACGTGCCGAGTGAGTTACAGCAACAAAGTTTTAACCAAAAATCAGTATATCAGCGTTTTGCGATTGTCGCTGCCGGACCAATAGTTAACTTCATCTTCGCTATCTTTGTGTTAATGTTGATGTACTTAGTCGGAGTGACGAACCTACAACCGGTTGTTGGTTCAGTCAAAACTGATACGATTGCTGATAGGGCTGGTTTAGTATCAGGTATGCAAATAACTCATATCGGTGAACGCAGAGTTAAAGACTGGGAAGCGATTAATTTAGAACTGGTTTCTGCCATTGGTGATGAAAGTGTAGAACTACGTGTCGTTGATACCGGTTTACATCATGATAATAGTGTTGATGGGCGTTTTTATCAGCATGATGACGTAGGTGAATATTTACCACCAAGAAAACTCACGTTATCGTTAAATGATTGGCAATTTGCGCCAGATAAGCAGTCTGCAATGGATAGTCTAGGCTTTGCGCCTTATCGTCCAAAACCGACCATGGACATTGGTTTTGTCTCTGCTGATAGCCCTGCTGCAAGAGCTGGAGTGCAAGTAGGGGATAAAATTTTACAAATTGATGGAACTCTTTTATCGAATTGGGAACAAACAGTTGCGTACATACAAGCCCGCCCGAGCCAAGATATTGAAATAACTATTGGTAGAGGGGGCAATATTCAACGTTTGTTTGCTACTTTAGGAGCCCAATCAATTGAAAATAGTACCATCGGCATATTAGGGGTCAGTCCTACGTTTAACGCTTGGCCAGATGGAATGGTTTATGAGCAGCGTTTTAACATTGTTGATGCTATTCTGTTAGGCGTTGATAAAACATGGCGTTTAATGACGCTTAGTGTAGATATGATTGGTAAGTTATTTACCGGTGATGTGTCGGTTAAAAGTTTAAGCGGTCCCGTTTCGATTGCACAAGGGGCTGGTACCAGTGCCAGTTATGGGCTTGTTTATTTTTTAAGCTTTTTAGCACTGATAAGCGTTAACTTGGGGATCATTAACTTGTTCCCATTACCCATGTTAGATGGTGGTCATTTAATGTACTACTTAGTGGAAATGGTCACAGGGAAGCCAGTATCAGAAGAGGTTCAGGAAATTGGCTTTCGTTTCGGGGCAGTCATTTTATTTAGTTTAATGAGCATTGCGATTTTTAACGACATCATGCGCATCACTTAATTTTGCTCAATGTCGTGCAATTCCTTACAATAATCATAATTAGTTTAGGAAGAATAACAGTTAATGAAGTTAAGACAGTTTTTTTGCGTTAGCATTCTATCGCTATGTGCGTTTGTATCACATGCAAATAGTGATTTTGTCATAGATGATATCCGTATCCAAGGCTTACAGCGAGTAGCGCTTGGTGCGGCATTGACTTATGTGCCTGTTCAAGTCGGTGATCAGTTAAGTGACTTCCGGGTGAAACAGGTCATTCGCTCACTCTATTCCTCTACTCACTTTGAAAGCATAGTTGTCGCTCGAGATGGCAATACTCTAGTGATCAAAGTGACAGAACGTCCTACCATCTCAAATATTATTTTTGAAGGGAATGATGATATTAAAGATGAGCAGCTTCAAGATAGTTTGAATGGTTCTAATATTATTGTTGGTGAGCCGTTAGATAAAACAGTGCTCAACTCTATCGAAAATGGTTTAAAAGACTTCTATTACTCGATTGGTAAATATAATGCCGATGTGAATGCGATAGTGACACCATTACCGCGCAACCGTGTTGATTTAAAGGTCTTGTTCGAAGAAGGTGATGCTGCGAGTATTACGCAAATTAACATCGTCGGTAATGAGATATTTACTGATCAAGAGTTATTCGACCAGATGGAATTAAAGTTTAACCGCCCTTGGTGGGACTTTATGTCTGAAACTCGTTATCAACAGCAAACCCTATCAGGCGATATGGAGACGCTCACGAGTTATTATATGGACCGCGGTTATTTACGTTTTGCGATTGATTCTACTCAAGTATCCATGACACCAGATAAAGATGCTATTTACATCACATTAAATGTGACAGAGGGTGAGCAATATAATGTATCTGAGGTTGAGGTCATTGGTGACTTGATTGGGCAAGATGAGATCATTAAGCAGCTAGTGCCATTAAGAACAGATATTTTATACAACCAAGCACAAGTTACTTACGCAGAAGAATTTGTTAGTAAATATTTAGGGCGTTTTGGTTATGCCTATCCAACCGTCACGACGATCCCAGAGATTAATGATGAAGATAATACAGTTAAACTGACATTATCCGTTGATCCTGGAAAACGCATCTATGTAAGACGAATTAACTTTGCAGGAAATAATGTCACGGCTGATGATGTTCTAAGACAAAACGTGACACAAATGGAAGGTGCTTGGTTGTCTAATCAGTCTCTCGAAACCTCTAAAGTACAACTATCACGTCTAACATACATGGAAGAAGTGGAATTTGATACTGTTAGATTGCCAGGTAAAGAAGATCAGGTAGACGTTAATTTTTCTGTCAAAGAACAACCTGCAGGGTCATTTAATGCGGGCATAGGCTATGGTGATCGTACTAAATTAAGTTTACAAGCAGGTATACAGCAAGATAATTTCTTGGGAACGGGAAAACGTGTGGGTATCAGTCTTAATACGGTATCTTATCAGCAGTCTGTTTCATTTAGCTACACCGACCCTTTCTTTACTATTGATGGTATTAGTTTAGGTGGAACGCTGAGCTATTCAGAGTTTGATGGAGGTGACTTTAATGTCATCAACTACAATTCCAAACAGTTTGCTTTAGGTGCCAATCTGGGTTATCCGATTAATGCTGTTAATCGTATTAATTTTGGTCTCACTTACACCAATGTTGAGCTCTTTAATCGTTCACGGTATGAACAGACTGATCGCTTCTATAACCAGTTCCTGGATGAGGCAAACCCTGATGCGGCAATTAAGTATGATAGCTTGCAAGCATCGGTTGGTTGGTTCAGAAATACGCTGAACCGCGGTATGTTTCCATCAGACGGTTCTTCACAACGAGCGACAGTGAGCATCACGACACCTAATTCCGATGTGCAGTACTTTAAGTCGACTATCGATACTAAATTTTATTTCCCATTAACTCGAAATCAACGTTGGACCGTACTAGCACGTGCGCGTTTAGGCTATGGTAATGGTTATGGGGATGTTAATGGTGTAGAGCAAATTCTACCTTTCACTGAAAACTTTACCGCAGGTGGTTCTGACACATTACGTGGTTTTGAAAATAATACTGTGGGTCCGCGTGGTATCCAGCGCATATCGCAAAGTACTATTACCACCCCAGATGGCACAGTCATTCCTGGTCTCCCGATTAATGATACTCTGTTCTCGTCACGTCGGAGTCTTGGTGGTAATGCATTGGCACTTGCAGGGTTGGAATTAATTGTTCCAACCCCATTTATAGAGACAGAATTTGATAAATCTGTACGTACCAGTCTTTTCTTTGATGTAGGGAATGTTTGGGATACAGAATTTGATTATGATTCAGTTAAAGATTTAAGTTTATCAGCAAGTAGTGACGAGTTGCTTGATTATAGTGACTGGAAGTTATTCAGAAGCTCAGCTGGTTTATCTGTCCAATGGGTTTCACCGATGGGACCTATGGTCTTTAGTTTCTCAAAAGCCTTAAAACAACGAGCTGGTGATGATGCTAAGTTTTTCACCTTTAATATTGGTCAAACATTTTAATTTAAGTGCATCATTAGATGCGTATATAGGAGTACACTTTGAAAACAATTACAAAAACATTAGCGACGGGTGCTTTATTAGCAACGACTTTATTTAGCACTGCTGTGCTTGCTGCGCAAAAAGTAGCCATTGTAGATGTTCAAGGCATCTTACAAGCATTACCACAAACGGCTCAAATTGCACAAAGTATTAACGAAGAATTTAAAGACCAATATGGTGTGATTCAGAAGTTACAAAAAGACGGTGAGTTTGAAGTAGAAAAATTACAACGTGATGGCGCGACTATGTCTGAGGCTCAGAAACAAGCTTCTCAAGAAAAAATCATGGCTATACGAGCTGAGTTACAAGAAAAAGCACAGCCTCTACAACAAGCTGTGCAACGTCGTCAAAACGAAGAACAAACTAAATTACTCGGGTTAGTTAAACAAGCCATTGATGCAGTTGCGCTTGCCGAAAACTTCGATATGGTGTTAAACGCTAATGCAGCAACATTTGTGAAACCTGAATTTGATATTTCGCAAAAAGTATTACAACAAGTAAACACTAATACTGCTCAATAATTATCATAATATGAGCATTCAGGCCAACTAGATGTGAATTTCTGGTTGGTCTGATTTGTTTTTAGGGTGTTTACAGGTAAGGTGGCGCCCATTATTGAATATTGGAGTATTTGACCTTGTCAAATGAATTAAACACGATTGAAATTCGTGAAATTATGGATTTGCTTCCACATCGTTACCCTTTCTTGTTAGTTGATCGCGTGACTGATTATGAATTAGGTCAATCAATCAAAGCGTATAAAAACATTACGTTTAATGAGCCATGTTTTACGGGGCATTTTCCTGGTCAGCCTATTTTTCCTGGTGTATTAATTTTAGAAGCATTAGCCCAAGTTGCTGGTGTGTTAGGATTTAAAAGCATGGAAAAGACAGATAAGTTATACTTATTCGCAGGTGTTGACAATGCGCGCTTCAAAAAGCCGGTTGTCCCAGGTGATAAACTAGAAATGGAAGTTGAGCTAATCAAGGAACGTCGAGGTATATGGAAGTTTAGAGGTGCTGCACGAGTCGATGGAGATGAAGTGTGTAGTTCGGATTTCATGTGTGCAATGAGAGATATGTAATTTGATCCATTCAACTGCAATTATTGAACCTACTGCGAGCATTGGCCGCAATGTGTCCATTGGTCCTTTTTGTTATGTTGGCGAAAACGTTAGCATTGGTGACAATTGTATTTTAGAGTCACATATTGTCATTAAACGTGATACAACTATTGGCAAAGGGAATCACTTTTTTCAGTTCTGTTCAATCGGTGAAGATTGTCAAGATAAGAAGTATGCAGGTGAAAAAACCTCACTTGTTATTGGGGACAATAACGTTTTTCGTGAATCATGCTCTGTACACAGAGGTACGACGCAAGACCAATGTGTCACTAAAATTGGTTCGAATAACCTATTAATGGTGAATACCCATCTTGCACATGATTGTATGGTCGGTGACAATAATATTTTCGCCAACAATGCGACGGTTGCAGGTCATGTACATATTGGCGATTTTGTTATCTTAGGTGGCATGACGGCAGTGCATCAGTTTTGTCATATTGGTTCCCATGCCTTTACCGGCGGTGGTGCAGTTATTCTGCGGGATGTCCCTCCTTATGTAATGGTCAATGGCTTAAAGCATATTCCACAGACAATTAATTCGGAAGGATTGAAGCGTCGCGGGTTTAGTAGTGCTTCAATAATGGCAATAAAACGAGCTTATAAAGCCTTGTATCGTCAAAATAACACGATTGCAGAAGCAATAGTTGCCATAAAAGAAATTGCTCAAACAACTCCTGAGCTTGATGTGTTAGTCGATTTCTTAAGTCAACCTAACCGCGGTATCATTCGTTAACTATGTCCGCCTTACCAGTGGATAATAGCCCCTATAAAATCGCCCTTGTCTGTGCTGAACCTTCTGGTGATATGCTCGGCAGTGGTTTAGTTAAACAGTTATTGCAACGTTTTCCAAATGCCCAAATCAAGGGGATTGGTGGTGAATTGTGTCAAGCTCAAGGCTTAGAGTCTTGGTTTGATATGAATGAATTATCTGTGATGGGGCTATTTGAAGTCATCAAACATTTACCACGTTTATTAGCCATTCGAAAATCACTTAAACAACAATTACTTTCTTTTAAGCCTGATATTTATGTAGGCGTCGATGCTCCTGATTTTAATTTACCTATCGAAGCTTTTTTAAAAAATAAAGGGATTTGTACCGTTCATTATGTCTCTCCAACAATTTGGGCGTGGCGTGAATCCCGTGTGCATAAAATTAAGCGGGCTGCAGATTGTGTCATGGGATTATTTCCCTTTGAGGCCCCTGTTTTTGCTAAATATCAGGTGAATTATCGATTTGTTGGTCACCCTATGGCAGATGCCATTGCGTTATCTCCAGATAAAGCATTAGCACGACAAACATTTAACCTAGATGATAAGCAGCCGGTAGTGGCACTATTACCTGGTTCTCGTAATAGTGAAGTGCAACAACTGTTGCCTATATTTCTCGATTCATTCGAACAAATGCAAAGCGTTCAAGGCAATATTCGTGCGCTTGTACCAGCTGTGAATACTGTTCGAGAAACACAAATTCAAACCATATTGACACGGTATCCTAAAGCAGTTTCTGATGCTGTTATTGTAACTCGTCAAGTTGCCAGAGAAGTGATGGTTGCTAGTGATGCGGTATTGTTATCTTCAGGTACAGCAACTCTCGAAGCGATGTTATGTAAACGACCCATGTTATCAGTTTACAAAATGTCAGGGCTCACATACCGTATGATGAAACGACTTTATAAGCCTAAGTACTTTTCGTTACCTAATATTTTAGCTAATGAGCCACTCGTACCAGAGTTACTTCAAGATGATGTTAATCCATCTTTAATCAGCGATTACATGATAAATTTACTGAATTTATCAGAGCACTTAGATTTTCATCCATCAGTTGATGAGAAGGCTCGTGTTGAATTATTACCAGTAAAAAGTGAGGGCTCTTGTTTATTTACGATTGATAAGCATCGCTTATCGTATATTTTATCGAGATTTGCACAACTTCATCATGACTTAGCTCAGGATGCAGATAATCAAGCTGCGTCAACGGTTGCGAAATTATTATTGGGTCAACTCAATTCAGGTACAAACTAACGCTTAATCTAGAATTAACTATCAAGGAGTTATAATAATTATGTTAATTGCTGGTGTAGATGAAGTAGGGCGAGGGCCGTTAGTCGGAGATGTTGTGACGGCAGCGGTGATTCTAGACCCGGCTCACCCCATTGAAGCGTTGAACGACTCTAAGAAACTCTCCGAAAAAAAACGTGAAGCATTATTCCCAATCATTCAAGAACAGGCTTTAGCCTGGGCTATTGGTCGAGCGACACCCAGTGAAATAGATGAGCTGAATATATTAAACGCAACGATGCTTGCCATGTCCCGAGCGGTAGCTGGATTAGCTATTACACCTGATTTTGTGCAAGTAGATGGTAATCGATTACCACCGTGGGACTATGCCAGTGAAGCCATTGTAAAAGGCGATGGCAGTGTCCCATGTATAAGTGCAGCCTCAATATTGGCGAAAGTGGTACGTGATCAAGAAATGGTTATGTTAGATAAACTCCATCCAGATTATGGTTTTGCACAACATAAAGGTTACCCTACTAAAGCCCATTTAGCGTGTTTAGATAAGCTACCCGTTTTACCTTGTTACCGTAAGAGCTTTAAACCAGTCGCACTTCGACTTAAGTGAATCAAATAATCAATAATTTTTGAAAAATTGGTATCGATTACTTCATTGTTTAACGTTATTTTTTGGTACAATTAATTCTTAATGATGTTGCCTGTTATTTTACTTAGGAACCACAGCTTACATGTCTTCTGAATTTATCCATTTACGTGTGCATAGTGATTATTCAATGATGGATGGTTTGAATAAAGTCAAACCGCTGCTAGATGAGTGCGTAAACCAAGAGATGCCGGCTATAGCACTGACAGATCAAATGAATATGTGTGGTTTGGTTAAGTTCTATTCTGAAGCACATAATCGTGGAATAAAACCCATTATTGGTACGGACTTTTGGGTTCAAGATCTCTCTGAATCACCTAATATTTTCCGTTTGACATTATTAGCCACTGATAATGAAGGCTATAAAAATATTACGGTGTTGATATCAAAAGCGTATCAACGTGGTCATGTAGATCATCGACCGGTTATTGATAAAGCGTGGTTAGTTGAACATCAATCAGGCATTATTATTTTATCAGGTGCGACTCGAGGTGATCTTGGTGAGGCATTACTAAAAGATAACCAAAGAGCTGCAACTCAGATTGCTGAATTTTACCAAACCCATTTTCCTGATCGTTATTACATTGAGTTAATTCGTACCGGTCGTGCAAATGAAAATCAATATATTAAAGCTGCAGTAGTATTTGCAGAACAACATAACTTACCTGTCGTCGCCACCAATGAAGTCTGCTTTATTGCAGCAGAAAATTTTGCCGCACATGAAATTCGAGTCAGCATCCACGATGGTTATACCTTAGAAGATTCTCGGCGGCCTAAACATTACTCTCCGCAGCAGTACCTGCGCTCTGAAGAAGAAATGGTTGCGTTGTTTGATGATATTCCTGAAGCGATTATCAATACTGTTGAGATTGCTAAACGGTGTAATGTCACCGTCCAGTTAGGTACTTATTTTTTACCCAATTTCCCTACGGGTGACTTATCAACAGAAGATTTCTTAATTAAAGTCTCTAAAGAAGGTTTAGAGCGACGATTATTGAAACTGTTTCCAAATGAATCCGAACGCGCTGAAAAGCGCATTGAATATGATGAACGTCTAGATATTGAATTAAAAGTCATTAATCAGATGGGATTTCCAGGTTATTTCTTGATCGTCATGGAATTTATTCAATGGTCCAAAGATAATGGTATTCCAGTAGGACCTGGGCGTGGTTCAGGTGCTGGTTCACTCGTGGCATATGCACTGGATATAACGGATTTAGACCCACTTGAGTTTGATTTGCTATTCGAACGATTCCTCAACCCTGAACGTGTATCTATGCCAGATTTTGATATTGATTTTTGTATGGATCGTCGAGATGAGGTAATTGACCATGTTGCACAAATGTATGGTCGCGAGGCGGTTTCTCAAATTATTACCTTTGGTACCATGGCGGCAAAAGCCGTTGTACGCGATGTTGGACGAGTATTAGGACATCCTTATGGATTTGTTGACCGTATCTCTAAACTAATCCCTTCTGACCCTGGTATGACACTAGCCAAAGCATTTGATGTTGAGCCTCGCTTAGGTGAGCTTGAAAATATGGATGATGATGTCAAAGAATTATTGAGCATGGCTCGTATTCTTGAAGGCGTGACTCGAAATGCGGGTAAGCATGCTGGAGGTGTCGTTATTGCTCCGACACAGATAACGGATTTCTCTCCATTATATTGTGATGATCAAGGCAACAACCCGGTGACTCAATTTGATAAAAATGATGTTGAAACTGCGGGGTTAGTTAAGTTCGATTTCTTAGGCCTCAGGACATTAACTATCATTCAATGGGCCATTGATATGATTAAGGAGATGACCGGGGAAATCGTTGATATCACCCAAATACCACTAGAAGATCCTGCCTGTTTTGAATTATTACAACGTGCTGAATCAACCGCTGTATTCCAATTAGAGTCGCGTGGGATGAAAGACTTAATTAACCGTCTACGTCCCGATTGTTTTGAAGATATTATTGCATTGGTGGCATTATTTAGGCCCGGTCCATTGCAATCTGGCATGGTAGATAACTTTATCGACCGTAAGCATGGTCGAGAGGCGATATCTTACCCAGATGCAAATTATCAGCACGAATGTTTACAAGTTATCTTAGAACCGACCTATGGCATCATTTTATATCAAGAGCAGGTGATGCAAATTGCTCAAGAGATGGCCGGGTATTCGCTAGGTGGTGCGGATTTATTACGTCGAGCTATGGGTAAGAAAAAACCAGAAGAGATGGAAAAGCAGCGTTCTGTGTTTGCTGAAGGCTCTAAAAATAATAATATCGATCCTGATTTGGCGATGAAAATTTTTGATCTGGTAGAAAAATTTGCGGGTTATGGATTTAATAAATCTCACTCTGCTGCTTATGCCTTAGTGTCGTATCAAACATTGTGGTTGAAAACACATTATCCCGCTTATTTCATGGCGGCTGTGATGTCTGCAGATATGGATAATACGGATAAAATTGTGACGCTAGCCGATGAATGTCAGCGTATGGGGATCACAATTTGCCCACCAGATTTAAACAGTGGTAAATACAAATTTACTGTCAACGACAAGCAAGAGATCGTCTATGGCATTGGCGCAATAAAAGGGGTAGGTGAAGGCCCTATCACAGCGATTATTGAAGCACGTAATGTGCATGGTTCGTTTTCCGATCTATTTGATTTTTGTGCCAAAATTGATATCAAGAAAGTCAACAAACGAGTATTAGAAAAATTAGTGTTGGCCGGAGCTATGGATAATTTAGGTCCCCATCGTGCTGCTATTATGGCCTCTTTACAAGATGCATTAGATGCAGCATCACAACACGCTAGAGCTGAGAGTTTTGGTCAAGGTGATATGTTTGGGTTGTTAACCGACTCTGAAGATGCTGAACAAGCATTTGCTAATGTGCCTGTTTGGTCTGAAAAAGTCTGGCTTGATGGTGAAAAAGAAACCCTTGGGTTATATTTAACCGGTCATCCAATTAACCGCTATCTGAGTGAGTTAAAACATTATACGGATAGTCGAATTCATGATTTGAAGCCTACGAGTAAAGACAATCAAGTGGCCATTGCTGGTTTAGTCTTAGGTGTTAGGGTGATGACTAACAAAAAAGGTCGCCGCTGGGCGATTGTGACATTGGATGATAAATCGGCTCGTATTGATGTTCGACTATTCCCTGATATGTATGAGACCTATGAACCACTGCTTCAATCAGATAAAATATTATATGTAAAAGGACAGGTCAGCTTTGATGAATTCGCTGCGGGGAATACAATGACCGTTAGAGCGTTAATGGATATTACTGATGCCCGAGAACAATTTGTTCGCGCATTATCAATTTCACTTGAATATAACGAAGAACTAAATCGTAAAATTGATGAGGCATCTCGAATTTTAGAGCATTATCGAGGGGGAACTTGCCCACTGGAGTTTAGTGTTCTGCATGAAGATTTAGAAGTGGCATTAGTGTCAGATACACAGTGGTATGTGACACCTAGTGACCAATTATTACATGAATTAAGACAATGTATGGGTGAGCAAAACGTTCATCTGATGTTTTCATAATCCCAACATTCACATTTTAATAGGAAAGTACATGAGCGTACATTTTTTGGATTTTGAGCAACCTATTGCTGAATTAGAAGCCAAAATAGAAGAACTTCGTCTAGTTAACCAAACAGGTAAGCTGGATTTAGGTATTGAAGATGAGATTAATCGTCTACAAGAAAGAAGTGAGGACCTCACACGTAAAATTTTTAAAGATTTAGGCGCATGGCAGGTTTCTCAATTAGCACGCCATCCCTTACGTCCTTATACACATGATTATATTGCGCATACTTTTGCTGAGTTTAATGAACTTGCTGGTGATAGAGCTTATGCCGATGATAAAGCTATTGTGGGTGGGTTAGCGATGTTAGATGATGAGCCGGTGATGATTATAGGACATCAAAAAGGTCGAGATACCCATGAAAAAATCAAACGTAATTTTGGTATGCCGAAACCAGAAGGCTACCGCAAAGCATTGCGTTTGATGAAAATGGCTGAGCGTTTTAATCTCCCAGTATTGACTTTAATTGACACCCCTGGAGCTTACCCTGGCGTGGGTGCAGAAGAACGTGGTCAATCAGAAGCCATTGCTCGAAACTTAAAAGAGATGGCAGAGCTGAATGTTCCGGTAATTTGTACTGTTATTGGTGAAGGTGGTTCAGGTGGTGCTTTAGCGATTGGTGTCGGTGATCGCGTGAATATGTTGCAGTACTCGACTTATTCGGTGATTTCACCAGAAGGATGTGCTTCAATTTTATGGAAGAGTGCAGAGAAAGCGCCATTAGCAGCCGAAGCAATGGGTGTTGGTGCTCAGCAAATTAAATCACTGGGATTAATTAATGAAATTATTCCAGAACCGTTAGGTGGAGCGCATCGCAATCATCAAGGGATGGCAGCAAACTACAAAGCGACCGTTAAGCAACAACTAGCACAATTAAAGGCGCTCAGTTTGGATGAACTTAAAGCGCAGCGTTATGAAAGACTAATGTCGTTTGGCTATTGTTAAGTCGTTAATTGATCTTACCTCATCGAGTTGGGCGTTCGTTTATCAACGCCCTGTTTATCTTGCTCTTAGTGGAGGCAAGGACTCTGTTGTTCTGCTCGATTCGCTTATGCAGCAATGGCCCATAGATGCCAAATATCCACTGACCTTATTGCATGTCAACCATCATCTTCAAGCTGATGCTGAACTTTGGGCAACACATTGCCAACGTTTAGCGCGTCATTATAAAATCGATTGTCACATCTTAGACGTATATCTGGATAATACGAAGAGCAATATTGAATCTCAAGCGCGTCAAGCTCGCTATTCTGCTTTATTTAGTGCGATGTCTGAAAATGGAGTTCTACTAGTGGCTCAGCATGCTGACGATCAAGTCGAAACGTTATTTTTACAGTTGAAACGTGGTGCAGGTCTAACCGGTTTATCAGGAATGGCATCTTGGCAATCAGGTTTTAAACAATTTGGTGCCCATCCATCAATCAATGTGTTTCGTCCTTTACTTGAGGTCACACAAGCACAAATTAATGACTATGCAGCGGTGCATTTATCCCCATCAGACTGGGTAGATGATCCTAGTAATACAAATACACAATTTGACAGAAATTTTCTCCGCTCACATGTCATTCCTCTTTTATCATCTCGCTGGACTCATTGGACTCAAAAAGTGGTGCAGAGTATGTCAGTGTTAAACGATGAACATACATTATTAAACGAAGTCACAGAAGAACGTTTATTTGCTTGTATTGATGCACAGCAATTAGTGATAGATAAGCTAGCGACGTATTCGAATCGATGGCAACGTCAAATAGTGCGTCATTTTGCCCTTAAGGTGGGGCATGTTGTTTTAACACAAGCTCAACTCCAACAATTATGTCAAATCATACATGCTAAAGCGGATGCGAAAGGACGTTTAAGTGTAGTAAATAACACTCATGCTTTAGTTCACTTTGAGCGTTTTCAAGGCCATATCTATATCCTTGAGGATGCTCAAATTCAAGCTGCATCATTGGCTATGTCTGAACTGCAAAGTAATGACCAACAAGAGCTCAGTTCTAGCGGCACTGGCGAGGTGTTTTCTTTTAAAGCCGTTGCACAAAGTTATAAGATAAAACCCCTTGGAGCATCGTATTCCAAACCCATCAAACAATGGTTTCAACATTGGGGAATCGCACCTTGGGAGCGATCATTCACCTTGATCAAAACGCGCAACAATATTGATGTTAGTCTTTGGTGTAACGGTCGTACTTTTGAATTAACCAAGGATGATTAATGCCCACTGAATTTATCTCTGTACTGAGTTTGCTTGTTGTTGCGGTTATTTCCACATGGTGTTTTAAGCGCATCAATTTACCGCCAATTCTCGCGTATTTATTTGCCGGGATTATTGTGGGTCCCAGTGTGTTAAGTCTATTTGATCATCCTGAACAAATGCATGTGCTAGCAGAGATAGGTATCGCTTTTTTGCTGTTTACTTTAGGTTTAGAATTTTCCTTACCCAAATTACAAGCCATGCGGCACTTAGTATTTGGTCTTGGTATGAGTCAAATGGTGATTACCACACTATTAGCTTCAGGGGTTGCTTATTTGTTTGGTTTTTCGACATCAGCAGCGCTGGTTATTGGAGGAATAATCGGTTTATCCTCGACAGCAATTGTGATTAAACAAACAACAGAAATGGGCACATTAAATACGCCGCGTTCACAACTTGCAGTGTCTATTTTACTCTTCCAAGATTTAGCTGTTGTCCCATTTTTAATTTTTATTCCTCTGATCAATAACCCCGCAGAATCCTCTTTTACCATGTTAATGTTAATCGCATTATTGAAAGGAATCGTGGTGATAACGACCTTGCTTTTAATTGGCAAATGGGTCTTACCGAAGTTATTTCGAGAAATTGCCAATACCCGCACTGACGAATTATTTGTATTGACGACTATTACCGTCGTGTTGATGGCTTCTGGATTAACTTATGCCATGGGTTTATCGCTAGCGCTAGGCGCTTTTATTGCAGGAATGATGTTAGGTGAAAGTCAGTATAAATATCAATTAGAGTCAGATATACGGCCTTTTCAAGATATTTTAATGGGGCTGTTTTTTGTCACCGTAGGGATGCAACTGGATTTACCTATTGTATGGGAATATGCATTTATTATTATTGCTGGTTTGATCGCGATGTTGGCACTTAAAGTACTCATTGTCCGCTTCTCAGCTTGGGCATTCAAAACGAATGATAATGATGCATGGGCAGCCGCATTCAAAGTTTGTCAAATGGGCGAATTCAGTTTTATTCTCGCGTCACTCGCTGTTACTCATTCGGTATTAGATTCTAAAACAGCTTCGATTTTAGTTAGTATTGGCATTTTAAGTATGATTTGTACGCCTTATTTGGTTGCTAATAGTGTGCGTTTTGCAAACGTCTTTGCCCCAGATAAGACAGCTGGTTCGATCAATAATGCGCAAGTACTCGAGCAGATTCGAAGCGGTCATGTGATTATTTTGGGATATGGACGAGTTGGGCAGTCAACGGCACGTATGTTAGATATGGAAAATATTAAATATATTGCCGTGGATATTGATCCAATCAGAGTACAAGAATCACAAACGGCAAACGAACCTGTCATATACGGTGATGTGTCCGATAAATCGATATTACAGAGTGTTAATATTGATGAAGCTGTGTCTGTAATTGTGACGTTTGATCATATACCTAAAGCCACTCAATGTATTGATTGTATTAGAGGCTTTAATAGCGATATTCCTATAATTGTTCGCACACGAAAAGACTATGCAATGGATGCCTTGTATAACAGTGGAGCGACTCAAGTCGTACCTGAACTACAAGAAGGGGTATTGATGTTAGTCTCACAGGTATATCATTACAGCGGTGTGCCCCTTGCCAAGATATTAAAACGTATTCGCAATGAACGAAAAGGCCACTATGATCATTTACATGGGTTTTATCCTGGTGAAACGACAGAAGTGAGTTATGAAAGTGTCGATAAGCTGCGTTTCATGCATGCGATTAATATCAACCGTTCTGCATGGGCTGTTGGTAAAACAGTCGGTCAATGTGACTTATTGAAATATGGTGTACAAGTCAGAAAAATTAAACGTGGGCATGATGTGATTATTGATCCTCCAATGCAAGAAGTACTATGTGATGATGATATTTTAGTGATAAGTGGTAAACCGCAACGTGTTGAACGTGCCGAGCGCTTTATCCTTGATGGACATTAAAATACTATTTTGCTTCATCTAATTGTTGTTTGAAGTGTCTTTTTAAGTGAAAAATGGACATCGTTTATATGTTAATATAACAATGGAAAAATCATCACATATTGAGTAAATATAAACATGTCTGAACACAATCAAATGGAGCAAGATGAGTTATGGATGATACACGCTCTGTCTCTAGCTGATAAAGCACAACAGATGGGCGAAGTGCCGGTCGGAGCTGTCATTGTATTAGACAACCAAATCATCGGTGAGGGATACAACCGTTCTATTACTAATCATGACCCCTGTGGTCATGCTGAAATTATGGCGATTCAATCTGCAGCACAATATATTGATAATTACAGGATATTAAATGCCACTATTTATGTGACATTAGAGCCTTGTGCTATGTGTGCAGGTGCAATCGTTCATGCCAGAATGAAACGAGCCGTATTTGGTGCTTCAGATTCCAAAACGGGATGTGCTGGAAGTATTTTGAATTTATTACAACACGATAAGTTAAATCATCAGGTGGAATTAGAACGTGGTGTTTTATCTGAATTATGTTCAGGTAAGATTTCACAGTTTTTTAAAGGCCGCAGAGCTGAAATTAAGGCGGTAAAATTAGCGCAGAGAGAAGCGCAGGAAAAGCTAAAAAACAATTAATCTTCTTTTGATATTGCCTCAAAATTAAATAAATTAAACATTTTTCGACGTTGTAGCATCTTTTGATGGTTTTGTTTCATCATTATCCTGCGACGAGCATTGCTTGATGTCAAAGAACGTTGAGTGCGATTAAAATTTGTTTTTTTCATATGATCCTATTCATGTATTTTTTATTCTAAGCCATGCAAGATACCTATAATATATGACAGTTTTATGGCTAATTTGTTTCAATATTACTGCTTTGCTCTGAAGTTGTCGCATGGGTAATGTACATCAAACTATCATAATAGCGTCGAATATTTTCTACATACTTAACTGCAACATCCCCTCGAGCAAAACCATAACGTGCATTTTGATAATATTTCTTTTGCTTTAATAATGGTAGGTGTTGTTTTACGTCGACCCAGAGATCTGGATCAAATCCTTGACGCTGGGTTAGTATACGCGCATCTTCAACATGCCCTAAACCAAGGTTGTAAGCGGCTAACGCAAAATAGGTTTTATCAGGGTCGCTGATCCTTGCAGGTATCCGGTTATATAATTTTTTAAGATAAGTTGCACCGCCACGAATACTCTGTTCTGGATCCAAACGCGATGTTATCCCAACTTCTTTGGCAGTGGGCAGTGTCAACATCATTAATCCTCTGACGCCGGTGGGAGAACGGGCATATTTTTCCCAATGACTTTCTTGATAGCTTGTAGCTGCTAATAATTGCCAATCGAAATCACCAGAATACTGTTCAAACCAAGGTTGATACTCTGGTAAATCAGTTTCAACTGCAGCAATAAATGCACGTGTATCGACATAATCAAATTCACGTATATGGCCAAAATATTTTTCTTGTAGGCGGCTAAACTCACCGCTGCGTTGTAACTCGCCAAAGTATTCCAATAGGGCGCCTAATAGTGAATCGTCTTGATGAGGATGCATCAACCATTGTTGTGTTGATGACGTTTCTAGATCTAACCCCATTTTAATTTCTGGGTAACGGCGACGCATCACATTGACTAAAGCCGAGTTTGCAATGGTAGCATCAATCTTTTTTTCTGCGACCATTAACAGTAATTCTTCGTCGTCATATTGTTCGACTTGCTGCCAGTTTAGTCGATTAATATTGGTATTTTGATGATGCTTTTGCATAATTGTGGCTTGTTGACTGTATCGTTGAACAAACACTTTTCCAGTCATCTCTTTAATATCTGATAATTTTCTTTCGCTACGATGAATGACAACTTGTTGAGAATAGTATTGATAAGCGGGACCTAGTTTGAATTGCGATAATGTATCTGTCGCAAACGAAAATTGAGAGGCAATAATATCGATATGTTGTTGTTGTAATTGTTTGAGCATCAAACTATTTGTGTAGAAAGGTTTGATTTCTAATTCCACACCAATAAATTCAGCAAATCCAGCCGCCAGTTCATATTCAAACCCGCTGGGCATATCATTTTGAAGAAAGTATGAATTTGCCCCATATTCAGATGCAATCACAATTTTACCTTCCTCAAGGATCCGTTTTAACTCATTACTGGGTTTGGTAAATTCATAACAACCTTGAAGCAATATGGTGGTGATGATCAAGAAGGCAAATTTAGACATCTAAAATTCCATAGTAGGTTTGTAATATTAGCTTAGGTCAAAAGTTAACCGATAATGAGACAATGGTAAATGTTTCTTATCAAATTGTCCTATTTAATCTATAATTGCAACCAGAAAAAAGCCCATCAAACGACTGGAACCAAAGTTATGTTAATCCTCCCAGGAAGCGCCTCTTTATCACAATTTGAAAATCAAAAATTACTCGACGCTTGTCGGGAGTTAGCATTACCTGTGACATCGATTAATGCTCAATATGTGCATTTTGTTAAAGTCGATGAACCTCTGTCTGAAGCGCAACACCATGTTTTAAATAAATTGTTAACCTATGGCCCTGTTAGGGAAGAAGCCACGCATGATGGGGAGTTATTATTAGTAACGCCGCGTTTCGGTACTATTTCTCCATGGTCTTCTAAAGCGACTGATATTGCACATAACTGTGGCTTGAATAATGTGGTAAAGATTGAACGTGGAGAAGCGTTTTATTTGTTGACTGATGAGTATTTAACGCAGAGTCAGCGAGACCAGGTTAAAACACTGATTCATGATCGTATGACGCAAATGGTCCTTGATGATATGGATGATGCGCATAACTTATTTGTGACAGATATACCTGGTCACTTTGCTTCTGTGGATATTTTAGGAGCAGGTAAACAAGCATTAGTGGATGCTAATATTAGTTATGGTTTGGCGTTGGCGGATGATGAAATTGATTATTTGTTTACGAGTTTTACGCGTCTACAGCGTAATCCAAATGACATTGAATTATATATGTTCGCCCAAGCAAACTCAGAGCATTGCCGTCACAAGATTTTTAATGCTGACTGGACGATTGATGGTGTGGAACAACCTAAGTCATTATTTAAAATGATCAAAAACACCTTTGCCCATACACCAGAATTTGTCCACTCTGCATATGCTGATAATGCCGCAGTCATGGAAGGGAATACAGCGGGCCGTTTTTTCCCATCACCGACAGGGCATGAATACGAGTATCACGCTGAAGCTATTGATATTTTGATGAAGGTAGAAACTCATAACCATCCTACGGCCATTGCACCATTTGCCGGTGCGGCAACTGGCTCAGGTGGTGAAATTCGTGATGAAGGAGCTACTGGTCGAGGTTCAAAACCGAAAGCGGGTTTAGTCGGCTTTAGTGTATCAAATTTACATATACCTGGATTTTCACAACCGTGGGAAGTGCATTATGGAAAGCCTTCTCGTATTGTTTCTGCATTAGATATCATGCTTGATGGACCCTTAGGTGGTGCGGCATTTAACAATGAATTTGGTCGACCTAATTTACTCGGTTATTTTCGGACTTACGAGCAAGAAGTGACGAGTTTTAATGGTACTGAAGTTCGTGGTTACCATAAGCCAATTATGCTAGCTGGAGGTTTGGGTAATATTCGTAAATCCCACACTCAAAAAGGTGAGATCACGGTAGGGGCAAAGCTCATTGTGCTAGGTGGCCCAGCAATGAACATTGGCCTGGGTGGTGGTGCAGCCTCTTCCATGGCTTCTGGTCAGTCTAATGAAGATCTCGATTTTGCATCAGTACAGCGTGATAATCCTGAGATGGAACGTCGCTGCCAAGAAGTCATCGATCGTTGTTGGCAAATGGGTGATAATAACCCGATTCAATTTATTCATGATGTGGGTGCTGGTGGCTTATCTAATGCTTTTCCAGAATTAGTTAATGACGGTGGTCGTGGTGGTCGCTTTGAACTACGCAATGTGCCAAATGATGAACCAGGTATGACACCGCATGAAATTTGGTGTAATGAATCCCAAGAACGTTATGTGCTATCTGTTGCACCAGATAACCTTGCGACCTTTGCTGCACTATGCGAACGTGAGCGAGCCCCTTTTGCCGTTGTAGGTGAGGCAACTGAAGCACCTCATTTATTATTAACGGATGAGGTTCATAATAACAATCCGATTGATATGCCATTAGATGTTTTACTCGGTAAGCCACCTAAAATGCATCGTGATGTGCAAAGTGCATCGTTTACTCCCGAAGCTTTAGCTTTAGAGGGAGTCACGGTTGAAGATGCTGTTGAGCGTATCTTACGATTACCTACTGTCGCAGAAAAGACATTTTTGATTACCATAGGCGATCGCTCTGTGACCGGTTTAGTCGCTCGAGATCAAATGGTCGGTCCTTGGCAAATACCTGTGGCAGATGTGGCTGTTACTGCAGCATCATTTGATACTTATCATGGTGAAGCGATGGCGATGGGTGAAAGAACCCCTGTAGCACTATTAAACTATGGTGCATCTGCACGATTAGCTGTTGCAGAGTCACTCACTAATATTGCAGCAGCTGATATCGGTTCTTTAAAGCGCATTAAATTATCTGCTAATTGGATGTCACCAGCAGGTCACCCTGGCGAAGATGCCGGTTTGTATGAAGCGGTAAAAGCCATTGGGGAAGAGTTATGTCCGGCATTGGATTTAGCCATCCCTGTGGGTAAAGACTCCATGTCCATGAAGACGCAATGGGAAGATGAAGGACAGACTAAATCGGTTACATCTCCGTTGTCATTAGTGATTACTGCGTTTGGTGCAGTTAACGACATTCGCAAAACATTGACACCCCAGTTACAGCTTGATCAAGGTGATACGCAGTTGATTTATCTAGATTTAGGTCAAGGTCAACAACGTTTAGGCGGATCATGTTTAGCTCAAGTTTATGGTCAACTCGGTGATAGCGTGCCAGATGTTGATGATCCTCAATTATTAAAAGGTTACTTTAATGCTATCCAAGTATTAGTGAGCCAACAATTATGCTTAGCCTATCACGATGTGTCTGACGGTGGTTTATTTACAACATTAGCTGAAATGGCATTTGCTGGACATTGTGGTGTTAATGTTGATTTATCAGCATTAGGTAAAATCGATAATGCACTACCTATTTTGTTCAACGAAGAGCTCGGTGGCGTTATTCAGGTAAAACAATCTGATTTAGATAGCGTGCTATCAATCCTAGCTGAACATGGTTTATCTTCTTGTACTCATCAAATTGGTCAAGCGCAGTGGGGTGATCGCATTGTGGTTAATATCAAGAATAATACGATATTGGATACGTCACGTTTGGCTTTGAGAACAAAATGGGCTGAAACGACTTATCATATGCAGTCACTTCGAGATAATCCTGCAACAGCTTCTGAAGAGCATGCCCAAAAACAAATTGAAAATGATCCAGGCTTACATGCTAAATTGAGTTTTGACCTGAATGAAGATATCAGCGCACCTTATATTGCCAGAGGAGTATTACCTAAAGTTGCAGTATTGCGAGAGCAGGGTGTCAATTCTCATTATGAAATGGCAGCTGCTTTTGATCGTGCTGGGTTTAAAGCTATCGATGTCCATATGTCTGATATTTTATCAGGTCAAGTTAAATTAGATGAGTTTTCTGGCTTAGCTGCCTGTGGTGGATTCTCCTATGGAGATGTTCTGGGAGCCGGTGAGGGCTGGGCTAAATCTATCTTATATAATGAAATGGCTAAGGCACAGTTTACTGCTTTCTTTGAGCGAAATGCTACATTTGCTTTGGGAGTATGTAATGGTTGTCAGATGCTTTCGAATTTACACAGTATTATTCCTGGTACTGAGCATTGGCCACACTTTGTTCAAAACCAATCAGCGCGTTTTGAAGCGCGAGTGGCGATGGTAGAAGTTCAAGAATCACCTTCAGTTCTTTTTGCTGGTATGGCAGGATCACGAATGCCAATTGCTGTATCTCACGGAGAAGGTCATGCTGAATTTTCATCAGCTAATAGTTTGGCTCAAGTAGAAAAACAAGGCCAAGTGAGTTTACGTTATGTCGATAACCATGGGCAAGTGACACAACAATATCCGGCTAATCCAAATGGTTCGGTAAATGGGATCACGGGTCTTACATCTACAGATGGGCGAGTCACTATTATGATGCCTCATCCTGAGCGAGTCTTTAGAGCGGTTGCAAATTCTTGGAAACCTAGTGAATGGCAAGAAGATAGCCCATGGATGCGTTTATTTAGAAATGCACGCCAATATGTCAATTAATCCCTTGTAATATTCTAACAATGTTTTAATATCAAAAACTGATCATATGTGCTTCACATGAGGGGATAATATAGACCTGTTATCCCCTATGTACAGATGTAAAATAATAATAATATTCAAATGAGATTAATGATGTTTAAAAGTAATAAAAAAATCGGCTTTAGAGGTGTATTTCTACTTGTCGTTTTACTCACCGTAACGGCTGCATTAAATGCTTCTGCTAACGCAGCGATGTTATTTTAAAATATTAGTTAGGTCTATTTAGAATTAACCGATAAATCGCTTAGCGTGTTTTTCTCGGTTAATCAGCTTTTGTTGTGGATTTTTTTTCATTAAAACATAAGTAGACGCAAGTCCACCATGGCTTTTGTGAGCTGAGTGACATGCGATAACTTGTGGTAATCGTGGCAGCCAAATATTCAAATAACTTTTTAATTTACCTGGCATAGGTTTACTTTTCAGACCTAAACCGTGTTGAATTAACATGACTCTCACGCCTTGTTTAAAATTCGTTGCAACACTTTCAACCAGCATATCTCGAGCTTGTTCAATTGACATTTGGGTCAGATTTAAACGACTCTCAATTGGGTATTTACCTAATCTTAAGTTTTTATACACACCATTTTGGATCCCATCTTGTTTATGACTAATTACATCGTAGGGATCGAGTGGTTGTGTCATTTCCAAAGTCAGTTCGCATTTAAGTGGATCCGTCTCTTTTTCTAATGCTGTACGTTTTAAGCGTTTAGCCTCTCCAAGTGGATCTCGCTGTTTGATTTCAACGGTGTCGGGTTTTGAAATAGGTGCAACATCAGACATCTCTGCGAAGAAAGCCTCTAAATCATCGGGTTGAAGGTAATTTGATTGTGTCATGTTATCACCTGAAAGTTCGTTCGAAGCCTTTATATAATAGTAATACGTGAATAAATGAATAGTAGTTTAATTCTTTATTATCTCACTTCAGTCAATATTTTAATCAATACAATGTATGAATAGCTAGCAAAAACAATCACATTTCTCCTACAAACACTGTCACATATCGACGTCAGGTAGAGGCCAGCCCTTTTGTTAATATTTTATTATGAAGTGTTGGCTGTCTCATATTTAGCGAAACTTAATTTTAAGTTTTTCTATGATTAATTTAACCATCTAGAACTCAACAACTTCTCTAAACATATGTTAAGGCATTTTTTGTAATTAATTATTTTAATTAAATACCTTAAAAACAATAGGTTGACTATTAGTATTCAACCAGGAGATACAACATGAATTACGGTGTAACGACGGATAGAAAATCGATAGACAGTTACGAGCTAGTTGTTAAGTATTCTACATTAGTAAAACGCATTGCTCATCATTTGGTGCAACGTTTACCCGCTAATGTACTCGTAGATGATTTAATCCAAGCCGGTATGATTGGACTGCTTGAAGCAGCCAAAAATTTCGATCACGACAAAGGCGCATCTTTTGAAACATTTGCAGGTATCCGTATTCGCGGGTCAATGCTAGATGACCTTCGAAAAGGTGATTGGACGCCACGTTCAGTTCATAGAAATTCACGTGCGATCAGCGATGCTATCTCTAGTGTTGAAAATGAGACGAACGCAGACGCACAAGACCAGGATGTCGCCAAACGATTAGGGATTGACCTAAATCAATACCATAAGATGCTCAATGAAGTGAATGTAGGCAAACTAGTGGGTATTGAAGATCTGGGTGTTGCAGAAGATGCATTATCTTCATTTGAGTTCAAGTCTTCTGACAGTCCTTATGATGATCTTGTTCAAGGGTCTTTTCAAAAAGCGCTAGCTAAAGCTATTACTTCGTTACCAGAGCGAGAGGCTGTTGTTTTGTCATTATATTATGATGATGATTTAAGTTTACGTGAAATAGGTGAGGCACTAGGTGTTAGTGAATCCAGAGTGAGCCAGATTCACAGCCAAGCTAAGGTCAAATTAAAAGCTAAATTAGCTTCATGGCGTGTTGAAGTTTCTTAATTGCTTTGATTGTATTGAGTTCATGTCTTTCATCACTGATAATGGCGTTGATTGAACTCACTCGTTAAAGTTAATAATGAATAATCAATGTAAGATAAATACCTTAACTAAGTCATCTCATGCAGAGCTATCTCAATGGCTTGTATTTCGATTGGGTGACGATATGTATGCTCACAATGTTATTCAATTACAAGAAGTCTTAGGTAATAAAGCAATATTACCTACTTCTGATGCGCCAAAATGGATATCTGGAGTGATTCATTTACGTGGTAATTTAATTAAAATTATCGATATACGTCTATGTTTTCAGTTACCGCACCGACCTATAACTGATGATACTCGTATTGTGATCATGTCTAATGGGCAACATCAGTTTGGATTCATAGTAGATGCGATCTGTGAAGTCATCTATTTAACTATGAGTGAAGTTGATTCCGCCCCTCTTAATTTACCTTACCAAATGCTTGGAAATTGTATCCAAGGTACGGTAAATCGTGATGACAATGCCTTAATATTAGTTGATATAACACAACTGTTTTCGCTTGATGAATGGGAAGAAATACACCATTGATTATCTGCACCATTAGAAGTTAAGACGTTTAGACGTCTAGACGTATAAAGTTTGACATTTTTCTAAAAATCGTCACAATATACTCATTGAATTTTATTGTGAGGTATTCATGCCTATCAGGATCCCAACAGATTTACCGGCCTTAGATATTTTAAACGGTGAAAACATCTTTGCGATGGATATGGACCGTGCTGCTAATCAAGATATCCGTCCCATGGAAGTGGGAATTTTGAATCTGATGCCGAATAAAATTGAGACAGAAGTACAGATATTACGTTTATTATCTAACACACCGTTACAAATTAATATTGATTTAATTCGGATTGACAATCAATTATCAAAAAATACCCCACAATCTCACATGGATGCCTTTTATAAAGCATTCAGTGATATTAAAAATAAAAAATATGACGGCATGGTAATTACCGGTGCTCCGTTAGGCTTTATGGCATATGAAGATGTAAAGTATTGGTCAGATATGCAAGAGATATTAGATTGGGCTAAAGTGAATGTTCAGTCTACATTGTATCTATGTTGGGCTGCTCATGCGGCAATGTATCATTTTTATGGACAAATGCGCGAACTGCGGCCAAATAAGTTATTCGGTGTTTATCAACACGAAGTCTTGTTACCACAAAATGAATTAATGCGTGGTTTTGATCCTATATTTAACGCGCCGCATTCGCGTTATGGTAATGTCCCTTTATCCGCTTATGAGAAAATTGATGACATTGAGGTATTGGCAGCTTCGGAACAAACAGGCACATATATTGCTGCTACTAAGGATAAGCGCCATGTATTTATTACCGGCCATCCAGAATACGATGCAAATACCTTAGCTGAAGAATATGCACGTGATACCGCCAATGGTCAGGATACCGCATTACCTGAAAACTATTTTATTAATAATGATCCCACAAAAGCCCCTCTTGTTTCATGGCGCTCGCATGGCACATTATTGTATACAAACTGGCTGAACTACTATGTATATCAGACCACTCCCTATGATTTAACCACATTGACCTAAAACATGTGAACACTAGGACGAACAGCGTGTCAAATCAGTTAAGCGCTCAAATTGCGCAACTTGCAACACAACGAATACTTATTTTGGATGGTGCTATGGGTACCATGATCCAAACTTATGAATTTAGCGAAAGTGATTATCGAGGAACACAGTATGCCGATTGGCATTGTGACGTAAAAGGGAATAATGATTTATTAGCCATTACTCAGCCGGATATCATTCGTACCATTCATGAACAATATTTAGCTGCGGGCAGCGATATCATAGAAACCAATACGTTTAATGCTACCACTATCGCGATGGCGGATTATGATATGCAGGATATATCAAAAGAAATTAATTTAGCGGCTGCCAAATTAGCACGCCAAGCTGCTGATAAATATTCAACCTCGGCAAAGCCTCGTTTTGTTGCAGGTGTATTAGGGCCGACTAATCGTACCGCTTCCATTTCACCGGATGTTAATGATCCAGGAAAACGTAATGTGTCTTTTGATGAGTTAGTTGAAGCTTATGAAGAATCAACGCATGCCTTACTCGACGGCGGAGTAGATATCATTATGCTCGAAACAATTTTTGACACGCTGAACGCGAAAGCGGCAGCTTTTGCTGTAGAAAATGTGTTTGAGCAACGTGGTGAATGTTTTCCAGTCATGGTCTCAGGTACGATTACCGATGCCTCAGGTCGAACACTATCAGGGCAAACCACCGAAGCATTTTATCATTCTATGCGTCACTTAAGTCCGTTATCAATGGGGCTCAACTGTGCATTAGGCCCTGACTTATTACGTCAATACGTAGATGAATTATCGAATGTCGCTGACTGTTTAGTGTCTGCTCACCCTAATGCAGGTTTACCTAATGAATTTGGCGAATATGATATGGATGCTGATGAGATGGCTACGCATATTAACGAGTGGGCGTTGTCAGGTTTAGTGAATATCGTGGGGGGATGTTGTGGTAGTACACCTGAACATATTCAAGCAATTGCAGAGGCCGTTGAGTTATCTTCCCCTCGTGTAATACCAGAATTAGCGACAAAAATGCGCTTATCTGGTCTTGAACCGTTTATTCATTAAGGAGGCACATCATATGACTCAAGCAGCTTCCTCATTTATCAATATTGGTGAACGGACTAATGTCACCGGCTCAGCCATGTTCAAACGTCTTATTTTAGAAGAAGATTATGAAACAGCATTAGATGTGGCCAAACAACAAGTCGAAAACGGCGCCCAAATCATCGATATCAACATGGATGAAGCCATGTTAGATTCCGAGGCCGCGATGGTTCGCTTTTTAAATTTAATTGCTTCTGAACCTGATATTTCTCGTGTGCCTATCATGATTGATTCATCCAAATGGTCCGTAATTGAGGCCGGTTTAAAATGCGTACAAGGTAAATCAGTCGTCAACTCGATAAGTCTTAAAGAGGGTAAAGCTCAGTTTGTTGAACAAGCTAAGTTGATTAAGCGTTATGGTGCTGCAACTGTTGTGATGGCGTTTGATGAGCATGGTCAAGCTGATACGATTGACCGAAAGTACAATATCTGTGAACGTAGCTACCGAATTTTAGTGGATGAAGTTGGTTTTCCGCCCGAAGACATTATTTTTGACCCAAACATTTTTGCTGTGGCAACCGGTATCGAAGAGCATAATAATTACGCGGTTGATTTCATAGAAGCGACACGTAAGATACGCGAAAATTTACCGCACGCACATGTTTCTGGTGGCCTATCAAATATTTCTTTTTCTTTTCGTGGAAATAATCCGGTGCGAGAAGCTATGCATTCTGTGTTTTTATACCATGCGATTAAAGCGGGTATGGATATGGCGATTGTCAACGCGGGCCAATTAGAGGTCTATGATGAAATTCCGCCCAAATTGAGAGATGCAGTAGAGGATGTCATATTAAATCGCCATGACCAAGCGACAGATAATTTGTTAGCTATTGCACCTGAGTACCAAGGTGATGGTAAAGCAGCGAAAGTGGAAGACTTAGCTTGGCGAGAGCTTCCAGTCAATAAACGGTTAGAACATGGTCTAGTGAAAGGGATTACCGATTACATTATCGAAGATACTGAAGCGGCCCGTTTAGAAGCAGATAAGCCATTACATGTCATCGAAGGTCCTTTGATGGATGGTATGAATGTCGTTGGGGATTTATTTGGAGAAGGGAAAATGTTTCTCCCCCAAGTTGTGAAATCTGCACGAGTTATGAAAAAAGCCGTAGGTCATTTACAGCCTTTTATTGAAGCTGAGAAAGACGGTAAAGCCTCATCAAATGGCAAAATTCTGATGGCTACCGTGAAAGGCGATGTGCATGATATTGGTAAAAATATCGTTGGCGTGGTATTGCAGTGTAATAATTTTGAAGTGATTGATTTGGGTGTCATGGTGCCATGCGCTAAGATCTTACAAGTCGCTAAAGATGAAAATGTCGATATGATTGGTTTGTCAGGTTTAATTACCCCTTCACTTGATGAAATGGTATACGTGGCTAAAGAGATGCAGCGCAATGGTTTGGACTTACCCTTATTAATTGGTGGTGCGACGACATCAAAAGCTCATACCGCGGTGAAGATAGAGCAACACTATGAACATCCTGTAGTGTATGTTTCCAATGCTAGTCGTGCAGTGGGTGTCTGCCAACAACTTATATCCGATGTTCAACGACCTATTTTTCATGATCAATTGAAAAAAGAATATGCCGTAGTCCGCGAACAGCATGCCCGAAAAACACCGCGCTCTAAACCCATTACCCTCACTCAAGCACGTGAAAATAAATTTATCTGTGATTGGGCGAATCAGTCGATTAAAGTGCCTCATAAATTAGGCGTTGAAGAAGTTAAAGTGTCCTTGAGCACATTGCGAGAGTACATTGATTGGACGCCGTTTTTCCTGACTTGGTCACTTGCTGGTAAGTATCCTCGAATTTTAGAGGATGAAGTGGTTGGAAAAGAAGCCACTGATTTATTTAATGATGCTCAAGCGATGCTTGATCATCTTTGTGATAAAACATTACTAGAAGCGAAGGGTATCTATGGTTTATTTGCTGCAAACAGTGTCGGGGACGATATTCAAATCATGGATGAGCAAGGTGATATCGTAATTGCCCACCACTTACGTCAACAAACTCTTAAACCCAAAGGGGCTAATTATTGTCTGAGTGATTTTGTCGCTCCTCAAGCATCGGGTCGTCAAGATTACATAGGAGCTTTTGCAGTGACGGCTGGGATTGGTGAAGACGAATTATCGGCTAGTTTCCTGGCTGATGGTGATGATTACAACAGTATTATGGTCAAAGCCCTCGCCGATCGCTTAGCAGAAGCGTTTGCAGAATATCTTCATCAGCAAATACGTATTACTCATTGGGGATATGCCGCAGATGAACAATTAGACAATGAATCTCTAATTCGTGAATTATATCAAGGTATTCGCCCAGCTCCAGGTTACGCAGCCTGTCCAGAACATACTGAAAAACAATTAATTTGGGATCTATTGGATGTTGAAAATCGAATCGGTATGAGACTGACTGAAAGTTACGCAATGTGGCCCGGCGCATCGGTTTCCGGTTGGTATTTTGCTCACCCTGATGCTCGTTATTTTGCTGTTGCACAAATCCAGTCCGATCAAGTTGCCGATTATACTGATCGTAAATCGTGGGATAATGAAACGGCCCAAATGTGGTTAGCTCCAAACATTAACGGCTAACTTTACAAGCCCCACTGATGCGTTTATGCTTTGTGATGATGTAACACCATTAATCAACAATAAAAACGCTAGGTGGGCACTGCTTTGTATATCAATCATCACAAAGTCATTTTCTTTCGAAACGGTATGTCACTGTTGGCCAATGTCTCAGGAACTGCCAAGTCTATCCCATTGGGAGACCCTGATTTTGTTTTACTGGATTTAGTTAATCAATTAACTCAAGCTAGTGAAACGTCCATACCGTCTGCACTATTAGCTGAGCGTATTCACGTAAATGAACAAATGCGACCTTTTAGTCATTTGACGATACAGAAAATCAGTGAGCGTTTATCACATTATCAATCAGTAGGTGCCTTGTTACCCTCACCTATGGATAATCCTCCGAAGATTCAAGCCGTTGATGTATCAAGCTTACCAGATGTGTTAGCGACGAATGATACAACATTCCCAGAGCCAATGAATCGTTTAAGGCTCAGCACCCATCTCGCATTAACGCTCTCGACGGGAGGTTATTGTGTATGGTCGTCGATAGCAAATCAGTTTGTAGCATTAAGTACTTTAGATGCAATTGTATTAATGAGTTTCGGGGATGGGCAAACAATCTCTCAGGTGTTAACCACCAAGGTCACGTTAAGTGCTGATTATGATGAATATCTGCAACGCATTAATCAATGGCAGGCTGCAGGTATACTCGTTGAAGAAAAGCTGAATGTGGCAAAAAGTGCACCTGTTTTAACTCCTTTTTCGACCCAAACTGAAACGGCTCTACCACTTCCTACCAAATGGGAAGCATTAGCTGCTGAAAATAAGATTCCAGTCTATTTTGTCCCTCATATGGAGAATCACTTTCCGCTTGCGTTAGGTGTTTTATATAGTGCATTACTGGCCTATAAAGAGGGAGCATTGCTAAATGACTTTCAATTTATTCCATTGAATTACCTTGAACCCAATGCGTTGTTTAATGGTCCCTACAGAAAGTTTGGTGCCGGTGTGTGGTTGTTTTCCAACTACATGTGGTCTATTGACGTTAATATGCAGATTAGTCAAGCGGTGAAACAGCACCATCCAGGTAATTTTACTATTCATGGTGGTCCAAGTACTCCTGATTACCAACAAGCCTGTGAAGATTTTTTAACCGAACATGCTTCAGTGGATATTGCTGTGCATGGGGAAGGGGAGATAACAATCACTGAAATAGTTGAATCACTACATGCCATCAGTGCATCATCAGGGATGCATAAACGTACTGTTCAAGCTGATTATCGTCGCCTTGCAAATGTCACAGGATTAACGTATCGCGAAAATATGACGAATCGATTTATTCGCACCGGGCCAAGAGAACGGATGAAAACTCCTGATAGTGTGCCCTCTCCTTATTTATCTGGTTTATTTGATGAATACCAAGGACGAGTTGAAGCGGCTATTATCGAAACTAATCGTGGTTGTCCTTATGGTTGTACGTTTTGTGATTGGGGCAGTGCAACGAATCAAAAGATCCGAAAATTCGACTTACAGCGTGTGAAAGATGAGATTACTTGGATAGGGAAGAATCATATTCGAGTCATGTGGATTGCTGATGCGAATTACGGTTTATATGATCGGGATATTGAAATTTCTCAATTTATTGTCGATACCAAAGCGAAATATGGTTATCCGCAAGAAATTGTAGTCAATTATACAAAAAACTCGACATGGCGTTTAGTCGAAATAATTAAGATATTTACTGCCGGTGGCATTATAGGCCAAGGGATAATATCGATTCAAACGACGGACGAACAAACACTTGAAGTGATCAATCGTAAAAATATCCGCACCCAGCGTTATGATGAGCTTGCACAAGCCTTTACCGATTTAAATTTACCTTTATCAACCGATTTGATGATTGGGCTGCCAGGCATGACGGTGAATTCTTTTACTGCTGATTTACAACGTTATATTGATATGGATGTATCTGTAAAAGCTTATCCGACACAGTTACTGCCAAACAGCCCTATGGCTGAGCCGGGTTACATGGAAAAATATGAAATTAAAACGGATGAACATAGCTTTTTAACGTCTACCTACAGTTATACGCAGCAAGACATGAAGCGTATGAATGCGTTATATCAAATTTATGTCATGGCCGATGGTTATGGTTTATTGCGTTACATTATGCGTTTTATGCAATGGGAATATAATGTATCTGCAGGTACCTTAATGGCGAATTTATTGGATGATATTCATCTAAATCCAGATGCCTATCCTTTACTGACTTGGGCATCGCGTTATTTTAATGGTGATAAATCCATGCCATCAGGTTGGGTATTGTTCTATCAAGAAGTCCGTGATTATTTAATTTCTCGTTATGACGTAAGTCGTGACACGGCTTTAAATACCGTCATTCAGGTGAATCAAGCGGCTATGCCGGATGATGCTTTGAGTTACCCTCTTAATATCGAACTACCACATGATTTTGATGCGTATTTTAAGCAAGCCCCACAGACAAGAGCACCATTACATACTTTTTCATCGGCCACGATGGTTTTCACCGATCCGAATAGGTTAGCTAGTATTGATCTAGACGCTGCTCAATACGATTCGCATCAATATTTTTGGGAATTACATTCTAGTGTAGCCAGACCAAAATCGTTAGCCGAATTTGCGGCATAGTGGCAGTGAAAGATATGAATGATATATTGATTCGGCCTATGGAACTGAAGGATGCTGAATTTATTTTAGATTTATACAACCAGCCTGCCTTTATTCAATATATTGCGGATAAACAAATACACACACTTGGTGACGCTCAAGCTTATATTAAGCAAGGACCACAGGCATCTCATCAGCAATTTGGGCATGGTTTAGATGTGATTATTAATACTCAAAACCAGTCTACAATTGGAGTGTGTGGTTTATTGCAACGACCTGAATTACCCGCGCCCGATTTAGGCTATGCGATTGCGTCACAATTCACTGGATTAGGTTTTGCTTATCAAGCCTGTCAAATGGTCATTGCTCAAAGTTTTGAAAATTTGATTACGGATGAAATATTAGCACTTGTTAGTTTAGATAATATACCTTCTATCCGGTTATTAGAAAAACTCAACTTTGTGCGGATAGAACCTTTTACATGGCATGGTGAGACAAACTGGCTGTATCGTTTGACTCGTTCATAACTCCTACAGACATAAAAAAGCCCCAATTAAGGGGCTAAATTAATGGTTAATGTGAAACATTACCAAATACGTACACGCTCTTCAGGCGCTAGATATAATGCATCACCTGGCTTAACGTCAAATGCTTCATACCATGCATCATGATTACGTGGCGCTAATGCACGATAACGACCTGGGGCGTGAGTGCCACCACGAAGTTGGTTGAGCATGCTCTCTTCAGTACGTTTTTCCTTCCACACTTGTGCCCATGCTAAGAAGAAACGTTGATCGCCGGTGGTACCATCAATGATCGGCGCTTCTTTACCATTTAAACTGAGTTGATAAGCGTGATACGCCATGGCAAGTCCACCTACATCACCGATATTTTCACCTAATGAATTCTTACCATTAACAAAGTTACCTTCAATGGGTTCGTAGGCTGAATATTGAGCGGCTAGATTAGCGGCTTTAGCTTCAAAAGCGATACGGTCTGCATCCGTCCACCAGTTACGCTGTACCCCTTTGGCATCTGATTTTGAACCTTGATCATCAAATCCATGGCCCATTTCATGTCCAATAACTGCACCTATTCCACCGTAATTCACCGCAGGATCAGCATTTGGATCAAAGAATGGGGGTTGTAGGATTGCAGCCGGGAACACAATTTCATTAAATGATGAATTGTAATATGCGTTGACTTGTTGAGGTGTCATTCCCCAACGTTCACGGTCAGTGGGTTTCATTTCATTAGCAACATCTTTCGCTTGGAAAAATTCACGTAATGCTTTTACGTTACTGATTAAATCACTACTGCTAATGTTGAGACCTGAAAAGTCAATTGCTTGGTCAGGGTAACCAATCTTAGGTCTAAATGCGGCTAATTTTGCTTTAGCGTTGACCTTAGTCTCTGCGCCCATCCAATCTAAACCGTCAATACGTTCACCTAATGCTGTACGAAGGTTTTCAACTAATTCAGCCATTTGCACTTTAGAACTTTCAGGGAAATAACGTTCAGTGTAAATTTCACCAATAGCAAACCCTAAACTTTCAGTGCCTGACATGGCACTAATTGCACGCTTCCAACGGGGACGCGGCTCTTGTTGACCATTTAAAATAGTGCCATAAAAAGCAAAGTTAGTGTTATAGATATCTTCAGATAACATGGATGCGTTATTAGAGATAGCATGGTAAGTCAAATATGCTTTCCAATGAGCTAATGCTTCTTTATTGACGAGTTCAATAGCGTCTTTTACAGGCTCTGGTTGACGTACATTAACATGTGGGATTTGAAACCCTGAAGAAGCAAAGAAACGATCCCAATCAAAATTAGTGTACTCAGCTTCAAAGGCTTCACGGTCGAACTGGTTTAACGCTAGATCTCGGTCTCGACGTTTTTCACGAGGCCACTGAATCTCAGCGATTTTGGTTTCTAATGCGAGAATGGCTTCTGCCTGCTCTGCAGCATCAGCTTCAGATACGCCCGCAAAAGCTAACATTTGCGCAATATGTGCTTGATATTCGTTACGAATATTCACAAATCGTTCTGAATCTAACAAATAATAATCGCGATCAGGTAAGCCTAAGCCACCCACACCGACATGTAACTGATATTCATTAGGATCTTTTGGGTTGGTCCACATTCCACCCCAAATTGGAGTCGTAGTGCCTGTCAACCATGCTTCTCCAAATGTGCTGGTGAGTTCGGCTACCGAATCAATTTGAGCAATATTATTTAGAGTGGCTTGAAGTGGTGTAATACCTAACTCATTTAATGTGTCGGTATCCATGTAAGCATTATAGAAATCAGCAACTAATTTTTCAGTACCGGCTAGATTTTCTTTGGCAGATAAGTCTTCAATAATCGCTTTAACTTGGTCATTAGAGCGTTCAGCTAGTTTTGAAAACGCTCCAAAACGTGTTTTATCAGCAGGTAATTCATAGTTTTTATACCAATTACCACTCGCGTACATGAAGAAATCATCGCCAGGTTTAACACTTAAATCACGCGCGCTTAAATCGACCCCAAATGAACCGAGTTCAGCTTTGCCCGCTGGCGTGACCACGTCTACAGAAGCTGTCGTTTCTTGAGTTGGCGTGTTCCCTGTGCAACCGCCCAGCATAAAGGTAGCGGCAACGATCGTGGCTATTGTTGTTTTTTTTATCATGTTGTTATTATCCATTCAGTAAAATTTCGCATAATGATAATATCAATACTAAGTAGTCTTGCCTAGCAACCCGACATATCTGTTTACATTATTGTAATTCGGCATTAGGTATTGGTATTTTGTTTATAAGGAAGAAGCTCATCACATTGTATTTTATATTGCTTAACGCCGAGTTGCTCCCGTTGTAAAAAGTCATCGACGGCGCGCTCAAAATCAGGCAATGCAAGAGCATGAAAAGAATGACAAAAAGTGGGTGCAAATCCTCTTAATATTTTATGTTCACCTTGAGTACCTGGGTTAAAGCGTTGAATACCATGCTTAATAGCAAATTCTATACCTTGATAATAACAACACTCAAAATGTAGACCGTCGATTTCACTCAACGCCCCCCAGTAGCGACCATATAATTGTTGCTCATCAAATAAAAATAGTGAACCTGCTATGTAATCACCATTTTTGGAAGCTAATACGAGTAACACATGTTCAGAAAACTGCTCAAATAGTTGTTCGAAAAAAGCCGGTGTCAAGTAACCTTCGTGCCCACTTCGCTTAAGATAAGTCACCCTATAACAATCATAAAAAAAACGCATATGTTCTGGTGAAATATCATTACCGTACAAACGTTCTATGGAAATGTGTTGCTGCGCAATTTTATTTCGTTCTTTGCGGATCGAACGACGTTTTCGCGAAGTACAGTGCGCTAAGAAGTCATCAAAATCTTGGTAAGCTTGATTTTGCCATTCAAATTGTAATGATAAACGATGTAATAAAGGCGTTTGTGTTAGCTTTTGCTGTTCCTGGTCATTGGTGAATAAGAGATGAATCGATGAACAGTGATTATCATAAAGTGTCGATTTAATGCATTGTATAATTTGAGGAAGTGCGTCCCAATCTGTATTGCCATTAATCCAACCGATGCGCTGGGCGGTAACAGGAGTAAATGGAATAGCATTAACCCATTTTGGATAGTAATTGAAACCATGCTCAGCATAAGCACTAGCCCAAGCGTGGTCAAAGATATATTCACCGTAACTGTGAGTTTTTATATAACCAGGAAGCAATGCAATTAACTGATTATCACGCTTTATCCCCAAGTGATGGGGTATCCAACCAGTAGTCCCGCCGACACTTTCACTTTGCTCCAAACACAATAAAAAATGATGTTTTAAGCACGGTCCTCCTTTTTGATTAAACGCACTATCCCAAATTAGCGGATCTATTTGTGAAATATCGCTAAATGTCAGCACACTAAAAGCCAAGGTGATTCCTTTTTTATCATGATTTAGTTATTCTTACCTTTCGTCAGACTCAATAGTTCAAAATTCCAGGTAATGTCAATGGATATCGATAATATTCCTCTTCATGATAATGATCCAGTCGTTGCTGATCCCTTGCGAATTATTCGTCACAAAATTACTCGCTTGTTGGCAAGACGCGAACATAGTGTAGCTGAAATTCAGCAAAAATTAAGTCAGCAACATTTAGACAGTGACGATGTTAATTACGTACTGGCTCAGTTTATTGCTAAAGATATTCAATCTGATGCTCGTTTTACTTATCATTTTGTGCGTAATTGTATGGCCAAAGGTCAAGGTTTATCTCGCATCAAACAGGCACTTTATTCGCACGATATTAGTGGAGCAATGTTAGCAAAAGCATTGGATGAGTTAGAACCTGATTGGTACGAACTTGCTTATAATGTTAAATGTAAAAAATATTCTGCGGTACCAGAAACAGATTGGCATTTGAAACAAAAACAGAAACGTTTTTTGCAATACCGTGGTTTTGGTCAAGATGAAATTGACTATGCGGTTAACAGAGATTTATAACCTCATAGAATACTCATCTATAAAACAGCAAGATCCCTACAAATTCTGCTAATTTGCTATTAAAAACAGTGTATTTTTGTGATAGATTGTCGAATCAAATTTTAGCAATACATTTTCCGACATCGGCATAGTTCCCCTAAAGGATTTTTCATGACGCGTTCAACCGCCCAAATTAGACAGGCATTTTTAGATTTTTTTGGTCAATATGGTCATCAATCTGTTTCTTCATCATCATTAGTTCCGCATGATGATCCGACGTTGTTGTTTACTAATGCCGGTATGAATCAGTTTAAGGATGTCTTCTTAGGCGCAGAACAACGTCAATATACCCGTGCGGTTTCATCTCAACGTTGTGTAAGAGCCGGAGGCAAACATAACGATCTTGATAATGTGGGTTATACTGCCCGTCATCATACGTTTTTTGAAATGTTAGGTAATTTCAGTTTTGGTGATTACTTTAAGCAAGATGCCATTAAATTTGCATGGACGTTCCTTACTCAAGAGCTTGGTTTACCTGCTGAGAAGTTACTCGTAACGGTATATGCCGAAGATGATGAGGCATTTTCTATCTGGGAAAATGAAATTGGTCTTCCAGCAGAGAAAATAATACGTATTGCGACTTCTGACAATTTCTGGTCAATGGGAGATACAGGGCCATGTGGGCCTTGTTCAGAGATTTTCTATGATCATGGCGAACATATTTGGGGAGGAGTCCCTGGCAGTCCAGAAGAAGATGGCGATCGCTTTATTGAAATCTGGAATTTAGTTTTCATGCAGTATAATAAATCTGCAGATGGTTCAATGGAGCCGTTACCCAAACCTTCTATTGATACTGGAATGGGTTTAGAACGAATTTCTGCCATTCTACAAAATGTACACAGTAATTATGAAATTGATATTTTCCAAGCATTAATCAAAGCTGCAGCTCATACGGTGGGTACAGAAGATTTAAATGATAAATCTTTGCGTGTGATTGCTGATCATATTCGTTCCTGCAGTTTCTTAATTTGTGACGGTGTGATGCCTTCTAATGAAGGGCGTGGATACGTGCTTCGAAGAATTATTAGACGTGCTGTACGTCATGGTTATAAATTAGGTGCCCAAGACATCTTCTTTTATAAACTAGTGTCTGCACTCACTCAACAAATGGGTGACGCCTATCCTGAGTTAGTTGAACAGCTGCCTGTGATTGAAAAAGTATTACGTGTTGAAGAAGAACAGTTTTCACGCACTTTAGAACGTGGGATGAATATTCTCACTCAACAATTAAGCGAGTTAGAAGGTGATGAAGTGCCTGGAGAGGTTGTATTTAAGTTATACGACACTTATGGGTTTCCTGCTGACTTAACTGCTGATGTCGCTCGTGAGCATAATGTAACAATTGATGAATCTGGTTTTGAAGCTGCTATGAATGCCCAACGAACTAGAGCACAACAAGCTAGTAATTTTGGTACTGATTACAACGAAACACTTAAAATTTCACACGCAACAGAATTCACTGGTTACGATAAAACAACAGATGTGGGTTCGGTACTGGAGATTATTGTTGATAATACATCAGTACCGACTATCGAATCGGGTCAAAAGGGCATTATTATACTTAATAATACGGCTTTTTATGCAGAGTCTGGTGGTCAAACGGGTGACAGCGGAAATATATCTGTCGATGATGATGCGGTCTTTACCGTAACAGATACACAAAAACTAGCTAATGCATTTGGTCACCAAGGGATAGCAAAAGGTAAATTGTCAGTAGGTGATCAAGTATCGACTCATGTCGATGCCACTCGTCGTGAGGCGATTAAACTTAATCATAGTGCAACGCATTTATTACATGCAGCTTTACGTCAAATACTCGGTGAACATGTCGCACAGAAAGGTTCATTGGTGGATGATGAAAAATTACGCTTTGATTTTGCTCATTATGAAGCGGTGACTAATGAACAGCTAATAGACATAGAACGGTTAGTGAATACTCAGATTCGCCTAAATCATGGATTAACCACACAATTGATGGACCTTGATGATGCAAAAGCTTCAGGTGCTATGGCATTATTTGGTGAGAAGTACGATGAAAAAGTACGCGTTGTTTCCATGGGTGCTTTCTCAACAGAGTTATGTGGTGGTACACACGTTTCTCGAACAGGTGATATTGGTCTATGCAAGATTACTTCTGAAAGTGGTATTGCTTCAGGTGTCAGACGAATTGAAGCCATTACAGGTGAAGCTGCGGTGAATTTTGTTCAAGAGCAAGTGTCCTTGCTGCAAGAAGCTGCCAATATATTGAAAGTTGAACCTTTTAATGTGACTGAGCGTATTTTAAATAATCAAGAATTGTTAAAAACGACAGAAAAGTCCTTAAATCAAGCAAAACAAAAATTAGCAAGTCAACAAGGTGCTGATTTGATGAATCAGGTTCAAGTCATTAAAGGGCAAAAAGTGCTGGTGGCTAACCTACCCGGAATCGAAGCTAAAGCTTTGAGAGGGATGCTAGACGATTTAAAACAAAAGATTTCTTCAGGTATTATCGTATTAGGTGTTCCTGGTGATGGAAAAGTTAATCTTATTGCTGGAGTGACAAGTGATTTGATTAACCAGATAAAGGCAGGTGAACTGGTTAATTTTGTTGCTTCCCAAGTAGGCGGTAAAGGTGGCGGTAGACCTGATATGGCACAAGCTGGTGGAACTGAACCTGAAAACTTAGATCATGCATTAACTTCCGTGTATGATTTTATATCAGAAAAAATTTAGTAATATCCATAATTTAAATTTATAATAATTAAAGTGGTTTCCAAGTAGTTGAAATTACAAGGAGTCTTGTTACTGTTATATGTAAGTCTCAAGTACACTAAAACATAATAAAGGAATAGGAACTATAATGCTTATCTTGACTCGTCGCGTTGGAGAAACGTTAATGGTTGGTGATGATGTAACCGTAACTGTGCTAGGTGTCAAAGGCAACCAAGTCAGAATCGGTGTTAATGCACCCAAAGAAGTATCTGTTCATCGTGAAGAAATTTATATGCGTATACAGAATGAAAAAGGGGCTACTAGCGAAAGCACAGCAGCTGAGTAATCCTTACAATAACTGATATACCAAGCATAATAAAACCGATTTCATGTCGGTTTTTTTATGTTTAAAATTTAATATAATCAAAAAATTAAATATTTTTTTAAAAAGAGTATTGATCAATTCAAATAAGTCTGTAGAATGCGCTCCTCGCTTGCAAGACAGCCGGTCACGCCGCAAGGCAAACCCTTATGTAGCAAGCGATTGCAAGGTTTTATGAAAACAATTAATTTA
>CATECQ010000035.1 GCA_949498985.1 Glaciecola sp. HTCC2999
CATTTAAGGAGCGAGACAATGGCAGATACTCAATATTACGGCACAGGTCGTCGCAAAAGCTCTACCGCTCGTGTTTTCTTACGTCCAGGTACAGGCAATATCGTAATCAACAAACGTCCTATCGACGTATTCTTTGGTCGTGAAACTGCACGAATGATTGTGCGTCAACCACTAGAGTTAGTTGAAATGACTGAAAAGTTTGACTTATACGTGACCGTTTCTGGTGGTGGTATTTCTGGTCAAGCTGGTGCGATACGTCACGGTATTACTCGTGCACTAATGGAATTCGATGAGACATTACGTCCTTCACTTCGTCAAGCGGGCTTTGTTACTCGTGATGCACGTAAAGTTGAACGTAAGAAGGTTGGTTTACATAAAGCACGTAAACGTCCACAGTTCTCAAAACGTTAATTTTACGTTTTACCGTTCTATATCAAATGCCGCTAAATTTAGCGGCATTTTTTTTGTCAGCAACAATAAGTATGGATATGATTAAGTATAAAATCGTGTTTAATCAATATAAGATTAGATGAATATCTATAAGCTGACGAAAATGCTTCATACTGTAAAGCATATAACCCGTTAAAGACGAACGTCTTAACTAATAATAGAATATAAATGTCATGATAGACTTGTTTTTGTTATGGCTTTTCTTTACCATTTCGCGCAGTAAATTATATTAGGTTGTATTAATACCGCGTGTAACATTTACACTTGTGTCAATATCTTCCGAATTTTGGAGAAAAAGTGGATGAGTAATGTATCAAACGATGCAAATGAATCAGCTTCAAATGATCAGCCCCAAAGTACTAATCGTCGCAAGTTCTTGACGGTAGCGACATCTGTAATTGGTGGTGTTGGCGCAGTAGGCGCAGCTGTTCCGTTTGTTGCTTCATGGAACCCAAGTGCCAAAGCGAAAGCGGCTGGCGCGGATGTCGAAGTCGACATAAGCGGTGTTGCACCAGGTCAGTTGATTCGTGTAATGTGGCGTTCAAAGCCGGTATGGATAGTACGCCGTACCCCTGAGCTTCTAGCAAGTTTAGAAGCAGTGGAAGGAGATCTACGCGATCCTAATTCTGACAACGAACAACAACCTGTGTATGCTAAAAATCGTTATCGTTCAATTAAAGAAGAATATCTAGTATTAGTTGGTATCTGTACTCATTTAGGTTGTTCTCCACAACATTTAACTGATGGTGCATTTTCTGAGTACGCAGAAGGGGTACCAGAAGGATTTTTCTGTCCTTGTCACGGTTCTAAATTCGATATGGCTGGACGCGTGTTCAAAGCCGTACCAGCACCATTAAACTTAGTTGTACCACCTCATCAGTTTTTGAGTGATACCACTGTGTTAATCGGTTCAGATGCATAAGGGCACATAATTATGAATGGTTTATTAAATTGGATTGAACAACGCATCCCAATGATGCGTGTAGCAAATATGCACGCGATTCAATATCCAGCACCGGTCAATTTAAATTTTTGGTATGTGTTTGGATTTTTAGCAACAATTGTATTGGTTAATCAAATCGTAACGGGTATTTGGTTAACAATGAACTTCGAGCCTTCTGCTGAACGTGCATTCGCATCAGTTGAATACATCATGCGTGAAGTTGATTATGGTTGGTTAATTCGCTATATGCACTCCACGGGCGCTTCAGCGTTCTTTATAGTCGTATACATGCATATGTTCCGCGGTATGATTTATGGTTCATATCAAAAGCCACGTGAATTGTTATGGGTATTCGGTATGCTAATTTACTTAGCATTGATGGCCGAAGCCTTCATGGGTTATGTATTGCCATGGGGCCAAATGTCTTACTGGGGTGCTCAGGTTATCGTATCTTTGTTTAGTGCGATACCAGTCATTGGTCCAGACTTAGTTATTTGGATTCAAGGTGATTATGTTATTTCGGGGGCAACATTAAATCGTTTCTTCGCCTTACATGTTATTGCACTTCCTCTTGTTATCGTTATTTTAGTATTTTTACACATCATTGCGTTGCATGAAGTGGGTTCTAATAACCCTGATGGTATTGCGATAAAACATAAGAAAGGTTCGTTAGCTGAAGAAGATAAAACTTCTTATGAAATCCATGAGTACTATACAGGTAAATATGATATTGCTGATGATGTCGTACCTTTCTTCCCGCATGTAGTATTAAAAGATCTTGTCGCTTTTAGTATCTTCTTAGCAGGCTTTGCTTATGTATTGTTCTTTGCGCCTGAAATGGGAGGTAAATTCCTTGAGCATCCTAACTTTGAAATTGCAAATCCGTTAAAGACGCCTGAGCACATATTCCCAGTGTGGTATTTCACTCCGTTTTACGCGATCTTAAAAGCAGTTCCAGATAAGTTATTTGGTGTACTTGCTATGTTTGGTGCAATTGCCGCATTATTCGCGATGCCTTGGTTAGACCGTGGTAATGTTCGTTCTTGGAGATACCGCTGTGGTCTTCATAAATGGAATCTCATTGTGTTTGCGATTGTGTTTATTTTCTTAGGTTACTTAGGTGGTACTCCGCAAGAAAATTGGAAAATTATAGCTTCTCAAATTGCGACAGTTATGTATTTCGGTTTCTTCGGATTACTATGGATATACAGTAAGAACGAAAAAACTAAGCCAGTACCAGAGAGGATCACTAAATGAAACAGTTATTATTAGCGATCGCACTAGTGGTGCTAAGCTTATTATCTAATGTTGCACTTGCTGCGGGCTCTTCGGTTCCGCTTGATAAGGCAAATTATGATTTAACCGATCAGGCATCACTACAAAATGGTGCACGGATCTTCATGAACTATTGCTTAGGTTGTCACCAACAGCAATACCAACGTTACTCACGTACGTTTGAAGATTTAGGTGTGCCAGCTGAACTTGGTCAAGAGTACTTGCAATTTACCGGTGAGAAAGTCACTGATTACATCACCACACCAATGCCACAAGATGCAGCGGCTACTTGGTTCGGTGCGCCGCCACCCGATCTGACTTTGGTCGCGCGTGTTCGAGGTGCTGATTGGTTATATACCTATTTACGTACTTTCTATGTTGATGATTCAAAGACGTTTGGCGTTAATAATTTAGTATTTCCTAACGTAGGTATGCCTCACGTATTACAAGAACTTCAGGGTACACCTCGTATTGCATACGAAGACGCATTAATCGACGGAGAAGTGGTACCACAGTATGTCGGTATTAAATCTGACGGTGATGGTGAGTTGAGTCCAGATGAGTACGATAAGGCGATTTTAGATTTAGTTAATTATTTAGAATACACCGGTGAGCCATCACGATTATCGTCTGAAAAGATTGGTAAAGGTGTTTTAGTCTTTATCTTAATATTCTTCGTCTTCGCTTATTTATTGAAAAAAGATTACTGGCGAGACGTGAAGAAGTAATAAATTCATGTATAATCCAAAAAGGGGCTATTGCCCCTTTTTTTAATGGTTGTAATAAATGCGCGCAATGCGTCATTTTATAGGAGAAACATCAATGGCAGTAGCCACGAATAAACGTTCTATCATGACTTTGTTTTCAGACACGATTGATATCTACAGTCATCAAGTTCGTATTGTCTTAGCTGAAAAAGGCGTGACTGTCGACATTAACTATGTCGACCCCATGAACTTACCTGAAGAAATGCTAGAGCTAAATCCATACGGAACCCTCCCAACCTTAGTTGACCGTGATCTTAATTTATATAAGTCTCACATCATTATGGAATATCTTGATGAACGTTTCCCTCATCCACCATTGATGCCAGTTTACCCTGTTGCACGTGGTAATAGTCGTCTTATGATGCATCGTATTGAACAAGATTGGTATTCATTGGCTGCACAAATATTCCGTGGTGAAGGTGATACTGAGGCTTTGCGTAATAATCTTCGTGAAACATTATTATCATTAGCACCGATTTTTGCTGAAACACCTTATTTCATGTCAGAAGAGTTTAGTTTAGTCGATTGTTACCTTGCACCATTATTATGGCGTTTACCTGCGTTAAATATCACTTTAACAGGAGCGGGTAGTAAAGAGGTATTAGCTTATATGAAGCGTATTTTTGAACGTTCATCGTTTGTCGCGTCATTAACAGACCAAGAACGTGAAATTCATAACCCACTTTAGTTAATCACATAACGAGTCAATAAGAGTACCTAAAATGAGTGAGTTTACTATGACATCCAACCAACCCTATTTGCTAAAGGCATTTTATGATTGGATTGTGGACAATGAACTCACTCCTCATTTGGTCGTCGATGCAACAATGGACAATGTTAGAGTCCCTTTGCAATTTGTCAATGATGGTCAAATCGTATTGAACGTGTCCCCTTCAGCTTGTATAAATTTTAATATGACGCCTGATGGGGTTACTTTTCAAGCTCGTTTTAGTGGCCAGCCTCATTACATCGATGTGCCGTGTAGTGCGGTGTTAGCTATTTATGCCCGTGAAAATGGTGCGGGGACTGTATTTACGCCTGAGCCAGCCTCTGAAGAGAGTCATGATATAGAACAAGAGTTAGTGGATGATGAAATTAAAACAGGTCCAGAGCCTTCTAAGGGGCCGGTAGGATTATCATCAGTAGCCACATCAGCAGATGAGCCACCTAAAAAAAATCCAGGTAAGAAAAAACCTGTATTCACTGTAGTTAAGTAATTGTTTAAATAATTTCAAATACTCTGATAACGCTTTTTACATTATTAATATTACGCGCAATTTCAACGGCTTTAGTTGCTTGTTGGTTGTTTAAAAGTCCCATCAAAAATACCTCACCACCGTTAACTACGACATTGATACGACTTGATTCGATATCTTTATTAGTAATGAATTTCGCTCTGATCGTATTTGCAATAAGGATGTCTTTAGCTTGCATAGATGCGCTCAGTGTCATACCGGTACGAATTTGATTGTGCGTTTTTCTTAAATAAGGATCATCTTGGAGGGTTTCGTTAATTTTGGACTGCCAACTGGGTTCTTGTAAAGTGCCAGTTAAAAGTAATTGGCGATTAAATACATTCACTTGGATGTTTGAGACCTCAGATAATCCTTCTATACGTGACAGCGCTAACGATATGCGAGCAACAGCATTCGTATCATCAATTTGAGTCCCAATAGAACGAGGATCTTGGCTTGCCGAGGCGCCAATTGTCGCTACCGTTCCAATTGCTATTGCAGTACAACCTGACAGCACAGATAAACTAAATATAAGGCTGATGCTTAATATCACGACACGTAATAGATGATTCATTCATCGTCTCCTTTTATCGGTGTAATAGTTGTTTTTATTTATTCGTTTGATTCGGGAAATAATGTGTCATCAATGCATTCACAAAGATTATGAATAGCTAATAGATGAACTTCTTGAATACGGGCTGTGCGATTTGATGGGACTCGAATTTCTACATCATTAGGTCCCAAAAAGCCTGCCATTTCACCACCGTCTTTACCGGTTAATGCAACAATTGTCATATCTCGAGATAATGCTGCTTCCATCGCATTAATCACGTTGCGGGAATTACCACTTGTTGAAATAGCGAGCAGAATATCTCCAGGTTGACCTAAAGCACGAACTTGCTTGGAGAATACTTCATCGTAACTATAATCGTTCGCAATGGACGTAATAGTGGAGCTATCAGTCGTGAGTGCCATAGCTGGTAGACTAGGACGATCACGTTCATAACGATTTAATAACTCTGAAGAAAAGTGTTGGGCATCACCGGCTGAGCCTCCATTACCACAACTAAGAATTTTGTTACCCCGGATTAGCGCTTCAACCATCATGGTAGATGCATTTGCAATCGCTTCAGGTAAAACTTCACTAGCAGCAATTTTAGTTTGAATGCTTTCGGTAAAGTTTGCTTTAATGTTTTCTATCATGGGTCATCCAATATGTCATTGATGTTAAGAATTATACGTGTTTATGCCACTTGGCACGGTTACCATCTACAGCAAATAAATCAATGCGATGGTCAATAATGTTTGGGTCAAGACGATGTTTAGTCATATACACATACATTGTTTTGGTTAATTTATTACGTTTAACGCTGGTAAGCATTTCTGCCGCACTACCATGAGTTCGATGTGCACGATATTTAACTTCGACAAACACCCAGGTGTGATGGTCTTTCATAATTAAGTCGATTTCACCACATTTGGCTCTGAAATTCTCATCTTTAAATACTAAACCTTGCGTTATTAAATACGCTTTTACTTTTTGTTCAACAGCTAAACCACGCTCATATGCATCTCGTGCATTATTCACTACTGATTTGCTCAATCTGTGTCGTGGTTATTTTGGCACGTGGTAATGTACGTGTCACTTGATTCTTACCATCAATCGTTAAACTACCTGTTAAGCCTGGCAAAGCTAACCCTTTTACTTGACGCATCGGTAATACTTTATTAATTAAACTAAATGCGTCGAAGCCAAAAGCAAATAACCGTTTTTGAGATGTCGAAGCATCCTTAAATATGGTGTCGTATTGCGATAATACTTCAGGTGCAGCTTGTGAGTTAATTAACCAAGGCATATCAATAAAGATAACATTCTGTAAATCGCGTAATGAATTTTTATTGAGTTTATGATTATAACTACGTGAACTAGCAAATACAGGTTGAGTATCATCCGAGAAGGTACTGATACTTGCTTCAATCATCGGGTTAATTAGCTCAGTTTGTTCAGGATTAGCAAATACAACAAAAGCGTCTATGTCTTTTCGATTGCGTGTGACGCTAAACATTTCTGTACCTAGGTAACGTTCTAATGTTGTGATGCGTTCACGGCTTTGCTGTACACCTAACGCTTCACCAATCGCTTGACGCATTGATTGATTATCACTAAATGTTAATGTGGTTAAATTTGACCGCTGGGTAAGTGCCTGCCATGTTTGGGTAAATGCCTCAGCCATACGAACTGCGGTGCGGTCTGGGGCATGAATAAGGATGGGTTGCTGATATTGTTGAGCAAACATAAATTGTGCGATTTGTATGGCTTCATCTTCGGGTGCTAAAGCAAAAAATGTTGCGGTTCCTTGAGGTGTTTCAGCAGCTGTTCCAGATAACATCGTGTGAGTTAGATTAGGATTACCAGTGGCAGTTGTTAATAAGGTATCAATTCGATTAAGGCCTAGTAATTGTTGTCCTGGACGAAGATTTTGTGCGATAAAGGTGAGTTTAGGTTTTAACAGAGGACCAATAATGACATCAAAATCAGTCAACTCACTTAGCAAAGTGTCTTCTTTTAACACGTTAGTATCTAAAAATGTCAAGGTAAGTGATTGAGTCGATTGATTTTGCTCACTCTTTTGAGCGGCTAAATATGCTGCTAAGATCCCTTGCTTGATTTGCTGAGACTGGCTTGATAAACGCCCTGATAATGGTAAAAGCACCGCAACTTGTTTAGCTGCATGCGGGTCTAATTGCAACAAGCCAATGATTTCTTCTGGTAGATGCTTAACCAGTGGATGATTGGGATAAGAATATTGAAACTGTGTTAAGGCACTCGCCAATTTGTATTGATCGAGTGCATATGTTCGCAATATGGTAGCAAGACGATAATAACCATCAATGTCTTTATTACCGGTTAATGTTAATTCAGCATTCGTTAATTGCTGTGTCAATTGCCACACATGCTGAATGCTATAATCTTGTCCTAAGATGTATGCTTCGATAGCTTCTGGATAACTGAATAGCCGCTCAAAGATGGGCGCTTTTAACTGCCATTGTCGTTGCGTTATTGTCTGGTTGGTCGTTGGAGCGGAAAGTAATGCAAGCTGTGTCACTAAATTATCATTTGCATGCTGGCACATCACACGATAGAGCTTAGCTGTTGCTAAATCATCACCCGACAGCTCAGCAAAAATAGGCGTTAATAATGTATGTACTATTGCACATTGAGCGTTATCAACTGCTATCCTCGCTCCCGCTAGTATATATTGATTTCGTTGTGGTAAATCGCCTTGGCGTTCGGCTTCATCTGCTTGTCGTAAAACAGTCTCAAGGTTATTTAATCCTACCACAGGTATCGCCGTATTATTCGGTGTCGATAATTGACCCGAGGGGGGAGTTGTCGAACCACACCCATAGAGCACACCGAGAAGTGTGAATATCGCTATTCCATGAACACGTCTTTTGCTTAGCGTTTTTGTCACTATGAAATCCATAAAAGCAAGTGAATGAAAGTAATACATTTGTGTATAATACGCATCATACTGTATTTTAAGAAGTCGCGCATTATGTCAAAGCTCGGTAGTTTATATATTGTTCCTACACCGATAGGAAACTTACAAGATATCACATTAAGAGCACTGGATGTGTTGAGAGAAGTCAGTGCTATTGGGTGTGAAGATACACGTCATAGTCGCGTGTTATTGCAACACTTTAATATCGACAAACCGACTTTTGCATTGCATGATCATAACGAATCCGCGCAAATAACAAAAGTGATCCAACGACTAGAAAATGGAGAGTCGATAGCGTTAATTTCTGATGCGGGTACGCCTTTAATCAGCGATCCCGGTTATGGGTTGGTGCATGCATGTCGTTTAGCTCAGCATAGTGTGATTGCATTACCAGGACCGTGTGCAGCTATTACTGCCTTGTCTGCGTCTGGTTTACCCACTGATCAATTTATCTTTCGTGGTTTTTTACCGGTTAAACAACAAGCCAAACAGCAAGTGATTAGTGAACTCAATCAAACCTATTGCACTAGTATTTTTTATGAATCCCCACGTCGAGTATTGAATACTATGAAAGTGATCAAGTCAGAGTTGAATCCAGAAATATTAATGGTACTGGCCAAAGAACTTACAAAAACGTTTGAACATTATGTATCAGGGACGTCTCAACACATTATTGATTGGTTAGAAGCGACACCCGTTCATCAAAAAGGCGAGTTTGTTTTGATGGTCGGTCCTGCAGCTCAATCAAAAAGTGAAATATCTCCAGAGGCTCAGTCCTTGTTTACACAACTTCAAACCTACCTCCCTCCCAAAAAAGCAGCTGGAATTGTCGCAGAGCATTATGGATTGAAGAAGAATGCAGTTTATCAGTGGAGTTTAGAACAGGGGCAGACTGACTAAGCAAGTTTTAAGTTGACCGATATTTTGTGTACCTTTATGGTAGGTACTACTTAAGACAATCTTGACAAAAAGTCTTCATAAGTGAATTCTCTTATTAAATCAAACTCACCATTTTGCCGTAAAATACCAATGCTTGGGTGTTGAACACCGTTGAAAAATGTAGTTTTGACCATCGTATAATGCATCATATCTTCAAATACGATGCGCTGACCAACGGTTATCGGTTCAGCAAAGCTATATTCGGGTAACATATCACCGGCCAAACAAGAGTTTCCGCCAAGACGATAAGTGTAAGCGAGCATATTCGGCTGTTGAGCATCTTTAATCATGGGGCGATAAGGCATTTCTAATACATCTGGCATATGCGCGGTCACCGAGATATCTAGAATCGCAATTGGACCATTATTTTCAACAATATCCACTACTTCTGCAATCAATGGACCCGTTTGCCAAGCAACAGCCGAGCCGGGTTCTAAGATCACATGCAAATGAGGATATTTGGCTTTGAAGCGATTTAGGACATCAATCAAATGTTCAACATTATATCCGGCCTGAGTCATTAAATGACCACCGCCTAAATTAAGCCATTTTAGTCTGGGGAAATATTCTGAAAATTGTTGCTCAATTGCATTAAGCATCCGTTCGGTGGCGTATGAATCACATTCACACAAAGCATGGATATGAAAGCCTTCTATACCTGATAAATCTTGGTCTAATAGTTGTTTTGCTGTAATACCCAAACGAGAACCTGGCGCGCATGGATCATATAAGGGCGTATCAGCTTCTTGGTGCTCGGGGTTGACTCGCAAGCCTATGCTCACGTTTGCCTGTTCACAAGTATCTTTGTGCAAAAGATATTGAGCTAGACTGTTAAATGAAATATGGTCAACTTCGTGCACGATTGCTTGCACTTCTGCTGTTTTAAACGCAGGAGAAAAAGCATGAACTTGTTTACCAAGTCGTTTAGCTAGTTTGGCCTCCCATAATGCGCTTGCAGTTCCACCTTGTAAGTACTCACTGACAATATTGAAACACGACCACATTGAAAACCCTTTCAGGGCTAAAATAATATCAACACCTGTCGCGGCTTGAACATTAGCCATTAACTTCAAGTTATCAATTAATTTCGCTTCTTCTAACACATAGCATGGGCTAGGAATATTAGGGTTATTTGTCCAATGTGGCATTCAAATGTTCCATTTTTATATCAGGTTATTGGCTAAATGGACTGGTGTCGCATTCCATTACGTGCCAAGGGAGACCATGCTCGTTTAACATCGCCATAAATGGATCTGGATCCATTTGTTCCATGTTAATGACACCCGGTTGACGCCATGTACCATTGAGCATTAGCGCCGCTCCAATCATTGCAGGGACACCTGTAGTGTATGATACCGCTTGTGCTCCGACTTCTTCATTACACCTGGCATGTTCGCAGTTGTTATAGATAAATATGGTTTTAGTTTGGCCATCTTTAACACCTGTAATGTATGTACCAATACATGTCATACCTGTGTAACCTTCAGCGAGCGAACCTGGATTAGGTAAGACGGCTTTTAAAAATTCAAGTGGCGCAATTTGCTGACCATTGAAATCGATCGGTTCAATGCTTGTCATCCCAATCCCTTCAAGTACTTTTAAGTGATTTAAGTACGCATCACCAAAGGTCATCCAAAAGCGAGCGCGTTTGATGGTGGGGAAGTGTTTGACAATAGACTCTAGCTCTTCGTGGTACATTAAATAGGATGCACGTGTTCCGATATTTTGATAATGCAGGTCTTCACGAACACTAAGTGGTTCAGTTTCTAACCATTTACCGTCTTGCCAGTAACGACCACGTTGGGTAATCTCACGAATATTAATTTCAGGATTGAAGTTCGTTGCAAAGGCTTGACCATGATCCCCCCCATTACAATCGACAATATCTAAGTAATGAATTTCGTCAAAATAGTGCTTAGCGGCATAGGCGGTATAAACGTTAGTAACACCCGGATCAAACCCGCTACCTAGTAACGCCATTAATCCTTTTTCGGCAAAACGCTCTTGATAAGCCCACTGCCAAGAATATTCAAATTTAGCGACGTCTTTAGGTTCATAATTAGCTGTGTCTAAGTAATCTACATTACAGGCTAAACATGCATCCATAATCGCCAAGTCCTGATAAGGCAATGCGAGATTAACGACGAGATCGGGTTCACAGTCATTAATGATGGCTTCGACCTCATGGGCGTGGTCAGCATCAACCGCATACACTTTTTTGACACGTTCGTGGCCGACTTCAGCTTGCAATGCTTCACATTTTGACACTGTCCGAGAGGCTAGGTAAATTTCTGAAAATAACGCGGTTAAACGGGCGCACTTTTTAACAGTAACCGCCGCAACACCACCAGCACCAATGATTAATACTTTTGACATAAAGAATGACCTTTTGTGATTTTCGCGCATCGTAGCAGAAGATATAATTTTCTCCAACAAGCAATTTTTATTAAGAGAGCAGGTTGGTCAATGGCGCTCCAATAGAAACATTCCCTGCTTGGTACATCACAGGAAAATAAAATTGTTGTGTCGCGCCTTCACATAAACTGACATCAGCGACAATAACATCAGTAAACTGATTATTTTTGGTTTCAATAACGGCAGCAAAAATTAAGATTGAATTGGCGTTTGATGCATGGACAGTATGATTGAAGATGACCTGCTCAAGACATTCTATCATCCTTGAGCTCCCATCTTCACCTTGATTAAGTTTGGCAGCATCGTGAGTGAAAACCGGTTGTAAGTCGCCATCTAAATCTACTGCAGCAAAAGGGTAGAGAGTCTCTGTGTAACGTAATATTGATTCACACAGGCGCATACTCGTCTCAATCATAGTTAATACATTGTCAGGCAGGTCGGAGTAACATACAGACACAAAATAGTCCTTTTCACGAGTGATATTATTTAAACGTGTACTCATCCAATATAGTTCATATTAGCGTTTTGCGTTGTCCTTGAAGGCCGCCAGTATGCAACATAATGACGTTGTCATAATTTGACAGGACATTATCTTCTATGAGTTGCTTGAGAGCAAAAGCGACTTTGCCCGAATATACCGGCTCAAATTTCATTGTTTGAGCGCAAAAATCGAGTAATTCAGGTGAACTTTTTGCATAACCCCCCTCATGAAAATCAGGGGTTATTTTCCAGATTGGGAGTTTTATTGATCGGTGATGAGTATCGGGTATTAACTTGTGTAAATGGGCCAGTGTCAGTCCTTCCAAATAATTAGAAGCCTCATTAATATGAGCTTTGAGTACGGCAATGCCTAATATTTCAATATCTAGGTGGGGATGAATTTCCATTTGCTGAGCTACGCCATAAATAAGGCCGGCTAATGTTGCTGCTGTGGCGACCGGTGTAATAATCAAATGACGCTGATATAAAAGTGGCTGAGTGTGATGAGTATTAATATGACTGACATTTTTAAGTTGAGTTACAATCTCATTGATACATTTGGCCACGCCCAAAGGTGCATGTTCATTTGATCCCCCCTCTGGAATGAATAATGCGTTTGGGTATTTAGACTGTAATGTTGCAATGTATGTTAAATCATGGCGTTGTTTGTACTCTAACTTAGTTAACCAATGTAGATTGGCCCCCCACTTATCTAAATCGGCTAAACAAGGTGTCAATTGATGGGTATAATTGCCACGAACAAAAGCATGAAGCTCGATATTTAAACGTGTACAAATATAGCCAAGGGCATGTAAATGATTAGAATATCCACCACCAAAGCTCACTATTTGATCGGGTAATTGGTGATGTTGTTCTATGTACGTGGTTAATGTGGGCGCTAGTTTCCGCCATTTATTACCAGAAATAATCGGATGAATCGCATCATCGTGTTTCAGCCATAAGGATACAGAGTGACTACCTTCGATACCCAGTTCATGGGGTGTTACCTTGACTAAAGGAGAAGGGAGTTGCAGATTTAGGCGTTCTGTAAGATTAATGAGTGCCATTGTGATCAATGCGCCTATGCAAACGGTATTAATGATTATAATGAGTAAATATTGAAACGAGGTCAATATGTCTTTCAATATCACGAAGAGTTCAGCATCTTTTTTGTGGTTAATGCTAGGTATGTCTATTTGCTTAGGAATGAGTAGTCAGTACTTACACGCCAATACAGTAGTCGTGCCAAACTATGTTAAAGACATTGTTCCTAATGCTGCCGTGCAAGGCCAAAGTCGGTTAACTGTATACTTTTTCAAAGTGTACGATGCAACCTTAATTAGTCCTCGAGGGCAATACTCGCCAGACCAACCTTTTGCCTTAAGATTAGCCTATTTAAGAGATTTAATGGGTAAAGACATTGCAGAGCGCTCAATCGATGAAATGCGTGACTTAGGTTATCAAGACACCACTTTACTCGCTCAGTGGTTAGTTGAGATGGAGAAAGCGTTTCCCGATATTAAAGAAGGGGATGTGTTAACGGGTGTTGTGGATGATAAACAACACACGTCTTTTTATTTCAACGGACAAAAAAGATACACCGTATCTGATCCTCAATTTACAGCTGCGTTTTTTGATATTTGGTTAGCAGAAGGCACATCACAACCCGCCATGCGTAAAGCATTATTAGGAGAATAAGGCAATGAAAAAACAGTTCAAAATTTTTGTGGTTGTTAGTGCATTAATCGGTGTGATAAGCGGATGCTCATTGACCATCGATGGTGACATATATAAACAACAAGCGCCTAAATTTGATTTGGTTGAATTTTTCGATGGTAATGTTACCGCGTGGGGGATTGTTCAAAATCGTTCCGGAGAGGTCGTACAGCGTTTTATTGTTGATATTGATGGTAGCTTTGAGGACGGTGTTCTTGTACTTGACGAAACGTTTGAATACATTGTCGGTGAAGGGGTGACTAAACGAGTTTGGCGTTTAACTCAAAATACAGACGGGTCATTCACGGGTTCGGCTGGAGATATTGCAGGACAAGCCACCGGTACCGCTCACGGTAATGCATTTAACTTCGTTTATGAAATGGATCTTAAAGTAGACGGAACAAGTTACCGAGTCGCTTTTGATGATTGGTTCTTTGCACTAGATGATTCAACGTTAATGAATCGCTCATATATCAAGAAATTCGGTATAGTAATGGCTGACGTCACTATTTTTATGCAGCGTCAACCTGCTTTAGATAAGCCATAATAGCGGATGGGGAACTGTTTTTATAGGTATGCGATTTTCTTCTTCCCAGGTTCGTAGAAAAAACTTTTCCTAGGATTGTAAGGGGTGAAGTTAATCGTTTTACCTTCTTTACATACGGCTTGAAGTTGACGCCAATACGCGGGGGTCATTAAATCGCCATGCAATTCTTTTAAGCAATCTTTCAGATGTTTTTTGCCAACAATAAAATGCTCGAACTGTTCTGGGAAAACATCATTGGGCGCAACGGATAAGGTATCTAAGGCGTAAGGGTCGTCAGATTTTGGGATCTCTCTGAAATTACGTTCATCCATAAAACAAATTTCATCATAATCATAGAAAATCACGCGCCCATGTTTAGTGATCCCGAAGTTCTTATGCAACATATCACCCGGAAAGATATTAGTTAACGCTATTTGTTTGATACATAATCCTAACTCATCAATCGCGTGACGGATTTTTTCTTCGTCAGTTTCATCGCGAAGGTAAAGGTTTAAAGGTGTCATTCGACGTTCAATGTATAAGTGCTTGATGATTAAATTATTCTCATTAATTTCAATACTACCGGCACAGGTTTCTTTGAGATAAGTGAGTAATTCACTATCAAACCGGTCTAATGGAAACGTAAAGTTTACATATTCATGCGTATCAGCCATGCGTCCGACACGATCGGACGTTTTAACTAAACGGTAACGATCTTTGACATGTTCACGCGTGATTTTTTTACTCTCAGCGAATTCATCCTTGATAACTTTAAATACTACGCCGTAGCTGGGAAGGTGAAATACTGTCATGACTAAACCTTTAATCCCAGGTGCCAGGGCGAATAGATCATCAGTTCGTTCAACATGGGCTTTATAGTTACGGTAAAATTCGGTTTTACCGTGTTTATAGAAGCCTAGCGACATGTAGAGTTCGAATTGTTTTTTGTTAGGTAAGAGCTCTTGCAGGAACGCGACGACCTCTGCCGGATATTGGGAGTCTGCCATGAAGTAAGAGCGCGCAAAGCCGAAAATGACACTTAAATCTTTACGGTCCGTGAGTAATGCATCAACGAATATTTGATGAAAGCGATTGATACGTAAGGCGATGACGAAAGGGATGGTTTCATCTGGCATACAAATACGCCCAATTAAATAAGCGGCTTTACCTCGATAAAAAACAGATTTGAGCATCTCTACAGTATGAACGCTACTGAGTTGTTCTGGGGAGAGTATTTTTCGTAAACCGGTATCTAAATTCCCTAAATCTCGTGGGAGCTCAGCAAATGCAGTGTTGAAGCGGTAAACAGTAAATATTTCCTCAAACATATTACGCACCGTGCCGGTGGTATCAAATGCGTTGACAACTTTAAGGCGATCTTGACCCGGTAAAAAACAGCGGGTTGAATTGACATACATCATAGTGTCATCAATCTGTCCATGTTTGAAGATGCGACAAATAATTGAATTATAAAACGTTTCTGCCAGTTCAAATTGTGGATGTGTTGCTAATAGCTTAGTGTAAGCTAGCTTCATTTCAACCCACAATTCAAGAGGCTCTTGAGAAGGTGTCATAACATCAAATAGCTCAGCAACGACGTCAGAAACACTTTGATCATAGTCATTGATACGTTCACGGATAGATTGCTGGCATTCATTCCACAGACGTTTTTCAAATCGCTCCTGCGCGCCTCTCGTGATACGCGTATACTTACGATAATTTTTATCAAAGCCACCCATAATCAAATAAGCAATCTTCTTAGCGCGATCCATAACCTACCTTAATATTTGTTGTGTCGTTAATAATGCGTGTTTTAAGCAATGAACATCAGCTAGACATTAGTCTATATTTATTGCGCAAAATTTCCATGAATTGGATTTAGCAGTTGACATTTAGACGTCTATACGGCAAATTATATGCATGAATATAAATACAAAAACCAACGACATGATTATTATTACCACCCTTGTAAGGGCGGACGTTGGTTAGTGGAAGTTCACAAATCATCCGAAGCCCGCTAAGTAAGCGGGCTTTTTTGTTTTTACCGGTATCAATTTTTCGAACTAGGAGTTCACATGAAAGTATTAAAGTTTGGTGGTTCATCGCTTGCCGATGCTGTACGTTATCAAAACGTAGCAACGATTGTCGCAGGTATCCACCAGACCGATGGTGCAGCAGTTGTACTATCTGCACCTAAAGGAGTGACAAACGCACTTTCATTACTCACAGAACAAGCTGAACAAGGGCAAGATTTTGGTGAGTTACAAGCCAAACTGTCAATGACGCTAGAAGGCATTGCCAATGAGTTAGCTAATGCGATTGATGGATATGATTTGGACACGGTAAAAGCAATGATCGAGCGTACGCTTAGTTATTTAGATCAACGTTTACGTGGCATTCAGTTACTCGGTTGTGCGCCAGAAAACATAGCCGCAGAGTTGATGAGTCTTGGCGAATATGTATCGGTGAATTTACTGAGCCATATTTTTAAAGCTCAAGGCGTTACCAACACCATTATAGACCCAGTAGATTATGTGGTGGCTAATGGTCCGTATTTGGATGCACTTGCAGATGTTGCAGAATCCAAAGCCCGATTTGTGGATGTCGATAAATCTGGCAAGACTTTACTTATTATGCCGGGATTTGTTGCGGTCAATTCTGATGGCGAAAAAGTGACATTAGGACGCAATGGTTCTGATTATTCAGCTGCTATTTTAGCCGCGTGTATCGATGCCTCTGTATGTGAGATTTGGACCGATGTGGATGGGGTATATAACGCCGATCCTAACCAAGTCGAAGGTGCAGTATTAATGGATAAACTGACCTACGAGGAAGCAATGGAGCTTTCCTATTTTGGCGCCAAAGTGTTGCACCCTAAAACAATTGGTCCAATTGCTCAGCATCATATTCCTTGTTTGATTAAAAATACGTTAAACCCATCAGCACCGGGCACTCTGATCAGTGCACAAAAGAGCGAAAAATGGACGAGTGTTAAAGGCATTTCTAACTTGGATGATGTGGTGATGTTTAATATCGCCGGTCCAGGCATGAAAGGTATGGTGGGAATGGCAACACGTATTTTTGATTCGTTAGCCAATGCTGCAATTTCAATCAGTCTAATTACTCAATCCTCGTCTGAATATAGTATCTCATTTTGCATTCAAGCCAAAGATCATCAACAAGCCCTTGATGTACTGCATGATGAGTTTGTGCTAGAGCTACATAACAACTTACTTGAACCGATTGATGTGCGTGATGGACTATCGATTGTGACACTCGTTGGGGATGGGATGAAACAATCGCATGGAACGGCTGCAAAATTCTTCCAAGCATTAGCTCAAGCGCGCATTAATAATATTGCAATTGCCCAAGGTTCATCAGAGCGTTCTATTTCGACGGTAATTGAGACGGATAAAGCAAAAAAAGCCATCAAAGTGGTCCACCAAAATTTCTTCTCAGAGCAGCAATGTATTGATGTGTTCTTGATTGGGTGTGGCACTGTAGGCGGTGAGTTATTACGTCAAATTCATAAACAACAGCCAGTCTTAGCTGAAAAATCGATTCGTTTACGGGTATTTGGTATTGCTAATTCCCGCCAAATATTATTTAACGATAATGGTGTGGATTTGTCGAATGATAGCCAGTGGCGTGATGATCTAGTGAAGCATGGGGTCGATTATGGATTAGCTGAATTACAAGAATTTGTAGTTAACAATAGTTTGACTAATCCTGTCTTTGTAGATTGTACAAGCTCGCAAAGTGTGGCGAGTCAGTATGTTGATATTATTAATGCTGGTTTTCATATTGTCACTCCAAATAAGAAAGCCAATACAGATACTGCTGAATACTATTCACAAATCAAGGCTGCCGCTCAAAATCATAAGCGTCAGTATTTATATGAAACGACCGTCGGAGCAGGTTTACCGGTTATTGATAATTTACAAAAGCTAGTCACAGCGGGTGATCAACTGCATACTTTTGAAGGGATTTTATCGGGTTCATTATCCTATGTTTTTGGTAAACTTGAAGAAGGTTTAAGTTTATCTGAAGCGACATTAGTAGCCAAAGCGAATGGTTTTACAGAGCCTGATCCACGTGATGATTTAAGTGGTATGGACGTTGCTCGAAAGCTATTAATTATGGCTCGTGAGTCAGGTATTGAATGCGAATTATCAGATATTGATATTGAGTCAGTATTACCGCCAGGTTTTGATGATAGTGGTGATATTGAAACATTTTTAGCTCATTTACCGAGTGCCGATGACCATTACGCACAATTATCTGCTGATGCCAAAGCGAAGGGTGAGGTATTACGATATGTTGGCCAAATTAAAGATGGGCAATGCAAAGTCGCCATTCAGTCTTGTCCAGCAAGTCATCCTCTAGCAGCGGTGAAAGATGGTGAAAATGCGTTAGCGATTCACTCTGATTATTACAGCCCTATTCCTTATGTAATACGAGGTTATGGCGCAGGGGCAACAGTTACCGCCGCTGGCGTGTTTGCAGATATTTTAAGAACGATGGCTTGGACACAAGAGTTATGAAATTAACAGCGTTTGCGCCAGCATCTATAGGCAATGTGAGTGTGGGTTTTGATGTGCTTGGTGCGGGTTTAGCCCCGGTAGATGGTACATTACTAGGTGATACGGTTTCGATTGAGCCAGCCGAGAACTTCGAGTTGACGGCATCGGGTCGTTTTGCCGACAGATTACCTGTGGGTATGGAAAATAATATTGTCTTTGCCTGTCATGATTTTTTTAATAATGCATTAATGCTCAAAGGAATTGCCATCAAACCATGTAAAATGGCATTGAATAAAGCCCTGCCAATTGGCAGTGGTTTAGGCTCTAGTGCAAGTTCAATTGTGGCCGCGTTTTATGCATTAAATGCGTTTTATGATTCGCCTTTTGATAATAATGAATTGCTCTACATGATGGGTGAATGCGAAGGGGATATTAGTGGGTCAGTACATTATGATAATGTCGCACCGGCACTATTTGGTGGTATGACCCTGATGACGGGGCTGGACGATCCAATTTGTGAGCAAGTCCCAGTGTTTAAAGATTGGTATTGGGCGATGTGTTATTCTGGTATTAGTGTATCAACAGCGGCGGCCCGTGAGATTTTACCTAAGCAGTTTGATATGCCGACTACACTTGCATTTGGACGTCAGTTAGCGAATTTCATCCATGCTAGCCATACTCAAAATGAAGCATTAGCAGCTCAAGTGTTTTTCGATGTGTTGGCAGAAGAACATCGTCAGCAATTACTGCCTCATTTTGCTCAAAGCCGTGAATTTGCTATGGCCAATGGAGCGATTGGATTTGGCATATCTGGTTCTGGTCCTACGGTGTTTGCAGCATGTAAAACACAAGCCACAGCCCAAGTGATTGCTGACTACTTAGCAACAGAATATATTCAGAATGAAGATGGTTTTGCGCATGTCTGTCAGATAGATACGCAAGGCACTCGATTAGTATAAGTACAAAGGAAATTAAGTCCCATGCATTTGGTGAATTTGAAAGATAATACCCAGCAAGTTGGTTTTAAAGAAGCGGTCAAGACCGGATTAGGTCGTCAACAAGGATTGTTTTTTGTTGAAGAAATTGCGTCTCTAGACAATATCGATGAGCTATTAGCGATGTCGCTACAGGATCGCAGTAAAGTAATTCTTCAACATTTAATTGGTGATGAATTTAGCTCTGAAGAGTTAGGTCTGTTAATTGATAACGCCTTTACCTTTCCTGCTCCAGTGGAGAAGGTCGATGATAACATGTATAGCCTTGAGTTATTTCATGGTCCAACGTTAGCATTTAAAGATTTTGGTGGTCGTTTTATGGCCCAGTGTCTCACGAATATTTCTCAAGGTGCGCCGGTGACTATTTTAACCGCGACTTCAGGTGATACAGGGGCTGCAGTTGCACATGCATTCCACGGGATTGATAATATTAATGTTGTTATTTTATTTCCTAAAGGAAAGATCTCACCCCTCCAAGAAAAGTTATTCACTACTTTAGGCGGTAATATTCATACTGTCGCAGTTGATGGCGATTTTGATGCGTGTCAGGCCATGGTTAAGCATGCGTTTGATGATGAGCAAATGCGAAATGAACTGCATTTAAATTCAGCTAACTCGATCAATATTTCTCGTCTATTAGCTCAAGTATGCTATTACTTTGAAGCTTTTACTCAATTAGACGAACAAGCTCGCAAAGAATTAGTAATCTCAGTCCCGAGTGGTAATTTTGGTAACTTAACTGCAGGTTTAATTGCAAAAGCACTGGGTTTACCGATTAAACGTTTCATCGCAGCGACTAACTTAAATGATACGGTACCGCGTTATTTAGCGGACGGGGAGTGGTCACCTAAAGATACAATTGCAACATTATCTAATGCGATGGATGTAAGTCGTCCAAATAACTGGCCACGTATTGAAGCCATGATTGGACTGGGCATTATCGATAAAGAGATTTTAACTGGCATGGCGATTGATGAAGATTGTACTCAGGTAGCCATGAAGCAACTACAAGCTTTAGGCTATACCAGTGAGCCACATGCTGCGGTAGCATATCGTAGTTTATGTAAGTCATTAAAAGAAGGCGAAACGGGACTTTTCTTAGGGACCGCTCATCCAGCCAAATTTCGTGAATCGGTTGAGAATATTCTAGGTCAGCCGTTGTCATTACCTCAAGCATTGGCTGATGTAGCAGGGAAGCATTCTTATGCGGTGGAAAAACCAGCAGATTACGAGATAATCAAACAACATATGTTTGATTTATTGAAGTAAACTGTACCGAGTCACTCTATATTTTACTGAGTAATTATGCAGACTTGGTCAGCGTTTTTAGCAACCCAGCAAGCTTTACCATATTACGATGCGATACAACATCAAGTAATGGCTAAGCGTGATGCTGGTGAGGTAGTTTATCCGCCTCAAGAGCATGAATTGGCAGCACTTAACCAGTGTCCATTAGATAAGGTCAAAGTCGTGATACTCGGCCAAGATCCTTATCATGGCCCTGGTCAAGCTCATGGTTTATCTTTTTCAGTCCCCCCCGGCATTACCATTCCGCCTTCACTACGTAATATTTATAAAGAGCTTGATCGTAGTTTGACGGATTTTGTCATACCTGAGCATGGATGTTTATCAGGATGGGCCCAGCAAGGCGTGCTACTGCTTAATACCGTGCTAACCGTCACTGAATCTCAAGCACATTCGCATGCTAAATTGGGTTGGCAACAATTCACACACGCAGTCATAGCTGAAGTTATACGTGTTCAACCTCATGTGGTATTTATGTTGTGGGGCTCGCATGCGCAAAAATTTACCCAGGATATATTGAATGAGGGGTGTCAGCACCACTTGATATTGAAAGCACCGCACCCTTCACCTTTATCTGCACACCGAGGATTTTTAGGCTGTGGGCATTTTTTCATGGCCAACGAATGGTTAGCAAAAAAAGGTTTAGCTGTCATTGATTGGCAAGTTTAAGGTAGATTGGTGCGGAGTATATCGAGGATCCGAGCATAAATAATTTGTGTTAATAGGACCCGGTCGTCACCGGTTGTATTAGTAAACTGAACGACAACAGTATCTATATCATTGTGGTAATAAGCTATACACGAGTATCCAAGCACCCAGCCAGTATGACCGTATTCATAGAGTGATTGATAAATATTGGCTTCTTTATCGGTAAACACAGTCCCCTTATTTAGAGCGCGGATAAATTTCCCTACATCCTTAGCGGTCGCCACATAACCCTGATCTAAATACTTAAGATCGTCCTCATATCCAACATAATAACCACTCATCAAATCAGCCATATCCACGTCATGAATAGAAAAAAACGTCCGGTTTAACTCTAATGGATCAAGAATGGCCGATTGAATAAATTGGGTATAATCGTAGCCCAAGATGTTGTTCATAATCTGAGTCAATAACAGATAATTAGAATTGGAATACGCATAATCAGTATCGGGGGCAAAATCGGCGGGTTTGTCCAGCATCAAAGCAAATATATCAATGTCGTTTGAGGCCCAATCAAACCCATCTTGGTCAGTGAAATTAGGGATCCCGCTACGATGGGTGATCAACATTTTTACCGAAATTTGGTCCGAGTATTCAATGCGAGAAGCTAATTCTGGCAGATAGTGAGCAACACTTCGATTCACATCAAGTTGATTTGCAGCGATCAGTTTTGTCGCAGCTACAGCTTCATATAATTTAGCGATGCTAGCAATTTTAAATAACGCTTCACCATCAGCAGGTATAGCATTCACACGATTATGCCAACCATCTGCTACTGTCTTACCAGGTTCATTTCCGGATTGAGTATAAATGATAATTCCATCAAGGCCATGCTGTGTTGCTAATTTAGCTTCGGCTTCAACCGAAAGAGTGAGAGGCTTCACATAGTATAAGCCATACTCCCAAGGGGCGAACACATAAATACTCGTCGTAGTTAAAGTTACAGCAAGGAGTAATTTAAGAGTGATTTTGTGCCATTGACTCAAAGGTTATATGCGCTATTAAAAACAGAATTATCTCATAGTGACATATTTATGTTCGCAGTCAATTAAGAGTTCAAGCGTTTCCACCAAAAAATTCAAAGCCACAAAGAAAAAAGGTACATACTCATGTATGTACCTTTGATTTTGTCATTCTTCTGGAAAGTCGTAATCATAATAATGTGAATTAAGCTCTTTTCTAAGACGATATTCTTCTTTGATGGCTTCTATTTCCCGCCACTTACGCTTTTTATTCTTACGTTTGGCTTTATTTGAATCATTTTCACGTTCAAATAAGGTTAATTCTTCCATAAGAAAATCGGTATAAGGTGCTAAACCATCAGCATCTTCTGAATAATTACGTTCTTTGTAACTGTTGCGTTCAAATGACATAAGCATGTTACCTAATAAATGACTTCAAATAGAAATTAACTAAGTTACATGACATTTTATTGACTAAATAATGACACTTATATGACTTATTCAGTACTGATTGAAAACAGATAACCCCCTACGGCTATATAACTCATTAAAGAGGTTACTGTAAACTTTCTCTAAATTGATTAATGAGTGCTTGAGTCGAACTATCCATCGAAGCATGCATGTCGCCAGTGTGAATAGCATCAAGGACTTGGTTACCTAACACTTTACCTAATTCCACTCCCCATTGATCAAAGCTATTGACGCCCCAAACAACTCCTTGAACAAATACTTTATGTTCATATAAGGCAACCAGAGCTCCTAATGTGAATGGATCCAATTGTGCGAATGTAATGGTATTGGAGGGCTTATTGCCAGGCATTACTTTATGAGCGGCAAGCGTATCTTTTTCTGACTCATTTAAACTATCAGGCAGTTCTGCACGACATTCTGCAAACGTTTTACCTTGCATCAGAGCTTGAGTTTGACCAAAACAATTCGAGGCAAGCATCGCATGATGGGTGTTGTCCTGGTTAGGCACAGAAAGTGGCATAATAAAGTCAGCAGGGATTATGGTATCGCCTTGATGGATTAACTGATGGAATGAATGCTGCCCATTAGTCCCTTCTGAGCCGAAAATCACTGGTCCAGTAGCATAATCTACTGCACTACCGTCAGTTACATTACGTTTCCCGTTTGATTCCATGTCTAATTGCTGTACATAAGCAGGAAAACCGCGTAAATAATGATAATACGGTAACAACACATGACTTTGTGCATCTTGGAAATTACGATACCAAACGCCAAGCATACCTAAGATGATAGGGAGGTTTTGCTCAGCAGGGGCGCTTTGGAAATGTTGATCCATCGCATAAGCCCCTTTTAATAATGCTTCAAAATGGTCATAACCAATCGCTAATGCAATAGGCATCCCTATGGCAGACCATAATGAATAACGTCCTCCCACCCAGTCATCCATTGGGAATACGAGTTCAGGATTCATACCAAACTCAACCGCCGCTGGCACATTTGAAGATATTGCGGCGAAATGCGTCGCAATAGCATCAAGCGGCGCACCAGTGCCTAAAAACCAGGCCTTTGCTGTTAAGGTATTTTGTTTCGTTTCTTGGGTACCAAATGACTTGGAAGACATCAGGACTAATGTAGTTTCAGGATCGCGTTTAGCTAAGACATCTTGAATATGGCAGCCATCCACATTTGCGACAAAGTGAATGTTAAGTTTGTTTTCATGATAAGGCAATAATGCCTCTGTCATGATTTTAGGTCCTAAAAATGACCCTCCGATACCGATGCTAACAACATCAGTAATGGTTTTGCCTGTGTAACCTGTGTGCGTGCCATTGTGTAACGATTCAGTAAAAGCTTTTATTTTTGCACGAGTAGCCTGTACTGCAGGTAGTATATTTTCACCATTGACATTAATCGGTTCATCACCAAAATTGCGTAATGCAGTATGCAATACCGCTCGATTTTCGGTGTAATTAATCGGTTTCCCAGCAAACATATCGGTGCGAGCTTGAGTGACGTTAGCGGTATCCGCTAATGCGAGTAATTGCTCAAAAATATCATGAGTAATCGTATTTTTAGAAAAATCGATATTGATCCCACATGCACTTTGGGTAAATTGTTCAGCTCGCCGAGGCTCGTTGTTAAACCAATCACGCATATGGTCATTTTTATGTGCTTTAGCTAATTGTGCCAATGCTAACCATGGCTGGCTTGATGAAATACTCATGAAATTATAACTTAGCCTCTAGCAGTGCTTCTAATTTGATCTGGTCTTTGGTGAAGTTTCGAATACCTTCTGCTAGTTTTTCTGTAGCCATCGCATCTTCATTCATATCCCAACGATACTCACTTTCGGTAAGTGATGCTGGTGGAGTCTGTGTTGCTGCGTTATCCGTTAATTTTACGGTTAACTCTCCCGTGGTGTTGGCAAGTTCTTCTAATAAAGCAGGCGCAATAGTTAATCGGTCACAGCCGGCAAGCTCAATGATCTCATCGGTGTTACGGAAACTGGCGCCCATGACAACCGTTTTATATCCATTGGCTTTGTAATATTTGTAGATTTTCGATACTGATTGTACACCAGGATCTTCAGCGCCAGGAAAACTATCTCTACCCGTTGCATTTTTATACCAATCCAAAATTCGACCAACAAAAGGTGAGATTAAGTACACACCTGCTTCAGCGCATGCGCGCGCTTGTGCGAATGAAAATAATAAAGTCAGGTTACATTGAATACCTTGTTGCTCAAGTTGCTCAGCCGCTTTTATTCCTTCCCAGGTTGAGGCGATTTTAATTAGAATGCGATCTTTGGTAATCCCCTCATCAGCATACATCGAGATTAGTTTTTGGGCTTTTGCAACCGTCGCTTCGGTGTCAAACGATAAACGTGCATCTACTTCGGTAGAAATACGACCGGGAATGACAGCAACGATTTCTTTTCCGATTAATACAGCTAATTTATCTGAAGCATCGGCGACTTGTTGTGCTGCATTTGAGCTTTGTTTTTTTGCCCAAGCAATCGCATCATCAAGTAACGCAGCATATTGTGGAATATCTGCTGCTTTGAGTAATAATGATGGGTTGGTGGTAGCATCAACTGGCGCATATTTTTTGATAGCATCAACATCGCCGGTATCGGCAACAACAGTAGTCACTGCGCGTAATGCATTTAATAAATTAGACATATTTTTCCTTAAATTATAACAATAACTATAGGTTACCTTGCTGATAATGAAATGGCTAGGATCTATTGTGGTTTTTTAGCTATTAGTTAACCGATTATATTGATTGTTTTATTTGATTAGCGAGGAGATTTATTTAAGCACATAATTAACTCATCAAATATCATTATCCAAGTAAAAATACACAACTAAAAAGGTGAATGTGATGAAAAAGTCAGAAACTAAAAATGTGCGTTTAAGTGTAATTGAGTTAGTATTACCCCAAACAAAACACACATCCAATGCAGTAAAAATTGAATGTAATTATGCAAATAATTATTATGGTGATCAAATGTGCACTGTGTCGAGTAAAACACTCAAGAAGCACTAAATGTTATCGCTCTAAAAATGAGCACTCATCATAATAATAGTTCAAGGAAATATCGGTATGTTAATGGTCGTCTCACCCGCTAAAAATTTAGATTATAAAACGCCAGTGAGTGTTAATACGCCCACCCAGCCTGCTTTAATGGAAAAGGCGGAAACTTTATTAGCGCGTTGTCAGCAATTAACCCCAGCAGAACTATCTTCGTTAATGGGGATCAGCGATAAGCTTGCGTTATTAAATGCTCAGCGTTTTGCATCATTTGACTTACCTTTTACTGCCGATAATGCCCGTCCAGCTGTATTTGCTTTTAATGGTGATGTCTACACTGGTCTAGATGCAGGCTCGATGAATGATGCAGATATTGAATTTGCTCAAACACATTTGCGGATCCTATCTGGTTTATATGGCGTGCTTAAACCGCTGGATTTAATGCAACCTTATCGTCTTGAAATGGGCACAAAACTCGATACTGCGGATAATAAAAATTTATATGAATATTGGGGCAATACGATCACTGAGCACTTAAACGAAACATTGTCTAAGCACGATTCTCAGGTCGTCGTGAATCTTGCTTCTACAGAGTATTTTTCTGCTGTCAAACCCAAAGCGTTGAATGCTCAAATTGTCACACCCGTATTTAAAGACGAAAAGAATGGTAAAGTTAAAATTATTAGTTTCTATGCCAAAAAGGCGCGTGGGATGATGGCTCGTTATATTATTGACAAGCGGATTAAGACGGTTGAAAAACTCAGTGAATTTGATGTCGCGGGCTATCGTTTTGCGCCGGAGCAAAGTAGTCAAAATGAATTGGTATTCATTCGCTTAGAAAAAGATAGACCTTAATTAAATGCTAATAATTGATTTAGCATCGTTGTGAATTAATGCAGCTCAATCAACAAACATTTCTTGTTTAAAAGTGAGTTTTTGAGAGTTATTGCGTTGCTTAATCATAATATCAAAAGTGTAGTTTTCTTTATGTCTAAATGATAACGGCGCAAGATAATAAATGGCATCTCCATCAATGACGCGTTTAAACTTTAAATCTTTGGTGGTACCAATCAAATTTCTAGCGGTACCACTAATCTCAATGCGTTGCGCAACTTGAGTATCCTTGTCTAATACCGATATATTTATGATAGCGTTGTACTTACTTCGAATAAACCCGTTTGCTTTTGCTATCTCTGGAGTTAAAAATGTCGTTGGAAAGGCAATATAATGAACGTCCCACTGTCCTAGTGTCTGTTTCTGCTCAGCATTGACCGATGTACTGAGAATCAAGCAAAACCAAACAACGACACTCCAAATACTTACTTTTTTCCAATGTAGGTGCATATTCTTTACCTTAAAATGGGCCTAGAAAATCGGTTAATAGTAACTGTATAAATTGCAGGGCAATGATTGCAATCAATACTGATAAATCCAGTCCGCCCATTGGGGGGATAACTTTACGTATTGGTGCCAACATAGGTTCAGTCAGTTGAGACAATACGTATTCAAAAGGGTTACCGCCCTGAGAAACCCAGCTCAAAATTGCCCGTAGTATTAGCATCCAAAATATCAGTGACAAAAACTCTTTCAATAAAGTCATTGCCCCTAAAATGATCACTGCAACAGGATTAAAAACGGAGTTTGAAAAGAATACACTTATGATAGCCACTTTAGCACAGGCGACCATCAATGCGAGCACAAATGTTGCGGTATCAAATTTACCCAACGATGGAATAATTCGGCGTAAAGGGGCTATAATCGGTTGAGTCGCTTTTACAACAAACTGAGAAAAAGGATTGTAAAAGTCTGCTCGAACAAATTGCAACCACAAGCGAAGAATAACCACCATTAAATAGAGGTTAAATAAGGTATCAACTAAAAAATAGGTAGCGCTCATAGGGATCCTGTTATTAAAAATTACATGCTAGATTGCATTTCGACGGCACGATCGACGGCCGCTTGCATTGCATTTGCTATTATATCGGTAAGTTGTGCCTGATTGAAGTGCTCAATAGCTTTAGCCGTGGTACCACCTTTAGAGGTGACGTTTTCTCTTAAGGTGCTAAATTCCATATCTGGATTTGCGATTAGCATAGCGCCGGCTCCTGCTAATGCCTGTCCAACTAATCGTTTTGCATCTTGGGTAGGGAGTCCCAATGCTTGCGCTTTTGCTTGCATAGCCTCAGCAAATAAAAATAGATAAGCAGGTGATGATCCTGCTGCAGCAATCACAGTATTGATATCGTCTTCTTGTTTAACCCAAAGGACTTCACCTACCTGGTTTAAGGCAAATTCAGCGGCGTCTTTTAGTGCTTTTGGAGTGTCTTCATCGGCATATAATCCAGTCATGCCCATACTAATAGCCGACGGTGTGTTTGGCATTGTTCGGACGATAGGTCGAGGTGCTCTTAGCATGACTTGGAGCCTGTTAACCGTCACACCCGCTGCGATTGAAATGAAAGAGCACGAGGCGATTTGCTCATTGGGTAGTTCCGCACAAACGCGCTCTAACATTTGTGGCTTTACCGCTAACACGATAACTTTTGCAAAAGCGAGTGCTGCTCGGTTATCTTGGCTAATGTGGATGCCGGTATTGGCTGTTAAGTCATCAAGTTTCTGGCGACTCGGGTTGGTGGCCATGATTAAATCACTTGGATAACCTCCAGCAACCATGCCTTTGATAATTGCTTGGGTCATGTTACCAGCACCAATAAAGGCAATGGGTTGAGGGGTTAAATTATGTAAAGTTGTCATCAGTTTAATCCTTCTTTGGCGCTGGGGTGCGGTGACCAAAAATGCCAGTGCCCACTCTGACCATGGTCGAACCGCTCTCTATCGCCGGTCTAATATCGCCGCTCATACCCATAGATAAAGTGTCGATGTCGGGATATCTGTTTTGTAATGTTTGATATAACTGCGCTAAACGCGCAAAGCTCTCACGCTGTTCAGCGACGATTGATGTTGCTCTGGGTATTGCCATTATACCGCGCAGTTTCAGATGTGGCATTTGGACGATTTGTGCCGCGATAGTAGGCAATTCAGCAGGAGTAATACCTGCTTTTGATATTTCATTGTCAATGTTAATTTGAATGCATATTTGTAATGGTTGTTGTTCTGGAGAACGTTGATTATTTAAGCGTTGGGCTATTTTTAATCGATCTACACTCTGGCACCAATCAAAATGTTCGGCGATAAATTTACTTTTATTGGATTGAATAGGACCGATAAAATGCCACACAATGTCCGGTAAATGAACCAGCGCTGAGATTTTATCGACCCCTTCTTGGACATAATTTTCACCAAAATGACGCTGGCCGGCTTCATATGCCTGAATTAAGTCACAGACGGGTTTGGTTTTACTCACTGCTAATAACTGGATCGTAGCAGGATCACGATCTGCATCTTGAGCTAAAACCGTTATCTTGGACAGTATGTTTTCAATGTTCTGTGCAATAGTATTAGACATAGTGTGATTTTAATGAGTCCTAATTAGATTAACGATATGGATATTAGCGAACTTTTAGCCTTTAGTGTTAAAAATAACGCATCAGATTTACATTTATCTTCGGGGTTACCTCCAATGATTCGTGTAGATGGTGAAATGCGTCAATTAAATCAGCTTGCTCTAGATAATCAACAGGTCCACACACTTATTTATAGCAGCATGAATGACTCGCAACGAAAAGAATACGAAAAAAATCTGGAAGTAGACTTTTCGTTTGAAATACAATATTTGTCTCGTTTTCGAGTGAATGCATTTGTACAACATCGAGGGGCTGCAGCGGTTTTTAGAACGATTCCTAGTAGAGTACTCACATTAGATGAAATTAATGCCCCATTAGTTTTAAAAGAAATCATTCGTCAACCTTCAGGTATTATACTTGTGACGGGAGCGACGGGCTCAGGCAAATCGACGACGCTAGCTGCCATGATTGATGCTATTAATACTGAACAACGTGCGCATGTTCTGACCATCGAAGATCCTATTGAGTTTGTTCATGAAAATAAGCAAAGTTTGATAAATCAGCGTGAAGTTCACCGAGATACAAAAAGTTTTTCAAGTGCTTTGAGAGGTGCATTACGAGAAGATCCTGATGTTATCCTCGTTGGCGAGTTACGAGATTTGGAAACCATACGTTTGGCAATGACAGCAGCAGAAACCGGGCATTTAGTTTTTGGTACCCTGCATACCAGTTCTGCTCCTAAAACAATTGACAGAATGATTGATGTTTTCCCTGCTGAAGAAAAATCAATCGTCCGCTCTATGCTTTCTGAAAGTCTGCGTGCAGTGATTTCTCAACATCTCATTAAAAAGATCGGAGGAGGTCGCGTAGCTGCATATGAAATTATGGTTGGAGTGCCTGCTATTCGAAATTTAATTCGTGAAGATAAAGTGCCTCAAATGCACTCAATTATGCAAACAGGTAAGCAGTATAGCATGCAAACAATGGATCAAAGTCTTCAGCGTTTGGTGGACCATAAACAAATTACGCAAGACGATGCAGATAAACTATCGACGGTTGCTCATCGAGTTTCAAATTCAGGATAATGTCGACTAAAGGTTGATGTTGTTATCAAACATCGTCTAAGATAAATTTTAATGGCGACTGATACGGGGTGATAATCAGTCGGTTTACAAAGGAAAATCATGCCAGTTTTTTATTATGATGCGCAGGTGTTTAAAGTTTTTCAAGTTAAACAACTTCTTGATGATGCTGATATTCCATGTATGGTCAAAAATGATTTTGCGCAAGGCGCCGTTGGTGAAATTGCCCCGCTGGATAGCGCACCAGAAATCTGGCTTTTAGATGAGCATTGGCGAGTAAAAGCGCAACAAATCGTGGATGACTTCATGCAAGATATAGAGTCTTCTTTAGAGAGAGGGGATTGGATTTGTGGAAAATGTCAAACTGATAATGAAGCGAGTTTTGGTATATGTTGGTCTTGTCAAAGTGAGCGAGCTTAATTGATGTCATCAATATTGAGATTCACACCAAGCTTCGAATATAACACAGGCCGAAACGCTATCAACTTTATCTTTACTTAGTTTTTTATAACCTCCAAGTTCAAATAACCGAGCCTTAGCATCGGTAGTGGTAAGACGTTCATCGACTTCAAAGACTTGACTTTTACAACGTGCACTAACACGACGTCCGAATTTACGTGCGCGCAGTGTCATTTCTTGTTCGGTACCATCCATATTCAAAGGTAAGCCGACAAGTATTGCGGTCGGCTGCCATTGAGCATATAACTCAGTAATAATATCCCAATTAGGGATCCCATCGTTGGCTTTGATTGCCGTTAAAGGTTGAGCTGTGCCCGTTATGGTTTGTCCAACGGCCACCCCGATGCTTTTAGTTCCAAAATCAAAAGCAAGGTAAGTACTCACTATGCATGACCTGCTTGCTCAGTGAGCTGCCAGGGTTCAATACCTAAGGCTTTAATTGCTGAACTCCAACGTAAATGTAAAGGGGTATCAAACACTAACTCATGAGATGCGGGAATAGTGAGCCATGCGTTATCTGCTAATTCTGTTTCTAGTTGTCCTGGTGACCATCCAGCATAACCTAAAGTAATAATTTGTTTTTCAGGCCCTTTATCATTGCCAATACACTCGACAATATCTTTTGATGTAGTGATAGTAAACTCATCATTAAGTTTCATACTGCCTTCCCATTGACCATGTGGGTAATGTAGAATAAAACCACGATCAGGACTCACAGGCCCCCCTTTAATGATGGGTTGATTGGCCTTTTGTGATATCACTTCTGATTCAGGTGCTGCTTGTTCTACCATTTCTGCTAGGTTCATCTCAATGGGGATATTTAAGACAACTCCCATTGCACCTTCTTCACTATGCTCACACAGATATATGACTGAACGCTTAAATGACGGTTCTATTAACGAAGGCATCGCTATAAGTAGATGATTAGCAAAATTGGTGATCACTCTATCTCCTTAATGTGTTTGATGTTGCAAACGTTGTTCAATGGCATCAAACAACTTACCACAAATATTGACGCCCGAAGCTTTTTCAATCTCACGTACACAAGTGGGTGACGTGATATTAATTTCAGTGACGCGATCACCGATAACATCTAACCCAACGAATAAAATGCCATGTTGGAGTAATGTCGGTGCAATACTTTCCGCTAACGCACGGTCGCTTGCGGAAATAGGTTGAGGGCGTCCAACCCCGCCGGCAGCTAAATTACCTCTTGTTTCGGTTCCTTGAGGTAAACGTGCTAAACAATATTCCATGACTTCACCATTGACGATTAAAATACGTTTATCGCCCTCTATGATTGCGGGTAAATAACGTTGAAACATCGCCAGTTTTTCACCATTGTGGGTTAATGTTTCAATCACGACACCTAAATTATTGGCATCTGCTTTGACTCTAAAAATAGATGCCCCTCCCATACCATCTAAGGGCTTGCAGATGATGTCTTGGTGTGTTGCATGAAATGATTTAGCCAGTGCTTTATCACGTGTGACCAAGGTGTCAGGAATCAAATCAGGGAAATATGCAGTAAATAATTTTTCGTTGAAATCGCGTAATGCTTGGGACTTATTAACAACTAGCACACCAAGCTGCTCTGCGAGAGAGAAGATATGAGTTGCGTATATAAATTGATCATCAACCGGAGGATCCTTACGCATCAATAACGCATCAAAATTGGATAATGGCTGAATAATAGACTCACCTAAAGTAAAGAAATTCTCGTCTTGATCTTCAACTTGAAGCGCTTGAGTTTTGGCAAATGGCACACCATTATCGATGTATAAGTCTGGCATTTCAATATAATCAATATGATATCCACGGCGCTGAGCTTCTAAACATAATGCAAAAGACGTATCTTTATATGGAGTAATATTTGCAATAGGATCCATGACAATAGCAATGCGTAAACTCATAACGTGAGATCTCCATAGGTGGCTTGAATAATCGCAATTGAAGCAATTGCCGCTGTTTCTGTGCGTAGAATGCGTGGGCCGATTTTGACGGTATTAAAACCGGTTTGCTCGGCATTATAAGTTTCAGATTCACTCAGTCCGCCTTCTGGACCTATCAATATACGCACTCCGTGTTGTGTCACTGGCAACGCTTGTAAGTTTTGTTGAGCGTGGGGATCAAATGTTATACGGTACTGCTCAGTCGATTGCTTACACCATTGACTTAATGTGATTGGGGGATGCAATATCGGGAGTACGTTTCGCCCGGATTGTTCACAGGCGCCGATAATTATTTTTTCCCATTGTATCAGTTTCTTTTGCCACCGTTCAGGGGATAATTTCACGTTGCATCGCTCTGTAATAATAGGGGTTATTTCTGTTACGCCCAATTCAGTCGCTTTTTGTAAGACCGTTTCCATCCGATCACCTTTAGCGATACTTTGACCTAAATGAATTGGGAACTTAGATTCTGTACCAATCGCTAACTTCGCGTCGACATTCACAATGACTTGACGTTTTTGGACTTCGTTTATTTGCGCAGAATATTCATTACCATCACCATTAAATAACACTAGGGGTTGGTCTTGTTTAACACGCAATACGTTAATTAAGTGATGAGCACTATCATTGTCGATAGTTAACGTGTCATCAACAATTAATGATTCAGGAACAAAAACTCGAGTAATACGCATAAGTAAGATAGGTCGATTATTTTGTTTTATTGTAACAATACCTATGTATGGCTGCTAGCATAAAACATGAGTAATTTATTTAACGTTTTATTTTTTACTTTTGCTTAAACTTTCGCTATGTTTACAGCCAGTTATGGATGACACAGTAATACATTCATTGGTGATGTATATTATCATTATTAGGAACCAACACGATGTCTTTGTTAAATTTATTCAATGCGATTACACAAAACCCAACACAAACACAATCTTCACCGCACGAACCTGCAATTGGCTTAGTGTCAAAGGCGAGTGAAACCATCGCGAATTTTGAGCTACAACATGTTCTGGATGTGTACGTCATGCCTTGGGGAATTAATATTTTGCTTGCCATTGTCATTTTTGTTATCGGTAAAATAATCGTTAAGACCTTGATGGGGATATTTGGCAAGGTCATGGCCCAATCAAAATACGATGACATGCTGGTCGACTTTTTGAAATCGATCCTCAATGGCACTTTAATGCTTTTCGTTATTATTGCATCGCTCGATCAGTTAGGTGTCGATACTACTTCATTAGTGGCGATTTTAGGTGCTGCAGGTTTAGCAATAGGCTTATCTTTGCAAGGCTCACTGCAAAATTTCGCTGCTGGCGTCATGTTACTGGTCTTTCGACCTTTCAAAGCGGGTGATTACGTCGAAGCGGGTGGTGTGTCCGGTTCAGTCATTAATATCGGTATTTTTTCGACGGTTATGAACACCCCAGATAATAAAGAAATTATTGTGCCTAACGGTAATATTTATGGCGACAATATTACCAATTACTCCGCCAAACCTACTCGCCGTGTCGATATGGTATTTGGTATCGGCTATGGAGATGACCTGTTAAAGGCGAAACAAGTTTTAGAGTCAATGTTAGAGGCTGATGAACGTGTCTTAAAAGACCCTGCTTATAAAGTCGCGGTAGGTGAATTAGGGGACAGTTCTGTCAATATGATAGTGCGACCTTGGGTTAACTCATCCGATTATTGGGCGGTTAAATTTGATTTTACAGAAGCGGTTAAACTGCGATTTGATCAAGAAGGGATTTCTATTCCATTTCCACAAATGGATGTTCATCTAGACAAGTAAATCGATATAATCAGCAATATGTAAGATAACAGGTCACCTTAAACACTGACCTGTTATCCTTAATGACACTCCAATATGATCATGCAAATGACATTAGTCGGTTAATTGATGAGAACAATTAGGTTGTTTTGGGGCCGTTCGATAATCTTCTATCACCGTTGGAATGGCTGCATTTAATGCAGCAATACGAGTATCATGAGTGGGATGAGTGGACTGCCATTCAGGTGGGACCTTACCGTTAGCTGCTGCCGCCATATTTTCCCATAATTTAGGTGCAGCATGTGGGTCAAATCCGGCTTTAGCCATCAGTTGTAAACCAATGAGGTCTGATTCTGATTCATGTGCACGACTGAAAGGTAAATTAACACCATATTGCGCGAGTAAACCAGCACCCGCCATCATCAGCGCTTGGTTTTTATTGGTAACACCGGCACTTTTTAGCCCCACATTGGTAATTTGTAAGCCTAAATTTGATAAGGTAGCAATCGACATTCTCTCATTACCATGTTCAGCAATGACATGCCCTATTTCATGACCCAGAACGGACGCCAGTTGGTCAGGTGTTTGTGCTACTTTTAGAATGCCCGTGTAGACGCCAATTTTCCCACCAGGTAAAGCAAATGCGTTGATTTGTTCATCGTCAAAGACGACGACTTCCCATTCGCCATCAAAAGTGCCTGTTGGAATATGTGGGATCAAGGCATCTGCAATACACTGTACATATTCATTCTCTATTGGTTTAGTCGATATTTTTTGCTCTGATTTAAACGAGGAAAAAGTATCGTTACCCATTGAATTAAGTGTATTACTTGAAAATAGTTTAATTTGGTTTCTACCAGTAGGAGAAGTCGAGCAGGCGACAATACCTGACAACAAAATTGCATAAATTAATAGTCGCATTACGTCATTCCATGAAAATCAAATATATAACTTATTCTAGTAATAGTTGGTTAAATAGCAATAAATGAATAAAAAAAGGGAGCAAAAGATTGCTCCCTTAATGAGGATGTTTACACTGTTGTTAATAAATTACAGTGCCTTGGCAAGTAGTTCTGCTCTATCTGTTTTTTCCCAAGGATAAGCAGCATGTCCAAAATGCCCATATGCTGCCGTAGGTAAATAGATGGGGCGCTCTAAGTCAAGCATTTGGATTAAGCCATATGGACGTAAATCAAAATGCTCACGGACTAAACGTGTAATCATTTCATCAGAGACTTTGCCTGTGCCAAACGTATTGATACTAATGGAGGTTGGCTCAACTACACCAATTGCATATGAGACTTGGATTTCACATTTATCAGCTAGCCCTGCCGCAACAATATTTTTAGCGACGTAACGACCTGCATATGCCGCTGAACGATCTACTTTTGAAGGATCTTTACCAGAGAATGCACCACCACCATGGCGAGCCATACCACCGTATGTATCAACAATAATTTTTCGACCGGTTAAACCACAATCACCTACGGGCCCACCAATCACAAATCGACCGGTCGGATTAATATGAAATTGAGTAGCTGGTGTGATCCAATGATCTGGTAACACCGGCTTAATTATCTCTTCCATTACAGCTTCGCGTAAGCTCGGTGTATCGATGCTGTCGCTGTGTTGCGTTGACAGAACGACAGCGTCAATCCCAATGGGTTGTCCATTTTCATAAACAAATGTGACTTGTGATTTTGCATCTGGGCGTAACCAATCTAATCGACCTGATTTTCTCACTTCTGCTTGCTTACGTACCAGTTTATGAGAAAACATGATTGGTGCAGGCATTAGTTCTTCGGTTTCATTACAGGCATATCCAAACATCAGACCTTGATCTCCGGCACCTTGTTCTTCACGAGAGCCTCGATCAACACCTTGGTTAATATCATCAGACTGTTTACCTATCGCGTTTAATACTGCACAAGAATCAGCATCAAAGCCCATATCTGAACTAACATAGCCAATATCTCTGACCGTATCGCGAGTGATTTTTTCAATATCAACCCAAGCATGAGTATTTATTTCACCACCAACAAGCACCATGCCAGTTTTAACGAAGGTTTCACAGGCAACGCGTGCCATAGGATCTTCTGTTAATATAGCATCGAGTACGGCATCAGAAATTTGATCGGCGATTTTATCTGGATGTCCTTCAGAGACAGATTCAGATGTGAATAAGTGTTGTGACATATTGACCTCATAAAAGAGTAAACTGGTAGGCTGTCGTTTTTACGACTACTAGTTATCGTGTTGATATTTTTTTTTATTCTAGATGATATTCTATAGTCTAACCATCTAGACGTCTATACGTCTTTTACATAAATTCTCAAAATAAAGTTCATTTTTGAGTATTTTCCATCACTATCTTTATTAATGAGACACTGGTCTTATTACCAGCTTTTAATCTATGTTTTTGTATATTTCATATTGAACAAATGCCACGGGTAGGCGACAATGTAAATAATTATTTTCTACAATCTTTAAGCATTTGTTTTGTTAAGAAAATTTCTTAGCATACGCCTCTGCTGTGATATCTCAGGAGTCATTCATGTCATCACGCCAACAACTCGCGAATGCAGTCCGTGCATTAAGTATGGACGCTGTTCAACAAGCTAATTCTGGTCACCCAGGAGCACCTATGGGTATGGCTGACATTGCTCAAGTATTGTGGACTGATTTTTTATCGCATAATCCAACAGATCCAGCTTGGGCTAATCGTGATCGCTTCGTGTTATCTAATGGTCATGGCTCTATGTTGTTGTATTCTTTACTCCATTTATCAGGATATGCTTTGCCGATTGAAGAGTTAAAGAATTTCCGTCAACTTCATTCAAAAACACCGGGGCATCCTGAGTATGGCTATGCACCGGGTGTTGAAACTACTACCGGACCACTTGGTCAAGGCATCAGTAATGCTGTCGGTATGGCTCTTGCAGAAAAAACCCTAGCAGCCCAATTTAACCGTGAAGCACATGCCATTGTTGATCATTATACTTACACCTTCTTGGGCGATGGATGTTTAATGGAAGGGATTTCACACGAAGTCTGTTCATTAGCCGGTACATTAGGTTTAGGTAAACTGGTGGCGTTTTGGGATGATAACGGTATTTCTATTGATGGAGAAGTTGAAGGCTGGTTCTCTGATGATACACCAGCTCGGTTCAAAGCTTATGGCTGGCAAGTCATTGATGGTGTAGACGGTCATAATCCTGAAGAAATCGCATCAGCCATTCGAACGGCTCAGGCGGAAACACAAAAGCCGACATTAATCTGTTGTAAAACTGTGATTGGTTTTGGTTCGCCAAACAAACAAGGTACAGAGTCATGTCATGGTGCGCCTTTAGGTGCTGATGAAATTACTGCCACACGCGCAGCCCTTGGTTGGGAATATGGTGCTTTTGAGATCCCGGATGATATTTATGCGCAATGGGATGGCAAAACAAAGGGCATAAAAGCGCAACAAGCGTGGGAAGAGCGTTTTGCTGCTTACGCGGATGCTTATCCTGAATTAGCGGCAGAATTCACTCGTCGTGTGTCGGGTCAATTACCCACAACATGGGAGCAAGCTGCCCAATCTTATATTGAAGAATTACAAGCTAATCCAGCTAATATCGCCACGCGTAAAGCCTCGCAAAATGCACTGAACGCATATGGACCATTGCTGCCAGAATTACTAGGTGGTTCAGCAGATTTAGCCGGTTCAAATCTCACTATTTGGTCTGGTTGTAAAGGAATTAGTGCTGATGACGCAAGTGGCAACTATATTTATTATGGTGTCCGTGAATTTGGTATGTCTGCGATGATGAATGGCCTAGCGCTGCACGGTGGCTTTAAAGCATACGGTGCGACCTTCTTAATGTTCATGGAATATGCGCGAAATGCTGTTCGTATGGCTGCATTGATGAAGCAACCCGCTATTTTTGTATATACTCATGATTCAATTGGTTTAGGTGAAGATGGTCCAACACACCAGCCGGTCGAGCAATTAGTCGCGCTTCGAGCGACGCCTAATTTAGATAACTGGCGCCCATGTGATCAAGTTGAATCGGCGGTGGCTTGGAAGTCTGCAATTGAGCGAACGGATGGTCCTACAACGTTGATCTTTACGCGCCAAGGCTGCGAACAACAACCGCGTGATGCTCAGCAATTAGCAGATATCGCTAAAGGCGGATATGTCTTAGTTGATTGTGAAGCGACGCCCGATATTATTCTAATTGCAACCGGTTCTGAGGTTGAGTTAGCTGTCGCTGCCGCTAAAGAGTTAAGTGCTGAAGGCCAAAAGGTTCGAGTTGTATCAATGCCGTCGACAGATGTTTTTGATGCTCAGTCAGCTGAGTATAAAGACAGTGTATTACCAGCCAATGTCACAAAACGAGTGGCTGTCGAAGCCTTAGCGAAAGATACCTGGTACAAATATGTCGGCCTGAATGGTGCAATTGTGGGTATGGATAGTTTCGGTGAATCAGCCCCAGCAAAAGACTTATTTGAGCACTTTGGGATCACAACGCAAGCGGTTGTTGATGCTGCAAAGGCCCTGTAAAAGGATTACGCGTTGTTAAAAATCGCGATTAATGGTTTTGGACGGATAGGGCGCAATGTACTACGTGCGCTTTACGAGTCTGGTCGCCAACAAGCAATTAAAGTGGTTGCTATTAATGAAATAGCAGATGCTGACGGTATTGCTCACTTACTCAAGTATGATACTGCTCATGGGCGCTTTGCCCATGATGTACGCCTGACGAAAAGCCCTGACTCACCTGATACTTTGCATGTTGATAATGATGCTATTTCGTTATTTCATGAAGTTGAAATCGAAGGTTGTCCTTGGGGAGATTTAGGTGTTGATGTGGTGTTTGAATGTACCGGTCATTTTGGACAAGCGTCTGCTGCAGCAAAACACATTGCACAAGGTGCTAAAAAAGTCTTACTTTCTGAACCAGGTTCTCCAGATGTTGATGCAACCATTATTTATGGAATTAATGAAGAAACATTAACGAGCTCCGATAATGTTGTTTCTAATGGTTCCTGCACGACCAATTGTATTGTACCTGTCATTCAAGCGTTAGATGAAGCTTTTGGTGTGCAAAGTGGCACAATTACGACTATTCATTCATCAATGCATGATCAACAAGTCATTGACGCTTTTCATCCTGATTTACGCCGAACTCGAGCTGCTAGTCAATCCATCATTCCGGTGGATACACGTTTAGCTCAGGGCATTGAGCGAATATTACCTAAATTTGCAGGTAAATTTGAAGCGATTGCAGTGCGTGTACCGACTATTAACGTGACGGCCATGGACCTTAGTGTCACGCTGCGCGATAACGTGACGATTAGTCAAGTCAACCAAATATTGCAACAAGCGAAGCTGGGCAAGCTTGCGGGTATCTTGGATTATACTGAGCAACCGCTCGTATCTGTAGATTTTAATCATGACCCTCATTCTTGTATTGTTGATGGGACACAAACTCGTGTTAGCCATGGACAATTAGTTAAAACACTTGTCTGGTGTGATAACGAATGGGGCTTTGCAAACCGAATGTTAGATACAGCAATGGTACTTTATCCATTGTGTAAATAACGATTAACTAACTTGGTTAATCAATAGAAATTATTAAAGGAATAGTATGACTATTACAAATATGCAAGATATCGATTTACACGCTAAACGCGTCTTAATTCGCCAAGATCTTAATGTCCCTATTAAAGACGGTAATATCACCTCTGATGCACGTTTACGGGCTTCTTTACCAACTATTAAACAAGCCTTAGATATGGGAGCTGCTGTGATTGTTATGTCACATTTAGGCCGTCCCACAGAAGGTGAGTTTGCGAATGAATTCTCTATGCAACCGGTTGCCAATTATTTAAGTGAAGTGTTAGGGCAAAATGTGGGACTAGCAACGGATTTAGATAATGTTCAGTGCGCTCCAGGACAAGTAGTCTTGCTTGAAAATGTCCGTTTCAATGTTGGTGAGAAAAAAGATGCTGATGAGTTAGCAAAACGATACGCAGCATTGTGTGATGTATTTGTGATGGATGCCTTTGGAACTGCTCACCGAGCTCAAGCTTCAACTCATGGCGTAGCAAAATTTGCGCCACAAGCTGTAGCGGGACCATTGTTAAGTGCAGAGTTAGATGCGTTAGGAAAAGCGATGGATAATCCTAAACGTCCATTAGTTGCTATCGTCGGAGGCTCAAAAGTATCGACTAAATTAACCGTATTAGAAAGCCTTGCACCGTTAGTTGATCAGCTCATTGTGGGCGGTGGTATTGCGAATACCTTTATTGCTGCTCAAGGGCATAACGTAGGGCAGTCATTGTATGAAGCGGATTTGATCCCAGCTGCACAAAAACTGCAAGCGGATGCCCGCGCTAATGGTGGCAGTATCCCGGTTCCAGTTGACGTAGTGACGGGTCAAGCATTTAGTGCCGATACCCAAGTTGAGATTAAAGATGTTGAGCAAATCACAGATACGGATATGGTATTTGATATCGGGCCTCAATCAGCTGCAGCGTTATGCGAAATTTTGAAAAATGCCGGTACGATTGTATGGAATGGGCCGGTGGGGGTATTTGAATTGGCTCCTTTTGCCGGTGGGACAGAAGCTATTGCCCAAGCGATTGCTGATAGTGAAGCCTTTTCTATTGCAGGTGGTGGAGATACCCTTGCAGCGGTTGATCAATTTGGCATTGCTGATAAAGTATCCTATATTTCAACTGGAGGTGGTGCTTTCTTAGAGTTTTTAGAGGGGAAAACGCTTCCTGCAGTTGCGATTTTAGATAAATAGCCGTTGTAACATTGATGAATAATGGCGCTTGTTAACGATATATATTATTAATATAAACCTCATTATCGTGCAATACATAATAATAATAAGTACGAAATGGAACTTTGTAACCCTACACTAAGTACTGTTGAACAGACTTAGTAATCATGGAGAGATGACATGACGTCAACTACCCAACGTGAAATGCTGGCTAAAGTAAATTCACAAATCGGCTTTATTGCCGCGTTAGACCAATCGGGTGGTTCTACACCCAAAGCCCTTGCTCTTTATGGTGTTGATGCTGATGCATACAGCACAGATGAAGAGATGTTTGGCAAAGTCCATGAAATGCGTACCCGTATCATCACTAACAGTGCATTCACTGGTGAGCGTGTTTTAGGCGCGATATTGTTTGAAAACACGTTAGATCGTGAAATTGAAGGATACGCTACCGCTCATTATTTATGGCAAGAAAAGCACATTGTCCCGTTTTTGAAAGTCGACAAAGGCTTAGAAAATGAAGCCAATGGTGTTCAGCTAATGAAACCTATCGCTAATCTTAATGAGTTATTATCCAAAGCAAATGCGCAAAATGTGTTTGGTACCAAAATGCGTTCAGTGATTAAACTCGCTAATCCAACAGGAATTGATGCAATCGTCGCACAACAATTTGCGATTGGTCAGCAAATTTTAGATGCAGGTTTAGTACCCATCATTGAACCTGAAGTTGATATTAACAGCCCAGAAAAAGCTCAAGCTGAAGTCCTTTTGAGAGCCGCTATTTTACGTCAATTAGATACGGTTTCTGAAAATCAGCAAGTCATGTTAAAACTGACATTACCCGAAGAGAATGATTTCTATGCTGAATGTATTGCGCATCCTAAAGTATTAAAGGTTGTCGCGTTATCAGGTGGGTATAGCCGAGACGAAGCAAATGAGCGTTTAACCTCGAACAAGGGAATGATTGCGAGTTTTTCTCGTGCACTAACGCAAGGTGTCAGTGCTCAACAAAGTGATGCTGAATTTACAACCATGTTGGATGATGCTATCAGTGGTATTTACGCGGCATCAAATACTTAAGAGCCCTCTTTTTATGTAAAATGATGGATAGAGTTAACTCACTGTTAACTCTATCCCAATTACATTCAAGTACTTCTGCTCAGCTGCTAAATCAGCAGAAAAAATCGGTTTTTCTGTCAACCAATTATTACCAAATACCACATCAATGTGATTTTCGTTGGGAGTAAAAAATATTGGAGGATGGATATCATCTTGCCGTTTAATATTGAGTAACACGCTAAGACGCAGAATAACGAGCATGGCATAGATTTGTGCTTTGCTGAACTGTTCAAAATCTTTGATCAACTCAGGACGTATCTTTTTACGTGAAAAACGAACCAATAATGCTAATAGTCGCTGTTCCTCAAGATTAAAACCTGGCAGTTCGGTGTTTTCAATGATGTAAGCTGAATGACGCTGAAACCCACGAGAATTAATATGAATACCTACTTCATGTAATAAACAGGCCCAGCCTAAAATGTTTTTTAATAGCCGTTTCTTTTTCAACCATTTGTAAGGGCTTTGCGCGACTAAGTCATGACAGGTTTGCAATACGCGTTTCGCTTGCTCTGAATCGACATGATATTGTTTAGCAAGTGACTGAGTTGTGCGTTCTCGAGTGTCGATTTTTACGATGCTATCCTGCATCTCAAAAATGACCCCTTCACGTAATGCACTGGATGAAAAGTCCATTTGTTTAATGTCTAGGCTTCTAAATATTCCAATTAAAATCGCAAGACCAGCACAAAAAACAGATGAACGATCCGCTGCAATGTTAGCAACGGGTAATGTTTCAATGGTTTTCGCGTTGATTGCTTCATCCATTAAATTTTCTAATGCACTAAGTGTGATGGAAGTGTAGTCGCTGGATTCCTTTTCACGAATTAGCTGAATGATGGTTTTAATCGTACCTGATGTACCGATTGCCGTTTGCCAACCCAATTTGGTATAGCGATTGACGATCAGTGATAGTGTTTGTTCAGCTGCAGTAATAGCTCGATTAAATTGTTTTTTGGTGATTGTTTTTTTAGTGAAAAATCGTTTGGTATAGCTAACGCAACCCATTTGTAATGACCGACACACGTGAGGTTCAAAACCATCACCAATGACAAATTCAGTTGAACCGCCACCAATATCGACAATTAAACGACGTCCTTCATCAAAAGAGGTATGGGCCACCCCTGAATAAATTAAGCGAGCTTCTTCCATACCGGATATTATCTCGACAGGGTAAGGGAGAATCGCTCGAGCACGATGAATAAATTCATACGAGTTACGCGCTTTACGTAAAGTATAAGTCGCGACAATACGGACTTTCTCTGGTGAGAATCCCTGTAAACTTTCACGCATGATTTCTAAAGCGTCGAGTCCACGTTGAATCGCTTCAGACGAAAGATGGCTATCATCATTTAACCCTTGCGCAAGTGCAACGCGTTGTTTGACGCGATGGACAATTTGAATTGAACCATTAACGGTGCGCGTAATCACTAAGTGAAAACTATTTGACCCTAAATCTAATGCAGCTAAATGCTCAAATGCGGTTGCTGGTAGTTCATTGACTATCCGCTCAGGTTTACTCAATGTTATTTCCCTGTGTTTTGGAGTCAAGTAGAGCGTCTTTTTCTACTTGCTTGAGATACTCATAAATCTCTAACTGCGAGCGGATATGGCGACGATTTCCTCGTTTGACATACTGGTTACTTTGTTCACGGTCTATGACTCGAGCTTTGAGCGTATCTTTTAGCTGTAAGTCTAGCATAGTGTCTATTTGGTCGATAAGGCGTTTAGAATATATCGGCGCTCCTACTTCAATTCGATTATCCATATTACGCGTCATCCAATCTGCAGAAGAGATAAAGACCCGCTTGTCACCGCCATTTTCAAATAACATGACACGAGGGTGTTCGAGAAAACGGTCAACGATACTGATGATAGTAATATTATCACTTAACCCTGGTACACCGGGGATCAAAGAGCACATCCCTCGTACAATAATTCTGATATTGACACCGGCCTGACTGGCTCGATACAAGTCATCAATCAATTCCTTGTCGACCAAGTTATTAATTTTGAGTGTAATCCCTGATGGTAAGTCTTGGTTATAATTTTGGATCTCGGTTCGAATAAATGATTGAATTTTTAACCTTGAATTCACAGGTGAGACTTGTAAGTGCTTAAACTTTACGTTGCGATACGGATTAATAATAAAATCAAATACATCTAGTGCCTCTTGTGCAAGCTCTTGGTTACGAGTAAATAACGAGTAATCGGTATAAATTTTAGCCGTTTTCTCATTAAAATTACCTGTACCAAAATGCGCATAATGCACGGTTTGATTACGTTCCTCGCGTGTAACAACACACAATTTTGAATGAATTTTGATGTTAGGGTTACCAAAAACAACTCTAATGCCGGCATCCGTCATCCGTTTTGACCATTCAATATTAGCTTCTTCGTCAAATCGTGCACGTAACTCAACCACCACAGTCACTTTTTTACCGTTGTCCACCGCATCAATCAATGAATTGATGATCCGAGATTGAGAGGCGACGCGATAAATATTTAAACGAATATGACTGACATTACGGTCAAAAGCGGCTTGGCGAACAAACTCTGTAAAATGTAAGAAACGATGATACGGGTAATACAATAAAATATCATCGGCGGTAATGGCTTCAAAGACCGTGTTGTAATGATTAAATTGTTCGGTACTAATTGCCGGCATTTTAGGGTTTTCTAGATAGGCACGACCGACATTTGGAAACCCTATAAAGTCTTTGAAGTTACGATAATGACCGGCTTCTTGAAGTGTTTCTGATGACTTCAATTTTAATCGTTTGGCTAAATCTTGGACCATGTAATCTGGCATTTTATCATCATGAATCACGCGAACTGGCTCAGCAATCAAACGCTGCTTCATACTCTCTGACATTTTATCAACATAAGATTCGTCGATTTCTTCATTGAGTCGGTATTCAGCATCACGTGTTAATTTAAATGAATAGGCTTCGATGTCGTCATATTTGACGAATCCTCGAAATATCTGTTCTAGACAAAGCTGAATAATGTCATCAAGAAGAATAATATTTTTCTTTTTACGTGTCCCTTCAGATGGCAGCTGAATAAAACGTGAGACTTCATCGGTAGGGATTTGGACAACTGCAAATTTAGGATTGCGTCCCTCACGTTTTAAAGCAACATAAAAGTAGACTGAAGATCCATTGAGTCGTTGCGATAAATCGATTTTATTGTGGACTAATATCGGCGCAATGTGGCGGAGAATTTTGTTAAAAAATAGGTCGGTTACCCATTTAATATGCGCATCTGTTAACTGTTCAGCTTTTAATATAAAAATATTATAGCGACCCAGATCTTGGATTATGCGTTTATGTATGAGATCAAATTGTTTGGAGGCGCGAATCACTTTATGCTGGATTTTATCCAATAGAATTTTACCAGCATCAATTTCGGCTTCGTCGCCTGCATTTTCCGCAATCGATATCATACGCTGCACGCCGGCCACGCGTACCTTAAAAAACTCATCGAGATTATTGGAATAAATACCTAGAAAACGTAAACGTTCAATAACGGGATTATTTTCATCAGCCGCCTCTTGTAATACTCGTTCATTAAAAGCTAACCAGCTTAATTCTTTAGGGTAATAAATCGATGTGTTTTTCATTAGTATCCGTACGATTGTCAAATATTACTATTATGATGCCTAAATATTACAATAAGATGGATTACTTACAATCAATAATCAACGCTTTGCGATGAAAAGGGATAAATATCAAGATAAAGTCGGATTATTGGGTGATTGATTTGCACTTTTCACAGCTGCTTTGTAATATGAACAACCCTTACCCAACATATACGCACATGAAAATTGGTCATCAATTAAATCAGCCATCGCGTTTTTTCGCTGATATGATATTCCGAGGTGGAGTAAAAGCCTCAGGTTTACTTGTTATTATGACCTTTGTCGCTTTAATTTCGACATTGATATATCGTGCTGCACCAATATTCTATCATCCAGAAGTGACGTTTACTGCGTTCGCTACAGCAGATAGCCCCACGATATTAACGGATAACCAACCGCCTCAGTTAACGATGAATAAGCATGATTTACGTTCTGAAACTTTACCGTTAATGGCAAATCGGTTTACCGTATCACATGATGATAGGCAATTTTTGGTGCATCAAAAACATCACGATATTCAAGTCTCTTTTCCTCTTAATGGTGAGCTGATCGGGTGGCAAGTCAGTCAACAACCTAATGTGTTTTACGCTCAAGTACATTTTATTGAAGATGGCGTTAACTGGTTTCAACTTCAACGTTTCCAATTGTTGAGTACCGTGAGTGCCGGCTTAGACCTAAAGCAAGAAATCATGTTCACTCAGCCCTTCCAAGAAAAGCCACCATATGCAGTTGTCGGCGAAAGTGATATTCATAATATTCTCCACATAGTGTTCGCTGTGGATGGAATGAATCGTTATGTCATGCTTAATAGTGTGACTTTTGAACCACTAATCGAGCAAATGATTGAGAATTTCCCGACAGAGACTCATTTGTCAGAACTGACCCTGTCGTTTTATCGTCATCAATTTGAGCTTTACAACGACCAACACACGATTCAAGGGCAGCTTACAAAATTACATTCAGCCATTACGTTGTCTGAGTTATTTCAGTCACAACAATATGTAGGTTATGAGGATATCCATCACCTTTGGCAAACCAGTCCGGCACTTGATTTTCAGGACCGTAAATATAATATCGCCCCATTATTAATAGGCAGTGCGAAAGCCAGCTTGCTTGCACTTATTGTCGCTATCCCATTAGCGTTAGGTAGCGCGGTGTATGTTGGCTACTTTGCCCCTAGAGTGATACAGCGTTCATTAAAACCTCTTATTGAGGTATTAGAGGCGGTACCATCAGTGGCGATTGGTTTGATCGCTGCCATTTGGTTGGTACCACTGAGTGAAACAACATTACTGTCATTTCTCTTATTTCTTATTTTATTACCCTGTATTTTAATCATCGCGCATGGCCTGTTCTTATTAGCTAAGTGGTTTGGATTAAAGCATATTTTTATCAGTGTGGAATTAGGTATTCAGTTAGTGTTGATATTTGGGTTAGTTTGGCTGTGTTTTGAGGGAGTATCGGATTCTCTAAACGAGATATTAGCGACATCGGCGATAGATATTATTAGTTTAGATAAATCGACATTAGTCGTTGCGATTGCATTGGGTATTGCGATTTCACCGACCATCTTTTCGCTTGCTGAGGATGCGATCAGTGGCGTTTCGAATGCGATGATCAAAGCCGCATCTGCTTTAGGAGCAACGCGCATACAAACCCTCCAATATGTATTATTGCCAGCGGCGGCTCCAGGAATTATTGCCGCGGTGATGATCGGTTTAGGTCGGGCGTTTGGAGAAACCCTGATAGTGTTGATAGTGACAGGGAACACACCTATTGCCAAATGGGATATCTTTGCAGGCTTGCGGTCACTTTCTGCGAATTTGGTCATCGAATTACCTGAAGCTAATCAGATGAATAGCCATATGACAGTATTGTTTATTACCGCATTATTATTGTTTCTGTTTACATTCGTACTAAATTCTGTAGCTGAATTAATAAAGTATCGATATTCTAAATCTCAAAGAGGGATATATGACTAAGTTATATAAACCCGATAGTAGTTTTATTACGATTAATTTGACAGCAACGGCAGCAGCCATATTGTCATTGGCGTTAGTCGGATTGATTCTGTATGTACTCATTAAAGGGTTGAGTTACTTTACTTTGTATCCAACTGTTAATGTTCAGATCACAGATAAATATGGGGATAAACACCTCCATTATGCTCAGCTTTATCATTCCGACAAGATCGCTGAGCAACATGTGATATCGATATACCAACAGAACATCAAAAAAAACCAACAGTTGTCTGTGCACAAGGCCAATATTGTTTATAAGCCTATTATTCATCCAATTTGGACGCTAAACTTAACGAATGGGAGTCATATATTTGCTAGCCAATTAGCACTACATTCTGCATCCCTGTCGCCTGAACCTGTGCAACGATACTCAAGTGCAACCTACTCTATTTTACGCGATGAAATTTATCAGCTGAAGACAGCAAGTCGCCAATTAACTTCCGAACTTATACCACTTAATCAAGAGTTAGCTGAGTTAGTTCAACGAGGTTTCTCGATAGATAGTGCCGAATATCAAGATTTGTATAACCAAATCATACGACTGATGAATCAACAACAACATCTTGATGAACAACGAGATGATATTAAAATTTTTTATCAGCGGGCTGATGGTTCGACTGCTCAAATACCTTTGTATCAAGTAGATTATTTGGTGAATACTAATGAGTTATCTTGGTTGGAGCGAATGAGTGTTAGCGCACTCAAAATTTGGTACTTCATCAGTGATGATCCCAAACAGTCGAATTCTGCGGGTGGAGTATTTCCCGCATTATTTGGTACATTATTGTTAGTATTTTTAATGACCGTTTTAGTGATGCCCTTGGGGGTTTTAACCGCGTTATACTTACATGAGTATGCTCCAGATAATTATTTTACGATCATATTACGTACTATTATTACCAATCTAGCAGGAATCCCAGCGATTGTTTATGGGGTCTTTGGCCTAGGGTTATTTGTCTACGTGATGGGAACTAGTATTGACCAATGGTTTTATCCAGAAACACTCCCAAGTCCAACCTTTGGATCGCCAGGTTTATTATGGGCGGCGTTAACGATGGCACTTCTTACTTTGCCTGTTGTCATAGTGTCAACAGAAGAAGGTCTGCGGCAAGTACCAGAAAGTTTGAAAAATGGGGCAATGGCATTAGGTGCGACTAAATATGAAATGATCAGAAAAATTGTTATCCCCATTGCCAGTCCGAGTATCGTGACGGGGGGGATTTTAGCGATTGCCCGTGCTGCGGGTGAAGTGGCTCCTTTATTATTAGTCGGGGCTGTAATGTCAGCCCCAGTATTACCGATTGATAATGAATTTCCATATATACATTTAGAGCGGCAGTTTATGCATTTAGGGGTGTTAGTGTTTGATGGCGTGTTTCACAGTCAGACCAGCATCAGTGCATCATCAATGATGTTTGCCACTTGTTTGTTATTAATTTTAATTGTGTTGGTACTCAACTCAATGGCAAGTTGGTTACGCTATCGTTTGAAACAACAATATGACTGGCAGTAATAGTAGATTATGAAATTATTTAGTCGCAAAAAAACAGCATTAAAAAAACTGACATCCGAAGATATTGCAGTAAATATCGAATCGTTGAGTGTAGAGTTAAATAAAAAAGTAGTACTCAATAACATCTCAATGCGGATTCCTGCCTATTCTATTACGTCGATTATAGGCCAAAGTGGCTGTGGTAAAAGTACCTTGTTAAATTCAATGAACCGAATGAATGAACTCATCACTGACCATAAAACGACAGGTCATATTTGGATTGGCAAACGTGATATCAACCATAAGCGTGAAAATGTAGCTCGGTTGAGAACGAAAGTAGGGATGGTATTTCAACAGCCTAACCCTTTCCCAATGACGATTTATGAGAATGTTGCATTTGGACTTGTATTACAACGCCAGTTTTCACGTCGACAAATTGATGACGCCGTTGAAAAAGCGCTGATCAATGCTGGTTTGTGGGATGAAGTTCGGGATCGCTTACACGAGTCTGCGATGATTCTATCAGGGGGACAACAGCAGCGCTTAATGATTGCTCGTGCGCTTGCTTTGAAACCTCAAATTTTGTTGTTGGATGAACCAACATCAGCATTGGATCCTTTAGCGACATTATTTATTGAAGAGTTAATGCAAAGTTTAAAACAGCATACTACTATCGTTATGGTGACACATAATATGCAACAAGCAGCTCGGATTTCTGATTATACTGCATTTATTCATAAAGGTGAGTTGATAGAATATGCCGATTCTGACAATCTGTTTACTCAGCCTAAACATAAACAAACAGAAGATTATATTACTGGACGGTATGGATAATTTTTATGGCACATATTGATTTTAATACTCATATTTCTGGAAGTTTCAATAAAGAGCTAGAAGATTTACGTAATGCTGTGTTAGTGATGGGTGGAGAGATAGAGCAGCAATTGTTAAATGCCATCAAGGCGGTTCAGTTGAATGATGCCAATCGCGCTGAAAAAGTCGTATTAAATGATGCGAAAATCAATCATTTAGGTGTGGAAATCGACCAAGAATGTTTACGGATTTTAGCTACCCGTAATCCAACGGCAAGTGATTTAAGATTGGTGGTCACCGTGTCAAAAACGATCACAGATATTGAGCGGATCGGAGACGAGATCGCTCGTATTGCAAAGTATATTAGCCAAGGTCTTTTTCAAATCGATGAGCAAATCAAACTTAATACCATTGTATTGAGCGAAGAAATTGTCAAAATGATGCAAAAAACCTTTGACGCATATGCGCGTCAAGATGTTCAATCAGCTGCTCTGATTTTTGAACAAGATGATATTTTCAATGCCAAATATGAGCAAGTCTCGGTGCTTTTAAAAGACCGAATACGTCATGATGTTGAGCAGCTTGATCAATGGTTAGGTATCTTATCAGGGGTACAAGCGTTAGAACGCATTGGTGAGCATTGTAAAAACTTATGTGAGTATATTATCTATTTAGCTGGCGGAAAAGATGTTCGCCATAGCAGCACAAAGAAAATGCAAAAGAAAATTCAAGCACTGATTACCCCATAACGTTTCTTATCTTAGGCTAATACTTTGAAATTACCGAATTTAAAACATCTTTCATACTTAATTATGCTCCATGAAGAACAACATTTTCATCGAGCTGCTAAACGTTGTTTCATTAGTCAATCGACCTTAAGTGCTGCGATCCAAAATTTAGAAGAACAGGTTGGGAATCAAATTTTAGAGCGCGATAATAAACAATTTGTATTTACAAGTTTTGGTTTAGCGTTGGTTGAACGCGCTCATAAATTGGTCGAGCATGCCCAAGATTTTACTCAGTTTGCAGAAACCGGCGGTGATTGGCGTAAATCAGTGGTCAGAATGGGTGTAATACCGACCATTGCCCCTTTTATTTTTAATGATCTTCTGACAAGTGCTAAACAAGCCTATCCTGAACTTCAATTATTATTGAGCGAGGACACATCTGCGAATGTGATGGCAGAACTGAATAGCGGTAAGCTAGATGTAGTATTGTTAGCCTTACCTTACTCCACACCTAATTGTCGCAGACGACTAATAGGACATGATCCATTTCATTTAGTCGGACACCCTGAGCAAATTGCAAGCTTACCTCAGCCCTTTGATTACTCTACACTACCTAAAGACAGTGTGTATTTATTACAAGCCGAGCATTGCATGACAGATCATGCTGTATCAGCCTGTGAAATAGCTTACCAAGAACAAGTTAATGCGTTATCAGCAAGTAGTATTCATACATTGCTACAAATGTCACAACACCACAATGGTTTTACTTTCATTCCTGAGTTGGCTAAACGTCAAGGTATATTAGATGCGACAGGTTTGACGGCGTTGCCGAGTGATGGTCATGCATATCGTGAAATCGCATTAGTTTGGCGAAATACGTCGCAACGAGCCGATTTATTTAACAATATTGCCAGGCTACTCACCCCATTTATGCCCATTCCATTAGATTAATACCTTATCTTTTAAGTTTATGGTGCTCAAAATGGCCGAATTGATATTCTTTGAATACATGATAAGCTTGATGCAAATAATAAAATAAAGAGTTTTCATGGATACATCAGTCGTTATCAGTGGTAGTGGAATGTTTGTGCCTGCTCACACCATCACCAATGATGAATTAGTCGCAAGTTATAATGATTATGCGGATTTCACCAACGCTCAGCATCAAGCTCAAATTGAGGCGGGTACATTTCAACCGATACCTCACTCAAGTGCTGAGTTCATCGAGAAAGCGTCTGGTATTAAGTCTCGTTATGTGTTTGTTAAAGATGGGACGCTTGATATTCATCGCATGCGGCCCAACATCCCTGAACGAAGCGATGATGAGTTATCTCACCAAGCTGAGATGGCTGTAGCAGCTGCTAAAGATGCAATGCAGGCAGCGAATAAGACGCCTGCAGACATTGATGTAGTGATCGTCTCATGTGCATACACCCAACGTTCTTATCCTGCTATAGCAATAGAGGTGCAAGCTGCGTTGGGGATCGAAGGGTTTGGTTTTGATATGCTGGTGGCATGTTCAGCTGCGACCTTTGGTATGCATCGTGCTTATGAAATGATTAAATCACAAACGGCTAAAACCGTCTTAGTAATCAATCCTGAATTAGTCTCACCACAAATTAACTACACCGATAGAGATAGCCATTTTATTTTTGGTGATGTCGCAACAGCGATGATTTTAGAGGATGGTGACCAAGCTAATGCTGAGCATGTTTATAATGTCCTTTCCACTCATGCGGTAACATCTTACTCTAATAATATTCGTTCAAACTTTGGTTACATGAGTTATGCAACTGATGCACAACCTTATGCTGCTGATAAACTCTTTCATCAATCCGGTCGAAAGGTGTTTAAGGAAGTCTGCCCAATGGCAGCTGATCATATTATGACGCATCTTTCTCGTCATGACTTGACACCGGAAAATGTGAGTAAATGGTTTTTGCATCAAGCAAATATCAACATGAATACGTTAATTTGTAAAAAATTGTTGGGGCGAATGGCGACAGAAGATGAAGCGCCTATCATTTTAGATGAATTCGCTAATACCGCCTCGGCGGGTTCAGTCATTGCTTTTCATCAGCATCAAAATAGCCTTGAAGCTGATGATTATGCGATCATTTGCTCATTTGGAGCGGGTTATTCTATAGGTAGTTTGGTGCTACAAAAACGTTAGTTTAGCCAATATTCTGTATATTTTTAGGCGTCTACTAAGCTAACTTAGTGGCACTGATTTAGGGTCAAGGATGATATCTAACTTAGGTTACAGTATCGCTGCAGCAGGTTTTTTATTAATCTTATTACTATTGCTGACGGTACCTAAAAGAGGCGCAGTTAGGCTCTATATTACACTCGCTGTGTTAATGAGTTTATTATGGGCGTTGCAAATCAACACCTGGATCGTGCCTGAATCCACTCTTTATCAATATCTTACTTTTGATTTATTGAAATTATTCAGTTGGATATTGTTTTTAGGCGCTATTTTACATCATCAACCCTCCTTTATTTACCACATTCGAACTTACAAAATCGGGTACTTCATTAGTGCTTTTACGCTTTTAATTTTGTGTTTGATAGGGGGTAATTTTCTGCCTCTGTATTGGGTTTATTGGCTGTTATCGATAATGATGTGGATAGTGTTATGTGGGGTGATGATTCACCTACGTCACAATGCTAATCAGTATTGGGCACTTAAACCCTTAGTGATATATCTATGGAGTGTGAGTATTGTCGATGTCATATCTTATGCTAGTGTAGGGATGTCTAGTGATGTAACACTTCTTGATTTGAATTATGTCGCTGCAAAAGGCTATATTTATGCACTGATGATGCCTTTCTTATTCATATCAGTGCGGCGAATGGGACACTGGGGAGTTTATATATTTATTTCCCGTCATATTGTATTACACAGCACATTATTTTTGATTGCAGGCGTCTATTTGTTCAGTATGACAATACTGGGTTATTTTATTTCACCGCTTGAGGGAAGCTGGAATACTTCAGTGCAGATTGTCCTTATGATTTTATCTGGGTTATTGCTTATCACTCCCTTTTTTTCCAGACACGTTGTGAACCAATTAAAAGTGTGGATTGCTAAACATTTCTTCGCAAATCAGTTTGATTATCGTGAGCAGTGGATTGAGTTAACCAATGTATTGGCTCAAGGGAATGATGAAATTTCAGATGTCTATAAAACGGCACTCAAAGGCCTGATGAATGCTGTGAAGTATGATAGTGGGGTGTTGTGTAAAGTCACTCGAGAGCATTATCAAATAGTCACGAGCACAAACGAAGTTGGACCGAGTGATTGTGATGAACATATATTAAAGCAGGCGATTGCGTTTTGTCGAGACAAGCCTTGGCTTATCGATTTATATGAATTACAAAATAAACCCGAAAACTATAAAGGGTTAGATATAGAAGTGCATGAAGCTCAAGCATCGCAATTTCAGTTTATCTTACCTATTTATCACAATAATGAACTGTGGGGAGTAGCGGCGCTGTTTTCACAAAGTGGAATAGTCCGAGGGATAAACTGGGAGTTACGTGATTATTTGAATGCTGTCATCGCGCAAGTCAGTAATTATGTATTACATTATGAAGCTGCAAGAGTAGTAGCTGAAAATGAGCAGTTTTCAGCATTCAATCGGATGTCAGCGTTTGTGGTACATGATTTAAAAAATGTGATGGCGCAAGTCGATCTTATTTTATGTAATGCCAAACAACATAAATCTAACCCAGAGTTCATAGATGATACCTTTGAAACATTGCAATACACGCAAGCTCGCATGCAAAAGATGCTCAAACAATTGACTGAAAAACAACTGACATGTGAACAGCCTCAACAAGCTGTCGATATATGCTCAGTCATTACACAAATCATCGAGCTTAAATTGACAGGTTTGACGCCTGAACCACAGATTCAACTTTGTCAGGTTAATGCGGTTAGAGGGGATCGCGAAAAACTCAGTAATGTTTTATATAACCTAATCAGTAATGCACAAGAAGCGACCTCAGCAGATGGTAGTGTGACAATTGAGGTTTCTGAGATTGCCAAAAATAATATGGTTCAAGTGAAAATCATAGATACGGGTCATGGTATGTCTAAAATATTCATTGAAGAACGTCTGTTTACACCTTTTGATTCGACTAAAGATAATGCGGGTTTAGGGATAGGTGCGTATGACGCGAAACATTATATTGAAGAAATTGGTGGGATAATTAAAGTCACTAGTGAAAAAAATTTGGGCTCTACTTTTACCTTGTTACTGCCGATATATATACCATAGTCATTTATTAAGAGCTGGTTATGTGTAAAATTTTGGTTGTCGATGACGACTTAGGCATTCAAAAACAGTTAAAATGGAGTTTATCTGATTTTGATGTGGTGTATGCTCAGGATCGTGAATCTGCAATTACGCAGTTACGCCTCCATGAACCCTGGGTTGTTACTTTAGATCTTGGTTTACCCCCTGATCCTGCTAATACATCTGAAGGGTTAAAAGCACTTGAAGAGATCCTTGCACTAGCACCTTACACCAAAGTGATTGTCGTGACAGGGAATAATGAGAAAACTCATGCTTTACATGCTATCGAATTAGGGGCGTATGATTATTATCAAAAACCGATTGACTCACAGACGATTAAAATTTTAATCACACGTGCACTTTATGTCGCTAGCTTAGAACAAGAAAACCGACGGTTAGCACTCACTCATGGTTCGATGAGCAACATTATAGGCGTGTCAGCAGCAATTCAATCCGTGAATAGACGAGTAGAGAAGGTCGCTAAAACAGACATTACGACATTGCTCTTAGGCGAAAGCGGAACAGGTAAAGAAGTGTTTGCAAGGAGTCTTCATGAAGCTAGTCCTCGGGCTGATAAACCCTTTGTCGCAATTAACTGTGCATCTATTCCTGAAAATCTACTTGAAAGTGAATTATTTGGGTATGAAAGAGGTGCATTTACAGGAGCAAATAAAACGACATTAGGGAAGATTGAGACGGCTCAAGGAGGCACGTTATTTCTGGATGAAATTGGTGATATGCCACTCAGTTTACAAACAAAAATGCTGCGTTTTTTACAAGAACGCGTAATTGAACGCATAGGTGGACGCAAAGAAATTAATATTGATATACGCGTAATATGTGCAACTCATCGTGATATACAAAGTATGGTTAAGGATGAAACTTTCCGTGGAGATTTATTTTACCGAGTGGGTGAAATCGTGATTGATATTCCACCTTTACGTAACCGTGAAAATGATGTGTTGTTATTTGCGAAAATTTTCTTAAAGCAGTATGCCGCAGATTATGGAAGTAAAATTAAAGGGTTTAGTCAATCTGCAATTAAAGCAATGGTTGCATATCAATGGCCAGGAAACATAAGAGAGTTACAAAATAAACTCAAATCTGCAGTCATTTTAGCGGAAGGTAATATCATTCATGCTAATGATTTATCCTTAATGCATTGTGATGAAAAATCCAAACCTGTGCTTAATTTACGCAAGGTTAGAGAAGAATCTGAAAGTCGAGCGATTCGTCAAGCTTACATTCAAGCAGATAAGAATATGTCAAAAACAGCTGAGTTATTGGGTGTGACTCGACCAACCTTGTACGCGTTGTTGGACAAATATCATTTAGAGGTACTGAAAACTACCGAATAACCGATGTATTATGATCACATGAGTTGCTATTGTTTTACTGGCGATGTCATAATTAAATTATCGCATGTGTGACATGCCACCGTTCATTTTGGGCGTTTGTTTCAATCTAAGGAAAGACTAGTATGTTAGGACTGTGGGTTAGGGTAAGTGTGATAGTTATCTGTCTATGTTTGTATAGCGGGTTTTCCTATGCAGATAGTTCTTTAGAAACAATCAAGAATACTTTTTTTGAATTACATTCTCCGCGCTTAGGTATAGCACAAACTTGTACTCAACCCATTGAAGTGAGTCACAATGAGAGTCAGACTTCGCATGTCATTCAACACTGTGCTGCAGGACTACGAAATGACGGAAATGCGCCATTTATATTACTACACACACAACAAACCAAACCGGTCATAGTATTGTTACATGGTTTAAGTGATTCGCCTTATTATATGCGTTCAATTGCTACAACATTGCACGCACAAGGTCATACTGTCGTAGTTGGCCTATTACCTGGTCATGGTATCGATGATCCGATTGATGTTCTACATTCTCAAGATTTAGCCAGTAATTGGCGAGATTATACTGCTCAGTTGATTAATATAGCAGAGCCATTGGGCAACAAACTCGTCATCGGAGGATTCTCAACAGGAGGCGCATTAGCAACGGACTACATGTTGGATAACTTAACGCAAGTTGACGGACTCATGTTATTTTCAGGTGCGTTGCGTTTGGCAAGTAATGCAGAAACGTTAGCGAAGATTCCGTTTGCTAAATGGATCAGTAAACGCATCGATGGACGTTACATCACAACGTCCTTAAATCCTTATAAATATCCAGAGATTTCAAATCATGCAGCTCTGATATTAATGGATATTATCCGGGATATTCGCCAAAAACTAGCTGATTCTACCGGAGTTAATATTCCCATTTTCGCCGCTCATTCACAATTTGACCAAGTCACGCCTATAGAAGGTATTCATCAACTCATCTCTTATGCTATTGCTCCTCATACTTTATTTGAGATTGATGCAAGTATGAAAGTATGCCATGCTAATTTGCCATTGGATCAAGCGCAAGTTTCGAATATAGGCTTAGACGATCCTAACCCTTTATCCAACTGTGATGCGCTTAAAGCAAATCCAGTGCATCGTCATATGCTGGCGATGGCGGTAAATTTTTTATCAGAACAATAAAATAAGGATAAGCGCATGAGAGGCTTTTTTTGGATCATTATCGCTATATATGTTTTTTTATATTTCTATGCGGTGTGGTTGTATGAAGAATTCAGCATTTGGATGGCCCTGGCTATTGTGATTGCTATCGCTTTACAAATTTATTTTATGAAAAAACGTAAACAAGTCCTCGCGGAACAAGAACCGGCCCAGGTAAAAGTCGAAATGAAACCATTATCATTTTGGAAATCCCCTTTTCCTTATATAGGAATTGCTTTTTTTACTTATGTGGGTATTTGGATTTTGTTATAACTTTATCTTGTATTAAAAGTGCGCTGTTGAATTTATCTGCAGTTTAGCTTCTCAATGGCTGTAAATTTATAGATATCCGTTAATTTATTTACAAATTTATTACAAAATCGTCTTATCTAATGACATTACGGTTGTTTTTTCCGATAATCACACCATTACTATTTAAACCAACTAATTAACTTACTAACAACGAGAATATTTTCATGGCAATGAATTATGTACCACTAGACAAAGCTGTTCATAAAGATTTAAAACTTTCGACTCAAAATAACTTTGCATTTACCCAAAATACTCATTTAGCAGCTGCATCAATTCGTGAATTTGCTCAGCTAGCGGGTGCAATCCCAATGGTGTTCATCAAAGATGAAAAAACAGGAAATCACCATACTGTGTGTATGCTAGGTATTGAGAAAGAATCAAACTTGTACTTTGCAGAAGATCGCTGGCAAGCACCACAAGTGCCAATGAACATTCAACGTTATCCTTTCGATATACGTCCAGACAACGGAAATTTAGGTGTATTCATTGATGATGCTTCTGATTTGATTACTGAGGATGGCGCGCCATTATTCACTGAAGAAGGTGAAGCTGCTGATTTGTTGAAAAATCGCTTAGAGTTTTTAGATTACTTAGCTAATTCAGAGCGTTTGACACAAGAATTCATTAAAAAAGTCGTAGAACTAGATTTATTGACAGAAATTGAAATTCGTATGGTTAACCAAGCGGGTGAACGACGCTCCATCACGGGTATGTTAAGCATTGACGAAAATAAATTATTCAACCTTAAAGATGAAGATATTGTTGAACTGCATAAAAAAGGTTTCTCCGGTGCAATCTACGCATTAATGATGTCACTAGGTCAATTAAACCGTTTAGTTGAATTATCTAATAAAACGGATAAGCCGATTCGTTCATTACAAATCGTTAATCTAGCAGCAGAAGCGGCGGCAAAAGCGAAAGCAGAAGCTGAAACAGCACCAGCACAATAGTCATGCCTAAAGGAAGTCCAAGACTTCTTAAATAACGATACGAGAAATTAAAACCATTACATTTTGTGTAGTGGTTTTTTTTTACTTTTTTCTTTACTTTGAGCGTTGCGTTTTAATGAAAAATCCGAGTTAAACACAAACACATTTTTCTTTCTTTTTTGTCTTGACGTGGATCACAGAACACCATAAACTGAAAATTGTGGTAAAAAGTGGTGTAATGTGGATCAAATCGAATATAGATATACGATTGATGTAGAGTTTGTGATGATAAATTTCTATTACATTGCCCCTAGATAATAAATAGCCTCAATATTTTTAGATAAGGGTTTGTCAATGTTTCGCGGTGCTAACGCCATCAATCTTGATGTGAAAGGTCGAGTTGCTATACCTACTAGGTATCGCCAGTCGCTCCTAGATGATTGTGCCGGTCGCATGGTGTGTACGATTGATACCATGCAGAAATGCTTACTACTTTACCCACTTCATGAGTGGGAAGAAATTGAGTTAAAATTACAAAAATTATCCACGACTAATCCTCACGAGCGTCGTCTACGAAGACTATTACTCGGTTATGCAATGGAAGGGGATATGGACAAAAATGGACGTTTCCATTTATCTACGCCTTTGCGACAGCATGCCAAATTAGATAAGCAAATTATGCTAGTGGGCCAACTCAATAAATTCGAAATTTGGGATGCTGAACTATGGCAACAACAAATTGAATTAGATGTACAGACAGAGCAGTTAGGTGATTTTGAACTGACCGAGCGGTTACAGGATTTCTCATTATGATGGATCCAAGCCATACTTCAGTTTTGTTGCACGAATCCATCGCTGGTTTAGCCATTAAGCCTGATGGCATTTATATTGATGCGACATTTGGTCGTGGCGGACATTCTCGTTATATTTTGAATGCGCTGGGTGATAATGGTCGTTTAATTGCGTTTGATCGTGACCCTACTGCGATAGAGGCTGCACAAAAATTTATTCATGATCCTCGTTTTACGATTGTTCATAGTGCGTTTGCTCAGATGGATGAGGTTGCATTAACGGCTGATTTAATTAATCAAGTAGACGGTGTGTTAATGGATTTAGGTGTGTCATCACCGCAATTGGATGATTCCAGCCGAGGTTTTAGTTTTTTACGTGATGGTCCGTTAGATATGCGCATGGACACGAGTTCTGGTGTCAGTGCAGAACAATGGCTCGCCCATGCGGATGAACAAGACATAGCACAAGTAATAAAAGAATTTGGCGAAGAAAAATTTGGTAAGCGAATTGCCCATGCCATCGTCAATACACGTGTGCATACCCCCATTAATTCTACGTTACAACTAGCAGATATCATTGCTGACGCAATGCCAGTTAAAGACAAGCACAAGCACCCTGCTACTCGAGCATTTCAAGGTATTCGAATTTACATTAATAGTGAATTAGATCAACTTCGAGATGGGTTAAAAGCCGCGGTAAAATTACTTAAACCGACAGGAAGACTTGCCGCGATCAGTTTCCATTCTTTAGAAGATCGCATGGTTAAACGGTTTATGCGAGAGCAAAGTAAAGGGAAAAATGTACCACACAACATGCCCATTCTTCAGGCCGACATTGATGCTGATAAAGTACTCAAGTTAATCGGTAGGGCAATTAAACCTAGTGATGAGGAAGTTAATAACAATCCTCGTTCCCGTAGTTCAGTATTACGGGTGGCTGAGAAATTATGACGTTACCACGCATTAGCTTAGTCGATATTTTGTTAACGGATTTAACCCGCAATTTTACGCGGGTTTTGTTGTTTTTAGCGGTTATGGGGAGCGCCTATGCTGTAGTGCTCAGTGCACAACATAATCGTCAGTTATCAATTGAAGTAGAAGCCTTAATGCAAGAGCAGGATCGTTTAGATGTTGAGTGGCGCCATCTGGTTTTAGAACAAAGCGCGTTGACTGAGCATAACCGAATTGAAACGTTGGTGAATAAAAAATTAAACATGAAACGACCTGATGTTAATAGTGAAATTGTGGTGAAGATAAAATGACTAATAAACTCAAAGCGCATTCGGGCGCAAAGTCTAATGTCTTACCTTCGACTATTCCATGGCGCTTTACCCTGGTCGTAGTGGCAATTGTATTCGTGTTTGCTGGCATAGGTGCTCGTGCTGCATATATTCAAGTCATCGAACCGGATCAACTTATCAAACAAGGTGATAATCGCTCTAAACGAGTTCGCCAAGCCGCAGTCCATCGAGGATTGATTGTTGATCGAAATGGTCAAGAACTGGCTGTCAGTATCCCTGTTCAAGCCATCTGGGCTGATCCCAAAGTGATTGCTCAGAAAAACTCATTGCAAGATACACGTCGCTGGGAGGCTCTTGCCAAAGTACTGAATAGAGATACGGAATCACTCATGGCCCGTGTCAGTAACCCTAAACGTCGATTTGTTTATTTACAACGTCAAGTCACACCAGCAATGGCTAATTATGTTGATGCATTAGATATTCCAGGCGTCAATTTAAAAGATGAGTCACGTCGATATTATCCATCGGGTGAGGTGTCTGCACATGTGATTGGTTTTACTAATGTGGATGATAAAGGTATTGAAGGGATTGAGTATTTATTCAATGACTACTTAACGGGTACGCCAGACAAACGTCTTATTCGAAGAGATGGACGTGGTCGACAAGTGGAAATCATTAATGAAAAAGCAGGCGAAAAAGCAAATGATTTAATGTTAACGATTGATCAGCGAATTCAATCTTTAGCATACAAAGAAATAAAAAAAGCGTTAACCGTTTATCAAGCACGCTCAGCATCTGCATTAGTCATTGATATCGAAACGGCAGAAGTTTTGGCTATGGTTAATGGACCCTCATATAACCCCAATAACCGCAAAAACACAGGGGCACATCGTATCCGTAATCGTGTCGTAACCGATGCGTTTGAACCGGGTTCATCAGTGAAACCTCTGGCGGTGTTAAGTGCTTTAGAGTTTGGTTCGGTGAACAAAGATAGTGTTATCGATACTCATCCTGGATGGATGCGTTTAGGGGGGAGTAGAATTTCAGATCCACGTAACCTGGGCGAACTTGATCTGCAAACCATTATTCAACAATCGAGCAATATGGGGACATCTAAACTAGCTCTATCGGTCCCAAAAGAATTCTTACTTGATACCTATTACAACATCGGGTTAATGAGCGATACAGGCATGAGTTTACTGGGTGAAAGTTCAGGATTATTTCATGAACGTAGTCGGTGGTCGGATTTTGAATTAGCGACATTATCTTTTGGATATGGCATATCAGTGACTACTGCACAATTAGCCAGAATGTATACAACACTTGGCAATAGTGGTCTGCATCGAGAATTATCGATTATAAAAAATCAAGAAATCAAACCAGCAGAACAAATTTTTTCACCGGAAAATACGCAAGCCGTTTTAGAAATGATGGAAAGTGTTACCCAAAAAGACGGGTCAGGCAGAAAAGCGGCTGTGAAAGGGTATCGTATTGCTGGAAAAACTGGAACTAGTCGCAAAGCGATTGCGGGTGGCTACGGTGATGATTACGTCAATATATTTGCTGGGATTGCCCCTGTATCAGACCCACAAATTGTGGTTGTGGTGTTAATTAATGAGCCAGGTGGCGATTTGTATCATGCCGGTGATACGGCTGCTCCAGTATTTTCAAATATTATGGGTGGCGCCTTACAATTACTTAATGTTGCGCCAGATGCGTTAGAAGCGACGAATGTCGCGAATCTAACCTTTAATCAATGAGGTCATTTATATGATTAAATTATCGCTAACGGATATTGCCAAGCAGCTTAATGGGACATTGGAAGGTGATGATCTAATAATTACTCATGTATCGACAGATACGCGTGACATTGTAGCGGGTAGTTTATTTATTGCCTTGGTTGGACCAAATTTTAATGGTCATGTATTCGCTAATGAGGCGCGACAAAAAGGCGCAGTTGCGATTGTTGCATCAGAACCCGTTGATGCGCATTTACCCGTGATTATGGTTGCAGATACAAAAGCGGCGCTAGGTACCTTAGGCGCGTTTGTAAAAGAACGAGTCGCACCAAAGACGGTAGGGATTACCGGTAGTTCGGGAAAAACAACGGTTAAAGAAATGGTCACCGCGATCCTACAAGAATCAGGGAGTGTTTTATCTACACAAGGTAACTTTAACAATGATATCGGTGTGCCACTTACTTTGCTGAGATTAGAAGAACAACATGAATATGCAGTAATTGAAATGGGGGCAAATCACCTTGGTGAGATAGCCTATACCACCGGATTAGTTAAACCTGATGTCGCGACAATCGTCAATGCCGCGGCTTCTCATCTAGAAGGCTTTGGCAGTTTGTTTGGTGTAGCACGGGCAAAGAGTGAAATCTTTAAAGGCTTAGCTAAAGATGGCACAGCCATTCTTAATTATGATTCTCAGTTCTATGATTTTTGGTTAGGTAAATTGGATAATGAATTTATTTATTCTTTTTCATTAGATACTCCAGCTGGCGCAGGTGCCGATTATACCGCTTCCCAAGTCGGCTTAGCATTCAATGGCTGCGCTCATTTTATTATGCAAACGCCAATGGGTGAGATGAATATTGAACTCACCATTCCCGGCATGCATAACGTAAGTAATGCATTATTAGCTGCCGGTTTAGCCATTAATGTGGGTGCAAGCCTAGAGAATGTCCGTGATGGATTATCAAAGATGCAACATGTCAAAGGGCGTTTAGATGTCAAACAGCTTTCAGAGCAAGTCCGTTTGTTGGATGATTCTTATAATGCAAATGTCGCTTCGGTAACAGCGGCAATTAAACTCCTGAGTAGCTATCAAGGTCGTCGCGTTTTAGTACTGGGAGATATGGCTGAGTTAGGTGATAAAGCCAAACATTATCATGAAGAGGTCGGGGCATTAGCTAAAAACGAAGGGATAGATATACTGTATACACTTGGGCAACTCAGTCAAAGTGCCAGTGAAGTATACGGACAAGCTGGTCAGCATTTTCATGACATTGACTTGTTAATAGAAGAGTTGTATCAAGAATTAACTCCATTGCATGATGATATTACTATATTAGTCAAAGGCTCTCGTTCTTCTAGGATGGATCGAGTTGTCACGGCGTTGGAGGGCTCCCCCGTGGGAAAGCTTGATCGCTCAAGGAAGCTAATAGCATGTTGATTTTATTAACGAACTGGTTAATACAACTGGATATTGGATTCAGTGTTATTACGTATTTAACATTACGGACTATTTTGGCGACTTTAACATCGCTGTTAATTGCGATCGTCATTGGTCCCAAAATGATCAGTTGGTTACAGCGTCTTCAAATCGGTCAGACGGTCAGAGATGATGGACCGCAAACTCACCTACAAAAAATGGGGACTCCCACAATGGGTGGGGTACTCATTTTAGCCGCGATAATGATCAGTGTGCTGTTATGGGCGGATTTATCTAATAAATATGTCTGGGTAACACTGAGTATTTTATTGGGTTACGGGGTTGTCGGATTTGTAGATGATTATCGTAAAGTTGTGAGGAAAGATTCAAAAGGGCTAATTGCTCGCTGGAAATATTTTTGGCAAACTGTTATCGCGCTCGCAGTCGCTATATTGTTATATTCTACAACAACACAAGTAGAAGAAACTCAACTTGTTGTGCCATTTTTCAAAGATGTATTACCACAACTTGGATTACTGTACATCGCATTAGTATACTTTACTGTCGTAGGTAGCAGTAATGCGGTAAATCTAACTGACGGGTTAGATGGCTTAGCTATTGTACCGACGATACTCGTCGCAGGAGCACTCGCGGTTTTTGCTTATGTGACCGGCAATGCTAACTTTTCAGAATATTTAAATATTCCTTATATTCCTCAAGCTAGTGAACTAGTCATTATATGTGGTGCAATTATAGGTGCGGGACTGGGTTTCTTATGGTTTAACGCATATCCAGCAGAAGTGTTCATGGGTGACGTGGGATCATTAGCCTTAGGCGGCACTTTGGGGATTATTGCTGTGTTAGTCCGCCAAGAAATTGTGCTAGTTATCATGGGTGGAATTTTCGTGATTGAGACCTTGTCCGTAATCATTCAAGTGGGCTCCTTTAAATTGAGGGGGAAGCGTGTCTTTAGAATGGCACCGATTCATCATCACTTTGAGCTTAAAGGATGGCCTGAGCCGAAAGTTATCGTCCGCTTTTGGATTATTTCACTCATTCTTGTTTTGGTGGGATTAGCCACCTTGAAGTTAAGGTAAGATAATGAATTTTTCTGCCACTTCTTCTAATCTTCAAGCCTTGTTTGCGGCACGTCATAATACTGCTAAAACACCTTTGGCTATGTATGATGTTGGATTAGTGATGGTGGCATTAGCGTTAGTATCAATTGGGGTTATTATGGTGGCTTCGGCGTCTATGCCCGAAGGTATAGCTAAATATAATAATCAATATTTTTTCATTATTCGACATACTATATTTAGTTGCTTAGCATTTATCGTCGCATTAATTGTGTTAATGATCCCAATCAGTATATGGCAAAAGTATAATCCTTATTTATTATTGCTTGCCTTTGGTTTATTAGTCGCTGTGTTACTTGTTGGACGTTCGGTCAATGGAGCTCAGCGTTGGTTAACGCTAGGGCCACTTAATATTCAGGCTGCAGAACCAACCAAATTATTTTTCTTTTGTTTTTTAGCGGGATATTTAGAACGACGTCATACGGAAGTGACTGAAAATATCAAAGGTTTCCTCAAGCCATTGATTGTATTTTTTGTTTTAGGCTTATGTCTGTGGTTACAACCTGATTTAGGGACCACTATTGTGATGTTCATTACCACAATTGGTTTACTATTTTTAGCGGGTGCAAAACTCTGGCAGTTTGTTGGCTTATTAATGACCGGTGCAGTGCTATTTATCACTATGATATTATTAGAAGAATATCGAATGAGGCGGATCACAGCCTTTCTCGATCCTTGGGCTGATCCTTTTGGTACCGGCTATCAGCTGACTCAATCATTAATGGCTTATGGTCGTGGAGATTGGTTTGGTCAAGGCCTGGGCAATAGTATCCAAAAATTGCAATTTTTACCTGAAGCTCATACTGATTTTATCGTTGCGATCATTGCTGAAGAACTGGGACATGTGGGAATAGTAATTTTATTAGCATTATTATTAACTCTAGTTATTAAGGCGATATTACTCGGTAAGAGAGCGTTAGAACAGCAAATGCCATTTGCTGGATATCTGGCGTATGGCATAGGTATTTGGTTTGCATTTCAAACGTTCGTTAATATTGGTGGAAGTGCTGGGATGTTACCCACGAAAGGGTTAACACTTCCATTAGTTAGTTATGGTGGTTCAAGTATGATTATCATGGCCATGGCAGTTGCATTACTGATACGTATCGATTTTGAAATACGTTGTGCTATGTTAAATTCTAAGAAAAAGACAAACGGATCCAGTAAAAAGACAGCACCACAAATTGATGATGCAGTAGAAAGCTCCCTTGAAGGAGAATCTCATGCCTAAAATATTGATTATGGCTGGCGGTACAGGCGGTCACATATTTCCAGGATTAGCCGTGGCACATCAGCTACAACAAGACCAATGGGATATTGATTGGTTGGGTACTGCCGACAAGATGGAAGCTCATATCATACCTCACAGAAATATTCCTTTTCATACTATCAAAGTGAAAGGTGTAAGAGGCAATGGGTTATTCAGAAAATTGGCCCTGCCGTTCATGTTATGTAGAGCAGTGTTTGAAGCTTTCTTCATCATCAAACGTTTACAACCTGATGTTATTTTGGGGATGGGTGGCTATGCCAGCGGACCCGGTGGCATAGCCGCAAAATTAACAAAGACGCCTCTAATCGTGCATGAACAAAACGCAGTGGCGGGCATGACTAATCGGTATCTAGCCAAAATCGCCCAGTGTGTATGTAGTGGTTTTCCTAATACAGAGTTTGGAGTCAATGCTGATAAAGTCGTTTATGTCGGAAATCCTGTCAGGTCAGAAATTGCGGCAATCCCTGACATGGTTGAAAAACCAAAGGGTGAGTTATTACAAATATTCGTATTGGGTGGTAGTTTAGGCGCACGAGTATTTAATCAAAATCTACCACAGATTTTACATGAATTAAGTCAATCTTTTCCTAATATCCACATCACTCATCAAGTTGGTAAAGGTAATTTACAAGCGGTTGAAAAAACCTATGCTCAATATGATTTTCCGGCAAACGTTGAATTAAACATTTCTGAATTTATTGATGATATAGCATCTAAATATGCTCAAGCAGATATCATCATTTGTCGAGCTGGCGCATCAAGTGTTGCTGAAATCGCAGCAGCTGGAAGAGTGGCATGTTTTGTTCCACTTCCTACTGCAGTGGATGATCACCAAACAGCCAACGCTGCATTCCTAACGAGAGTCGATGCTGGGCTTTTATGTCCTCAAGATAAATTGTCCTCTTTAGTGCAGAATTTGCTTCCAGTATTAACGCAAGTACAAAGCCGCTTGCAGATGGGTAAAAATGCTCGACAACATAGTCAAACTAATGCGACGGACCGAGTATGTACGATCATAAAAGAGGCCGTTACATGAATAATACCAAACTAGCTATTTTACTCGGCGGTCATTCAGCTGAGCGTGAAGTATCATTAGCGTCAGGTAATGCCGTCTTTGAAGCGATCCAAGCAATAGGTATTGAGTGTATTACATTTGATCCAAAAACACGTCCATTGACGCAGCTGATTGATGAAGGTGTCACCCATGTCATGATCATGCTACATGGTCGTGGTGGTGAAGATGGGACAATACAAGGGGCATTAGAGTGGTTAAACATTCCTTATACTGGAACCGGTGTATTAGGTTCTGCGATTGCAATGGACAAACTCCATACCAAACATGTATGGCAAGCTTGCGGATTACCCACTGCAAAATACACCGAGATTAAAGCACCTATATCAGTGATACAAGCCCAAGCTATTATGACTCAAATTAGTAAACTTTTAATGGTTAAACCGAGTCATGAGGGGTCTAGTATAGGGATGTCCAAGACGACCTCAGCAGAAGAGCTCGTGGTAGCCGTGAATACCGCATTGACATTTGATGAGCGAGTATTGATTGAACAATATATTAGTGGGGCAGAATATACTGTCAGCATATTGGGCAACCAAGCATTACCGAGTATTTCAATGGTGACACCCAATTCGTTTTATGACTATGCGGCTAAGTATCAAAGTAATACCACTCAGTATCATTGTCCGAGTGATTTAAATAGTACCGATGAGCAGGTTATTGGTGAATTAAGTTTGGACGCATTTCATGCGGTCTCTTGTCATGGTTGGGGGCGTGTTGATTTAATGCGCGATCAACACAGTGGTGAATTTATTCTATTAGAAGTTAATACTGTGCCTGGTATGACAAACAAAAGCTTAGTCCCTAAAGCGGCTAAACAAGCAGGGTATGAGTTTAATGATTTAGTACAACACATTTTAGTAACGGCGTTTGGTGAAGATATTTTACCGATAACCAGCCAAGGTAGTTAAATCATGAATGAAGCAACACGCCATGAGTCAAAATTACGGAAGGAAACAACTTGGGGTGTGGGGTTTTTATTGTGTGTGTTTATCGGTCTAATTATTGGTGGGACAGCATTAACAAAATGGATGGTGGATGAACAACAAGTTCCTATTTCGAGTGTTGAGATTTCTGGTCAGTATACGTATATCCAAGATCGTGATATATCAAGATTGATTGCTAACGATATAAGCGGTAGTTTTTTTTCAGCGGACATTAATGATATTCATAGTGCGGTGTTAAAACATCCTTGGGTATATCAAGCATCGGTACGTAAAAAATGGCCTAATACGATTCAAGTGTATTTGGTCGAGCAAACGCCGGTGGCAATCTGGAATGATGATTTATTATTAAATGCCGAAGGTGTGCCATTTGCGGGCACTATTGCTCAAACTGAATTACCGTTACTTTTTGGACCAAACGGAGCAGAAAAAACGGCGTTATCCGGATATAAAGCCATGCAAATGATTTTATCTACCGGTACTTTAGCGGTAGATAATTTAGTCTTAAGTGAACGTTTTGCATGGCAAGTACAATTAAATAATGGCATAAAATTAAATTTAGGACGTCAAGAATTTATAAATCGATTGCAACGTTTTATAAATTTATACCCTTTATTACAACAAGATGAGCGGGTAATTAATTACGTTGATCTTCGCTACGATACCGGTGTTGCCGTCGGTTGGCAGGTATAAAAAATGAATATAGATACCCAATTTATAGGAAAAAAACATGTCTAAAATAGACGAATCTAATTTGGTCGTTGGGTTAGATGTAGGGACCAATAAAATCAAAGCCGTTGTCGGTGAGATGTTAGATAACCATTTTGTCAGTATTGTGGGAGTTGGCACATATTCGGCAAAAGGAATGGATAAAGGCGGAGTTAATGATTTAAACCTTGTCGCTCAGTCGATTCAACGTGCTGTCAGTGAAATGGAAATGATGGCAAATTGTAAAGCGTCTTCTGTACTTATGGCGATTACGGGTAGACATGTACAATGCCAAAATGAGAGTGGAATGGTCGCAATCAATCATGCCGAGGTTGAACAAGAAGATATTGATAATGTGATTCATACCGCCCGTTCAGTACCTATTCCCGCAGAGCGTAGAATGTTACATGTCCTACCTCAAGAGTATGCAGTTGATGTGCAAGAAGGAGTGAAAAACCCGATAGGTATGTCTGGTGTCCGCATGAATGCGAATATTCATATCATCACTTGTGCTGAAGATATGGCGAAAAATTTTATCAAATGTACTGATCGAGCCGATTTAGTCGTTGATACGATGGTATTTTCTGCTTTAGCAGCGAGTTATTCGGTGTTGACGGATGATGAACGCGAATTAGGTGTCTGTGTCGTTGACATCGGTGCTGGTACAATGGATTTAGTTATTTATTCAAATGGTGCGATACGTCATTCAGCTGTAATACCTGTTGCCGGGAATCAAATAACCGGGGATATTGCGAAAATATTTAGAACGCCGGTCAATAACGCGGAAGATTTGAAAGTCCGTCATGCATGTGCATTAAAAGATATGGTCAGTGTCGAAGATACGATTAATGTACCTAGTGTTGGGGGGCGTCCAGCTCGAACAATGTCACGCCATACGCTAGCTGAAGTTATCGAACCGAGATACCAAGAGCTGTTCGAATTAATTCATGAAGAAATTAAAGCAAGTGGTCTGGAAGAACAGATTGCAGCAGGAATAGTACTTACGGGCGGGACTGTTAAAATGGAAGGAGCGGTGGAATTTGCTGAAGAAATTTTTCAAATGCCAGTGCGGATAGGTACCCCTAATCATATTAAAGGATTAACGGATTATGTGAATGATCCTAGTTTCGCTGTCGCGATAGGTTTATTACAATATGGCCGTCAATCATTCGAAGAACAACAAGTATCGCAAAAATTACCAACAGAAAGTATATTTAATCGTATTAAAGCATGGTTTAAAGGCGAATTTTAAAACATTAACCTGTATAATAACAAACATAACCGGAGAACAAATATGTTTGAATTAATGGACGACAACAGTGCAGAAGCAGTCATCAAAGTTGTAGGTGTTGGCGGCGGCGGCGGTAATGCTATAGAGCACATGGTTGTTAATAAAATAGAAGGTGTTGAGTTTATATCAATTAACACTGATGCACAGGTCTTAAAGAAGTCTCAAGCAGATACTATCTTACAGATCGGAAATAACGTAACCAAAGGGTTAGGTGCTGGTGCTGATCCGAATGTCGGTCGTGAAGCAGCTCATGAAGATCGTGAAACAATTCGTCAAAGTATAGATGGTGCCGATATGGTATTCATTACTGCTGGTATGGGTGGTGGTACTGGTACCGGAGCGGCACCTGAAGTAGCGAAAATAGCACGTGAAATGGGTATTTTAAGTGTGGCTGTTGTAACTCGTCCATTTGCTTTTGAAGGCAAAAAGCGTATTTCCTATGCGAGTCAAGGTATTGATGAATTGGCAAAACATGTTGATTCATTAATCACTATTCCAAATGATAAATTACTCAAAGTACTTGGCAAAGGCACACCTTTACTAAAAGCGTTTGAATCAGCAAATGACGTGTTATTAGGTTCAGTCCGCGGTATTGCTGAATTAATTACGAATCCAGGCCTCATTAATGTCGATTTCGCCGATGTGAAAACAGTGATGTCTGAAATGGGCACTGCCATGATGGGAACTGGTGTTGCTTCTGGCGAAGATCGCGCTGAAGAAGCTGCCGAACAAGCCATTGCCTGTCCGTTACTTGAAGATATCGATTTATCGGGAGCACGCGGTATTTTAGTGAATATTACTGCCGGTCCTGATTTTGCCATTGATGAATACGAAACTGTCGGTAATGCTGTTCGAGCGTTCTCTTCTGAAAATGCCACGGTTGTTGTTGGTACTGTCATCGACATGGAAATGCATGATGAACTTCGTGTCACGGTCGTTGCCACTGGCATTGGTACTGACAAGCCTGATATTTCACTAGTAAAAGGTGAGTCTTCACACACAACATCAGCAGTTAGTCAGTCTTCAGTAGGTCGCACGGCTAGTGCAACTAATAGTGGGCACAACACCGCCGCGGCGACTAAAGTTGAAGAAGAAGAAAGTGGTTTAGAGTACATTGATATTCCGACTTTCTTACGTAAACAAGCTGATTAACACAACAGGAATTGACTTGTAACTGGTATGACCATATAATACGCGACCAGTTTTTAAGGCGTTACGATGATTAGACAACGTACAATTAGACATTCAGTACAAGAAACCGGTATTGGTTTGCATAAAGGCGAGAAAGTGACCATGACTCTTCGCCCCGCACCTGCGAATACCGGCATTGTATTTAGACGCGTGGACCTTAATCCACACGTTGACATACCGTCACGCGCGAATGCGGTGAAAGATACTGTCTTATGTACGTGCATCAGTAATGATGATGGCGTGAGTGTGCATACTGTTGAACATCTGGCATCAGCATTAGCGGGTCTGGGCATTGATAACATCATTGTAGAAGTTAATAGCCATGAGCTACCTATTATGGATGGCAGTGCAAGTCCATTCATCTTTCTACTCCAGTCAGCAGGTATTGAAGAACTCAATGCACCAAAACAATTCTTAAAACTCATCCAGACAGTCCGGGTCGAAGAGGGTGATAAATGGGCAGAACTTAGTCCATTTGAAGGTTTTAAGGTTGATTTTGAGATTGATTTCGATCATCCCGTCATTAGCCAAACACGCCAAAGCATGCAATTAGATTTTAGTTCTGACTCATATATTGATCATGTGTCTCGAGCGCGTACCTTTGGTTTTATGCGTGACTTAGAAATGATGAATTCGATGGATTTAGCGCTGGGCGGTAGTATGAATAATGCAGTGGCATTAGACGAATATCGTGTGCTGAATCCTGAAGGGCTCCGCTACGAAGATGAGTTTTTAAAACATAAAGTACTTGATGCTGTCGGTGATTTATATTTAGGTGGACACAGTATCATAGGTTTGTTGAAAGCCTATAAAACAGGACATGGCTTGAACAACAAACTTCTCAATGCCGTATTAGAAAATACGGATGCTTGGGAATATGTGACCTTTGATGATGAGAAAAGCGCTCCCATTCAATACATTAGCCCAGTGATGGCACTGAGTTAAACGTTTATACGAATCTTAAGCCCTTTACGATATCGCTCGAAAAGGGCTTTTTTGTTTTTTAATCCACCAAATTAGTTTATCATCTACAACCATATTTTTAAGTAGGTTAACAATAAGACCATGAAGTTAACATTCATATTTTCACATAAAGATCGTGTAGTTGAACGATCATTGAATGTGAGAAAGTGGATAAGTTTGTTAGTACTTACTACATTATTCGTCATTGTATCTAGTCGTTCGACACAATCGGTAGATGAAAATGTTCAACGCGTACAACTGGTAAAACAGGGTCTTTTGGCGCAACAAGAAATTGTGTTTGCTTTGCAAGCGCAAAATGAAATAGAAACTTCTGCATTGATCCGCCAATTAGCTAAATTAGAAAATAAACTGTCAAAATTATCTATTCAGCAAGCCAAATTAGCTGGGGCTACCAATAAAAAGCTCGTATTTACGGATGAATCACCTTACACCCAAGTACAAATTCCACAGAATGTTAATATTGATTTATCCATTCATTCTAAATTAGTTGAAATAGAACATAAAATTGCGCACCAAGTTAAACAACTTGAAGCGCTTGAAAAAATCTATCTGAACACCCATATAGAGAGTGAACAACAAATTTCTGGGCGTCCAATCACTACAGGATGGCTGTCGTCATATTTTGGAATGCGAGAAGATCCTTTTACCAGTAAAAAGGCCATGCATAAAGGAATAGACTTTGCGGCTACTGAAGGGGATAAAGTCATTGCTACTGCAGCAGGTGTCATCACTTGGTCCGGTGAGCGTTATGGTTATGGTAATTTAGTAGAAATCGATCATGGTAATGGATTAATTACTCGGTATGGTCATAACCAATCATTATTAGTCACTGTAGGTGAAGTCGTTACTAAAGGTCAGCAAATTGCTGAAGTTGGTAATACTGGTCGTTCAACCGGTGCTCACGTACATTATGAAATCATTAAGAACGGTACTCAGATAGACCCGTTGCCTTTTGTCTATCGCCAATAATTACGGAATCAACAAACCCATGTTCACATCTATTGCACGTAAACTTTTCGGAAGTCGCAACGATCGTATTTTAAAAAAAATTAACAAAGCAAATAAACACATCAATGCACTTGAGAGTGAGTTGCAAGATTTATCTGATGCCGAGTTACAGGCAAAAACAGTTGAATTTAGAACTAAATTAGAAAACGGTACGACTTTAGATGACTTGCTTCCAGAAGCATTTGCAGTGGTTCGAGAGGCGAGTACTCGTGTTTATGGTATGCGTCCATTTGATGTGCAATTAACGGGTGCGACCGTTTTACATCAAGGTAAAATCGCTGAAATGCGAACCGGTGAAGGTAAAACTTTGACATCAACGTTAGCCACTTACCTCAATGCCATTAGTGGACGAGGTGTCCATGTCATTACCGTAAATGATTATTTAGCAAAACGGGATGCTGATTGGAGCCGCGACTTATTTGCATTTTTAGGATTGACCGTAGGCTGCAATATTCCAGGTTTGAGTCACGAAGATAAACGAGCAGCATATGCATGTGATATTACTTATGGAACAAATAATGAATTTGGCTTTGATTACCTGCGCGATAATATGGCGTTCAGCCCAGAAGATCGGGTACAACGTGAACTACATTATGCTGTCATTGATGAAGTCGATTCTATTCTCATTGATGAAGCTCGAACACCACTAATTATTTCAGGTGCTGCAGAAGATAGTTCTGCATTATACAAACAGATTAACGTGCTGGTTCCCAAGTTAGAAAAGCAAGAAAAAGAAGATCAAGAAGGCATTGAGGGTGATGGCCACTACACGATTGATGAAAAAGGTAAACAAGTTTATTTGACTGAAAAAGGGCAAATTTTTGTTGAAGAATTGTTAATGCAAGCGGGTATTTTAGCTGCAGATCAATCTTTATTTTCTTCTGCCAATATTTCATTATTACAGCATGTCAATTCAGCATTAAAAGCGCATAAACTCTTTACTAAAGATGTCGATTATATTGTTAAGGATGGTGATATTGTCATTGTCGATGAGCATACCGGTCGAACTATGGAAGGCCGTCGCTGGTCTGAAGGTTTACACCAAGCCGTAGAAGCGAAAGAAGGTGTTAATATTCAAAATGAAAATCAAACTTTAGCATCAATTACCTTCCAAAATTACTTTCGACTGTATGAAAAGTTAGGCGGTATGACCGGGACTGCTGATACTGAAGCATTCGAATTTCAACATATTTATGGTCTTGAGACGGTAGTGGTTCCGACTAATCGAGGGATGGTTAGAAAAGATATGCCGGATTTGATTTATATGACGGTCGAAGAAAAATACGATGCGATTATTCAAGATATATTAGGTTGTGTAGAACGAGGACAGCCGGTACTCGTGGGAACGGTATCGATTGAAAATTCAGAGTTGCTGTCCAATGTGTTGAAAAAACAAAAAATCAAACACAAGGTTTTGAACGCTAAATTTCACGAACAAGAAGCGGAGATCGTTGCCCAAGCAGGCTTACCTAGCGCGGTAACCATTGCCACTAATATGGCAGGTCGAGGTACCGATATTGTTCTTGGCGGTAATCTTCAAGTTGAACTTGCGGGTATTGAAGATGAACAAAAAATTGAAAAAATAACGAAAGCCTGGCAAGTCCGACATGATGCTGTTCTAGAGGCTGGTGGACTTCATATTATTGGTACAGAACGTCATGAATCACGTCGTATTGATAACCAGTTACGTGGTCGAGCAGGCCGTCAAGGGGATGCGGGTTCCTCTCGTTTCTATCTCTCATTAGACGATGCTTTAATGCGTATTTTTGCTTCAGAAAAAATGGGCAATATGATGAAGCGACTAGGTATGGAAAAAGGTGAAGCGATAGAACACCCATGGGTGACTCGTGCCATTGAAAATGCTCAGCGTAAAGTTGAAGGTCGTAACTTTGATATTCGAAAACAGTTATTAGAGTACGATGATGTAGCTAACGATCAACGTAAAGTGATTTACGAGCAGCGAAATGAGTTGTTAGATGAAGGTGATATAGGTGAAACGATTGCTGCAATCCGTTCAGATGTTATTGATGAGGTCATCAGTCAATATATTCCGCCGCAATCACTTGAAGAAATGTGGGATATTGAAAGTTTAGAAGAGCGTTTGAAAGGTGATTTTCAGGTAGAATTACCTATCCAGCAATGGTTAGATGAAGATGATAAGTTATTTGAAGAGAAGTTGCGTGATAAGATCCATGATGCAATTAATGCTGCTTATCAAGCTAAAGTTGATGTTGTGGGTGAAAGTGTTATTCGTCAATTTGAGAAAGCGGTTATGCTGCAATCACTAGACTCTCATTGGAAAGAGCACCTTGCCGCGATGGATTACTTACGTCAAGGAATTCACTTACGTGGCTATGCACAAAAAAATCCTAAGCAAGAATATAAGCGTGAATCATTTGAATTATTCTCAGAGATGCTGGAAAATTTGAAGATTGAGGTGATTAGTTTACTCAGCAAAGTACAAGTCAAAGCTGAATCTGATGTTGAAGAAGTGGAGCGGCAGCGTCAAGAGACTGCTGCAAAACCGACACAAACGAATCAGGCGGATGAACAGGGTTCTGTCCAAGTCGGTCATCGTCAAGGGCCTAAAGTAGGCCGTAATGACCCATGCCCTTGTGGTTCTGGGAAAAAATTCAAGCAATGTCACGGTAAACTCTAGTTTATATGTCAGATAAGGTAGTGCGTGTGGCGGTAGGGGTTATTCTCAACGTCACACCTACAAGCTCAGTTCCTCAAGTGTATTTAACCCGCAGAGCTTCTGATGCACATCAAGCCGGCAAGTGGGAGTTTCCTGGTGGGAAAGTTGAACCTGGAGAAACAGTTGCGTATGCACTAGAAAGAGAGCTGTTTGAAGAAGTTGGTATCGCTGTGACGGGGAGTGAGCATTTGATGGACATCAAGCACGATTATGGTGATAAACTAGTATGGCTAGATATACATTTAGTCACTCATTATCAACATGAGCCATTTGGCAAAGAAGGTCAAATAGGCCAATGGTATTCACTCGAGACCTTGCATACTCTGGATTTTCCAGCCGCTAATACTGCTATTGTTGCAGCGCTTGAAAGCCGTTATTTACCGTAGTTTACAAATATACACCGAGTAGTTATCCTCGTTTACCATTCGAACTTAGTCGCTGTTGCAAAAGCAACTTTACTCTTCAGATAAGCTGCTTCATTAATAAAGTGAGGATAGATGGCTTGGCTGCCTGTTAAGCAAATCTCAGTTCCATCAAACAAACGAAAAATAGGGGCTCCCACCTCTACCCGGCAAAAATCTTTATCAAGTAACGATTCATGGACTAACCCTTTAATCTCACCCTCATCATCAAGAGGGAAATTAATATTTTCGATTAATCGAAACGCATCAAAGTGGGGTATCTGTGATAAAAGTTCACGATTATATAAATCGCAATATGCAAATACATGTTGCAACATTGCTTTGCATTGTAACAAAATATCCATTCTCGATACGCCTTGTGGCTGACTACCGAGTTCGAGCATGATCCCACGAGTACCGATAGTACATAAATAGGGGTGTTCTTGGTAAGTGACTTCATCTTCTAAAAGGATATTGACATCCGGCATATGCATTTTCAAATACCCACCCATATTCCGATAAAATGGAGAGTCTTCTAGAAGTATCAGTGTGGCGCCCATAGCTGAAGTGGTATTATGTATATCAATAACAAGGTCTGTTTTTGAAGCTCCTTTTGGACCAAGCTGCTGATTAACCATCTTTGCGATTGTTAACTCATGTAACATGTCGTTATCACAGGTTAAATTCTCAACGGTAAATTGTCGATTAAGATCGACATCGATAAATCGCACATTAGCAGCGACAGCATCAGCATTTGCTAGCACATGTTGAAATTGGAAAATATCATCAAATTCGTTAAACGGATCGCTTTCTAAAGCTGTGAGAATATTAATACCCGTGAGCTCATTACCATGAGTCCCACCGACAATAGCGATGGATTTAATAGTCGACATATTAAGCCTGTATTATTTAAAAAATGAATCTGTCTGCTGGGAAAGTAATGCTTCTATGTCTTCGATATCTGGTAATTCTGAGGGTTGAGTATGACTATTGGTCCCACACGGAATAGTTTTTTCTTCATTAGCCCATTCACCTAAATCAATCAATTGACACTGTTTGCAACAAAATGGGCGATACTTGTTAGTGACCACCCATTCAACTGATTTTTTGCATGAAGGACAATTGACTTCCATTAACATCTCGCCAGTAAAAAAGTAACAGTCTCATCAACTGTAGTGCTTTCATTATCATTTTGAGAAAATTTCATGAAGCGCACAGCATAACGATACTTATTACCACTTAACGTTGGATAAAATAACGTAGTTTGTGACGATTGTACGCGTATCAGCTCTATTTTGCTATCGGTTACCCCTTGATAAAATCCATTTTCGGCTGATACATCCGACAACTCTTCACGATTACGAATGAATTCTAATGCTAAGTAGATCGCATCTTTAAGGATGGTGAGCGGTTCTAGCCATTGATGTAAATTTGATTGTTTCGTATTTTTATCCAATGATAACCAATAATGTAATTTAGGTAGATCAAAACTACATGTGGCTCCTGGAATGGAAAAACGTTGTCGAATAGCGGTTAAAAAACGGTCAGACTTAAGTTCATATCCAATGCGTTTTGATTCTTTCAACTTCTCTGAGATGGTGCAGACAAGTTCAATTTGTAGCTCAATACGTTTTTTATCGATATTTGGATGAGATAACCAAGAGTTGAGAGTGACTGAATATCGATGTAAATCTAATAAAAGTTCAGTACGTAAATCAATACGCTCAACCAGATCTAGTAATGCAAAAAAGTCACGAAAAAACTGAATTTCTGTGTGTTGTTCACAGGTTTTTTTCGGTTCACTGAGCAGTCCTAAGAGATGTTCAACGCGCAGGTAATTTCTCACTTTTTCATTAAGTGGAAACTCGTATACTACTTGCGCCATGAGATACTCCTATTTTGAAGAAGTAATAGACTATAAAAAAACATTTTTTTCAAGGTAATTTTTAAAATTCAGACATTTTTTGTCAATTTTGTGTAAGTTTGATGTAATTTTTGCACTTGTTCCATACTTTCGCTTGGTTGACCTGAATTATCAATAATGTCATCCGCTAATGACAGTCGTTTTTTTCGGTCGATTTGTGCCGTCATAATTTTCTTAATCGTAGCGGGTTCAGATTGATCTCTTGCTAGCACTCTTTGTAGTTGTTGTTCTGGCAAAATATCAACAACAAGGATACGATTGCATAATGTTTGCATGCCATTTTCTAGTAGTAGTGGAACAGACAAAATAGTATAGGAAGAAACGGATGCCGAGAGTTCAGCTAGCATCTGAGCTCTTATTTTGGGATGTAACAAATCATTTAGCCATTGAGTCTTTTCGGGCTTTGCAAAGACAATACTGCGAAGCTTTGCTCGGTTAAGATATCCGTCAGATTGTACAATTTCAGGTCCAAATTGTTTGATAATCGCCTCAAGTCCTTCACTACCTGGTGCTACCACGTCCCGTGCAATTTCATCGGCATCGATAATCGTGATACCTAATCGTTTAAACTCATTACTAATGGTTGTTTTGCCGCAGCCTATGCCCCCAGTTAAGCCAACTACATAACCTGAATTCATCAGTAGACCGCCCATTGCAAATAAGCCTGTTGGATCGTGTCACCGTAAAATATAGTTAACCAACCGGCTACGCCAAGGAAAGGACCAAAAGGGATAGCTCCATCGGCAAAAGTATTGTCTGCGGTATTTTTTCGTTTTAGATGTGGGATGAGTAAGCCTAAGATTATGCCCACGATAGATGATAAGAGAATAATAATGATAAGGTGTTGCCAACCAACAAATGCGCCAAGTGCGGCGAGGAGTTTAAAATCACCATAACCCATTCCTTCTTTGCCTGTGACTAATTTAAAGCACCAATAAATAGACCACAATATGAAATAACCGGCTATCGCTCCTATAATGGCATCTGGAAGAGGAATAAACACCTCACTAATGGCCACGATTAAACCTAACCATAATAGCCCGAGTGTTAAATCATCGGGTAAGAGCATATGCTCGACATCAATCATTATCATACTGATCAATAAAAAACTGGCAAACAAAAGCACTAATGTTTGTATCGAGACTCCAAAGTGCATGGCGGTCCAGAGACCTATCAGGCCTGTAGCTAGCTCAACTAATGGATAACGAATACTAATAGAGGTTTTACACTGGCTACATGCACCGTTTAAAAAGATATAACTGAGTAGTGGAATGTTTTCCCATGCCCGGATTTCATGCTGACATTTTGGGCAAGTCGAGTCGGGTTTGACAAGATTATATGTCCCGTTCGGCGTATATTTTTGAATAAAAGAGTGAGGCAATTCAGTGTCAAAATAATCAATAGTTTGTTGATGCCAATCGCGCTTCATCATGATCGGTAAGCGATGAATAACAACATTAAGAAAGCTTCCCACTAATAGACAAAATATAAATACACTGATATAAAATATCACTGGGAATTGAGTCAATATATGAGGAATTTGTTGGAGTCCACTGAATAAAGTCGACATGGGAAACGTCCTAGAAAAAATGTGCTATGTCAATAATCATACAACATTCCCTATTTGAAAAATAGGCAAATACATGGCAATTATTAAACCACCAATCACCCCTCCTAACACCACCATAATTATGGGCTCTAATAAATGACTCAGACCATCGACCATATTATCGACTTCTGTTTCATAGATGGTTGCAATTTTGGATAACATTGTATCAAGTGAGCCAGATTCCTCCCCAATAGCCACCATTTGAACTACCATATCAGGAAAAATTGTTGTAGCGCGCATCCCTACATTTATTGGATTCCCTGAAGCAACTTCATTACGTATGTGTTTAATAGCATTACGGTATACTGCATTACCAGAGGCATTTGCAGCTGAGTCTAATGCTGCAATCAAAGGAACACCTGCAGTAAATGTTGTAGCGAGTGTTCGAGTAAAACGAGCGATCGCCGCTTTTTGTAAAATAGGACCGATTACAGGCACGCTCAACAGTTTTTTATCTACTTTGTCACGCAATGCCAATGAGCGTTTATAGGTTCTAACCAATAACGCAACCGCAACGCTCACCCCAATGGTAGTTACCCCCCCATAATACTTAATACACTCAGATACCGTTAATACCATTTGCGTCATCACAGGTAGTTCGGCGCCAAAGCTACTAAATATGGCTTGGAATTGAGGGACAACAAAGATCAATAATATTAATGTTACAACCAATGCAACCGCGAGCACAGTGATGGGGTACAACATGGCTTTTTTGATTTTAGATTTCAGCGCTTCTACTTTTTCTTGGTATAGTGCAACACGGTTAAAGATGATTTCTAACGTCCCTGATTGTTCGCCAGTATCAATCAAATCGCAATATAGTGAGTTAAATTGCTGAGGGTGTTTTCGTAGCGATTGCGTAATAGAACTCCCGGCCTTAATCTCATTGGCAATCTGAGTCAGCATGGTTCGAGCTGAAAGTTTAGTCTGACCTGATGCAATCATTTCGAGGGTTGCTAAGATACTTACGCCGGCATTTAACATAGTTGATATTTGTCGAGTAATCATAGCAATGTCTGCCGGAGTGATTTTATCTTTTTTGCGCCTCAATAATGAATGTTGTCTTTTATTGATTTTTTGTGCCGAGATCCCTTGGCTGCGCAATATACCTTTAGCTTCGCTTAAATTACTTGCTATCAATTCACCTTTGATAGCCTGTCCTTGGCGATTAAAACCTTGCCAATAGAAATGATTGATAGAACTTGTCATAGCTGACCTCGAGGATTAAAAGGCATGAGCGATAAGATCGGAGCAGTCAATGAATTAACACAAGGTGGCTGGTGCGCATACTGCTGTCCAGGTGACTTTCCCCCCAGTTAATGCAAGGTTTGGGGAAAGTGTATATGTACCGACTCCATCAATTGAACTATCACTGGCTTTGGCCGTGACAATGACACCATTGGTCGTTGTTAATCCTACAATCCCATTAGCCGCTTCAATGTTGGCAGGGATCCCGGATGAGCCTCCATTACATGTATTTAATCCACCGGTCACTTGAGCACAGACTTCAACGGCTGATTTAGCTGCTGCAGATGCATTTGTTATTTCTGTAAATTTAGCTTTTTGGGTATAATTTTGATAAGCCGGTAAGCCAATCGCGGCTAGTATGCCGATAATTGCAACGACAATCATGAGTTCAATTAAAGTAAAACCTTGGATGTAATAAGTGGTAGAGTTTTTCATCATTTTTCTCCGCGCTGCGCGCATTGTTGACATAACATAAGTGTGACAAACACATTCATTCGATGTTGTATGCATTACTTGATGCTATTTGTTGGGAGAAAAGCGGTGTTGCGAAGTATCTGGAATTGACCCTATGTCTCGTGGAGTACTCCTTAAGACATAGGTGATTTTGTTAATCAATAATTCTTAAAGATAAATCCACTGCGTGGATATTTTTGGTGAGTGCTCCACTGGAAATATAGTCAACTCCAGTATCCTTCAACTCTGCAATTCTTGCATCAGTGATGTTTCCAGACACTTCTAGTTTACTTTTTCCAGCATTCATGGCTACTGCCTCATGGATCTGTTTGGTGGAGAAATTATCTAGCATAATTACATCAGCATGAGCATGAATGGCTTGTTGTAACTCGTTAAGATTTTCTACCTCTACCTCGATAAGGGTATTTGGAGCAATGACTTTTGCTTTAGCTATCGCTTTATCAATCCCTCCGCAAGCAAAGATATGGTTTTCTTTAATTAAGAACGCATCATACAGACCAATACGGTGGTTTTGTCCACCACCACATTGCACCGCATATTTTTGGGAAAACCGAATTTTTGGTAACGTCTTGCGTGTATCCAATAAGGTGATCCCAGAGCCTTTTAGTTTGGCAACATAGCTTTGAGTGACTGTTGCTGTCGCGCTGAGAGTTTGTAAAAAGTTTAATGCAACGCGTTCTGCAGTGAGAATGGCGCGGGCCTTGCCAGTGATAGTCGCAAGTTGCGTGTTGGGGGCCACTTCTTGTCCATCTTTCACATGCCATTGGATTGTCAGTTGATGATGACACCGCTCAAAAGCACAAGTCGCCCATGCAATACCTGCAATGACAGCTTTATCCCGGCAAATAATATGCGCAGTAACCACGGTATCGTGCTCTATTAACTGAGCGGTAATATCTTGCGACCCGATATTATCAGTATGCAATGTTAATAAACCCAGATCTTCGGCCAACGCGGTGTCGATATCTTGTTGGATGATTGAACGCGTGATCAGTTCATCACAGGTAAGATGTTCAGGATAAATGGACATCGCTAGTGGGCTGTTTGGGTCAATATTGCTCATAATGCAGGGACTTTTATGGTGAGTTGATTATTAAATTGAGACAATTCTAAATCTTTTAAGACATTCATGCCTAATAAAATTTTGTCAGATTGCATACCGGGGTTTATGTTAGCGCGAATGTTTTGTAGTTCAATAGGACCAATGGATAAGGAATTAAGGTTAGTGTCTGTTACAAATACCGAACCATTAGCAGTTTGTACTGGATAACGTTGGCCTTGAGGCAGGTTCAATCGAGCAGCAACTCGCTCCGGAATTGAAACGGTTGTAGCGCCAGTGTCTAACAAAAATAATACAGGTTGGCGATTAATTTGCCCATTGAGTAAATAATGGCCTTGTTGATTTTGTTCCAAGGTAATCGAAGTGCCTGCTCGGGTTATGTCATAATTAATGTGTTGGTTTGGATTGTATTGATCATCTAATAAACGATTAAATACATAAACTAACAACCATAGCACGCATAACCATGCTGCAAAGACCATCCATTTAGCATAGCGGTGTGGTTGATGATTATGATCTCCGGTTGCCATTTTTGAACCCTTGATTTAATGTGATGGTAATCACTATAACATAGGTCATCTATTTGAAAATCCTCTATCCCAATGCGATTCAAATGCCATGTCAGCATTTTAATGCACGTCCAAATGGGGCGAATGGTATTGTTTCTTTGTTAGTGATCCACAATATTTCGTTACCAGCGGGTTTTTTTGGGGGGGATTATATCAGTGCATTATTTGCAGGTACTTTGGATTATAGTGCTCATGCTAGTTTTCAAGAACTGGTGGGGTTGAATGTGTCGGCTCATGCCTGCATTAAACGTGATGGACAAGTATTACAATATGTCGATTTTGCACAACGAGCTTGGCATGCTGGGGTATCTGAATTTGATGGGGTGGTGGGTTGCAATGATTTTTCTATAGGGATAGAGCTTGAGGGGACGGATACTCATCCTTATACCGATGCTCAATATGAGGCGCTCTCAGAAATGACTCGTTATTTACTTTCACAATTTCCGATGATGACAACAGACCGGATTGTCGGGCATAATACCATTGCACCAGGTCGTAAAACTGACCCAGGTGAGGCATTTGATTGGTCGCGTTATTTAGCATCCTTATCTTAGGCCGATATTATCATTTTTCTTTTATAGCAAGTTTATGACTTTCAAGGTGAGCACAATATGACATTAATTTACTTGTTATTAGCGTTATTCGCGGAACGCGTGATCAGCAAACCTGAAAGTTGTCATAGTAATTATTATATTGATCAATACATTGATTGGCTTAATCGTAAAGACTATTTAACCCAGAGCGTATCGGTAACAGTGTTATGGTTAATGTGGTTAATACCTGGCGCGCTATTAGTCATTACGCTGATGATGATCGATATCGGTGTCATTGATTTCGTCGTTACTGTGTTTGTCCTTTACATGGCGATTGGTTGTCCGGAGCTAAGAAATACTTATAAATGCTATTTAGAGGCAGCCAGCCGTGGGGATATGGAAACCTGTGATCGCTACACCCAGCAATTGGGGTTGGGAATGTATGAACCTCGAACCTTTGGTCAGCATCTTATTTGGTTAAACTATCAACGCTATGCTGCGCCAATGATAATGTTTGTGGTATTTGGATTATATGGCGTGGTGGCTTATGGCTGCTTAAGAGCATTGCACGGTTATAGTCAAGCGCATACCCTCCAAGCACAAACTTCACTGACTAAAGCTTTGCATGTCATTGATTGGCTTCCCATTCGAATTACCGCGTTTGGATTTCTATTAGTCGGTCATTTTTCTAATGCCCTACCGAAATGGATTGGTCTATTATTTGATACTAGTACGCACGCGAAACTTGTTCTCGCGGAAGTCGCTGTGGCGGCAGAAGATGTAGCTTATAAAGAAGGTGATATCACAACTGAGCCGACCACTTTGGTTCAGCTAGCCAAACGAAATGTTTTATTTATCGTCTCAATTGTTGCCGTTTTAACCCTATCTGGAATTATCGCGTAACTTTTTATTAACACTGATTAACGAGTTATGTGTTGTTTCAGTGCTTGTTTCTATTGGGCTGCGTCAATGTCCACTCAAAATGATGAGTTGTTAGCTCGTTTTTCATACTTTAGTCTTGGTAAAAACTGTTCGATAGACTTGTTCTTCGTTTTATCTTGCAGTAAACTTGATAAATTACATGGTAAAATGGTATTACCAATTTAGACTAAACGTTAATTTTTATTAACATTTGTCCTGACACAAATAGCGGATATATATGAGCGGTATCAAACAGCAAAAACTATCAGATGTGATCACCGATCGGCTTGAAGCCATGATCTTAGATGGCAGCTTTGTGGCTGGGGAAAAGTTACCAGCAGAGCGCGTTTTAGCTGCTGATTTTAATGTGTCTCGACCATCTTTACGTGAAGCGATTCAAAATTTACAAGCAAAAGGTTTAGTCGAACGTAAGCAAGGCGGTGGAACATTCGTTAATGCGAAATTAAACGCCAATATGACAGAACCGTTACTCGCGCTAATTGCTCAGCGTCCAGAAACGCAGTTTGATTTACTGGAATTTCGTCATGCATTAGAGGGTATGGCTGCATTTTATTCTGCTTTAAGAGGACAACCTGAAGACTATCAACAACTGCAAAATGCACTCTCAGGGTTAGATGCGATGACCCCTACTGCAGATAAAGCAAAAGAGGCACAGGTGTTAGGTGAGTTTTATCTCATTATGGCGCAGGCATCTCATAATATGGTGCTTCAACATGTCATGCGCAGTATGAAAACAATGTTGATTGATAATATCCAGCGAAATTTACAAATGTTAGCGGTTAATCCTGAGGCATGCTCTGAGATTGCAAAACAGCGGGCTAGTATTGTGGCCGCGATAGTACAACAGAATCCTCAACAGGCAAGACGAGCGAGTAATACACATCTTGCCTTTATAGAAGAAACATTACTGAATATAAATCAACGTGATTCACGGATCCAACGTGTTTTAAGAAGAATTGAAACCAACCCGAGCTAAGGCTTGGCATTAGCAAACAATAAGGAAAAACGCATGACTGACAAAAAGCATGTTGATCTCGACCCCATCGAAACGCAGGAATGGCTTGATTCGTTAGAATCAGTATTGGAAGCGGAAGGGGTAGAACGTGCTCACTATTTATTAGAGAGTATGATTGAAAAAGCACGCCGAAACGGTGCTCACCTACCTTATGATGCCACTACTGCATATTTAAATACTATTCCTGCGGGTCAAGAACCCACCATGCCTGGTGACCAGACAATAGAAACTAAGATTCGACATGCAATCCGTTGGAACGCGATGATGATGGTACTGCGCGGTTCAAAGAAAGACTTAGAACTGGGTGGTCATATTTCATCATTTGCATCATCAGCGATGTTATACGATGTTGGTTTTAACCATTTTTTCCGTGCGCCAAATGACAAAGATGGCGGAGATTATTTATTTGTTCAGGGACACGTTTCTCCAGGTATCTATTCTCGTGCTTTTATCGAAGGTCGTTTGTCTGCAGGTCAGTTAGATAACTTCCGTCAAGAAGTCGATGGTGAAGGGATCTCTTCCTATCCTCATCCAAAATTGATGCCTGATTTTTGGCAATTCCCAACGGTATCTATGGGCCTAGGTCCAATGCAAGCTATTTATTTAGCGCGCTTTCTGAAGTATTTAACGAATCGTGGTTTGAAAGATTGTTCAGACCAACGTGTATGGTGTTTCATGGGCGACGGTGAAGTTGATGAGCCAGAATCATTAGGCGCAATTGGTTTAGCATCACGTGAAGGCCTAGATAACTTAACTTTTGTCATTAACTGTAATTTGCAGCGTCTGGATGGTCCAGTTCGTGGTAATGGTAAAATTATCCAAGAGTTAGAAGGGACATTCCGAGGAGCTGGCTGGGAAGTATTTAAAGTCATTTGGGGACGTTATTGGGATCCACTAATTGCACGTGATACGACCGGTAAATTACTCGAATTAATGAATGAAACTGTCGATGGAGAGTATCAAAACTTTAAAGCTAACGGTGGTAAGTACACCCGTGAAAACTTCTTTGGTAAATACCCTGAACTGAAGGAAATGGTGTCTAACATGTCAGATGATGATATCTGGCGTTTGAACCGTGGTGGACATGATCCTGTTAAAGTCTATGCCGCTTATAAACAAGCAACAGAAACAAAAGGTCGTCCACAAGTCATTTTAGCCAAAACCGTAAAAGGTTATGGTATGGGTGCCGCCGGTGAAGGTAAAAACATCGCGCACAATGTTAAGAAGATGGATATCGATTCTGTGAAACATTATCGTGATCGCTTCAATATCCCTGTTTCAGATGAAGAAATTGGTGATTTACCGTATTACAAATTTGCAGAAGATAGTCCTGAAATGGAATACCTTCGTGCAAAGCGTGAAGCATTACATGGCTACATGCCCGTCCGTTTAGCACAAAGCTCACACGATTTACCAGCGCCACCGTTAAAAGCATTTGAAGCGGTGACAAAGGGTTCTGGTGATCGTGAAATTTCAACGACAATGGCTTTTGTACGTGTGTTAACCGTGTTATTAAAAGATAAGCAGATGGGTAAAAATGTTGTGCCCATCATTCCAGATGAAGCGCGTACCTTCGGGATGGAAGGTTTATTCCGTCAAGTTGGCATTTATGCTAATCAGGGTCAAAAATATGTCCCTCAAGATGCTGACCAAGTGGCTTTCTATCGTGAAGATAAAAAGGGTCAGGTACTGCAAGAAGGTATCAATGAGCTAGGTGCAATGGCGTCATTCGTGGCTGCTGGAACATCTTATTCGACCAACGACTTGCCGATGTTGCCCGTATACATTTATTATTCGATGTTCGGTTTCCAACGTGTCGGCGATATGGCATGGGCTGCAGGTGATAGCCAATGTCGAGGATTCTTAATCGGTGGTACTGCAGGTCGTACAACGCTTAACGGTGAAGGACTACAGCATCAAGATGGTCATTCTCATGTTCAGGCTGGTTTGATTCCAAATTGTGTTTCTTATGACCCAACCTATGGTTATGAAGTTGCCGTAATTACTCGTGACGGTACTCGTCGCATGTTAGAAGAACAAGAAAATGTCTTCTATTATTTGACAGTCATGAACGAAAACTATGTTCAACCTGCAATGCCTGAAGGCTGTGAAGAAGGTATTATTCGAGGTATTTATCAGTTAGATAATGTCGGCAAGTCTAAAGCGAAAGTGAACTTGTTGGGTTCAGGTACCATCTTGGTACAAGTTCGTCAGGCTGCGAAAATCTTAGCCGAAAAATATAATGTTGAATCTTTAGTTTTTTCTGCGACGTCGTTTAACGAATTAGGTCGTGACGGGATTGATGCTGATCGTTTTAACATGCTTCATCCGGATGGTGAGCAGAAAGTTCCTTACATTACGAAAGTATTATCTGAGACAGGCCATGATGGCCCTACCATCGCAACAACTGATTATATCAAAGCCTATGCTGATCAAGTGCGTGCATTTGTTCCAGGTCAATACCGCGTATTAGGCACAGATGGATTTGGTCGTTCTGATAGTCGTGAGAATTTACGTCGTCACTTTGAGGTCGATGCAAATTACATTACCTTTGCAGCGTTATACGAGTTATCAAAACAAGGTCAATTTGACAAGAAAGCGTTGGCTAAAGCCATTGATGAGCTTGGCATTGACGCTGACAAAATTAACCCACTTTACGCATAAGGATACTAGACATGTCTGATATTAAAGAAGTATTAGTCCCTGATTTGGGTGAAGATTCTGTTGAAGTTATTGAGATTTGTGTTGCCGTTGGCGATTCATTGGATGCTGAAGATTCGATTGTTACAGTAGAAAGTGATAAGGCTTCAATGGATATCCCTGCACCTTTTGCTGGAGTTATTGCTGAAATCTGCGTTGCCGTAGGTGACAAAATCTCAGAAGGCACATTACTGGCAAAAATGAAAAGTGCTGATGAAAGTGCAACTGACACAGACGCTGTATCGGGTAATGAGGTTGAAGCTATTCCTGAAGTAGCGCCAGAATCAGCACCTGTAGCAGAAGTGTCAGCCCCTGTTTCTGAAACTACCTCCACTGTAACAAGCACAATAGAAGTTACGGTGCCAGATATTGGTGGTGACGAAAATGTTGATGTCATAGAGATACTAGTCGCTGTGGGTGATACTGTTGATGTGGAAGAAGGTTTAGTGACCTTAGAAACAGATAAAGCATCCATGGATGTACCTAGTCCTCAAGCTGGTAAGATTACAGCGATGCATTTAAATGTGGGTGATAAAGTATCCGAAGGTTCATTAGTGGTAACGCTCGAGACAGCATCGGTGGCAGCATCGATTGTTGAGCAAACTCAGGAGAACTCTGTACCCGTAACCACTCCAGTAGAGGCTCCGGCAGTGCCAGCCCCTAAAGCACCACCCGTGCCACATCACCCCTCTGCGGCTGCGATTCAGCCCTCAGGTAAAGTCCATGCATCACCGTCAGTAAGACGTTTAGCACGCGAGTTTGGTGTTGACTTAACGCTAGTCAATGGCTCAGGTAATAAAGGGCGTATTGTTAAAGAAGACGTCCAATCTTATGTGAAATATGAATTATCTCGTCCTAAACTAACGCCAGCGACAGCGACAACTGCAGGAGAAGGTGGTTTACAAGTCCTCGCTGCGCCAAAAGTCGATTTTAGTAAGTTTGGTGAAATTGAAGAGAAACCATTAACGCGTATTCAGAAACTGTCAGGTCCAAATTTACATCGTAATTGGGTGACTATTCCTCATGTTACTCAGTTTGAAGAAGCCGATATCACTGAGATGGAATCGTTCCGCAAAGAACAAAATGTTGTTTGTGAAAAACGTAAACTTGGTTTTAAGATCACCCCACTTGTTTTCATGATGAAAGCGGTTGCGGATGCATTACAAGCATACCCAACCTTTAACTCTTCATTATCTGGAGATGGTGAGAGTTTAATCATTAAAAAATATTTCCATATCGGGATCGCTGTTGATACACCAAACGGGTTAGTCGTACCGGTGGTGCGAGATGTCGATCAAAAAGGTGTGCATGAGTTATCTAAAGAGCTTATGGACATCAGTGCTAAAGCCCGTGATGGCAAGCTTAAAGCTGCAGATATGCAGGGCAGCTGTTTTACTATCTCAAGTTTGGGAGGAATCGGTGGTACCGCATTCACTCCAATTGTAAACGCCCCCGATGTCGCAATTTTGGGTGTTTCTAAATCTGAGATAAAACCAAAGTGGAATGGTAAAGACTTTGAACCAAGGTTAATGTTGCCATTATCATTATCATACGACCATCGTGTGATTGATGGCGCGCTAGCCGCACGCTTTGCTGTACATATTAAGAATGTGTTAGGTGATTTACGTCAGATTATTCTGTAAAATTCCTGACGTTAACTAAACCATTGCCAAATTTAAAGATTTTGAGGTCATAATGAGCGAAATTAAAACGCAACTAGTTGTTTTAGGTGCCGGTCCAGGCGGTTATTCTGCCGCATTCCGTGCAGCTGATTTAGGGATTGATACTGTACTAGTTGACGCCCGTGCTAACTTAGGTGGTGTATGTTTAAACGTGGGTTGTATTCCATCAAAAGCATTGCTCCATGTAGCGAAAGTGATTAAAGAAGCAAAGCATTTATCAAGTCATGGGGTGTCATTTGGCGAACCAACGATTGATTTAGATAAAGTACGTGATTGGAAAGACAGTGTTGTTAGCCAATTAACCAAAGGGTTAAGTGGTATGTCTAAAATGCGCAAAGTAGAATTTGTTCAAGGTTTAGGAAAATTTACTGGTAGTAATACTCTTGAAGTTACCGGTGATAAAGGTACAACAACCATTTCTTTCGACAATGCAATTATTGCGGCAGGATCAGAGCCTGTTTCCTTACCATTTATCCCTGAAGATGACCGTGTTATTGATTCCACTGGTGCATTAGAAATGAAAGACATCCCTGGAAAAATGCTTGTGTTAGGGGGAGGGATCATTGGTTTAGAAATGGGAACTGTATATAACGCGCTAGGCTCACAGATTGATGTGGTTGAATTTTTAGATCAGTTAATACCTGCAGCAGATAAAGATATTGTTAAGGTATATAACAAAACGATTAAAGATACCTTTAACGTCATGCTAGAGACGAAAGTCACAGGTGTTGAAGCTAAGAAAGACGGTTTATACGTGAGCTTTGAAGGTAAAAAAGCGCCAGCCGAGCCCGTTCGTTATGATAAAGTGCTTGTCGCTGTTGGGCGTAAGCCAAATGGTAAATTAGTTGGTGCTGACGTTGCTGGTGTGAGTGTTGACGAGCGTGGATTTATCAATGTTGATAAGCAAATGCGAACAAACGTACCACATATCTTTGCCATTGGTGATTTAGTGGGTCAACCGATGCTGGCACATAAAGCGGTACATGAAGGCCATGTTGCAGCAGAAGTCGTTGCTGGCAAGAAGCATTTCTTCGATCCTAAATGCATACCTTCAGTCGCCTATACTGAGCCAGAATTAGCTTGGGTTGGTTTAACAGAAAAAGAAGCAAAAGAACAAGGCATCAACTATGAAGCCGCTTCATTCCCATGGGCAGCCTCTGGTCGTGCGATTGCTTCTGATGCGACAGACGGTTTAACGAAGTTGATCTTCGATAAAGACACGGATCGTATTATTGGTGGTGCGATGGTAGGGACTAATGCAGGTGAAATGCTTGGTGAGATCGGATTAGCGATCGAAATGGGTGCCGACGCCGAAGATATAGCGTTAACTATTCATGCACACCCTACATTAAATGAATCAATAGGCCTTGCCGCTGAGATTTATGAAGGTAGCATTACTGATTTACCCAATCCAAAAGCAAATAAGAAAAAGTAACCTTTTTCGAAAAAATGCGTAAAATAATGAAACAATCCCTAATACTGGCAGCAGTTTAGGGATTTTTTTTGTTATGATTACCCCAGATGATTTTTGATTAAGTGATGTATGCGTCAAATAGAGTTATTTGAAGTACCTAGCCCATGTATTGGCGTTTGCCAATCGGGCCCTAAAGGTTATTGTCATGGCTGTTTTCGTTCGCGTGAAGAGCGAGTGAACTGGCTTAAAGTTGACGATAATACCAAAAAAATTATTAATGATGCCTGTATGCGTCGTAAACAAGCTTACTTACGTAGACAACAGAAAAGTGAACAAGTCGCAGAGTCTTCAACTTCCGCAATACCACCTTTAGCCGGCTCCCAAACAGATTTATTTTAAATCTGGAATATTCCAAAAGTTAGACTAAGTTTATAAGACATCCGTTTTAATAGAGATGAATGTAAAATAACGTTAGAATATATCTTCGGTTTATTATGTGATCATATTTAAAATAAACTCTTTCTATTAAAGCACTCATTATCTTAAAGGAAACTTATGTCGATGACTAAGACGCCAATCGCTCTTGTTTTATGCGCTTTTTTTGCAACCGCGCCAAGTGTTGCACAAAACATTAAACCTATTTCTATGGACGGTGAATTTGGTTTAATTATTACAACGGGGAATACCGAAGCGACCTCTTTAAGTGCAGGACTATCAGGCACACAGGAGTTAGTAGATTGGAGCAATGAATATAAGTTTGATGCGCTTTATAAGCAAGATAAAGTCCTGCGAGGGGATAATAAAGTGACCGAGACAACGGCTCAAAAATACTTTTTATCGGGTCAAGCTAACTATAAGTTAACACAAGAAAATCAACGGTTATTTGTATTTGGTTCATATGAAGACGATCGCTTTTCAGATTTTAAATATCAATCTACGGTTGCTCTAGGTTGGAATCAGCAAGTATTTGCAAATGAGACATCTAAGTTTAGTTATTCAATCGGTCCTGGTTATAGTTTCTCAGAGAACCAAGAAGGAAAAAATTTAGATAGTGTGATATTGCGTGCAGCGTTGCAATATTCACTCAAGTTATCTGATTCGGCGAAAATTACACAATCATTGTCTTCAGAATTGGGTGGAGATAACACTAAATCTCGCTCAGTAACGGCGGTTTCTGCAACATTAAAAGATGCGTTATCGATGAAGGTGTCTTTAAAACTTGATCACAACTCTGATGTAGAAGGTAATAGTAAAAAATTGGATACTGAAACAGCAGTAACGTTAGTTTATACCTTTTTCTAATCAATATAATTCATACACGAAAAAGGCTTAGTCGCGTTTGAAGTACTCACATAATAAGGGTAACTTCATGTAGCTGCTAAGCCTTTTCATCTCTATATAACGATTCTCATTGAATTATGCTTAATGCAAAATCCGAGTTTTAATCGTACCATCAATTTGAGTCAACTGTGCAAACGCATCATCGGCTCTATCTGTTTCAACATCAATAACCACATATCCAATATTCTCATTTGTCTGTAAGTACTGAGCGGCAATATTAATATTCTGTGAGGCAAACGCTTGGTTGATTTGAGTTAATACGCCAGGAGCATTTTTGTGGATATGTAACAAACGAGAATGCTTAGTATGAACTGGCAGTGAAACCTCAGGAAAATTAACAGCCGAAAGTGTGGAGCCATTATCTGAATATTTAGCTAGCTTACCTGCCACCTCAATACCGATATTTTCTTGAGCTTCTTGAGTGCTCCCACCAACATGCGGCGTTAAAATAACGTTGTCAAAACGACGTAATGGTGATTCGAATTCTTCATGATTAGACTTGGGTTCGATCGGGAATACATCAATGGCCGCTCCATTTAATTTACCGGAATCCAAAGCGTCTTCTAATGCCGGGATATCAATAACCGTTCCGCGAGCGGCATTAATTAAGATAGATCCGTCTTTCATTTGTGCTATTTCTTCAGCACCGATCATGTTTTGAGTTTCAGCTGTCTCAGGTACGTGTAAACTAACCACATCAGAGGTGTTGAGTAACTGCTGCATGGTTTTAATTTGGATAGCATTACCTAAGACAAGTTTATCTTCAATATCAAAAAACTGGACACGCATGCCTAAATGTTCTGCAAGAATACTTAGTTGAGTACCGATGTGTCCATAACCAATAATTCCTAATGTTTTACCACGAGCTTCATACGAACCATTGGCACTCTTATCCCACTCACCTCGATGTGCTTTTGCATTTTTTGCAGGGATACCGCGTAATAATAATATTAACGTACCTAGTACTAACTCTGCGACGGAGCGCGTATTTGAGAACGGGGCATTAAATACTGGAATACCACGTATTTGGGTGGCTGTCAGGTCTACTTGGTTTGTGCCAATACAAAAACAACCCACAGCTACTAGCTTTTGAGCACTATCCACAACACGCTCTGTAATTTGAGTGCGGGAACGCAGTCCGATAAAGTGTACATCTTTGACTTTCTCGACTAACTCATCTTCAGGTAATGAAGTTTTGAGATACTCAATATTACTGTAGCCATTATTCTTTAATGTTTCTAACGCACTTTCGTGAACGCCTTCAAGTAATAATATTTTAATCTTGTCTTTGGGAAGTGAAACCTTGCTCATGGGATGTAAACCTGTAGAAATAAAATAAAGAGACATCTAGACGTCTAGATGCGTAATTTACCAAATTGAGACCATGCTGAATAGTCTTTTTTAGTCTTAGTCGAATAATGGCGTTATAATGTTTTGACCTCACCTTCACATCCAACGAGTAATATATCTGCACCACGGTGAGCAAATAATCCATTAGTGACCACGCCAACTATTTGATTAATTTGTGTTTCTAATGCTCGAGGATCCAGAATGGATAGATTATGAACATCTAAAATAACATTGCCATTATCGGTAATCACGCCTTGACGGTAAACGGGATCACCACCCAGTTTGACTAATTCTCTGGCCACATAGCTTCGTGCCATTGGAATGACTTCAACGGGTAATGGGAAATCACCTAGTACACCAACTTGTTTAGTATCATCAATAATACACACAAAAGTTTTGGCTACAGCGGATACAATTTTCTCTCGTGTTAACGCAGCTCCACCCCCTTTGATCATATGCTTATGTTCAGTGATTTCATCAGCACCATCAACATAGATATCAAACTGGTCTACGCTATTTAAATCAAATACCTCAATCCCTAGCGCTTTTAGTTGTTGAGTTGAGGCATCCGAGCTAGATACTGCTCCCTTAATCTGATCTTTTTTGGCCGCTAATGCTTCGATAAAATAATTCACCGTTGAGCCTGTGCCCACACCGACAATATCGTCAGGTTTGACATAAGCTAAGGCTGCTTGAGCCGCTGCACGTTTTTTATCATCTTGGGTCATGAGTCTAATCTCTTGAGGTATTAAATAATCCAGAAAAACTACTACTAGTGTAGCTTAAATAATCGAAAAATAAGTTAACTATCTGCGATTGTGATGCATTTTTGTGGAGTGAAGATATGCGACATCGGTATATCCCATTGTGCACAAGGTATGGTATCTAACATTTGTACATCATGAGCAAGCCCGATTAGTGTTGGGGGTGATGAAATTTTGAGCGATAAATAACCAACCCGTTGTGATTGTATAATAGGCGCTAATGTTCGGTCATAAAAGCCACCGCCCATCCCAATACGATGGCCACTTTCATCAAAGCCAACTAATGGCATAAAGATATGATTAATCGCATGAATAGGGAGGATATTTTGAGTGGTTAAAACCGGTTCCGGGATCCCAAATTTATTCTTCACGATTTCACTTTCAGGAGTATAACGAACGAATAATAAAGTCTGTGGATGAAAGGGGTGTAAAACAGGTAAAGCCACTATGGTATTGTTAGTCCAGGCGTATTCAATGAGTGTTTGTGGAGAAATCTCGCCATCATTAGGTAAATACGCGGCCATCACATTACTATGGTCAATAATATCAGCTGCTTGATTGAGTAACCTTGCTTGGGCAGAACGTTGTTCTTGTTCAGATAATGCTCGCCGCTTAGCACGTAATTCAGCTCGTATGGCGCTGCGTGCGGACATGATGAGCGGATTTTCAGTCACCAGTTACTTCCCGTAAGTGTCGATAAAGAGTCGAGTTAATTCACTATGATTGACTTTAGTCGCCACGTTAACCGTTTTTGCTGCAGTCCATAACGGACTCATCGTATCACCTAAGGCAGCAAACATTGTTTGACCTCGATCCAGTTCAGAGGTACCGATGCGCATATGACCTTCAGTTAATTCAAAAAGATCCGGCTGAATTAAATATGCTAGAGGAAAAGCATCATGAAAATAACATATCCGCTGTTCTAAGCCTTGAGAATAAAAGTCCATGTAGAATTGTGCAGAGTCCCTGACAAACCCTCCTAAAGTGGGATTTTGTTGAGCTAAAATATCAACAAACTCAGGGGCAAACGGAATATCATAAGTCACATCTAAACCGAACATGACGAGCGGCCAGTTAGCGGCAAAAACAATTTGAGCAGCATGGGCATCATTCCAAATATTGGCTTCTGCCACTGGTGTGACATTACCTTTGACATAAGCAGCTCCTCCCATAATCGCAACTTGCTTGACGAGTTGAGGTAATTCAGGACATAAGCGTAACGCCAATGCCAAATTGCCTAAAGGGCCAACCGCAACAAGGGTCACTTCGCCTGGGTGTGCTTTAACCGTATCAACAATGAATTGCGCCGATGAACGAGGATCGCACTCACGCGATGGTGGAGCAACCGGAATATCCCCAAACCCGTTATCGCCATGCACAAAGTGAGCATAAGTCGATTCTGGTCCCACCCATGGCATACCTACACCTTGAGTCACGGGAATATGGTGTTGTTGCGCTATATCACATAGACGAATAGCGTTTTGTGCCGACATTGCGACGGGGACATTGCCATAAACAGTTGTTAATCCAAGTACATCAATTTGTGGTGCTTGAAACGCAAAAAATATAGCCATTGCATCATCGATCCCCGGATCCGTATCGAGGATAATTTTATGGTGAGTCACAGTATTTTCAGACATCATGATTCCTTTTTATTCAGCATAAGAGTGTTGTGCTAAAAACGCTTCAACCTCATCAATATTGGGGATGGATTGAGCCGCGCCCTGTTTAGTCACTGTTAGCGCAGAAGCTGCACAAGCAAATCTTAGGGCTTGTTGCGGTATGCTATGTTGTTGATAGTGCGCCATAAAGAAGCCAATAAAGGTATCTCCGGCAGCGGTCGTATCTACCGCTTCAACGACAAATGCTGGGATCACAATATCGTCTTTATTGGTATTTTTCGGATGAATATATTTTGCTCCTTGTTTACCCATGGTGATAATCACTTCTGCATGGGCAAAATGGCTTTGGAAAAAAGTCTCAATATCATTCATTCGAGCGCATTCAGACAGCTCTGCTGCTTCTACTTCATTAACGATCAACAGATCGATATGCTGAAAATTTAATGATTTAATGTCATGTGTCATCGGGGCTGGGTTAAATGCGACCTTCAACCCCTTAGCTTTAGCGGCGGCCAAGATATCAGCAATACCTGAGGTTTCATTCTGTAATAATACCCAGTCATTGGCATCAGTATCTGATAAGGCGGTTTGAATATCTCGCTCAGATATTTCGCGATTAGCCCCCCCAAATAAAAATATGGCATTTTCGCCATTAGGTGTTACTTGAATAATGGCATGTCCTGAGGCGGTATCGCTACAACGGATAAAACGACCATTGACCCCATGCTTGATCATCGCTTGTTTAAATTTGGTATCATTTTCATTAATGCAACCTACGTGCAAAACTTCTGCACCTGCTTTGGCTAATGCAATAGACTGGTTGGCGCCTTTCCCTCCCAGTAATACTTGGTAATTATTCGAGGCTATGGTTTCACCAGGTTGAACGAAATGGTCTACTTGGTAGACATGGTCGATGTTGATTGAGCCGAAATTAATCACTGCCATAGGATACGGTACCGTATTATATTATTGTAATAGAAATGCAGAATTATATAAGAGATTGTGGATAATGTCGCCCAAGATGCCGCAGGTCATAATTCGCCCGAACGCCGAAATGTTCAGGGCGGAGGTATCATCACTACCGTAGGCGTCTCAATACGGGTTGAGCTTGCGCAAAAGTAGTGGAATCAACTTCCTTAGTTTAAAGCATCGGCCAGGGACATGTATGAACGTGCCAACACCCCAGGAGACTTAAAATAGCATACCCAAAATGACAGAGCTTGTATATGAGATTCTCGGAAATATATTTGTATGCAACCTAACAACACTGGCATGGCACATTATCTGAACGGTCAATTCGCTTTACCAAAGTATTTATTAGATAATTTTGTTATGCTATCGCATTATTTTGAGGTAACAACCTCGTTGTTAATTTATTTTGATACCTGATAAGAGATACCCATATGAGTCTTGTTGCAAATTTTCTGAACACCACTGAACTCCTCGCCAAACATGATGTTTTAATTGATGGTGCAGAGGTCCATGGCATTATCTGTGGCATGTTATGTGGCGGTATGTCATTAGACAATCAAGAATGGGTATCCGTGTTGACAGATGTAGCTAATAATTCGCAGCCATTTGCTCAGCCTTTAGTGACTCATCTTCAAAATTTATACAGTCAAACTGTGAATCAACTGACTGACGCAGAATTTGGTTTGGTCTTGAGTTTACCCGATGCTGATGCTCCTTTAAGTGAGCAGGCGCAGGGAGTAATTCTATGGGTGCAAGGTTTTATGCTCGGATTTGGTTTGCATCAGCCTTCGTTAGATAAGCGCTCTGAAGATGTCAAGGAAGGGATCCAAGATTTTTCAGAAATTGCCCGCATGGAAAGCATTGATGACCAAGACGATAATGATGAAACTCAAGCACAATTGCTAATTTTAATTGAACATGTTCGAGTCATTGCGATGAGCTGTTTTAATGAATGCCAGCCGGCTCACAAACCCATGCCAATTGAGACTGATCCTACGGTCCATTAAATTTGAGTATGCCAGCTATGATTAAAATTGATATAAGTGAACATCAAACTCGTCGAGCTAATTTATTGAGCTTGATGGACCATAATAGCGTATGTGTAGTGGGTTCAGCATCGGCACAAACACGCAGTAATGATACTGATTACTGTTTTCGTCAAGACAGTTATTTTTGGTATTTGACGGGTTTTGATGAGCCTGATGCAACGTTGATATTAATTAAATATGCCGATGGTCAGACACATGTTTTTATGTCGTTACTCCCTAAAGATGAGCAAGCTGAAATTTGGCATGGGAGGCGTTTAGGTGCACAAGCGGCAATCGCTAAATTAGCGCTTGATAATGCCTTTGATAATTCTCAGTTAGAAGACCAATTAGCCAATATACTTTCGAATAAACAAACGGTGTATAGCCTCTATATTCAAACATCCGTCAAAAAGTTGATTGACCAAACGATCATGAATTTGAAACGCGTCCCTAAACAAGGTTTATTGGCACCATCTCAACATATCGATATACAAAGCCAGTTAGATGAGGCTAGGTTAGTAAAATCAACGACTGAAATAGCTATCATGCAAGCCGTTGCCGATATTTCCGCACAAGCCCATTGTCAGGCTATGCAGCTCTGTAAACCAACGTTAAATGAATATCATTTAGAAGCTGAAATCCAATATGTGTTTGCTCGAAATGGTGCACGCCACCCAGCGTATACGAGTATTGTTGGTGGGGGCGATAATGCTTGCATTTTACATTACACGCAGAATAACCAAGTCTTACAAGATGGCGATTTAGTACTCATTGATGCAGGAGGAGAACTTGAAGGATACGCCGCAGATATTACTCGTACATTTCCGGTAAATGGGCGTTTTTCAAGACCACAGGCGAGTGTCTATCAGATTGTTTTAGATGCCCAATTGGCTGCTTTAGAGTTACTGAAGCCCGGTGCATTGCTACCGGAAGTGACCCAAGTGGTAGTAGAAATCATCACTCAAGGACTACTTGATTTAGGTATCTTGACGGGCGAGCTTCACGATAATATTGAGCGCTTAACATATCGTCACTATTTCATGCATGGATTAGGTCATTATTTAGGGTTAGACGTCCATGATGTAGGTGAATATAAAGTGGATGGAGCACCTCGCCCATTATCTCCTGGCATGGTACTTACCGTCGAACCTGGTATTTATATCGCCCCGGGGAGTGACTGTCCTGAGATTTATCATGGTATCGGCGTTCGGATCGAAGATGATATTGTCATTACCGAAACTTCGAATCATGTCTTAACCCATCAGGTCCCCAAAACGATTGCTGAAATAGAGGCATTAATGAGAGCAGGTGTGTAAGTGCTAAATGTGAAAGCTAATGATCACGATATTCACACTACTGATATCCTTGTCATAGGCGGTGGGGTCGTAGGATTGGCCTTATGCCAAGGCTTACTGCATGCTAATTTAGATGTTCGCGTTACCTTGGTATCATCCTGTAACATTCTTCAAGCCAATGCTTACGCCGATGATATGCGTGCTATTGCATTAGCACACAGTACCCGACAGCATTTAGCTTCTATGGGCATTCCGTTACCCGATAGTCATGCAACAATTGAACAAATACATATCAGTGACCGTGGGCATTTAGGTCAAGTACGTTTGACTGCCAAAGAGCAGGGGGTATCTGCGTTAGGCTATGTGACACAGTTAAGTGCATTAGAAACCACTTTATCTCAGCAATTATCTCAACATACTGATACACAATTTACCTTATTTGAAAATGCTCAGTGTACCCAAGTGAATACTACACAGCAAGATGTGACGGCGACTTTAGACACGGGGCTTATCATTCATGCAAAGACGTTAGTGTTTGCTGATGGACAAGGCAGTGATTTAAAACGCACACTGGGTATTGCATCTCATAGCGTTGATTATCAACAACATGCGTTAGTTTCAGTAGTAGGAGTGAGTCGCATTGGACCTACTCGCTATCATCATAAGTTAACCGCGTTTGAACGCTTTACTGATAAAGGGCCGTTAGCGTTGTTACCGATGAGTAGGGATGCTGTGAGTGATGATGCATGTCAACAATATTATTCATTGGTATGGTGTGCTTCCAAAGAAGATATAGCGACACTTACCGCACTCGATGATACGAGTTTTAAACACGCGTTACAGACTGCATTTGGTGATCGTGCAGGCCTATTTAGTTATATATCTCAGCGGCAACACTTCCCATTAAAATTGGTCTCTCATTTTAATAATCCACAGCGAATATTTTCTTTAGGTAATGCTGCACAGACATTACACCCCATCGCTGGGCAAGGATTTAATCTCGGTATTCGTGATGTTATGGGATTCATCAAATCAGTCAATGAACTGCCGCAGAAAGAGGATTTAGGCACGCAAACCCACCAAGATAGATTTATTGCAATGCGCCATAGTGACAGAACAGCAGTCACACAGGTAACCAGTTTACTTGTGACTGTATTTTCCAATGCCTTCCCAGGGCTTGTCATCCCCCGAAATAAAGCCTTACATCTGCTACATTCTGTCCCTCTCATCAAAAAATGGTTTACAAAAATAGCGATGGGCTACCGTTAAATTATAGTTATTCTGAACTTGGTCGATATAGTTTGTGAGTCAATCATCCGTTGACTCTAAATGATTAAATTATCCTAGGAAATATATGGCCAAGCATCAGAATTTTAAGAATAAAAGGTTTAGCTCGTTAATCATCGCTGAAGCACTTTTAATCTTTTGTATCCTTTACGTTTCATTTTATGTGATTCAACTTGCAGATGCGTCTGCTCCAAGTGTGGTTGTTGCATATTTACCATTTATTGCTACGTTCGCTTTTTTTATTCTTATGAGTTCACTGTCACTTGGATTGTATGAACCTAAGTTACGTGAATCTATCCGGGGAATTATCCGGCGTATATTTGTGGCGAATGGTTTAGCATTTTGTGCCATGTATGTCATAACGATTATTTTGTTTCACGATATTTTACTCCATCCTTTTTATTTCGTTGTCAGTATTAGTGCTACGATTACCTCTGTTTCAATATTTAGATTTTTTATGATCCGCTACGGTTCACTAGGGTTGGTGAAAAGTCGCATTGTTATTTTAGGTGCAGGAGAACGTGCATCTACGATTGAAAAAAAAATGCGCAGGGCTTCAGATCGACGTAGTTTTGAAATTGTTGGATTTATTCCTGTTCCAGGAGATGATATTGAAAATGGTATTAAAAAAGAACCTATTATCGAGATAGATATTAATCATTCTTTAAAATCATTTGTGGTTCAAAATGACATCAATGAAGTGGTGGTTGCTGCTGATCAACGTCGCGGGACCTTACCTATTGAAGTCTTATTCGACTGTCGAATGCAGGGTGTACAAATCTCTGACTTACTCGATTTTATGGAACGTGAAACCGGTCAGATTATGGTCAATTTGATGTACCCTAGTTGGTTAATCTATTCGAAAGGATTTGAATCTCAAAGTTATCTCAGACAGATTAGAAATTATAGTTTTAATCTATTACTCGCAACTGTGGTACTGCTATTGTTGTGGCCTTTTATGTTGCTAACAGCATTCGTTATTTACCTAGATGATGGACGAAAAACCGGCGCCTCCGTCTTTTATAAGCAAGTACGAGTCGGTAAAAATGGTGAACCATTTTCTATTTATAAATTTAGAAGTATGGGTGTGGATGCCGAAAAAAATGGTGCTCAATGGGCGGATAAAAATGATATGCGAGTTACTCGCGTAGGCGGTTTTATTCGTAAATATCGATTGGATGAACTACCTCAATTATATAATGTGTTTCGAGGAGATATGTCATTTGTCGGGCCACGTCCAGAACGACCTGAGTTTGTCGAGGAATTAGACAAACAGATCCCATTTTATGCAAAACGTCATAGTGTTAAACCCGGATTAGCTGGATGGGCACAATTAAATTATCCTTATGGTGCAAGTGTTGAAGACGCCGAAGGAAAACTAAAATATGATTTATATTATGTGAAGCATCAAAGTTTTTTACTGGATATGTTGGTCTTAATTAGAACCATTGAAGTGGTATTATTCGGTAAGGGTCAATAAAGTTAACCTATGTAATCGTTGACTAAAGTTTGTTAACCAAAATTGAATCGAAAAAGGCTTACATCAAAATTTATTATTGATCTAAGCCTTTTTTATTATTTGTAAAATACCTAATTATTTTAGGCTTGCCTTCATTTCACGACGACGTTCATGTAATAGTGGTTCAGTATAACCACTTGGTTGAGTGGTCCCTAACACAATTAAATCACGTGCAGCCTGATAACCAATAGCATTATTGTAATTAGGATACATCGGGATATATTCCTGGTCGTTAGCATTTTGTTCATCTACTAGTTTAGCCATACGAGCAAGCGTTTCATCGATTTGTGTAATATTCACTACACCATGTGTTAACCAATTAGCAATATGTTGTGCTGAAATCCGTAACGTCGCTCGGTCTTCCATGAGTCCAACGTTATTGATATCAGGTACTTTAGAGCAACCAATTCCTTGATGAACCCAGCGAACTACATAACCTAAGATCCCTTGAATGTTATTATCCAATTCTAATTGGATAGCTTCTGGGGTTAAGGTGCGGTCGGCTTCTAATAATGGAATATCTAAGATTGTATCTACACCATCAAAGTCACTATGGGCAAGTGTTGCTTGCACGGCATAAACATCCACCTGATGATAGTGCAGGGCATGAAGAGTGGCAGCCGTTGGCGACGGAACCCAGGCGGTGTTAGCGCCTGATTGTGGATGGCCTACTTTCGCTTCCATCATGTTAGCCATTTGATCAGGGATCGGCCACATTCCTTTACCAATTTGAGCCTTACCTGACATACCGGTTCTTAGGCCTGTAACGACATTGGCAGTTTCATAAGCCGATATCCATGGACGCTGTTTTAACTCTGCTTTAGGAGCAAAGACCCCTTTTTGCATTGAGGTATGAATTTCATCACCAGTACGATCTAAAAATCCGGTATTAATAAACACGACTCGATGTTGCGCTCGGGCAATACAGGCTTTAAGGTTAATCGATGTGCGACGCTCCTCATCCATAATCCCAATTTTGATAGTATGGCGGTCTAGGCTTAGAAGGTCTTCAATAGCATTGAATAAATCATCGCTAAATTCAACTTCATCGGGTCCGTGCATTTTAGGTTTGACGATATATATACTGCCTGTTTGAGAGTTAACAAACTGACTATTACGTTGTAAATCATGCAAGGCAATCAATGATGTAATAACACCATCCATGATCCCTTCAAAGATAGGTTCACCGTCAAATAAAATCGCATCATTGGTCATCAAATGACCCACATTACGTACAAACATTAAGCTGCGACCTTTTAGAGTAACTGTCTGCCCGGTAAAACTGGTGTATTGTCGATCAGCGTTCATTTGTCGGGTAATTGATTGGCCATTTTTGGTCATTTGGAAACTTAATGAACCTTGCATTAAGCCTAGCCAGTTTTGATATACTAAGGTTTTGTCTTCAGCATCTACTGCAGCAACTGAGTCTTCGCAGTCCATAATAGTACTTAGGGCTGATTCAACTAGGATATCTTTGATATTAGCGGGATCAACAGAGCCGATTGGATGATTATCATCGATTTGTAATTCAATATGCAGACCGTTGTGCTGAATCAAAATAGCGGTAGGTGCAGATATATCGCCTTGGAAGGCAATACACTGTTCTGGATGCTTCAATATGGTGGTTTGGCCGTCGGCCAGCGTGATAGATAAGCCGTTGTTTGATAATGTATATGCCACTGCATCTAAATGAGAACCTGATGATAGTGGAGCTATGTCATTGAGATAGTTGCGCGCTTGTTTGATAACCGCTTGACCTCGCACAGGATTATATTGAGCGGTTTTTTCTGCACCATTATCATCGGCTAATACATCCGTTCCATAAAGTGCGTCATATAAACTGCCCCAGCGAGCGTTCGCAGCATTGAGAGCATAGCGTGCATTATTTATTGGGACAACTAATTGAGGACCTGCCATTGTCGCTAACTCAGGATCCACATTCGCGGTTGAGATAGAAAATTCATCAGGTTCAGGCACTAAGTAGCCAATGGATTGTAAAAACGTTTTGTATTCAGTATATGAATCATGTTGATTTTCACAATGATAAGAATCAATTTTTGCCTGAAGCGCATCACGAGTATCTAATAATGTCTTGTTTCTTGGGGTAAAGTCAGCAAGTATCGTTTCAAATCCACGCCAAAATGCATCGGTATCAATCCCCGTATTCGGTAATACTTCATTATGAATGAATTGGGCGAGTGTGGTGTCAACTTGTAAGCGACTTTTCGTGATATAAGGCATCTTCAATATCCTATCGATGAGTTAAACTAAGGTTAGTATATTGGGAAAATCTGATAAAGTTTAGATTATACTAACTATGCTAGCCATTCACATCGTGAATGGGTTTTAGGGAGAGGGAAATACATTAAGCTTGGTTCATACGTTCGGCAACATCGGCAATTAAACGACGCAACCAAATATGACCTGCATCATGATGTAACAATGCGCTCCATGCCATTTTTAAAGCAATTGGTGGAATATCAAATGGCGGGGGAAGCACCACAAGTTCGGGATCATTTTTAAAAATCTTTGCCGCACGGCTTGGTAATGTCGCAATCAAGTTTTGAGTTTTTGCTAACTGGAGTGCTGCATGGTAATGTCGAGTAAATACTCGGATTTGTCGTTGTTTACCAATTTTAGTAAGCTCTGCATCAACCCAGCCTAGCTTTTGAACTTCATTAGGATCAATCCCTACACCAATACCAAAGCCCGTTTTACTGACCCATATATGTTGCCCTGACAAATAAGCGTCTAAGTTGAAATTTTTAATACGCGGGTTATCTTTATTTAATACGCAGGCAAATTGATCATACCAAATAACTTTTTGGTGAAATGACAACGGCAATTCATCAAACCGGTTAATGGCCATGTCGACTCGACCTTGTTCAACATCATGAAAAGTCACATCTGAGGGGGTGATCAAATCTAGGGTGATATTAGGCGCTTTGAAATTAAGCTCTTCAATGAGTTCTAATAACAACGTTGACTCTGCATAGTCAGACGTCATGATCCTAAAAGTACGGGTGGACGTTTCTGGATTAAATTCAGTTTCCGGTTGAATGGATGATTCTAATTTACTTAACACATCACGGATAGTTGGCTGTAGTTCTAATGCACGCTTGGTTGGTGTCATGCCATCACTGGTTCGCACCAATAATGGATCTTTAAATAAATCACGTAATCGTTTTAACCCGTTACTCATTGCCGGTTGAGTAATACTTAGCTGGTTAGCCGCTTTAGTCACACTGCCTTCACGTAACAGTACATCTAAATATACCAATAAATTTAAGTCAATTTTCGCAATATTCATGGGGCGATTACCTATCCTTTGTAGAGATACCATTATAAACAGTATTAATTTAAATGTATTACGATATTAGTCTAATGAATATGATGTTTAAAATATACCTGACATTCAATTGATAAACAATAAAGGCATAAAAAACCCAGCATAAGCTGGGTTTTGATACGGATAAATCGTGACTAATATTAGTCGAATTGATTCATTGTATTATCTTCACCAGACGCTTTTAATGCTTGGTCGCCTGAGAAGTATTCTTTGTGTGTATCACCTAAATCAGAACCTGCCATTGCTTGGTGTTTTACACACGCTAAACCTTGACGTAATTCTTGGCGTTGAACACCTTTAACATACGCTAGCATACCTTGGTCACCGAAGTATCCTTTCGCTAAGTTATCAGTCGATAACGCAGCTGTATGGTATGTTGGTAATGTAATTAAGTGATGGAAGATCCCTGCTTCACGAGCTGCATCGGCTTGGAAAGTACGGACTTTTTCATCTGCTTCAGCGGCAAGTTCGGTCTCATCATATTCAACAGACATTAGGTTTGCACGATCATACGCGGATACGTCTTTACCTGCTTCGACCCATAAATCAAAGATTTGTTGACGGAAGTTTAATGTCCAGTTGAATGATGGTGAGTTATTATAAACGAGCTTTGCGTTCGGTACTGTTTCACGAATGGCATTAACCATTTCAGCAATCTGACCTACGTGAGGCTTTTCAGTTTCAATCCATAATAAATCAGCGCCGTTTTGTAATGATGTAACACAGTCAAGTACAACACGGTCAAAACCGGTGTTATCTTTAAACTTATATAAACCATTCGGTAAACGAACAGGCTTGACGATTTCGTTATTCAGTTTCATGACCGTATCGCCATTTTTAAGCGCATTTAAATCATCAACCGCTGAAACTTCAAGGAAGGCGTTGTATTGTTCTGCTAAATCACCTTCATTGTTAGATACTGGGATTTTTTGGGTTAAACCAGCCCCTAATGAATCGGTACGAGCTACAATAACACCATCATCCACACCTAACTCTAGGAATGCATAACGTACTGCATTGATTTTGGCTAAGAAATCTTCATGAGGAACGGTAACTTTACCGTCTTGGTGACCACATTGCTTAGCATCTGAAACTTGGTTTTCGATCTGGATACAACATGCACCCGCTTCGATCATTTTCTTCGCTAATAAATAAGTCGCTTCTTCGTTACCAAAACCAGCATCAATATCGGCAATGATTGGAACAATATGTGTTTCGAAATTATCGATTTTAGCTTGAGCAGCCGCAACATCACCGCCGTTTTCTTTGGCTTTATCTAAATCGCTAAATAAATTACCTAATTCACGTGAATCGGCTTGACGAAGAAACGTATATAATTCTTCGATTAATGCAGGTACAGATGTTTTTTCGTGCATTGACTGATCAGGAAGTGGACCAAACTCAGAGCGAAGTGCTGCAACCATCCAACCTGAAAGGTATAAATAAGATTTATCTGTTGTACCTTGATGCTTTTTCACGGCAAGCATTTTTTGTTGGCCAACAAAACCATGCCAGCAACCTAAAGACTGAGTGTATTGCGCAGAATCAGCATCGTAATCAGCCATATCTTTACGCATGATACCTGCGGTATATTTTGCAATGTCTAAACCAGTCTTAAAACGGTTTTGTGCTTTCATACGGGCAGCATATTCTGGGTTGATCGCGTTCCAAGCACTACCTTGTTCTTTAATTAATGCAGCAAATGCTGCTTGGTCTTGTTGATATTGAGACATAGTCTTTATCCTTTATGTTGTGTGTAGGGTGTTGTGAATCATCATTAAATGAATGTTCACATCAGACCAATCCATATTAGGTCTCAGTACATAATAAATAAAATCAATAATCTAGATTGCCTACATTTAATTTATGAATATCAAAGCATGATGATTATTCATATGTTGAATAACGCTATAAAATACATAAACACTGGTTTTATATTGATAATAAAGGCGCGGCATAAGGCGAACGTCTTTTATCCTAAAGTCCTATATTTGGATAAAATTTATTCATAATATGAATGGTCGTGATGCATTTCATTCATGAGGGGTGATCGGGTTAACGTTTGTTTTACATTTAAAGAGGCGGTTGTTGTCATAAAAGCTTCTCATATAAAAGATTGAACCCTTAGATTTCCAAGTTACAATGGACACTACGAACTCGTTATCAATTTTCAGGACGATTGCTCATGAAATACCTGCCAATATTATCTGTAAGTGTGTGTGCGTTGTTATTATCGGCGTGCGTGATTGTGACGCCTGATATCACGGTGAATAAAAAAGAGGTTTTGGTAACGACCGAACGACCTAAAAATATCATTATGATTGTCGCAGACGGCATGGGGCCTGCTTATACATCTGCATATCGATATTACGCTGATGATCCCTCTACGCCAAATCTAGATAATACCTTTTTTGATCAATGGCATATAGGTAACTCCTCTACCTATCCCGCTACCATATCTGGATTAGTGACTGATTCTGCAGCTAGTGCGACAGCTTTATCTGCAGGTGTGAAAAGTTACAATGGTGCGATTGGGCTAGATGTCAACAAACAGCCTGTCACAACGGTACTGCATCGGGCTAAATCTAAAGGGATGAAAACAGGGCTTGCGGTCACCTCGCAAATTGTCCATGCCACGCCAGCAGCTTATGTCGCTCATAATGAAAGTCGTCGTAATTATAATGCTATCGCAGATAGTTTCTTTGATGATCGGTTAAACGGTCAATTCAAAGTGGATGTCATGTTGGGTGGAGGAACTGATTACTTTATCCGTGAAGACCGCGATTTAACTGCAGAGTTTCGTGCTGAAGGTTATCAATATATTGATGAGTATGCTCAGCTTAAGAGCTTGGATACAAAAGGTGGCGCGTTAGGTTTATTTGCACCAACAGGTTTACCTTGGGCAGCTGATGATACTAACCCTTTGCGTTTAAAAGACATGACACAAACGGCGATACGTTTACTTGAAAATTCGCAAGGTTACTTTTTGTTATTGGAGGCCAGTCAAGTAGATTGGGCCGGTCATGGCCGTGACATTCATTCTGCTATGGCTGAGATGCATGATTTACATGTCATGTTGGAATGGTTAGCTGAATACCAACAAGACCATCCAGATACATTAATTGTGATGACGGCAGATCATAGTACAGGTGGACTAACTTTAGGGGCGAATGGTGATTATCGTTGGGAGCCTCAAGCCTTGCATCGTATTATTCAATCAGTACCGAGTATGGTGGAGTTTATTAAAACGTCAGATTTATCCCCGCAACAACGTCTTGCGTATCTCCAATCAGCGTTACAATTTGAACTGACGGAGGAGGAAATTCAAGCGGTATTTGCTATGGATATGAATGCAGAGAACCGTCCATTAGAAGCTGTTGTTAAAGCATTTATAGACCGAAAAACCAATACCGGCTGGACAACATGGGGGCATACCGCTGTGGATGTGCAAGTGTTCGCTATAGGACCCGGCGCAAATCAATTCGCGGGGCACCAAGATAATACTGATATTGCTAAGTCTATTTTTAAACTGTTGGATTAATTATTGATTTAAAAACGTGTCAATATCTTCACCAGTCAGTTTTTTCATGTGCATGAAGATATACATGATTGCGGTAATGAGCATAATCATACTAGGGATGACGATAACTGGGTAACTCAGTGCAGTCATTCTACCCAGTTCTTCAGTGTAGGCTGTGGTACCAGGCTCAGACACGAGAATCCACTTAGCTAATAGATAGTTTAATGCTGAAGAAAGAAAAAACGATGCAGCGACGATGTAGTTACTGATATCGATTTTCTTTTCAAACTCGGTCATTTTATTTACACGGGTCAATGATTCGTTCAATTTAGCCCAATTAATCATCGTTTCATTGAGCACCAGTACTTTGATAAGCGGTTTTTTCATGTAACGAGTCACTAGTACGGCGACCCCGATTAATCCTGGGATTGCCGCCTCTTTTATCGCAATATATTCAGCTGGCAGTTTTAATAAACTGATTCCTCCAGTTAATAGTACACTGACAATGCCCAATACCGAGAAGAAATTCACTTTTCGGGTTTGGTATAATTCGTATAGGCCATAACCTAAAGGGAAGGCTAACGCGATAGCGATACTCCATAACGGGCCTAAATATTCAGGCTTACTAGCGTAGCTCATGATCACTACAGGAATAATGATATTGAACGCTAAATTGGCTAACATATTGTCTTGTTTGGGTTTGATTGGGTCCGAAGAGTAGGACATGAATATGATTTCCTGTTGAATTATCGCGTTGAGTTTATTCTAAAATAATATGAGGAACAAACCGAGAGCTGTCTTGTGTTATTAAGCTGTTATCTTCACGTATTGAGATGCCTGCTGGCATATCATTGACTAACCAAGAACCTATTAAGGTATAGTGATTACCAAATTTGGGGAGCGCATGAAACTGCTGAAAAATCACTCCTTCATCGCCATATTGCCCCCCTGTTTGGGCGATAACCTCATTATTATCAATGATCATAATATTAGCGCCTTCGCGCGAAAAAATAGGCTTCTTGACCCATTTTCCGGATTTGTCGACGTGCTTTAAATCTTTGTGCAAGTAGCTTGGCAGAAGGTTCGGGTGATGAGTAAAGCGCGACCATAATAATGGCATTAGGGCTTTATTAGACAGTACACATTTCCATAATGGCTCTACCCATTGAGTGGCAGAATAGGCTGCTATTTCACCAAACTCTTCCTTGAGCATAAATTCCCACGGATAGAGTTTAAAAGCACTATTGATCGGCATATCGTTTAAATCAACAAAGCGATGCGTCTCGGTAATGCCAATATCGTCAATATAGATAAAGGGAGTGTCTAATCCTGCTTGTGCCGCACAGTCTTGTAAATATTGAACTGTACCTCGATCCTCATCTGAATCTTGACAACAACTAAAGTACATTTCTTTTTGCTGGTGAAGATTGGCGATATCTCGAAAACGCATAATAAGCTTTTCTTGCAGCGAATTAAATTGGTCTGCAGCTTGAGGTAATTGACCATTATCGACACATTGCTCTAACCATAGCCATTGCCAAAAACCCGATTCATACAAACTTGTGGGAGTGTCAGCATTATTTTCAAGTAATTTTGCGGGTCCCGTTCCGTCATATACTAAATCTAAACGTGAATATAATGACGGTTGGCGTTGTTGCCAGGCATCACAAACAGCCTCATGAAAGGCTTGAGGAATACAAAAGTCGGTTAATAATTGAGGAGATTGCACAACTTCGTCCACCACATGCAAACACATCTCATGCAGCTCTTGGGTCGGATCTTCAATATCACGTTCGATTTGTTCTAGCGTAAACTGATAATAGGCACTTTCATCCCAATAAGGCTCACCTTTAATCGTGTGAAAGTGAAAACCATATTCTTGGGCGAGTGATTGCCAATGCTTTCGGGGGGCAATATCTCGCCTTAGCATAACTTATCCACCAAAACTTCTGAAACTCGAGGAGCGAGCGACACTTTTACCAAAGCCACCGCGTTTGACTGTTCGATTCACTGTCGGTTTCTTCTTAAAATCAGAAGGGTAAACTTTGGCATCGCGTCGTCCTAAATTACCAAAGTCTTTACCGCTAGCATTAAACCAACGCCCACGAAACACAGACCGGCGTGCATAAGAGGTGAACATGGGTTGGCTGTAGTAGCGGCGTTGATTATTACCAAAACCATTCACCACTCGGCTCATCATGTAACCCGCCATGAAGGGCATAAAGAAACTACTGCTTTGGTTAGACACGTATTCACAGTTGTCTTGTCCAAACTCAAATTCACAGTCGCCTTCGCTTACAAACTTAGGACTAGTTCGTAAAGCTTCATCCTTTGCTTCTTGGTATGCGCTGGTACATTCTTGCATGTAATTCGGGTTCTCACTCGCGCATTCATCAATACTGGTATAAATCGAGGCGAGCTCAGGTTCCTCGCCACAAGCACTTAAAAACATCGCGCCAATACACACGGTAAGTGGTTTGACGGCAAACCATTTGCGCATTTGTGGTAGGGCAATTGAAGCAGACCGTTTGAGTTGATTCATCATGAACTCCTGTGAACTAATACGTCATGCAAGCAGCATTGAGCAAGCCTACTGCAATTGAGACTGCAGCAAGCATAATACCAGCGGATACTTCATTTTGTTCGATGCGTTCTGCAATTTTAGGCATAAAAGTAAAGCGTAATAACAAAAATGCTAAGCACTGAGCAACGAGTGCAACAATGGCCCAGATGATAAAATCAGTCAATGCGACTGCGTTTGCTGCGGCACCCGATAAAGCGATTGCAAAGCCGATTAACGCACCACCAAAAGCAATGGCTGCGGCAGTAGATTGTTGCTCTTTAATCAGCATCCATTCGTCATGGGGAGTCACTTTGCTGTAGATGACTTTAAACACTAAAAGCAACAGCAATGCGACAGCAAAATATAAGACAAAGTCGCCCAGTCCGGCAATAGAGTTTAAAAATGTATCCATAAAAACAGTTCCTTATTGAAATGATAACCAGTTAAATTCATTAATACGCCGTGCAGCTATATAAAAAATGCGATCACCTGGTTTGACGTGGGCATTAAAATCAGGATTCACATGAATATTATGATCGTCATGGTCTGTGGCAAAGCCAACAAATATGGCATTGTGGTGTTTTTTTAGTCCTAGGAATAAATGCTCTACTAGCATGGTGCTGGCATTATCAGGCACTACCACTGAGTATTGTTCTTGACCGGCATTCACACTTAATAAGTCATGATGCAGTAGGCTGGAGCCTGGATCAAATGCTGATTTCACGAGGAGTTCAACGGCAACACTAGGCGTGCACTCAACATTGGGGCAATGGTCTTTGAGTAATCCGACTAAGCTTTCATCATTAAAATACGCCACTATATGTGCTTTTGGATTACGTTTAGCACAGTATAATGCGCAGGTCATCGTAATATCATCATCAGGATTATCAATTAAAATGGTTTTTGCTTCGCCCACATTGGCACGATTCATATCTTCGTCACGATTAAACGAACTGACTTTTACAAATTCTATCTGACCGGGTAAGGGGTTAGTTATGTCTTTTTTAACACAGAGCATTATTTCCGCTTTGACCGTATTTTGAGCGTTTTCTTTGATTAATAGATTAAGTAGCTGCAGGGTACGTTCCCCATTCCAGCCAATAATCAAAATGTGTTGTTCATTCATGTGATTATTTAATCCTTTATTATTTTTGTGCCATTTGAAAGATATCCAAGTTGCAATTCGCCCTACAATAAGAGCAAAAATACTCAAACCCACAGGGATAATGTAAAGTGCAACGACTAATTTGCCGGCAAAAGTGCTGGGTGAAAAATCACCATATCCAACGGTTGAGCCCGTCACGATTAACCAATACACAAAGTCGACAGGATGAGTCAGAGCGGTTTCACCGGTCGCCAGTAATAGTCCCCATGATGATAATCCATATATGAATAGTAATATGACGATGGTATACCACTGGGTGTCTGAAAAGTAATGAAGCAGCTTTTTCTTAAGCTTGTGCCAAGTCAGCATTCAGAGTCCTATGTATTATTGTTTTGTTTATTAAGAGATATTAGTAGTTGGAAATCAAGATATTTTATGTTTAAAACAAAATAGTGAGCAAAATTTGTCACGTTATTTAGCTATTATGTACAATGACCCTATCTTAGCAAATAATAATTACGATACTCATGAAAACCTCTGATTTTGGCTTTACTCTGCCCGAACATCTCATTGCGAAATATCCCACACAACAGCGCTCAGCGTCACGCTTATTACATTTAGACGGGAAAACAGGGGCAGTGAATCACTACCAATTTATGCAGATGGTGCAATTTGTTGAACCAGGTGATTTACTGGTGTTTAACAATACACGAGTCATTCCTGCTCGGTTACTTGGTCAAAAATCCACCGGTGGGAAAATAGAAGTGTTGGTCGAAAGAATGCTTGATGAACATCGTGTCCTTGCCCATATCAAATCGAGTAAATCTCCGAAAACAGGTGCAAAACTCATTTTAGAAAATGTCATAGAAGCCACGATGCTCGGGCGTCACGGTGCATTATTTGAACTTGAGTTTAGTGGTGATAAAAGTGTATTAAGCTTACTCGAAGCGCACGGGCATATGCCATTGCCGCCTTATATTGATCGGCCGGATGAGGACGGAGATAAAGAGCGCTACCAAACGGTATATAATGAAAAGCCAGGTGCAGTGGCCGCTCCAACGGCCGGTTTACATTTTGATGATGAAATCCTCGCTCAAATAAAAAATAAAGGCGTACAGGTTGAATTTGTGACCTTACATGTAGGTGCAGGAACATTTCAACCCGTCAAAGTCGACAATGTAGAAGACCATACTATGCATGCCGAATATGCTGAAGTGCCAGAGACAGTCATCCAAGCTATAAAGGATACAAAAGCCGCAGGTAAACGAGTTATTGCGGTAGGGACCACATCAATGCGTTCCTTAGAATCAGCAGCGAAAAAAGCGAATGCAACGAATGAGTTAATTGTGCCGTTTTATGAGGACACCGATATATTCATTTACCCAGGGTTTGAGTTTAAAGTAGTTGATGCCATGTTCACTAATTTTCACTTACCAGAGTCAACCCTGATGATGCTAATCAGTGCTTTGGCAGGTAAAGAAAATGTCATGCATGCATACGCTGAAGCTATTGCACATGAATATCGCTTTTTTAGCTATGGTGACTCGATGTTTATCGAAAAATCATAAGGTGTGCAACCGATTTTAGTTTGCTATAATGCGCGCCAATATTGATAAGTAGATGGTATTTACGTGGAATTTAAACTTCTTGCTACTCAGGGCAAAGCTCGTCGTGGCCAACTTATTTTTCCTCGCGGTATAGTAGAAACTCCAGCATTTATGCCAGTGGGCACTTACGGTACAGTGAAAGGCATGACTCCTGAAGAATTAACTGACACTGGTGCCCATATTTGTTTAGGTAATACCTTTCATTTAATGTTACGTCCAGGTACGGGGATTATCCAACAGCATGGTGATTTACATGACTTTATGCACTGGGATAAACCTATTTTGACGGACTCAGGTGGTTTTCAGGTGTTTAGTCTTGGTGCGATGCGTAAAATTAATGAAAATGGTGTTACTTTTCGCTCCCCTATTAACGGAGAGAAGATTTTACTAACGCCTGAAAAATCCATTGAAGTACAGCGTGAATTGGGTTCGGATATTGTCATGATTTTTGATGAATGCACCCCGTATCCTGCGACAGAGCAAGAAGCTCGTATTTCGATGGAGTTATCATTACGCTGGGCGCAACGCAGTAAAGACGAGCACGGTGATAGTGAATCAGCGTTATTTGGCATTGTTCAAGGAGGAATGTACCCCGCATTACGTGATATTTCTCTAGAAGCATTAGAAAAAATTGGTTTTGATGGCTACGCCATTGGTGGTTTATCAGTTGGTGAGCCCAAAGAAGACATGATCCGCATTTTGGATAATACAGCCCATAAATGCCCAGAAAATAAGCCACGATATTTAATGGGTGTAGGCAAACCGGAAGATATTGTCGAGGCGGTACGTCGTGGTATCGATATGTTTGATTGTGTAATGCCAACACGCAATGCTCGAAATGGTCACCTTTTTACTACAGAGGGTGTGGTTAAAATTCGAAATGCAAAACATAAAACAGATACGGGACCTTTAGACGAAAAGTGTGATTGTTACACTTGTAAAAATTATTCTCGGTCATATTTACATCACTTAGACAAGTGTAATGAGATCCTCGGCGCACGTCTTAATACCATTCACAACTTGCGCTATTATCAACGAGTCATGCAAGGGTTGAGGGATGCAATTGAAGCCGGTATGCTGGACGAATTTGTCACCGAATTTTATGCCCAAAAAAATATGTCAGTACCACCATTAGAAGCGGTACACAATTAAATTAACTTACTATTAAGGAAAACTTATGAGCTTATTTATTTCAACAGCACACGCCCAAACTGCCGGTGGCAGCGCTCAAGGTGGCGGTATCGAAATGCTAATCATGTTAGCTGTTTTCGGTTTAATCTTTTACTTTTTACTTTATCGCCCACAAGCAAAGCGTGTTAAAGAACATAAAAATCTTGTTGCTTCACTATCTAAGGGTGATGAGGTACTTACTCAAGGCGGTTTAGTCGGTAAAATCACGAAAGTGACCGACGAAAAGGATTTTATTGAGATTGCATTAAACGAAAGCAATGACATCGTTATTCAAAAAGCTTCGGTGACAGCTGTGTTGCCAAAAGGCACAATGAAAGCGGTATAAATACCCACAATGGCTCGCTAGACGAGCCATTTTTTTTGTATGTAAAGTAGGAACGAGTTGTGTTAAATCAAACTCCGATTTGGAAATATTTTTTAGTATTGTTAGTGATAGGCGCATCCGCGTTATACGCACTTCCGAATATTTATGGCGAAGATCATGCGATACAAATTTCGGCAGGTCGAAACGCCCAAGTTACCGAAAATATGATACCGAGTATTCAGTCGTTATTAACCAGTAATGAGATTGAAACAAAACGTATCGAATTTACCGATGATAAAATTTTAGTACGTGTTAATAATTCAGATACCCAGTTAGTGGCGCGTGAAGTACTAGAAAAACGACTCGGTGATGATTACTTCGTTGCTATGAATCTTGCCCCTGATACACCTCAGTGGTTGGCCTCATTAGGTGGGAGCCCGATGAAATTAGGCCTAGATTTACGCGGCGGGGTGCACTTCTTAATGGAAGTGGATATGAATTCGGCTATTAGTAAAGCGACTGAAGATATGGTTGGTGATTTCAGAACTGCCTTACGTCAAGAAAATATTCGCTATCGTTCCGTTAAACAGGTCGGCGATGCGGTAAATATCCAATTTAGAGAGCAAGACACGCTCGATTCTGCGCGGTTCTTTTTACGTAATCGTAACCCTGATTTAGTCTTTACCGAGCGAGATGGGCTGATTATTCGAGCGACGTTTTCTGAAAATCGTCTTGTGCAAATCCGTGATTATGCGGTGAAACAAAATATTACGATCATTCGTAACCGGGTCAATCAGCTAGGTGTTGCTGAACCTTTAGTGCAAAAGCAAGGTGCTGAACGGATTGTAGTTCAATTACCTGGTATTCAAGATACGGCAAAAGCAAAAGAAATTCTTAATGCAACAGCAACACTTGAATTTAGGATGGTCGACCAAGATAACGACGTCCGCGATGCTGTTAATGGCCGTATACCGCCATCGTCAATCTTAGTTGAAGATCGAAGTGGGGTGCCACAGTTACTCAAGAAACGTGTGATGTTGACCGGTAACCACATTATCGATGCTAATAGTGGCGTTGATGAATATGGTATTCCGCAAGTCAATATTTCACTGGATTCTAAAGGTGGCACTAAAATGTCACAAGGCACGAAAGATAACATTGGCAACCCAATGGCAACGGTGTTTATTGAATACAAAGCCACAGGTGAACGTGATAGTAATGACAAGCTTATCTTTGAGAAAAAAGAGGAAGTGATCTCAATAGCAACAATTCAAGCTCGTCTTGGTAGTAACTTCCGTATAACTGGACTGGATTCACCGAAAGAAGCGCGCGACTTAGCCCTACTGCTTAGAGCTGGGGCGTTAATCGCGCCAATTACAATTGTTGAAGAACGTACGGTAGGGCCCAGTTTAGGTGCGGAGAATATCGAGCTGGGTATGAAAGCAATTCAAGGCGGTTTGCTATTAGTCCTCGTCTTTATGCTGTTTTACTATAAAGCGTTTGGTATTGTTGCCAATATTGCTCTGGTGGCTAACTTAGTGATGATTGTTGGTGTTATGTCAATGATCCCAGGGGCAACCTTAACGTTACCAGGTATGGCTGGGATAGTATTGACCGTAGGTATGGCAGTCGATGCGAATGTACTTATCTTTGAAAGAATACGTGAAGAGCTTCGTGATGGACGTTCTCCGCAACAAGCCATACATCATGGTTATGATAGTGCGTTTTCGACTATTTTAGATGCCAATATTACGACATTTATTGCGGGCTTAATTCTGTTTGCTGTAGGTACAGGTCCGATTAAAGGGTTTTCAATTACGTTAATGATCGGTATTGCTACCTCTATGTTTACTGCGATAATTTTAACGCGTGTGTTAGTTAACTTAATTTGGGGCGGTCGCCGCCTTGAATCGTTATCGATTTAAGGAGCAAAAGTAATGCGATTATTAAAAATAAATAATACTGTTAATTTCATGCGGTTGCGGATCCCTGCATTAGTAATATCGACCTTATTAATTGTTGGTTCTTTAGTTTCTTTAGCCGTTAATCAGCTGAACTGGGGCTTGGATTTTACTGGTGGAACATTAATTGAAGTAGGTTATCCGAATACTGCTAATTTAGATGAAATTCGTCGTGAATTGGATGCCGCATCTTTTGGTGATGCGATTGTTCAAAATTTTGGTTCTAGTCAAGATGTCTTAATCCGCCTAGCACCGCGCGAAGGTGTAAAATCTGCTGAAGTTGGTGATCAGGTGATGCTCGCGTTGCGCGCAACAGGTAAAGATGTGGATATGCGTCGGATTGAGTTTGTGGGTCCTAATGTTGGTGAAGAATTGACAGAGCAAGGCGGTTTAGCCATGCTCACTGCGTTAATATGTATTTTGATTTATGTGGCAATGCGTTTTGAATGGCGCTTTGCACTAGGTTCTGTCTCTGCACTTGCTCATGATGTGATTATAACGCTGGGTTTATTTTCGGTGTTACAGTTAGAATTTGATTTAACTATACTCGCAGCAGTACTCGCGGTGATTGGATATTCGTTGAATGATACGATTGTTGTTTCGGACCGGATCCGTGAAAATTTCCGTAAGATACGTAAAGCTGAATCTGAGGAAATCATTAATATTTCCCTCACTCAAACATTAAATCGAACTATCATCACTTCTGTGACAACCATTTTGGTATTACTCGTATTATTTTTTGTGGGTGGAGCATTAATTCATGGCTTCTCCACAGCTTTATTATTTGGGGTGGTAATCGGTACTTATTCTTCAATTTATATTTCTAGTTCAGTTGCATTGTTACTAGGCATAAGTAAAGAAGATTTAATTCCTGAAGTCATTGAAAAAGAAGGTGAAGATTTAGATCCGATGATATGAGTATTGACGGGTTTATTTTACAGCAACGTCTGTAAGTCATTTTCACATAAAAAAACCTAGGTATATACCTAGGTTTTTTGTTTATAAACGGTAGATTCATCGATATGAATTAACCGGTTCCTACAGTTGTTTACTTCAACTGCTTAACAATTTGTTGAACGACTCTTGGGTTACCCGCAACAATTTCACCTTTGTGCATTGGGTCATTACCCCCAGTAAAATCAGTAACAAGACCACCGGCTTCACGCACAATCAGCTCACCAGCAGCCATATCCCATGGCTTTAAGTTACTTTCAAAGTATCCATCATATTTGCCAGAAGCAACATAGGCTAAATCAAGCGCAGCCGAACCTGAACGACGAACATCGCCCGATAGAGCAAATATACGCGTAAATTTTGGCATGTATTCATTTAATTGGATTTTATCTTTGAATGGAAATGCGGTCGCTAAAATACCATTATTAAGGTCTTTTTGCTTACCGACACGGATACGGTAACCATTAAGTTGCGCACCAGCACCACGTGAAGCGGTGAATAAATCACCCCGGATAGGATCAAATACGACAGCCTGGTCTAATCGACCTTTATACATGAGTGCAATCGAGACACAGAAATGAGGGATACCTTTGATAAAATTAGTAGTGCCATCTAGGGGATCAATAATCCATTTAAATGTATCATCACCTTGAACCACCCCTCCTTCTTCACCTACAAATGTATGCTCAGGATAAGACTGTTTGATTTTTTCGATGATAGCTTGCTCAGCATCTTTATCAATTTTGGTGACAAAATCATTGTCATGTTTTGCGGTAACCACAAGGTCATCACGGTTTTCAAAACCACGGGTAATTACAGAGCCAGCACTGCGGGCAGCACGAATGGCGATATTTAGCATAGGATGCATATCAAGATCTCACTACTTAATTGTCAAAGAACATCTTTTGTAGGTGTTTAACAGTGATAGACACACTTTATCGTTAACACCTCAAAAATCAGGTTTATAGTATAGCAAAGCTCTACTTTATCTCCTAACAGATATTAATATTTGGCTGATTTGCTTCCCATCACACCTGTTAAAACGCAGTTGCTATGCGTATAATAAACAAAAATTTATTAGGCATCATAGATTATGTTGGACAATATCCGCATCGTATTAGTGAATACATCACACACTGGTAACATTGGCTCTACGGCTAGAGCAATGAAAACCATGGGATTGAGTGATTTATATTTAGTCGATCCTGTTTCTGCACCGGATGGTAAATCAAGTGCATTAGCTGCGGGTGCCGGAGATGTCTTAGCCAATGCAACGACGGTCTCTGAATTATCTGAAGCGGTCAAAGGTTGTTCATTAGTGGTGGGGACATCAGCACGTTCACGTACATTACCTTGGCCAATGTTAACGCCAAGAGAATGTGGTGTTAAGATGGTTCAAGAAGGCCAAAAAGGACCGGTGGCACTAGTATTTGGTCGAGAAAATAATGGCTTGTCTAACGAAGAATTACAGTTATGTCATTTCCATGTTTGCATCCCTGCAAATCCAGAATATAGTTCATTAAATTTAGCTGCCGCAGTACAAACATTATGCTATGAAATTCGGATGGGGTATTTAGATTTAGAGAGTTATCCTGATATTGAGTCTGAATATCCATTAAGTGAAGATTTAGAACGATTTTATGTGCATTTGGAAAGAACGCTCACAGATACAGGATTTATTGTAAAAAATCATCCAGGAGTCGTGATGACAAAATTACGACGCTTGGTTAATCGAGCTAGACCTGAATCTCAAGAACTGAACATTCTACGCGGCATACTCTCCGCGATTGATAAGCAAAATAAACCTTAGCGTAGATGATTAAAGGATTCTCATGCTGAAATATTTAAGAGAAGATATAAAAAGCGTCTTCCACCGCGATCCTGCTGCGCGGACGACATTAGAAGTATTAACAAATTATCCAGGGTTGCATGCGATTTGGTGTCATCGTCTGAGTCACCGTCTTTGGCATTGGGGCTTAAAATGGTTAGCTCGTTCGTTATCGACTTTTGCGCGTTTTTTGACTGGAATTGAGATCCACCCTGGGGCTAAGTTGGGTCGCCGTGTGTTTATTGATCACGGTATGGGGGTGGTGATTGGTGAAACAGCGGTTATTGGTAATGATGTTACTTTGTACCATGGGGTCACGTTAGGTGGCACCAGTTGGAATGCTGGTAAACGTCATCCAACGTTAGATGATGGTGTGGTGGTGGGAGCAGGGGCTAAAGTCTTAGGCCCTATTACGATGGGAAAAGGGGCTAAAGTTGGCAGTAATTCGGTGGTTGTCAAAGACGTACCTGATAATGCCACCGTGGTAGGTATCCCTGGGCGCATTATTTTGGCGACGGCGGAGTCGCTCGAAACTCAGAACGGAAAACGTGCAAAAATAGCGAAGAAATATGGGTTTGATGCTTACGCTGTAGCGGTTGATAATCCCGATCCTGTCGCCAATGCGATGGGGATATTACTCGAACATGTTCACTTAATGGATAATAAAATCCAAGAAATGTGCACGGTGATTCAAGCAATGGGAGGCGATGTGTGTACCGAATCACTTCCTAAAATGGATATGGAAGAATTTGCTGCAACGGGCATTGACCCCAAAAAGAACACTTCCGAAGAAGGCTTTGACCCTGGCATTTAAGCCGTCTATGACATTAACCTTTCGTTAACAATACTTGACTAATTTAGTAGGTTAAATACTTGACTAATTTAGTCAGGTAAGTAAAATGTGAGTCTATAAAAGTTAAGGGGCACTTCATGAAATTAACATCAAAAGGTCGCTACGCAGTTACTGCTATGCTCGATGTTGCTTTGCATTCTCAGCAAGGTCCAGTATCCCTTTATGATATTTCAGTGCGCCAGGAAATTTCTTTATCGTATCTTGAACAATTATTCTCAAAGTTACGTAAACATCAACTCGTTGAAAGCATCCGTGGTCCTGGAGGTGGTTATCGCCTAGGAAAACACGCAGATAAGATTGCTGTGGGTGAAGTCATTGCCGCTGTCAACGAGTCAATAGATGCTACTAAGTGCAGTGGTAAAGCGGATTGTCAAGGTGGAGAAAAGTGTTTAACTCATAACTTATGGCAAGACCTTTCTGATCGTATTAGTAAATTTTTAGACAGTATTACCTTGGGTGAATTAATGGCTAAACAAGACATAAAAGCCATTTCTTCACGTCAAAATGGTCAGCAAATTGATGCTGCCATTGATAAAATTAACGTTAGTTTTCAAATGTAACCGGAGCGCACGAATGAGCGATTTGCACTTACCAATTTATTTAGATTATTCATCCACTACACCTGTTGACCCACGTGTAGCCAAGAAGATGACAGAGTGCCTTGAGATGGAGGGTAACTTTGGTAATCCTGCATCACGTTCTCACCGTTTTGGTTGGGTAGCCGAAGAGGCTGTTGACATTGCTCGTAACCAAATTGCAGATTTGGTCAATGCTGACCCACGTGAAATTGTGTTTACGTCAGGAGCCACTGAGTCAAATAACTTAGCAATAAAAGGCGCTGCGAACTTTTACCATAAACGTGGTAAGCATGTGATAACCTTAAAAACAGAACACAAAGCGGTATTAGATACTTGCCGTCAGCTAGAGCGTGAAGGTTATGAGTTAACATATTTACAACCAGAACCTAGTGGCCTTGTGGACTTAGGTAAGCTCGAAGCGGCGATGCGTGAAGACACAGTATTAGTCTCAATTATGCATGTAAACAACGAAATCGGTGTCATACAAGATATTGAAGCAATTGGTGAAATGTGTCGTGCACGTAAAATTTTATTTCATGTCGATGCCGCTCAATCAACCGGTAAGGTTGAGATCGATTTGCAAAAATTAAAAGTCGATTTGATGTCTTTCTCTGGTCATAAAACCTATGGTCCAAAAGGCATTGGTGCGTTATATGTGCGTCGTAAACCTCGTGTGCGCATTGAAGCACAAATTCATGGCGGTGGCCATGAGCGTGGTATGCGTTCAGGTACTCTCGCCACTCACCAAATTGTCGGTATGGGTGAAGCTTTTGCTTTAGCAAAAGAAGAAATGGCTTCAGAAAATGAACGTATTCGTATGTTACGTGACCGATTATGGAATGGCATTAAAGATATGGAAGCGGTTTATCTAAATGGTGATTTAGAGCACCGTGTTGTCCATAATCTAAATGTGTCATTTGCCTATGTAGAAGGCGAGTCTTTGATTATGGCATTAAAAGACATGGCGGTATCTTCAGGTTCAGCATGTACATCAGCGTCCCTTGAGCCAAGTTATGTTCTGCGAGCGTTAGGTTTGAATGACGAATTGGCACACAGTTCCATTCGCTTTAGTTTTGGTCGTTTTACAACAGAAGCTGAAATAGATTACGTCATTGGTGTGATAAATAACGCCATTGATAAGTTACGCGAAATGTCACCGCTTTGGGATATGTATAAAGACGGTGTCGATTTAGCAAGTGTTGAATGGGTTCACCACTAAGTATTATTGAAACAATGTGAGCGTCAGGTAAAATACCTCGCCACAAATATAGAGGCAACAACAATGGCTTATAGCGAAAAAGTAATCGATCACTATGAAAATCCACGTAATGTTGGTGGGTTTGATAAAGACGATAAAAATATTGCCACAGGAATGGTCGGAGCACCAGCATGTGGTGACGTAATGAAGCTACAACTCAAAGTAGGTGAAAATGGTGTCATCGAAGATGCTAAATTTAAAACTTATGGCTGTGGTTCAGCGATTGCATCTAGCTCACTTGTAACAGAATGGGTTAAAGGAAAAACGCTAGATGAAGCGACGACAATCAAAAACACTGATATTGCTGAAGAGTTAGCATTACCACCAGTGAAAATCCATTGTTCTATTTTGGCAGAAGATGCAATTAAAGCAGCGGTTGCCGATTACAAAACTAAAAACGCTTAACCAATAGTTGAATAATTAAGGAGACCTTGTGGGAATTTCAGTATCAGATGCGGCTGCTCAACGTGCTAATGACTTTTTAGTCAATCGTGGCTCGGGGATTGGTCTGCGCTTAGGTGTGAAAACTACAGGGTGTTCTGGTTTAGCATACGTCTTGGAGTTTGTTGACGAAGTTAACGAAGATGATACCGTGTTTGAAGATAATGGTGTCAAGATCATTATCGACGGTAAAAGCTTAGTTTATTTAGATGGTACTCAACTTGATTTCGCTAAAGAAGGTTTAAACGAAGGATTTCAGTTCGTCAATCCAAACGCCAATGGTGAGTGTGGTTGTGGCGAGAGTTTCAACGTTTAACTTCCCGCATTTTTTTTATTGTTATAATCTAGTGAATAGGCAAAGTAGTGAACTATTTTCAGTTATTTAATTTACCTGTATCACTCAACCTTGATAAAGCACAACTAAGTCGTGCTTATCAGACACTCCAACAGCTGACTCATCCAGATAAATTTGCATCGGGCTCTGATCAAGAAAAACGTATTGCGCTACAAAAGAATGCTCAAGTCAATGACGCTTATAGTACGTTAAAACATCCTTTATCTCGTGCGCAACATATACTTGCGTTGCGAGGTATTGTGATTGATGGTGAACAGCATACGATGCAAGATACTGCTTTTTTGATGCAGCAAATGGAGTTACGTGAAGCGTTAGAAGATGCTAAACAGAACGAAGATGCACTCATTAAATTTTCAGATGAATTGACGCTAGAAATTAAACAAAAAATAGCACACCTTGAGGCGTTATTTAATCAACCTGAGTCACCGGTTCAAAATGAAAGCATTGCCCACGAAATAAGAAAACTCACCTTTATCTATAAGTTCCAATCTCAAGTGGAACATCACCTCGGATTACTAGAAGAGTAAGTCATGGCATTATTACAAATTGCAGAGCCTGGACAAGCTGCAGCTCCACATCAAAGACGATTAGCCATTGGTATCGATTTGGGTACTACTAATTCATTAGTTGCTTCAGTACGAAGCGGTCAAGCACAAACTTTACCTGATGAACAAGGTCGAACATTATTGCCCTCTGTTGTTCATTATGATGCGCAACATATAACTGTTGGTCATGCTGCTGAAGCACTAGCTGATAACGATCCGAGTAATACGATTGTTTCGGTTAAGCGTTTTATGGGGCAAGCTTTAACGGATGTCACTTCAAAGTGGCACCATTTACCCTATGAATTTGTACCACAAGACAATGAACAAGTCGCAATTATGGCGGGTGGTCAACCACGCAACCCCATCGCAGTATCGGCAGATATACTGCGTACACTTAAAGCAAGAGCCGAAGTGACGTTAGGTGATGAGTTAACTGGTGCCGTGGTAACAGTCCCTGCTTATTTTGATGATGCACAACGCCAAAGCACTAAAGATGCGGCACAATTAGCGGGTTTAAACGTGTTACGTTTATTAAATGAGCCAACTGCGGCGGCAATTGCTTATGGATTAGATTCAGGGCAAGAAGGGGTCATTGCGGTTTATGACTTGGGTGGTGGTACATTTGACATCTCAATATTACGTCTACATAAAGGTATATTTGAAGTGCTGGCAACGGGTGGCGATTCGGCATTAGGTGGCGATGATTTTGACCATGCGATTGCAAATTATTGGATTGCACAGTGGTCATTAAATGATACTCAACAAACAGCAGCGTATCGCAGACTAATTACCTTAGCTAAGGCGACTAAGCAAGCATTATCAGACAGCGAACACATTACTCAAACATTTAGCTTAGAGGGAGAAACATTCGACGCATCTCTTTCTAAAGAAACATTTGAACAATGTGTGTCTGTGCTGGTTAAACAGACAATTAAAGCTTGTCGTCGAAGTTTGAAAGATGCTGATGTGACTCAAGAAGACATCGTTGAAGTTGTCATGGTGGGTGGCTCTACTCGTGTACCTTTGGTACGTGAGCTAGTCGGGACGTTTTTTGAACGGGAACCACTTACCTCAATCGATCCTGATCAGGTGGTGGCAATTGGTGCCGCAACTCAAGCAGATATTCTTGCCGGTAATAAACCCGATTCAGATATGTTGCTATTAGACGTATTACCTTTGTCGTTAGGATTAGAAACGATGGGGGGGTTAGTTGAGAAAGTGATCCCACGTAATACGACAATACCTGTTGCAAAAGCGCAAGAATTTACCACATTCAAAGATGGCCAAACGGCAATGATGATCCACGTCTTACAAGGTGAACGTGAGTTAGTCGCTGATTGTCGTTCTCTGGCCCGTTTCAATCTGACCGGTATCCCCCCAATGACGGCTGGCGCGGCACATATTAGGGTCACATTTCAAGTCGATGCGGATGGGTTGTTAAATGTGACTGCGATGGAAAAATCCACCGGTGTTCAGGCCGAAATTCAGGTCAAACCTTCCTTTGGTCTGGCTGAAAACCAAATTACGGAAATGCTCAGTGCATCGATGAGTCATGCTAAAGCTGATATGCAAGCACGAATGTTACGTGAACAACAAGTGGAAGCCGATCGCGTTTTAGAAGCCTTGATAGCGGCATTGACACCTGACGCTAAACAATTACTCAGTATCGATGAGCTGAGTCATTTAGAACAAACTATGTTGGATCTTGCTAATATAGCCAAAGGCGATGATACTCAAGCGATAAAAGAAGCAATTGAACGAGTGGATCAAGCATCTCAAGATTTTGCGGCGCGCCGCATGGATCAATCAATTCAACAAGCTTTAGCCGGTCAATCGGTTAATGATATTTAAATAGGCAGAGAAGACCTTATGACACAGATTATATTTTTACCTCATGATGAATTATGCCCTGATGGAGCAGTACTTGAAGCTAACAAGGGTGATTCAGTATTAGATGTTGCACTTAAAAACGGTATAGGTATCGAGCATGCCTGCGAAAAATCATGTGCTTGTACGACATGTCACATTATTATTCGGGAAGGTTTTGATTCACTCGCAGAAAGTGATGAGTTGGAAGATGATTTGTTAGACAAGGCTTGGGGTTTAGAGCCTGAATCGCGTTTAGGTTGTCAGGCATTTGTCAAAGATCAAGATTTAGTCGTGGAAATTCCGAAGTACACCCTCAATCACGCTAGTGAAGATCATTAGATACGAATCAAATAAAAAATTAGTGTTTTGGAGTGGTTTTGCATATAATCACGCAAAATTTAAGTCTAACGACACAAACATATTTAATTGGAGCCCACCATGGCATTAGAAAGAACTTTTTCTATCATTAAACCTGACGCAGTTGCGAAAAACGTAATTGGCGCTATCTATAACCGTTTTGAATCAGCAGGCCTGCGTATTGTTGCATCTAAAATGGTTCATTTAAGCAAAGAGCAAGCTGAAGGGTTTTATGCAGAGCATAAAGAGCGTCCATTTTTTGGTGCATTAGTATCATTCATGACTTCAGGTCCAGTAATGGTGCAAGTCTTGGAAGGCGAGAATGCCGTTATCAAAAATCGTGAAATTATGGGGGCAACTAACCCAGCAGAGGCGGCAGCCGGTACGTTACGTGCCGATTATGCTGAGTCAATTGATGAAAATGCCGTTCACGGTTCAGATGCGCCAGAATCTGCAGCTCGTGAAATTGCTTACTTCTTCTCTGACGAAGAAGTGTGTCCACGTACACGCTAAACGCTCAATATATTGGATAAAGGGAGCTTAAGGCTCCCTTTTTCGTTTGTTATAATATGACTATTTTACTGTTTACTTAATTAGGCCAAGTATATGAACACGGTTACCGTTACTCCCGATAATAATACTTCCCAAGCACCAGCTAAGAAAACCAACTTGTTGGATCTTACTCGTTCAGGAATGCGTGAATTTTTATCATCTATAGGGGAGAAACCGTTTCGTGCCGACCAGATCATGCAATGGATTTACCATCATGGTGTTAGCTCGGTGGATGACATGTCTAATATCAATAAGCAGCTTAAAGCCAAGTTAAACGAATTCGCCGAAATTAAAGCACCGGAAATCGCTTATCAACAAAATGCTACTGATGGCACTATCAAATTTGCATTAACCTTAAATGGTGGTCAAGAAGTGGAAGCGGTCTGGATCCCCGAAACCGATCGCGCAACATTGTGTGTTTCATCACAAGTAGGTTGTGCCTTGGAGTGCACCTTCTGCTCCACTGCGCAGCAAGGTTTTAATCGTAATTTATCCGTGAGCGAGATCATTGGTCAAGTTTGGCGGGTCGCCACGACCATCGGTTTATCAAAGGACACAGCAAAACGGCCGATCACGAATGTGGTGATGATGGGCATGGGCGAACCATTATTGAATCTGAAAAATGTAGTCCCGGCGATGGAGTTAATGATGGATGATTATGGGTTTGGTTTATCTAAGCGCCGTGTCACACTCTCAACATCTGGCGTTGTACCAGCTCTGGATATGCTTGGCGACCAAATTGATGTAGCGCTTGCTATTTCACTGCATGCGCCTAATGATACCTTGCGTGATGAAATTGTGCCTGTCAATAAAAAGTACAATATTGAAACTTTTTTAGCCGGAGTACGTCGATATTTAGACAAGTCGAAAGCGAATCAAGGGAAAGTGACGATTGAATATGTCATGCTATCGAATATTAATGACAGTACAGACCAAGCTCATGAATTAGCAAAAGTGCTTAAAAGTACACCCTGTAAAATCAATCTTATTCCGTTTAATCCTTATCCAGGCTCGCCTTACACGTGTTCAAGTAATTCTCGCATTGACCGCTTTGCTAAAGTGCTCATGGCAGCGGGGTATACCGTAATGGTTCGCAAAACGCGAGGTGATGATATTGATGCTGCTTGCGGACAATTAGTCGGTGATGTAGTTGACCGAACTAAGCGGATGTTGAAAAAACAACTTAAGGGTCAACCGATTTCGGTCAAGGTTGATAAATAATACGCCAGTGAAGGCATTTCGTTAAGGGGCATACAAGGTATGTGGAAAATTATCAGCGTGTTTATACTCATGAGTATGTTATCTGGATGTATAAGCACTCAATCAGAGCCATCAACGAGCGTGACGGATCCGTTGGCAGCAGCAAAAAATCGCTTAGCTTTGGGATTGACTTATTTAAAATCAAAAAATTATCAATCAGCGAAACTGAATATTGACAAAGCACTGGATTTTGCTCCTCGTTATGCTGATGCACATTATGGTTTAGCTTATTACTACCAACAAGTCGGTGAAGATAACCTAGCTGAGGAAAGTTATTTAATCGTCCTAAATCTAGATAATGACAATGCAGAGATTGCCAATTCATACGGTGCTTTTTTATGTGCACAGAAACGTTATGAAGAAGCGGAAGTGTATTTTAAACTGGCGATCGATGATCAACGTTATTTAGCGACAGCACAAAGTTATGAGAACTTAGCGATTTGTAGTCAATCTCAAGGAGATATACCTGCTGCAATCGGTTACTTAAATAAAGCGTTGAATTTTGAGCCTTCTCGTCAGCAAAGCTTATATTTACTTGCGGAATTATACGCATCTCAAAATCAACATGAAAAGGCACAAGCAACGATTAATAGTTATGAGCGTGTGGTAGGCCCTCGCCCGGACTCTGTATTTTTAAGTTTTGATATCAGTTTGTCTCAAGGGAATGTCGAAAAAGCTCGTGATTGGCTGAATGTGTTGTTATCTCGTTATCCACAACATCCCAATACATCGTTGGCACAACAACAACTCGAAGTATATGAGGTGCAATCAGCCAAACAGGCAACATTATCATCTCAAAGTACAGTGCTTGATAGTGATCCCAAAAATAACCTTCCTAGTCAAAATAACAATGCGACCCCATTAATACATCGTTTAGCACAAGGCGAAACATTGTATCGATTATCGCGTTTATATAATGTGTCTGTATCTGATATCATGGCTTGGAATAATATTGCACAAACCCATCGTTTATCCGTTGGTATAACGCTCATTGTTGGTTACAATTAACCCAATTAATTAAGCCATGTCATTATATTGAAAGGAAACCTCAAGCCTCATGACAGAATCCACTCAAATGGAAACACCATTAGATTCACCTGGCGTACTTTTATCTAACGCCCGTCAATCTAAGCAGTTATCTAAGACCGACGTTGCGCAAAAACTGTGTTTAAAAGTGAATATTATCGATGCATTAGAAAAAGATGAGGTACTATCGACCGTCTCTTTAACATTTACTAAGGGGTATATCCGCTCTTATGCGAAGTTATTAGGATTAGATGTTGAATCTGTGATTGCATTGTTTAATGAGCTTCACGCTAGTGACACTGTGCAGATGCCTAAAAAAATGCAGAGCTTTTCGCGTAAAGTGGCTAGAGAGAATCATGATTCACGTTGGATGATGGTGACGTATAGTTTAATCGCTGTTGTGTTTATTTTAATTATCATTTGGTGGGTTCAGAACCAGTCTTCAGACTTTTTTTCTACCACCAGTAATCTCCCTTCGATAGAGAATGTTTCTCAAACGCCTGCGCAAACAATTGAGACAGTCGAGCCAGAAATCCCCGTGGCGACTGAGTCATTTCCGACGGAGTCACTTCCGACCGAGTCATCTCCGACCGAGTCATCTCCGACCGAGTCATCTCCGACGGAGTTAACTGCGGACGAGACAGTGACAACACAGTCAATTCTGAACGATACCACCTCTAGCGACACACTTTCAAAAGAAATGGATAGCAATACTTTAGATGCGATCCCGGATTTTATTCCTAGTAGCTCTCCGGCCAATATTGAACAAGTACTGGATGTGTTGGAAAATGAAACACCGGATGTAGAGTCTGAATTACGTTTATTCGAGGGTGATGATGTGGCGTCTGATCCGGCTGATATAGTAGAACTGCTCTTTAGTTTTGAGCAAGATTGCTGGGTTAAAATTACAGACGCAACTGGAAATGATATTGCCTATGGGATTAAAGAAGCAGGACGTATCATGCCAGTCAGTGGACAGCCTCCTTTTTCAGTGATCCTCGGCGCACCTAAAGCCGTTAAGGTTCAATATGCTGGTAAGTCCGTTGATCTATCTTTCTTATCACCAGACCGCACGGGTCGTTTTGTGTTACCTCTACAGGAATAACGATTATGTTTGCAGAATCTCCTATCATTCGTCGTAAATCTCTTCGTATCAACGTTGGTAATGTACCGATTGGTGATGGTGCACCGATTGCGGTGCAATCAATGACGAATACACCTACAACAGATGTAGCCGCAACCGTTGCTCAAATTAATCGGATTGTCGCTGTAGGTGGAGATATCGTAAGAGTCTCTGTACCGACGATGGAAGCAGCCGAAGCGTTTAAACTGATCAAACAACAAGTGTCAGTGCCATTGGTAGCAGATATTCATTTTGATTATCGCATTGCATTAAAAGTAGCCGAATATGGGGTAGATTGCTTACGTATTAACCCTGGTAATATCGGTAATATGGACCGGGTACGTTCGGTGGTAGATTGTGCGAAAGATAAAAATATTCCAATTAGAATTGGGGTTAATGGTGGCTCGTTAGAAAAAGACCTTCAGGAAAAATATGGAGAGCCGACACCGGATGCATTGGTTGAATCAGCCATGCGACACGTGGATATTTTGGATAAATTAAATTTTGATCAATTCAAAATTTCGGTTAAAGCCTCTGATGTATTTTTAGCAGTTGGCGCGTATCGCGAACTCGCAAAGCAAATTATCCAACCGCTACATTTAGGGATCACTGAAGCGGGCGGAATGCGTTCTGGTTCAGTTAAAAGTGCTGTGGGCTTAGGCATGTTATTGGCTGAAGGTATCGGTGATACATTACGTGTGTCTCTGGCTGCGGATCCGGTTGAAGAAATTAAAGTAGGTTTTGATATTTTAAAATCACTGCGTATTCGTTCTCGTGGGATTAATTTTATTGCTTGCCCGAGTTGTTCTCGTCAAGAATTTGATGTCATTGGTACGGTCAATGCCTTAGAGCAGAGAGTTGAAGATATTTTAACACCGATGGATGTTTCGATTATTGGTTGTGTTGTGAATGGGCCTGGTGAAGCGGAAGTCTCGGATATTGGTTTAACCGGCGCACGCAATATGAGTGGCTTTTATGTAGACGGAGAGCGTCAACGAGAGCGTTTAGCAAATGATGATTTAGTCGATCAGCTAGAAAAGAAAATCCGAGCCAAAGCGGCACAACTTGACCCGAAAAAACGCATTGACGTGCAAGAAGTCGAATCATAATATTTCTAGACTATACCTAAGCGGATAAAGCCCCTATAATATGGGGCTTTATTTTTCTCAATTTTTATATCTTCGACGAGCGAGCATTTTTACGTGGCAAAAACGATCCAAGCAATACGTGGCATGAATGATTGTCTTCCTGAGCAGTCTGGTATTTGGCAGTACGTTGAGAGTATTCTGCGTATGACAGTTGCTCAATATGGTTATCAAGAAATCAGAATGCCAATTGTGGAAAGTACTGAATTATTTAAACGCTCTATTGGTGAAGTCACCGATATTGTAGAAAAAGAGATGTATACCTTTGATGATCGCAACGGCGACTCATTGACGCTTCGACCTGAGGGAACAGCCAGTGCGGTACGTGCGGGTAATCAACATGGCTTAATTTATAACCAACAACAACGTCTATGGTATATGGGCCCCATGTTTCGTCATGAGCGACCGCAAAAAGGCCGTTATCGCCAGTTTCATCAATTTGGCGTGGAGACCTATGGTTTGGCTGGACCTGATATTGATGCTGAAGTCATCAGTTTAAGTGCACGTTTATGGCGTAAGTTAGGGATTGCAGATAAAGTTACCTTAGAAATTAATTCGCTTGGCTCAAATGCTGCAAGGGCTGAATATAAAGAGTTGTTGGTCGCATTTCTTGAAATGCATAAGGCGCAGCTTGATGAAGACTCCCAGCGACGAATGTATACGAACCCGTTGCGCGTATTAGACTCCAAAAACCCAGATGTACAAGCGCTGTTAAGTGACGCTCCAAAGCTTCAAGACCATTTAGATGAAGCTAGTGCTGAGCATTTTTCAAAATTACGTGAACGATTAGACCATTTAGGTATCTCATACCGTGTTAATCCTAAATTGGTGCGCGGTTTAGATTATTACAACGCCACTGTATTTGAGTGGGTAACTGATGCTTTAGGGGCTCAAGGAACCATTTGTGCTGGAGGGCGTTATGACGGTCTGGTTGAACAACTAGGCGGGAAAGCATCCCCTGCCGTAGGATTTGCGTTAGGATTAGAGCGTTTGGTGTTAATGTTGACCGAACTGGCTCTAACCGATCAAGTACCTGCTACTGTAGATGTCTATGTTACCGCTTTGGGTGAAGATGCGGTATTATATGCGCAAAGGGCAGCCGAGCTATTACGAGATACCACTGATTTGAGAGTGCAAATGCACTGTGGTGGTGGCAATATGAAGAAACAGTTAAAACGTGCTGACACTGCACAAGCGAAAGTTGCATTGTTGATCGGAGGCTCAGAGGCCGCCGATGAGCAAGTTACAATTAAATATTTAGGCGGTGATGCCCAGCAAACGACCGTTGCATTATCGCAGTTAAGCACCACGCTTAATGCTTTTTTTAACCCATAAATGAAGAATTCATTGATACGAGTATTCAAGTAGGAAAATCCATGGAACAGTTCGCAACAGAAGAACAACAAGTCGAAGCGATTAAAAAGTTTTGGAAAGATAATGGCAGCGCAATTATTATTGGGGCTGTGTTAGGTCTCGGTGGTCTATGGGGCTGGCGATACTATACTGATACCCAAATTCTTGCCAAAGAAATGGCATCAACTGAGTATCAAACTCTCGTCACATCATTATCAGAAGATGCAGCATTAGATGAAGCGAAAGCGTTCATTACTGCACAAGGTGAAACTGGTTATGCACCACTTGCCGGCTTTATTGCAGCGCAGGCAGCTGTTGAAAAAGCTGATTTTCCTGCCGCGCTAAGTCAGTTACAGCAAGTCACGGCACTCACTAGCGATCCTATTTTGTTAAATGTTGCGCACCTGCGTCTAGCCCGAGTTCAATTTGCGATAGAAGATTACTCTGCGGCATTAACGAGTTTGAACAGTGTCACTAATGAAGCCTTTACTGCTGACAAAGAAGCTTTACGTGGAGATGTTTTTGTCGCTCAAGGCGATTTCAACCAAGCTCGAACCGCTTACACAGCCTCTTTAGCGGCCAATGATGACCGTTCAGTAAAAATCCGTTTAGATAACATCGGCGCGTTGATAGATGCCGCTGCTGATTCAACTGGAAATTAATTTATGAAGGTGTTTTCACGCATATCATGGTTCGCTGGTGTATTATCCATCGCCTTATTAGGGGGTTGTTCTAGTATTACGCAGCCAGTAACTGATTGGTTTGAAGATGAAGAGGTGTTAGCAGTCCGCACCCTAGAGCCGATTACAAATGTCGTTGATATGACAGTACAGTGGCAACGTGATGTGGGGAATGGGATCGGAGATTATTTTTCTCGACTCCAACCACAAGTAGCAAATGGCAAAGTGTTTGCCGCCGATCGTCAAGGGCTCATCGTTGCTTTTGATAGTCGTGGTCAAACACTTTGGCAAACTCGCATCAATGACAGTGACAGTTTTTTCTCATCGGCTCCATCGGCGAAATTGGCCGGCGGTATCACTATTAGCGAAGCGCATATCTGGATCGGTTCTGAGGATGGCCGTTTATTAGGTTTAAATCAAGAAACCGGTGCAATAGAAAAAGATATTGACGTTGCTGGAGAAATTATTGCTGCACCTTCAGTCGGAGACGGTTTGGTAGTGGTTAATACCACTTCTGGTCGTTTATTTGCATATAATATTGATACTGGCGAAGAAGCTTGGATGCATGAGTCAGATGTCCCTCCGCTATCACTTCGTGGCACATCATCTCCTTTGGTTGCTAATGGGGGAGTGTTAGTTGGAACTGCAGCAGGTAAACTTCAAGTCAATATTGTAGATTCTGGTTTGGTTGCATGGGAAGCGACGGTCACCACACCTTCTGGTGCGACCGAGCTAGAGCGTATTATTGATGTAGATTCTCAGCCTCTAATTGTAGGGGCAAATGTATATATCGTTTCATTTAACGGCGCGTTAACTGCAGTTGAATTGCGAAGTGGTCGAGTGGTATGGAAACGTGAATACGCGAGTTATCGAAATTTAACTTTAGCGGGAAACCGTTTGATCGTATCTGATATCAACGGTAACATTTTTGCACTCGATGTCCGCAATGGTGTAGAGATGTGGTCACAGTCAACATTTAAGGGCCGTGACTTAACTGCTGGTGTTATGTTGGGTAAGTATCTCGCCTTTGGCGATAATTTCGGTGTGATACATTTAGTTGACCCTATTGATGGCTCATTAGTTTCAAGAAAAACATTAGGTAACGACAAGGATGAACGCTTTTTTGCGCCAGGCGTCGTTGTAAACAACACTTTGTATATACAAAATGCACAAGGCACTTTATTTGCGTTAGGTTCAGAATAGTCTGACGCAAGTAACATTTTAAGGTAATTGCATGCTTCCCGTTCTGGCTTTAGTCGGTCGCCCCAACGTCGGTAAATCGACGCTTTTTAATCGTTTAACCAATACCCGAGATGCGCTTGTTGCAGATTTTCCGGGACTCACTCGTGATCGTAAATACGGTCAAGCAAAGGTTGAAGAACGCCAGTTTATCGTTATTGATACCGGTGGTATCACTGGTGATGAAGCGGGAATTGATGCAGCAATGGCGGAACAATCGCTATTAGCCATTGATGAAGCCGATGTGGTTATATTTTTAGTGGATGCACGTGCAGGGCTTACGCCAGCAGACCAAGGTATTGCCGAATACTTGCGTAAACAAGAAAAAACAGTTCATGTCGTAGCAAATAAAGTCGATGGCATTGATGGGGATAGTGAAAGTGCTGATTTTTATGCACTTGGCATGGGTAACGTCCAACAAATTGCTGCTGCCCATGGTCGTGGTGTCGCTCAGTTATTAGATTTAACGTTATCGCCTCTGGCAGAAAAATTCCCAGATATGATGGCCGTTGAGCCTGAACGCAACGACGATGATGAAGATGCCGAAAAGCAACTTGAACGCTTACAAAACCTACCCATTAAACTCGCTATAGTAGGTAAGCCTAATGTTGGTAAGTCGACACTGACAAATCGCATTTTAGGTGAAGAGCGTGTAGTCGTATATGATCAACCAGGCACCACTCGAGACAGTATATTTATCCCCATGGAACGAGATGAGCGTGAATATATATTGATCGATACAGCAGGCGTACGTAAGCGCCGCAAAATTAATGAAGCGGTTGAGAAATTCTCGATAGTCAAAACCCTACAGGCAATCGAAGAAGCGAATGTGGTGTTGCTTGTCATTGATGCCCGAGAAGGGATTTCTGATCAAGACTTGAGTTTACTCGGTTTTATATTGAATGCAGGACGTTCATTAGTCTTGGCTGTCAATAAATGGGATGGCCTCCAAGCACATGTAAAGGATGACATTAAACGAGAGCTAGACCGCCGCCTAGGCTTTGTGGATTTTGCTCGATTACATTTTATTTCTGCACTTCATGGCACAGGGGTTGGACACTTATTTGAGTCGGTTCAAGAAGCTTATGAATCAGCTACGCGTCGAATTAACACTTCAATGTTAACGCGTATCATGGAAATGGCCCAAGAGGATCATAATCCACCGCTCGTTCGCTCACGTCGAGTGAAAATGAAATATGCGCACGCGGGGGGTTATAATCCACCGGTTGTAGTGATCCACGGTAATCAAGTTGATGATTTACCTGACTCTTACAAGCGCTATTTAATGAATTATTATCGTAAGTCACTCAAAGTGATGGGCACCCCGATAAGAATTGAGTTCCGAGAAGGCTCAAATCCATTTGAAGGTAAAAAGAATTCGCTTACGATATCGCAACAACGAAAACGAAAGCGTCTGATGTCATTTCATCAGAAAAAATAGTGAAAGCGCCGTTAATCGGCGCTTTTTTTATGAATATTCATCATAATGTTGCAACATCATTAATCTAATAAAGCCCCAACCTCTCGTCATATCGACCTAATTAGTCTATAACTAACCATCTCAATAATAATATTATCAAAAGGTTTATGTGCATGACGACATCACCCTACCCACATATGTTAGCAGAACTAGATTTAGGCTTCACCACTCTTAAAAACCGAGTGTTAATGGGGTCAATGCATGTTGGGCTTGAAGAAGAGAAAGGCGGTTTTGATAAGTTAGCAGCCTTCTATGCCGCACGTGCACGAGGTGGAGTAGGGCTGATTGTGACTGGTGGTATTAGCCCAAATATTGCTGGTTGGGTAGCGCCTTTTGCTGGGCGAATGAGTAGTTCGCGACATGCGAACAAACATCGGGTAATTACTGATGCAGTTCATGCTGAGGGCGGGAAAATTTGTATGCAAATTTTACACTCAGGCCGGTATGGTTATCATCCACTCGCAGTCTCTGCTTCAGCTATTAAATCGCCCATTACGCCATTTAAACCCAAAGCGTTGTCTACTCGCAAAGTCTACAACACGATTAGTGATTATGCGAAATGCGCTCAATATGCCCAAAGTGCTGGATATGATGGGGTCGAGATCATGGGGTCAGAAGGTTATCTCATAAATCAGTTTTTTTGTGAGCGAACGAATTTCCGTGATGATGAATTTGGCGGTTCTCTTGAGAATCGAGCTAGGCTTGCTGTCGAAACAGTTAAACAAACGCGAGCGGCTGTAGGACCTGAATTTATTATTATTTATCGGTTATCGATGTTAGATTTAGTCGAAGGTGGAGCGCCGTGGGAAGAAGTTGTTTATTTAGCCAAAGCGATTGAAGCGGCAGGAGCAACCTTGATTAATACTGGTATTGGTTGGCATGAAGCACGTGTACCCACGATTGCAACGTCCGTTCCTAGAGCTGCGTTTACGTGGATCACACACCGTATGAAAGCGCATGTCACCATCCCTTTGATCACCACTAATCGTATTAATACACCAGAAGTTGCTGAATCAGTACTCGCTCAAGGCCATGCTGATATGGTGTCTATGGCTCGCCCCTTTTTAGCCGATCCGGACTTTGTGGTTAAATCGATGCGTAATGAATCAGACCATATCAATACCTGTATAGCTTGTAATCAAGCGTGTTTGGACCATGCATTTGAACAAAAACGCGCAAGTTGTCTGGTCAATCCGCAAGCATGTTATGAAACAGAGCTGATATTTAAGACAGTCGGCACACCGAAAAAACTGGCAGTAGTCGGGGCTGGTCCTGCAGGTCTTGCATTTGCGACATATGCTGCAGGACGAGGACATGAGGTGCATTTATTTGACCAAGCGAATGAAATAGGCGGTCAGTTTAATTACGCCAAACAAGTCCCAGGTAAAGAAGAGTTTTATGAAACGTTACGTTATTATTCCAAACAAATTGAGTTGACGGGGGTGCATCTGCATCTCAATACCCGTGTATCTGCTGAATCTTTAACAGGGCAGGGATTCAATGAAGTTGTAATGGCCACGGGGATCCAACCTAGAGCATTAACGATTCCAGGACACGATCATCCTAAGGTAAAAAGCTATTTGCATGTATTACGTGATCATGAGTCTGTCGGCCAAAAAGTCGCGGTGATTGGAGCCGGTGGGATCGGATTCGATGTCTCGGAATTTTTAGTGGAACAAGAGAGTTTGACGACGGATATCGATAAGTGGTTAATGCATTGGGGGATTGATAAAACCTTTACTACACCAGGTGCTTTGGGACAAAAGGCCCCTGTGGCAGTCGAACGTGAAGTCTATTTATTACAACGTAAGACATCTAAAGTGGGCAAAGGTTTAGGTAAAACAACCGGCTGGATCCATCGGACGTCTTTGGCACATCATAAAGTCAAAATGATGAATGGTGTGAGCTATGAAAAGATCGATGATGAAGGGTTACATATCATGGTAGGGGATGAATACAAGGTATTAGACGTCGATCATGTTATTGTGTGCGCAGGTCAAGAGCCATTGCGCGAGTTAGAGGATGAACTCACGGTGGCAGGCTTTAAAGTGCATGTCATTGGTGGGGCTGATGTCGCAGCAGAGCTTGATGCTAAGCGGGCGATTCGTCAAGGTGCTGAGTTAGCGGCCGTTATTTAACGGTACTAACACTTTCTACTTTGCTCACCACCTCGCCATCGGCTAATCGGGTGGTGAGTTTATCTCCAGCTTTAATGTCAGTCGCTTTATGGAGCAATTGATCACCGACAAAACTAATGCTGTAACCGCGTGATAAGGTCGCTAAAGGGCTAACTGAATTTAAGATCCCAGTGACTTTTGCAAAACGCTGTTGCTGTTGGTTTATTCGATTATCCATCGCTTGATGCAATCGTTGTGTGAGTGTTTGCGCATATTGTGCAGAATGATTCACTAAATGCACAGGAGATTGTTGCCCAAGGCAATTGGTTAGTTGCACGTGACGACGTTGATAGGTTTGTAAACGGCGTTGCATGGTATGTTGAAGTTGGATCGCTAAGCGATCGACTGCTTGGACTTGTTGTTGCAAGCGATGTTGTGGGTGGTTTTGTTGCAACTTACCACTGAGCAATTGTTGTTGATAATTACATTGGCTTAACTTAGTGTTAATAGCCTGAATAAGACGCTGACATCTTTGCTCTATCGTATACAGTACATCACTCATATCAGAAGAGACTAATTCGGCTGCTTGAGAGGGGGTGGCTGCACGAAGGTCGGCGACAAAATCGGCAATGGTAACATCGACTTCATGACCCACAGCACTGACGATAGGTAAGTGTGAACCAAATATTGCACGAGCGACGGTTTCTTCATTAAAACACCATAGATCTTCTAATGAACCTCCCCCTCGACCCACGATCAGTATATCAACTTCACGACGACGATTAGCTATGAAAATGGCATTAACGATTTGTGCTGCGGCTGCCGCACCTTGAACTTGGGTGGGATATACGACGACATTAATCATCGGATTACGGCGTTTTAATACTGTTGTAATATCATGCAAGGCAGCGCCAGTGGCAGAAGTGACGATGCCGACAGTCTTGATCGCTTTAGGGATAGCTTGTTTTGTTTGTGTGGCAAACAACCCTTCGGCTTGGAGCTTATGCTTAAGCTGTTCGTATTGTTGTTTCAATAATCCCGCACCATCAAATTCTAAATGTTCCACAATGATTTGATAATCACCCCGTGGTTCATATAACCCGACATTGGCACGGACAAGTACACTATCACCTTCTTTAGGACGCTGTGGAACTCGACCATTGGCACCTTTAAACATAGCGGCTTTGACTTGAGCATTACGGTCTTTGAGTGTGAAATACCAATGTCCTGAAGCTGCTGCAACAAAATTTGATATTTCAGCGGTTATCCACACTTGGCCGATGTGGGTTTTGAGTAAAGAGCCGACCATTTTGTTTAATTTTGCAACACTTAGGATGTTATGTTGTGTGGAAGTGGATGTGTACATGAAAGAAAAAGCCCTTTTACGTAAAATATGTTTACCTTAATCCTAAAGATCACTATAATTGTACCGCAATTAACACCCTGATACAGAAGGTTATTTGCATGCTACGAATTGCTCAAGAAGCACTCACATTTGACGATGTTCTCATCGTACCTGGGCACTCTGAAGTGCTCCCTCATACTGCAAAGCTCAATACGCGTCTTACGCGCAAAGTGAATTTGAATATTCCACTTATTTCTGCCGCTATGGATACGGTATCAGAAGCACGTTTAGCTATCGCCCTTGCGCAAGAAGGGGGAATTGGCTTTATTCACAAAAACATGTCGCCAGAGCAACAAGCTGAACATGTACGTCAAGTGAAAAAGTACGAATCAGGTGTTGTATCTGACCCAGTAACCGTACGTTCTAATGCCACTATAGGTCAAGTGAACGAGTTAAGCCAGCGACTTGGTTACTCAGGTTTCCCTGTAACAGATGAAGATAACAACTTGATTGGTATTGTAACGGGCCGTGATTTACGTTTTGAAACCCATCTTGATGCTTCTATTGAAACCGTCATGACGCCAAAAGAGCGCTTAGTCACGGTCAAATCAGGAGAGTCTTCAGAGGTTGTTCTAGAACTAATGCATGAGCACCGTATTGAAAAAATTCTTGTCGTTGATAACGACTTTAAATTACATGGTTTGATTACCGTTAAAGATTTCCAAAAAGCTGAAAATAAACCCAACGCTTGTAAAGACGAACTTGGTCGTTTACGTGTAGGGGCTGCGGTGAGTGTCGGTGCGGGTACCGATGAACGTATCGCTGCGCTGATTGAAGCGGGTGTGGATGTATTATTAATCGATACGTCTCATGGTCACTCTCAAGGCGTAATTGATCGCGTGGCTAAGGTACGTGCAGATTATCCAGATGTTCAACTTATCGCGGGTAATGTGGCAACGGGTGCTGGAGCTAAAGCCCTAGCTGATGCGGGTGTCGATGCTGTAAAAGTGGGTATTGGTCCGGGTTCTATATGTACAACGCGAATTGTTACAGGTTGTGGTGTACCACAAATTACCGCTATTTCAGATGCTGTTGACGCTTTAGCAGGAACGGATATACCGGTCATTGCTGATGGCGGTATTCGTTTTTCTGGTGATATTGTTAAAGCATTAGTGGCTGGCGCGAGCTGTGTGATGGTCGGTTCAATGTTAGCGGGCACTGAAGAGGCCCCTGGTGAAGTAGAGCTGTATCAAGGTCGTTACTATAAATCTTATCGAGGAATGGGGTCATTAGGTGCTATGGATCAGAATAACGGCTCTTCAGATCGATATTTCCAAGATAGCAAAAACGCAGAAAAACTTGTACCTGAAGGTATTGAAGGTCGCGTTGCGTATAAAGGACCGATTAATAATATCATACACCAACAAATGGGTGGATTACGTTCGGCAATGGGGCTTACAGGCTGTGAGACAATTACTGAACTTAATACGAAACCGCAATTTGTGAAAGTAACAGCAGCGGGTATGGGCGAGTCTCATGTTCATGATGTTAGCATTACAAAAGAAGCGCCTAACTACCGATTAGGCTAAGCTAATTTTTATCCCAATTTATCAGGCTAGCTATCACGCTAGCCTGTTGTGTTTTTACAAAGAGACTATGCCATGACAGCAAACATTCATTCCCAAAAAATCCTAATTTTAGATTTTGGTTCACAATACACGCAGTTGATTGCGCGTCGTATTCGTGAAATCGGTGTCTACTGTGAACTGTGGGCTTGGGACGTGACCGAACAACAAATCCGAGATTATTGTCCTGACGGGATCATTTTATCAGGTGGCCCTGAGTCAGTAACTGAAGCTGGTTCACCTCGCGCACCACAATATGTCTTTAATGCTGGCGTGCCAGTCTTAGGTATTTGTTATGGTATGCAAACAATGGCACAACAATTAGGCGGTGCGGTTCAAGGTTCAAATCTGCGTGAGTTTGGGTATGCTCAGGTAGAAGTCATCGAAACTAACCCATTACTGGCTAACATTGAAGATCATGTTAGTGACTCTGGCAATGCCTTGTTGGATGTTTGGATGAGTCATGGTGATAAGGTTTCTGAAATCCCACCGGGTTTTGTGAAAGTTGCTCAGACGGATAGCTGCCCTTTTGCAGCAATGGCGAATGAAGAAAAACGTTTTTATGGAGTACAATTTCACCCAGAGGTCACCCATACTCGACAAGGTGAGCGTCTATTATCTCATTTTGCGTTAAACATTTGTGGCTTACAAAAGCTATGGACGCCTGATGCGATCATTGAAGATGCAATTGCTCGAATTAAAGAAAAAGTCGGTGATGATGAAGTGATTTTAGGGCTATCTGGTGGCGTCGACTCATCAGTAGTGGCGATGTTGATACACCGTGCGATTGGTTCAAAACTAACTTGTGTGTTCGTCGATAATGGCTTGTTACGCTTAAACGAAGGTCAACAAGTCATGGATATGTTCGGTGACCACTTTGGCTTAAATATTATCAAAGTTGATGCTGAAGAAAGGTTTTTAGCCGCCTTAGCAGATGAATCTGATCCGGAAGCCAAACGTAAAATCATCGGTAATGAATTCGTCAGTGTGTTTGATGAAGAATCTCAAAAATTAGAAAATGCAAAATGGCTAGCGCAAGGTACTATTTATCCTGATGTGATTGAGTCAGCTGGCTCAGCAACAGGTAAAGCACATGTCATAAAATCACACCATAATGTAGGTGGGTTGCCAGAAGATATGAAAATGGGCTTAGTTGAGCCTTTACGCGAACTCTTTAAAGATGAAGTTCGTAAGATTGGTCTTGAGCTAGGTTTACCGTATGACATGTTGTATCGTCATCCTTTCCCAGGGCCTGGTTTAGGGGTGCGTGTGTTAGGTGAAATCAAGAAAGAATATTGTGATTTACTGCGCCGTGCAGATGCTATATTCATTGAAGAATTACATGCTGCTGACTTATATCATAAAGTCAGTCAAGCTTTTACCGTGTTCTTACCTGTACGTTCTGTTGGTGTGATGGGTGATGCGCGTAAATATGATTGGGTGGTTTCGTTACGGGCTGTTGAAACCATTGATTTCATGACGGCACATTGGGCGCATTTACCGTATGATTTCTTGGGTAAAGTATCAAACCGTATTATCAATGAAATTGATGGTATTAGCCGTGTAGTATACGATGTGTCGGGTAAACCCCCCGCAACAATCGAATGGGAATAGTGGTAAGATAAGTCTGAAAAACGCTATTATTGAGTCCTCATAATGGCGTTTTTTTTATCCGTAAATTGAACCGGTATCGCTCATAAAAACCGGAGTTGCACGCCTAAACTGACTCGTGATTGATGGTTGTTATAATCAATCAAAGAGTCACCATATCCATTGAAATACTGCAATAACACATCATAGCGCTGAGAAAGTGGATAGGTCATATTTAGCTGGATACTACCTCGGTTATCGGTTCGCTTCAGATTATTGCGTAAGCGAGTAAAGACTTCTACTTCTCCCATTTGAAACGCATAGCCAAACTCGACTCGACCAATAAAATCATTAATATCGGGATTATCATCGCCGGTGGGATCATCGATAGATACTTTGTCATCCTCAGGGATACGCCACCATGTACTGATATAATAGGCCGAATCGATATCACTGAACAAAGCACTAAATATTACTCGGTTCCAGCTGCGTGAGCGCAGTCCACTTTGTCCATTTGACTGATGATTGATACCGATTTGAAGGGTATTAAAGCGAGTATCAAAAAAACTTAAATCGGCCTGCCATCGATAGAATATTTCGGGCTCATAGTTTGTTTCCCGAAACGGTTTCGAGACTTCTTCGTTATACACTTGCCAAAAAGAGCGCGCGGTAAATCCAAAATATAATCCTGATAACGTTTCTAGTTCATCATTGGTATCGATATAGATAGGAATTTTAGTACTGATTTGGAATACAGCTTCTATATTATCAATATTGTCATTGTTGAGATCTTGTTGGGCAATCGGGTTGGGGTTGGTGGCATAGGAGAAAGGTAATAAGTAATTTACCTTATGTTGAGCCAGACTAAACGGATTAGCATTAATTTGTTGGTCTGCCAAAATACGTTTATCAAGAATAGATTTTGATTGTTTTTGTTGTCGATTGGCTTTAAGTGTTTGGGTGAGTTTATCCAGAGTCTGCTGTGCTTTCGATACACGCGCTTCTAAAGTCATTTTTTTGGGTGTTTGGTCAATTTCAGTTTGAGTATCAGAGGCCTGTGCCATGCTGCAAAAGCCAAAGATAAAAAGCACCAAACCACTCACCCCTATTTTAGGTCGGTTGCATGAAGTATTCAGAGTACATTGTGTCAACATATGACCATCCTTGGCTTATGAGTGTAAAAGGTGTAATCGTGTTTTAAATACCTATTGAATATGGCTTATAAATTACCAATAAACTCACTTAAATCAGCGATATTCAGCATTTTCTTTTCACCGGTGCGACGGTTTTTATATTCTACTTCTTGGTTATCTAGGTTACGCTCACCAATGACAATACTGTGCGGTACACCAATCAACTCCATATCGTTAAACATCACACCTGGACGTTCTTTACGGTCATCAAAAAGTACTTCAACGCCTAGTGCGAGACATTCCTCGTAGAGTTTTTCAGCAACTTCTTTGATGCGATGGGATTTGTGCATATTCATTGGAATGATTGCGACAGTAAATGGTGCAATAGCTTCTGGCCATTTGATCCCATATTTATCATGATTTTGCTCAATAGCGGCGGCCATGATACGCGAGACGCCGATACCGTAACAACCCATGGTTAAGGTTTCATGTTTACCCGTTTCAGTTAATACACCGCAATTCATGGCATCAGAGTACTTATTACCTAATTGGAAAATATGACCAACCTCAATACCTCGTTTGATTTCAATGCTGCCCTGTCCACATGGTGATGGGTCGCCAGCTTGAATGTTGCGTAAATCAAATACATCATATTCAGGAACGTCACGTGCCCAGTTTGCACCGGTGTAATGCACATCATCGGAATTTGCACCACAAACAAAATCAGCTAAGGCTGCAGCACTTCGATCAGCAATGATCGGTAACTCAAGCCCGACAGGTCCAATCGAACCGACACCACAACCAATTGCTGCCTTAATTGCATCTTCGTCAGCCATGGTAAAAGGACTGGCAACCAATGCATGTTTTTCGGCTTTGAGTTCATTCACTTCATGATCACCACGCAAGACTAATGCGACTAGGCCTTGTGAACCGTCTTCTGCTGGCGTTCCTAAGACAATTAGAGTTTTAACCGAAGCATTTTCTGGAATATCTAATAACGCGCTTACCTCTGCAATCGTCTTGGCATTAGGTGTATCGACTTTAGTTAATGCTTGTGAGCCTGTACCTTGAGATTGTGGTGCTAGTGCTTCAGCCATCTCAACATTGGCAGCGTAATCAGAACCATTTGAGAAGGCAATATCATCTTCACCTGATTCGGCAAGTACATGAAACTCATGTGAACCACTGCCACCGATTGAGCCATTATCTGCAATAACCGGACGATATTCTAAACCGATACGTTCAAAGACATTACAATAAGCCTGAAACATTTTATCGTAAGTCGTTTGCAAACATTCTTGGCTCAAATGAAATGAATAGGCATCTTTCATCAAAAATTCACGGCCACGCATGATCCCAAATCGAGGGCGTACTTCATCACGAAATTTAGTTTGAATTTGATATAAATTCAGTGGCAGTTGTTTATAGCTAGAGACTTCATTGCGAACTAATGCTGTCACAACTTCTTCATGAGTGGGACCGAGCACAAAATCGCGCTGATGACGGTCTTTTATACGTAACAATTCTGGGCCATATTCTTCCCATCGACCAGACTCTTCCCATAGATCCGCGGGTTGCACGACCGGCATTTGAATTTCTATGGCGCCCGCTTTATTCATTTCTTCACGCACAATATTTGCGACTTTATTTAATACGCGTAAGCCAGTGGGTAAGTAGTTATACAAACCTGATGCCACCTTTCTGACCATACCAGAGCGGAGCATGAGCTGATGAGAGACGACTTCTGCATCTGCTGGGGTTTCTTTTTGCGTAGATAATAAATATTGGCTTGTGCGCATGACGATGTTTTCCTCAAAATTTGTGCCCGTATTCTAGCATAAGATTTACAGGACTAAAGCACTGAGGTGAGGGTTTTTATGCCTTAATATTGATAATATGAGCGTGTTGATTGTCGGTAACGATAAACTCAATATCTAAATCAAAGAGTATGATGTGATACTTTTTATTCGGGTATTGTGCTTGGTAATCCGGGTTTTTATGATAAGCCGGACGGGGATCATAAGCGATAACTTGTTCAATCAGTGTTAAGAATGTCTGTGGCGTTTGTGTCTCAGGCAGAACATGTGTGTTTATCTGAGTGAATACCTGCTCAGCAAATGAAATGCGTAAAGTTGGTTTCGGTGCACCATCGGCAAACCCGCTTTGTGCATCAGACTCACTGTCTGCATAAGCAACATAAGGTTTGATATCTAAAATAGGTGTTCCATTTAAACAATCCACGCCTAAAATATGTAATCGAGTTTCACCGTTAATCCGCTCTATGTGTGAAAATTTGACTTTGGAGAGTCCAATGTTATTGGGTCGAAAGCTACTACGTGAAGCAAATACACCGATTTTTTCATTGCCTCCTAAGCGTGGCGGACGTATGAGTGGGGAATAGGTCTGAGTTGAATTAACGCTTTGATTAAACTGAAATACAATCCATAAATGTGAAAACATATCAATCCCACGAAAACCGTTTATATCGTCGTATGGTGGGATGAGTCGGATATAGCCAGGAATGTCAGTTAAGCTCGATGACTGCCTGGGGATACCAAATTTTTGCGAAAACGGCGTGATCATCTCACCAATAGAATGACACTCGATCACGGCAGTGGATAATGAGGGATCTTGACTCATTGCGAAAGGCTACTTAGGTAATTTAGCGAGTGCATGGGTCAGTACTTCAGCAAAATATGACGTACCCAATTCATGGGCACGGATAATGTTATCTTCAGGAATAGTATGAGCATTAGGCATATTATCCAAAATTTGCGTTAAGCTGTCCTCGCGTAATATGTGATAAATAGGTAAGGGGGCGCGGTTAGTAAAATGACTGGGAGAAGATGCTTTTTCACCGTCAAATTGATAATCTGGATGAAAACTCGCAATTTGAAAGACACCTTCAAAGCCTTCTTTTTCTAAGGTTTGTTGCAATAACGTCAACCCATCTAGGTAATCATAGAAGTCCAGTGCTTGCCAATCTAAAATAAATAATGTGGTTTCTACATGCGGGTGAGTATTCAGAAAATGCAACTGACCAGTAAAATCAGTTTGAATAGTGCCCCAATCTTGGGAGTCATTAACATGATAAGTGATCGTATCTTGAATGAAGGGTTTTTGCGCAAAAGGACAGAACTGCTGCCCAATCACGATTTCTTCAAGCCAATGTTTGATGGCCTCAATTATTTGACGATGTTGTTGTGTGTGAGTCACTTAAGAGTGAGCCTTGACATACGCTTCTAGCGTATTTTCGATTAAGCTTGCCACCGTCATGGGTCCAACACCGCCAGGAACAGGGGTGATCCAGCCGGCATTGGCCGCAGCGGTATCAAATTCAACATCACCTACCAATGAACCATCTTCTAACCGATTAATACCCACATCAATCACAATGGCATTTTTCTTAATCCATTCACCCGGGATAAAGTTTGCTTTTCCTACGGCAACAACGAGTAAGTCAGCACGTTGGACATGACTCTTTAAATCTTGAGTAAATTTATGACAGGTTGTGACGGTACAGCCAGCCAGTAATAACTCAAGTCCCATTGGACGCCCTACGATGTTTGAGGCACCCACAATGACAGCATCGAGACCTTTGATATTACGTTTGGTCGATTCAATCATCGTCATAATACCTTTAGGCGTACAAGGACGAATTGCGGGGATGCGTTGGGCTAGTCGCCCAATATTATAAGGATGGAATCCATCTACATCTTTATGTGGGTCAATGCGCTCTAAAATCAATTCTGCATTTAATCCAGCAGGCAGTGGGAGTTGAACCAAAATCCCATCAATAGTGTCATCTTCATTTAATGTATCAATCAAAGATAAAAGCTCAGCTTGTTCAGTTGTGGCAGGTAAATCGTAACTCTTTGATACAAAACCAACTTCGTCACAGGCTTTGCGTTTGTTATTCACATAGACTTGTGATGCTGGATCGCAACCCACTAAGACTACGGCTAATCCAGGTGCACGTTTCTTAGCTGCAACTGCGCCAGTGACATATTCAGCGACATCTTGTCGTACATTTTTTGCGATGACCTTGCCATCGATGAGGTGAGCTTGCATGAAAAACCTTGATTGAATAAAAGAGGTAGTGTGTATATTGTTTCACATGTGAGAAAAATTGCCAAAAAATAAATTGACCTCAAACAGCCAAATCGGTAATATGCGCCACCTTAGTCGGTGAGTGGCGCAGCTTGGTAGCGCACTTGGTTTGGGTCCAAGGGGTCGTAGGTTCGAATCCTATCTCACCGACCATTATTTCCCAGCATA